>JALTKS010000001.1:0-59540 GCA_027006175.1 Gammaproteobacteria bacterium
GCAACAAAACTTTGCCAATTATCAGGTAATTTTTGCTGTATGGCTTCTGCCTGCTGCCTGGAATCAAACGCGGCGAAGATACAACTACCTGTCCCTGTCATGCTTGCTTTAGCATGTTTTCCTAGCCAATTCAGTGCCTTATCCACTTCTGGATAACGCTGACGAACGATGGGCTCACAAACATTGCTTGCATGCCCTGCAAGAAAGTCGCGTATTGTGATGGGAGGACAGTCACGTGTCAATTCCGAAATGGAAAAGATTTCCCCAGTATTGACTTCAACCGCTGGTTTTACGACCAAATACCACGGCTCAGGCGGCGTTACCTGTGTAAATTGCTCACCCACACCTTCAGCCCAGGCTGCATGCCCATGGATAAAAATAGGCACATCTGCGCCTAGTTTTAGACCCAATTCTGCAAGCTCTGTGCGAGTGAGACCACAACCCCAAAGCTGGTTCAATATCACTAAAATAGTAGCCGCGTCAGAACTACCGCCACCAAGACCACCGCCGGCAGGTAAACGCTTTTCAAGACGAATATCAGCGCCTAGCGTTGATTGAGTGGCCTGTTGTAACAATTTAGCTGCCTTTATCACCAAATTATCATTGCCAAGCCCTAATGTATCGTTCTGCAGCGATATGTTGCCATCTTGCCGGCTTCTTGCCGACAAATCATCACCATAATCTAAAAACTGGAAAATTGTTTGCAGGCAATGCATGCCATCATCACGACGTTCTGTAATATGCAGGAAAAGATTTAATTTTGCCGGGGCTGATTTAACTAACCAATCGCCCTGCTTATTCAAGCTTTTGGCCCTGTTAATTTCCAACGGTCAATAACAATCCGCACGTCCAGACCTTTATTATCCAAAAATATCTTGCTTGGCATCATATAACCGTCAGTTTTGACATAACCACGGTAGCGAACCTTCCAACCATCTTGTTCCAGTTGAGCGAGGCGTCCCCACTCATCAAGCTCAATCCTGGCTGACTTGTCCGGAACTTGTTGTCCTACTGCCCAATAACGCAAGCCGTTAATCGGTACTCGCAAGCCAACCTGTTGAGATAAAAGCTGTTCGGGATCCTGAGAATATTGCTGTTGCCCATCTTGCGTTAAAACAACACTTTGAGGGCTACCATTTAACTCAATGGCACCAGCACCAAAGGGACCAAACAAACGAATATGATATGCCTGATCAATTTGTTGCCAGAGTAAGGTGGCATGCCAGGCTTCTTCTTCAAAGCGAATTGAAATACGTCCATCAATATTCCAGGCTTCAATATTGTTTAACTTTTTATTGTGCGCAGCCCATGCAGCATCCACATCAATTGCAGCTGAAGGAACGGGCTCAGAAATGACTAATACTTCACAACCACTCAAGCCGAAGAGAAAAACAAAAACAAGCAGATATCTCATAGTTTGAAACGTTTAATGACCTCAAGTAAACGTTCGTCATCTGGCGCTTGCTCCAAGCCTTTGCGAATAACTTTTTGACCACGAACTTTTTCACCCATCTTTAATAAAACTTCACCAAGATGTGCGGCTATTTCTGCATCATCATTTAAATCATAGGCGCGTGTCAGATATTTTAATGCCTCTTTATTATTACCAAGACGATATTGTATCCAGCCCATACTATCGATAATGGCTGCATCATTAGGTAATAATTTTAACGCCCGTTTAATATACGACAACGCTTCTTTATAATTACCTTTTTTATCTGCCAGCGTGTAACCAAGTGCATTCAATGCATGTGCGTTTTCTGGCTCGGTCTTTAAAATCGTTTTTAAATCTTTCATTAATATATCGATGCGATCGACACGTTCTGCCATCAGCGCTCGGGCATAAAGTAAATCACTATTTCCCGGTAGCTTTTCAAGTGCTTCATCATAGCTTTTCATTGCATCTGAAAAACGTTTTACGTTACGAAATATTTCTCCCCTCGCCAGTACCACTTTAACAAACTGGGTGTCTCCGCGTACCGATAAACGATTTAATGTTGACAACGCTTCTGCTGTTTTACCCTGTTTCGCAAGTAATCCCGCTATTCGCAAGTGCGAACTGAACGCATATTCGCCACGCGTTACCAGGCTATAGTAAAGAATCGCACTGTCTATATTTTCATTACTTTCAGCAATTTGCCCAAGGTAATAGTTTGCCTCTAAACCACGGCGACCCTTGCTTTTTACTTGTTGAAAATATTTTTCTGCACTTTTAAGATCGTCAGATTGCAACGCTAAAATACCCAGGGCATATAAAATATTCGCGTTCTTTGGTGAAGCAGCGGCCAGTATTTCAAACTCTTTACGCGCTTTATCCAGTTGTTTTGCATCAACCAACAAACGCGCATAACTTAAACGTATATTTTTATTGTCAGGCGTTTTTTTCAGGACACTCTTTAAGAAACCAAGTGCTTTATCTGTTTTGCCTTGAAGACGCAGGATGCGGGCTAATTGCGTTTGCGCATCTGTCCAATCTTTTTTCAGCACCATTGCCTGGCGAATAGCACTTTCGGCTAACGCAAATTTACCGTTTTGTTCTGCGAGTGAACTCAACACAAAATGTGCTGATGCCACTTTGGGATAACGAGAAACAAGCTGCTTCATTAATTCCAGTGATTGTTCGCGGTTCTTTTCACGAACAAATTGCTTACCCAGCGTAATAAAAAATGATTGTTTATCCGCTGCCGCCTTAATTAACTTGTCGTATCCACCCAGTGCTTCCGTTTTTAAACCATTTCGAAACTGTAAGGTTGCCAGGTTAAGCTGAGCCGTTTTATCGTTAGGCTCAACATCAATCCAAAGTTTTGCTGCTTCCAGGCCTTCTTTATATAACTTCGCATAACTCGCCACTCTCACTGCGCGTTGAATAACTCGAGGATCCCGCGTTTCTTTTGCAGCACGTAAATATTGTTGAGTAGCAACACCAAGTTCACCACGATAGCCGGCTATTTCACCCGACAATAAGGTGAACAATAAATCAGCATCAAGGTTTACGTCTGGAAGATCCTCTCGAACCGGCGGCTTTTTCTTGATAACGACTTTCTTCTTCTCAGGAACAACCGCCTTGGCAACTGGTTCTTGTTTATTTAACGCTGAACAACCAGATAGCAATAAGGCGCTGGCTAAAAGTAAAATCGTCGTGTTTCTTGTCATCATTCTCTCATTTTATTCATGGCTGAGTATTGCAACCGAGCCCTTATAGTACCTACTAATACATAGAAATAGTCGAAATAGGAAATCCGTTAGCTGTATTTTTTAGTATAATAGCTGCTTTTATTAATATGTTAATCGTCATTCACGCTCTGGTTACTAGTTATAGCATGAAATGACACCAAAAAGCTGATTAAATACATAAAGTTATGGCTCTTCTCGCATTTGGCATTAATCACCAAACAGCTCCGGTTGCAATCCGCGAGCGGGTTGCGTTTGGCCCTGAATCAATGCAAACAGCACTTCAAGACCTCACAGAACGCACTTCTGTAGACGAAGCAGCCATTCTTTCGACCTGTAATCGTACGGAAGTTTACTGCGGAATTGACGCCGCCAACAGTAATATAGTCCTCGATTGGCTACAGGAGTTCCATCGATTAGATAATGGCTCTCTGGAACCATATGTTTACCGACATCCTGACCAACTCGCGGTGCGCCATATGTTACGCGTTGCCAGCGGTCTGGATTCTCTGGTACTTGGCGAACCACAAATTCTTGGTCAAATGAAAGATGCCTATCAGCAGGCGAGCAGTGCTGGCACTATTGGCAAAACACTCTCAAAATTGTTTCAGCATACTTTTTCTGTCGCCAAACAAATTCGTACCGATACCGCGATTGGTCATAGTCCGGTTTCTGTTGCATTTGCCGCGGTTTCACTGGCTAAACAAATTTTTGGCGACCTCAGCCCTCTTACCGTGATGTTAATCGGTGCGGGGGAAACCATTGAGCTGGCCGCACGTCACCTGAATGAATCCGGTATTGGTCGCATGATTATCGCCAACCGAACCGCTGAACGTGCGCATGCATTAGCAAGTCAATTTGATGGTTATGCGATTGCCTTATCGGAAATGCCCAGTCATTTAGCCGAAGCTGATATTATTATTTCATCCACTGCCAGTAGCTTACCTATTCTTGGTAAAGGCAGTGTTGAAAGCGCACTCAAACAACGTAAACACAAACCCATGTTCATGGTTGATATTGCCGTACCACGCGACATTGAACCTGAAGTTGATGAACTTGATGATGTTTACCTTTACAGCGTTGATGACTTACAGGAAATCATTCAGGAAAATCTGCAATCACGTCAAGATGCTGCCAGTCAGGCAGAAGAAATTATCGACACACAAGTCGAGCATTTTATGGGCTGGCTTCGTTCACTGGATTCTATTTCCACTATTCGTGATTTTCGCGGTCACGCTGAACAACTTCGTGATGAAACCGTTCAACGTGCATTACAACGCATCCGCAATGGTGATAACCCTGAAATCGTTCTCGAAGAACTGGCTCGTTTACTCACCAATAAATTAACCCACCTGCCCAGTACCCGTATGCGACAAGCCAGTTTTGAAGGCCGCCGTGATGTACTGGATATTGTTCGTGAACTATACAACCTCGGCGAAGAACCCTAGCTACGCTTACCCCCTAAGCCCCATTTGTCGAGATGTCTCGACAACACCCTTAAGTAATACAAACGGAATTAATACAGTGAAAGCATCCATACGTAACAAACTCGATACGCTTGCCGAGCGCCTTGAAGAAATTAACGCCTTGTTATCTGACTCAGAAACCATTGCCGATAATAATAAGTTTCGTGAACTATCCAAAGAATATGCGCAACTCAACCCATTGATTATGGTGTTTAACAATTACTGTTCTGCCGTCGACGATTTAGACGCCGCCACCAGCATGCTCGAAGAAGACGATGCCGAGATGCGTGAAATGGCCGAAGAAGAAATTAAGTCCTCAAAGAAAATCATTGAAGAACTCGAAGCTGAATTACAAATTCTATTACTGCCCACCGATCCACACGATGAAAGCAATGTGTTTCTTGAAATACGCGCCGGTGCCGGTGGTGATGAGGCCGCACTCTTTGCTGGCGCCTTGTTTCGCATGTACAGCCGTTTCGTTGAACGACAGGGTTGGAAACTTGAAATTATTAACGAGCACGAAGGTGAGCACGGCGGCTACAAAGAAATTGTCGCACGCATTACCGGCAAAGGCGTGTATTCACGGCTTAAATTTGAATCGGGCGGACACCGCGTACAACGTGTCCCGGAAACTGAATCACAGGGGCGTGTCCATACCTCGGCGTGTACGGTTGCCATCATGCCCGAAGTCGATGACATTGAAGCCATCAATATTAATCCTGCCGACCTGAAAGTTGATACTTTCCGTGCATCCGGTGCCGGTGGTCAGCATGTGAATAAAACTGATTCTGCGATTCGTATTACCCACATCCCTACCGGGACGGTGGTGGAATGTCAGGACCAACGCTCACAACATAAGAACCGCGCTCAGGCCATGGGCTTACTGCAATCTCGCTTACTCAGTGCCCAGCAGGAAAAACAGGATTCAGAACAAGCCGAACAACGCCGTGATTTAATTGGTAGTGGTGATCGCTCTGAACGTATTCGCACTTATAATTTTCCACAAGGCCGCCTAACCGATCACCGCATCAACCTAACCCTCTACAAACTCCAGGAAATTTTAGAAGGTGATTTAAATCAGGTGATTGAACCACTGCGTCATGAATATCAGGCAGACCAACTCGCCGCGATGGGTGATTAGGCAACAAGATGCCGCGCATTGATGAATTGCTTTCCCATGCTACTGCACAGCTTACGGCATCCGACTCGCCCGAACTGGATGCAGAAATACTCCTGAGCTTTTTACTCGGCAAACAACGCAGTTATTTACGCGCCTACCCGGAATATGAACCGGACAAAAAAATCAGTGACGAATTTACCCGACTCATTAGCCGGCGCGCCGCCGGCGAACCCGTTGCCTACCTCACCGGCAAACGCGACTTCTGGTCACTCACACTCAACGTTACACCCGATACATTAATACCAAGACCCGATACCGAACTGTTAGTTGAAACAACCCTCGCGATATTACCTGAGATAAAAACCCGCCCCATCCACATCGCCGACTTAGGCACCGGCAGTGGCGCTATCGCCCTCGCGCTTGCCAGTGAGTGCCCGCATTGCCAAATTACCGCCACCGACCTCTCAGTTGCCGCATTAAACATTGCTAAAAACAATGCTCAAAAACACCAACTCAACAATATCGAATTCATCCATAGCAACTGGTGCAGCGCCTTCGCCGACACACAACGCTTCGATATCATTGTGAGTAACCCCCCCTACATTCCTGAAAACGACCCACACATGCAATCGGCTGAACTCGGTTGTGAACCCGTCTTCGCCTTAACGTCAGGTATCGATGGTCTCGATGCCATTCGTCACATCACCCAACAAGCCAGGGCATTTTTAAAGCCAAATGGCCACCTGATAATCGAACACGGCTACGACCAAGGCAAGGCTGTACAAGCCCTATTCCACAACCAAGGTTATCTAAACGTAGAAACCAAACAAGATTTAGCCAACAACGACCGAGCTTGCGTAGGAATAAAAGGCGATACATAAAGAGGGTGTTCGGTGGCTATTCACGCCGCATTTCTGAACGAGCGCAGCGAGATCTGCGCGGCGTGAATAGCCACCGAACACCCGAAACCAGCAACAATATTACTAACTCCTAATCTACTTATAGATCTTGCATAATTAACCAATCGTCCTAGGATACAAACATGGATAGCCAATCAGACGAATGCATCAAGCACCGCGATATCCTGTTCGACCCTGTACACGATCAGGATGACGCACCCTCACAGCGAGCAATGCTATTGCTAGCCGATGCCCCTGGCATAATAAACCTTCATCCCACTTCAAATACCCAACTCCATATCAGCTACGACTTACGCATCGTTAATTTAGACATCATCGAAACAGCACTCAAAGAAGTCGGCTTTCATCTGGACAACAGCCTCATGAGCAAACTTCGCCGTGCCCTATGTCAATTTACCGAAGAAACCCAATGCCTCAACATGGGCTATCACACAGACAGCAAAACCACCCGCGATATCTATATTTGTCGCTATTTACGGCGTCCCCATGGTTGCCGTGATGAACGCCCTTCCCACTGGCGCGAATACCGCTAAAAGCTAATCTGCTGCTAAACCTGCACCATTTCATTGTATGATAGACAGATGAATGACGATGAACTACTCCGCTATAGCCGCCAAATCATGCTGCCCCAGGTTGATGTTGCCGGACAACAACGCCTCAGCGATGCTCGTGTATTAATCATTGGATTAGGCGGACTCGGCTCACCTGTCGCTATGTACCTTGCTGCCGCCGGAGTAGGAACGCTGGAATTAGTCGATTTTGATCACGTTGACCTATCAAATTTACAACGCCAAATTCTGCATGACACCAACGATATCGGGCAAGCCAAAACAGACTCAGCCAAACAACGCCTGGCAGCAATAAACCCACTCATCAACATCATCACACAAAATAAAAAACTCGATAATGAATCACTCATTAACGCCGCAAAACATGCCGATGTGGTGATTGATGCCAGTGATAATTTTACTACCCGCTTCGCTGTCAACCATGCCTGTTTAGTGGCAAAAACCCCCCTTGTTTCCGCCGCCGCGATTCGCATGGAAGGACAAATATCTGTATTTCGCTGCGATGCCCCCGATGCCCCCTGCTACCAATGTCTTTATCAGGATAACGGTGATGAAGACACTAATTGCACCAGCAATGGCGTCCTTGCGCCAATGGTCGGCATACTCGGCGCCATGCAAGCCCTGGAAACCTTAAAGATATTATTGGATATTGGTGAAACACTTGCCGGTAAACTCATGTTATTTGATGGCCTCAGCATGCAATGGCGGACAATGAAATTACCTAAAGATCCCGCCTGTTCTGCCTGTAATTCATCGTTTTAGCCTTACTTTTTCAAAAATTACACTACACTCTTAAGTATAAATGGCGTATTGACGACTCAGGCAGGACATTGAGCCGTTCTGTTTTCCTGCGCCAGTGAAAGATATTGATGTACCTGTGGGGGACACTAATGCTAGCGCATCATGTTTTACAGAAAATCATCATCCTGATGTTTACGTCAGTTTTGTTGATGATGCCGTTCGCAACAAAGGCCAAGAGCGATATTAGCTACACCGCTGCAGGCGCCCACTCATCGTGGGTCGTCATGAATAAAATAAAGCCGGCACTGGAAAAAACAAGTGGTCGTAAAATAACCTTGTTCGGCAAACAATCCATGCTTGGCGTAGGTTGTAATGCCGGTGTTAAATCCGCTTTACAACAGGCTAACAACCAGGAAAGTTTTGGTATGGTTTGCTGTCCCATCAGTGATAAAGAAATAGCTCAAAAAAAACTGGATGTATTTCCATTGGCACTCGAACCGATCATGATTCTTGGTCACAAAAGTAACCCCGTTAGCAATCTTAGTATTAAACAAGTCAAAGCTATTTTTGCTGGCAAGATTACTAACTGGAAAGAAGTAGGTGGAGAGGATAAAAATATTATTGTCGTAACGCGGCTACACTGTAAAAAGCGCCCGGGTCACTGGAAAACAATTCTAAATAAACCAGACAAATTCACCACTAAACGAATTAATGTACAAAGTGCTGATGAAATGGTGAAACGTGTCGGTGATTTTAAATCCGCATTTGGTCATGCCGGTTCTGCCTGGTTACGTGGCGAAAATTCAAATACAAAAATTATCCGCGTAAATGGATTATTGCCGACCAGTGACAATTTAAAAAGTGGCAAATACCCTTTCTATCGCCAGCTATCTATCATTACCAGCAACGATGCTTCTAGTGAACTTAAACAATTAATGCGTCAGGCACAGCAGGAAGTTTTTAACAACCCGGCCTTATTCAGTAAACATGAATTATTACCGATTAAACCAACCAAGTACTGATTACCCCTATGTTAAGGCTCACAACATTTCGTTCCCGACTGATTTTTTATATTTTTATCATTTCTGTATTCCTTGCTACAGCACTCAGTCTTTCATTCTGGCATACACAAAATATACTTTTAACTGAAGCCAACCAGCAGTTACAACGAACGTCTCGTTTACTCGATACCTATCTTGCTACCGAACGTAGCGAGCTTGAACGATACGCTGGAATCGTTCGTGAGAATCTGCGCATGCAGGAATACATGTATGTTGTAACTGAAATTAACGCTGAGCGTGAACCGTTGGATAAATTATTTTTACAACAATTTGGCTGGTTACCCATCGACAACCGCATACTGACCAATACGAAAGGGGAAATTATAAGTGGCAACACCAATAATACCATTATTGATCCTATGACACTTAATACCAAAGACGGTATAAAAATACATTATGTCCAAACAGAAGATGGTGTTGAGCTTGTTGCCTGCTCACCTGTTTATTATTTAAAAAAATTAATTGGCTATGTTATTTTAACGCGAACCTACGATTTCGAAAAGCTAAGAGAGTTGGAGAATATAACCAAAGGTCGCGTATTTGTTACCAACAAAGACGTTATCGCTCTTAGCACCATACCATCATTAATAAAAAAACCGTTATTACCTCAGGAGAAAAATATACCCGTAATGAATGACAATTACATTGTTACTCAAATTAAAATTAATAACGCTACCAATAACAATATTCGTTTTTATTTTGGTGTATCTGAAAGCCGCCTGTTAAACAACATAAAGCGGTTTCGACAACTATTAATCTTTATTATTACTTTCGGAATTCTTGGGGTGCTTGTTTTAGGGCTTATATTTTTAAGGGATTTCGATAAGCCTATTAAACAATTACTTGCTATCACTAATGAGGTTGCCGATGGCAAATTACCCTCTGTCACCAAAGTGACGCCTCGAAATGAGATCGATTATCTCAGGAATCACTTTTCAAATATGATTCGCAGCTTGCAGGAGAAACAAACGCTTATTTCAAAAGCACAAACTGAACTTGAAGTACTTGCGATTACAGATACATTGACACATTTATATAATCGTCGGCATCTACTTGAAGTATTCCCAAAACTACAGGCGCAAGCACAACGAGACAAAGCGCCCTTAGCCGCCATTATTATTGATATTGATCATTTTAAAAATATTAATGATGAACATGGGCACCTCGCAGGTGATCAATGTTTAGTTGAGTTCTCCGCTTTATTAAGAAGTCACTCACGGACTAATGATTATTTATTCCGGTTAGGTGGCGAAGAGTTTCTTATTCTTACCTTAGGGGAAACAACCAAGGGGGTTCATGCGGTAGCTGAAAAGATTCGTAAGGCAACAGAACAAACGCCAGTTCAATACCGCAATATACATATTCGCATGACGATCAGTTGTGGTATCTGTGTGGAATACCCAACTGATGATAAAGAACAATCACTGAACAGCTTGCTGTTACATTCTGATAATGCGCTCTACACTGCAAAACAAACGGGGCGTAACAAAATTGTCGTGCACCAACATGACGACAATCAACGAAAGAAATTTAGCCCTTAAGTTTTTCCTTTAACATTTGATTTACTTGTGCAGGATTTGCTTTACCTTGACTTGCCTTCATCACTTGACCAACAAAGAAACCAAACACTTTATCTTTACCCGAACGGTATTGTTCAACTTGCGCTTGATTATTAGCAATGATCTCGTCAACAATCTTCTCAATCGCGCCCGAGTCAGTCACTTGTTTCAGGCCTTTGCTTTCGATGACTGCATCCGCATCGCCTTCGCCTTGCCACATCGCTTCAAAAACCTGCTTCGCAATTTTTCCAGAAATAGTGTTATCCGCAATACGTTTGATCATGCCACCTAACATCGCTGCTGACACGGGGCTTTCATCAATGTCTTTTGAATCTTTATTCAGGCTACCGGTTAAATCACCACTGACCCAGTTCGCACTTAATTTCGCCTCGCCACCGGATGCTTTGACCACGGTTTCAAAATAATCAGCCATTTGGCGTGATGATGTCAGTACCTCGGCATCGTAGTCAGATAAGCCGAACTCACTGGTAAAGCGCTGCTGTTTGGCATCGGGTAATTCTGGCAATGTTGCACGTACCGCTTCAATTGTTTCTTGATCAATCTCTACCGGTAATAAATCCGGATCAGGGAAGTAGCGGTAATCATTGGCTTCTTCCTTGCTGCGCATGGAACGGGTTTCATTTTTATCGGCATCGTAAAGGCGGGTTTCCTGAACGACCTTGCCACCATCTTCAATAATTTCAATCTGGCGCTGCACTTCCAGATTGATCGCCCGTTCTACAAAACGGAATGAATTCAGGTTCTTTAATTCAGAACGTGTTCCCAGTTCCTCCTGCCCCTTTGGTCGTACAGACACATTGGCATCACAACGGAACGAGCCTTCCTGCATATTGCCATCACAAATATCGATATAGGTGACAATCGAGTGAATTTTCTTCATGTAGGCAACCGCTTCTTTTGCCGAACGCATGTCTGGCTCGGAAACAATTTCCAATAATGGCGTACCGGCACGGTTTAAATCGATGCCGGTCATACCCTGAAAATCTTCATGCAATGATTTACCGGCATCTTCTTCTAAATGCGCACGGGTAATACCGACTGTTTTCACGCTACCGTCTTCCAGGCGAATATCCAGCTTGCCTTCACCAACAATTGGCAAGTCCATCTGGCTTATTTGATAGCCTTTGGGTAAATCAGGGTAAAAATAATTCTTGCGCGCAAAAATTGAGCGTGGTGCAACCGCTGAGTTGGTCGCCAAACCGAACTTAATCGCCATCTGAACCGCTTCGTGATTCAGTACCGGCAAAACACCGGGCAAACCCAGGTCGACTGTACAGGCTTGTGTATTCGGCTCAGCACCATAGGCGGTTGACGCGCCCGAGAATATTTTACTTTTGGTGGCGAGCTGAGCATGAATCTCAAGACCAATGACTACTTCCCATTCCATAAAACTGATTCCCGACGGTTACTTGAACTGGGCTGGCGCACGTTGGTGCCAGTCCGTTACTTGTTGATAACGATGCGCGACATTTAATAAACGCGCTTCGTCGAAATAATTACCAATAATCTGCAAGCCTACCGGCATGTCATTGACAAAACCCGCTGGCACCGACATCCCCGGCAAACCGGCAAGATTGGCAGCAATGGTATAAATATCAGATAGATACATGGTGATTGGATCATCTGATTTGTCCCCGATACCGAATGCTGTCTCCGGTGCAGTAGGGCCCATGATGACGTCCACCTCCTCAAAGGCACGTTTGAAATCGTCACTGATTAGCTGACGCATCTGCTGTGCCTTGATGTAATAGGCATCGTAATACCCTGCCGACAACGCATAAGCACCAATCATGATGCGACGTTTCACTTCTGAACCAAACCCTTCACCGCGTGAACGTTTGTAAAGATCTTCCAGATCAACCGGATCATCACAGCGATAACCAAAACGCACCCCATCAAAACGCGACAAATTAGATGAACATTCTGCCGGCGCAACAACATAGTAAGTAGGCACCGCAAGATGGGTATTCGGCAAACTGATTTCTTTGACCGTGGCACCGAGCTTTTTATACTCGGCAATTGCATCCTCAACGGCTTTGCCCACCGAGGCATCGAGTCCTTCACCAAAGTATTCCTTCGGTAAACCAATCGTCAGCCCTTCCAGTGAATCCGATAAATTCGCTGTATAATCAGGCACTTCACGTTCAACACTGGTTGAATCACGTTGATCAAAACCTGCCATACAATTAAGCATTAAGGCGGCATCTTCAGCGGTGCGCGTCATCGGCCCCGCCTGATCGAGACTCGAGGCAAAGGCAATCATGCCGTAGCGTGAAACACGCCCGTAGGTGGGTTTCAGTCCGGTAATGCCACAAAGTGAGGCTGGCTGGCGAATAGAACCGCCGGTATCCGTGCCGGTTGAGGCGGGTGCAAGCCTTGCTGCAACCGCGGCAGCCGAACCACCCGATGAACCACCCGGCACCTTGTCGGTATTCCAGGGGTTTTTCACTGCACCGTAGAAACTGGTTTCATTCGAGGAGCCCATGGCAAATTCATCCATATTGGTTTTACCCAACATGACTGAACCGGCTTGATTGAAGTGTTCGATCACCGTGGCGTTATACGGCGAAATAAAGTTGTCCAGCATCTTTGAACCACAGCTGGTTTTTACCCCCTGTGTACAGAAAATATCCTTTTGCGCCAAGGGGATACCAGTTAAGGGTCCTGCTGTACCCGCAGCAATTTGCACATCTGCAGCCCGGGCGGCAGCCAATGCCTGCTTTTCAGAGACCGTAATATAGGCATTGATTTGACTATCAAACTCGGCAATTCGGCTCAAATAACGCTGGGTTAATTCGGTACTGGAGAATTCGCCGGCTTTTAATGCCGCAGAGAGTTCACTAAGGGTTTTGTTATGCATAATTTATGTTTCGATCATTAACTATATAGTAAGGTGTGTAGGCAAAAAAGCTCACTCAATCACTTGTGGCACAAGATATAGACCATTTTCTACGCTTGGCGCGATTGCCTGGTATTCATCACGATGATTTTCTTCAGTGACAACGTCCTCTCGTAAGCGCTGTGCCATATCCAGCGGATGCGCCATTGGTGTCACATCACTGGTATCCACTGCATTCATCTGCTCGACCAAACCAAGGATGTTAGACAACTCCTTTTCGTAGTCAGGAATGTCCTCATCACTAAGCGACAATCTGGCTAAATGGGCGATCTTTTTTACATCATCTTGCGTTAATGACATCTCAACTCCAAAAAAAAATTCAGGATGCGAAACTTATCACAGTTAGCGCCTTGCCGAAAACCCTGTGCATTGTTAGAGTAGCGCCATAATTCAGCACTATTTATGTAGCAAAAGGATAATTCCCAGTATGTTCAATTCCCTGCGTGGTCTGTTTTCCACTGATTTATCAATCGATCTCGGTACCGCCAATACCCTGATCTATGCTCGCAACCAGGGCATTGTTCTCGATGAGCCGTCGGTAGTCGCTATTCGACAGGACCGCGGCAACAATGGCGCAAAAAGTATTTCGGCTGTCGGCGCGGAAGCAAAATTAATGTTAGGTCGTACGCCCGGCAACATTACTGCCATTCGTCCACTCAAAGATGGTGTGATTGCCGACTTCGATGTCACTGAAAAAATGTTGCAACACTTTATTCATAAAGTACACGAAACAAAATTTTTCCGCCCCAGTCCTCGCGTTGTTGTTTGTGTCCCCTGTGGTTCAACAAAAGTTGAACGCCGTGCAATTCGTGAATCAGCACTCGGTGCTGGCGCACGTGAAGTTTATTTGATTGATGAACCCATGGCCGCAGCCATTGGTGCCGGCATGCCGGTTGGTGAAGCAAAAGGTTCAATGGTGTTAGACATCGGTGGTGGTACAACTGAAGTAGCGATCATTTCTTTAAACGGTATTGTCTATTCTGACTCCGTTCGTATTGGTGGCGATCATCTTGATGAAGCGATCATCAGTTATGTACGCCGTAACTACGGCAGTTTAATTGGTGAATCAACCGCGGAACGGATTAAACTTGAAATTGGTACTGCCTTCCCTGCTAACGAAGTAAAAGAACTTGAAGTAAAAGGTCGCAACCTTGCCGAAGGTATTCCACGCAGTTTCACATTAAACAACAATGAAATTCTGGAAGCCTTGCAAGAACCTTTATCCGGTATTGTCAGTGCGGTTAAAAATGCTTTGGAACAAACACCGCCTGAACTCGGTGCTGATGTTGCAGAACGCGGCATGGTCTTGACCGGTGGTGGTGCGATGCTCACTGATCTTGATAAATTACTCAGCGAAGAAACAGGACTGCCTGTTATTATCGCTGAAGACCCTCTCACTTGTGTTGCACGGGGTGGCGGCACGGTTTTAGAAATGATCGATGAACACGGCATCGACGTTTTTGATCTGGAGTAATACGAAGCAGGGGTTTAACCATTAAAACACTGTTTACACAGGGGCCGTTACTTGGCACCCGTTTTATCCTGCTGATTATTGTATCCATTGTCATCATGACAATGGATCATCGATACCGTCATCTTGATACAGTGCGCTCGACTTTATCGCTTGTCATCGAACCGATTCGACAACTTGTTGACCTACCTTTTTCCATTGCCGAAAATTTGAGCGTGAATTTATCATCTCGTTCAAACTTACTCAGCGAAAACGAAGAACTACGTAGAAAGAATTTACTTCTTAAAGCACAATTACAAAAACACGCATCACTTAAATCTGAAAACATGCGCTTGCGTGAATTACTCGACTCATCATTCAAGGTAGGCGACAAGGTTCTCATTGCTGAATTGATTCGTGTTGATCTTGATCCTTTTTCACGCCGCATTGTCATTAACAAAGGTAGCAATGATGACCTCTATGCGGGTCAACCACTATTGGATTCAGATGGCATTATTGGTCAGATATTACAAGTGAGTCCTTTCTCAAGTAATGCCATGTTAATCACCGATCCAAGTCATGCTATCCCTATTCAGTTAAACAGTACCGGCCAACGAGCCATTGCCGTAGGAACAGGGCGAGCCAATGAAATTGAATTACGTCATATTCCCAGCAGTACTAAACTTGAAGAAAATGAATTACTCGTTTCTTCTGGCTTAGGGGGACGCTTCCCCGCGGGCTATCCCGTTGCACGTGTTACCCGTATAACCAGGCATCCTGGTGAGCCTTACCTTGAAGTGATCGCTCGTCCGACTGCTCACTTACAACGCAGCCGTGAAGTATTAGTCGTCTGGCCAAGTGCTGGTCCACAACTCGAAACCAATGCGGAGGCGAAATAATGCCTCGTAGTCATCACGGTGGATTCATTATCTTTGCCAGTTTTGTATTGGCACTACTATTAACCATGCTGCCATTGCCGGGTTGGGCACAACCATTTCGTCCGGAATGGATAACGCTGGTCACTATTTATTGGTGTATGGCGCTTCCTTCCAGAATCAGTATTGGTTGGGCATGGGTAGCAGGGCTAATGCTCGATGTGACCCTGGGGAATTTACTTGGTCTGCATGCCTTGTCATTAACGATTGTTGCCTTTCTGACCATTAAATTATATCAACGCATCCGTGTTTATCCTTTAGGTCAACAGGCACTGGCAGTACTTGTTTTAGTGGCAATGAGTCAACTACTCACACTCTGGATACTGGGTATTATCGGTAAAACGCCAGGAAGCTGGACATATTGGTTACCTTCTATCAGTAGCGCAATCCTTTGGCCATGGCTATTTGTCGTTATGCGTGGGGCACGTCGTCACTTCCGCGTGACATAAGCCATGTTTCGTCAATTACATATAAAAGATCACACCAGTGAAGTACGATTATTTAAACAGCGTGCTATTGTCGCGATCATAGTCATTATTATTATGATGCTAGGGATTGTTGGCAGACTTGTTTATTTACAAATTTTCAGCCATCAACATTATACAACGCTATCGCAAAAAAACCGCCTTAAGATTGTTCCATTACCCCCTACTCGCGGGTTGATTTATGACCGGAATGGTTTATTACTAGCCAAAAATATTCCTTCATTCAGCCTTGAGTTAATTCCCGAACAAATAAAAGATATTGACGATACTTTAATACGCCTCAATAAACTGATACCTATTAGTGATAGTGATCGAAAACATTTCAGACGCCTGGTAAAACAAAAACGCCGGTTTCAAAGTATTCCTCTACGTTACCGTCTGACTGAAGAAGAAGTTGCCCGGTTTTCCGTTAACCGACATTTGTTCAAGGGCGCCAGCATTCAAGCGCGACTTATTCGTTACTATCCTTTCGGCGAAGCCGGCGTGCATACGATTGGTTACGTTGGTCGAATCGACACTCGAGAACTGCAGCGGATTGATTCTGCAAATTACAGCGCTACCACACATATTGGTAAGCTAGGGATTGAACGCTCTTATGAAAAAATACTGCATGGGCAAGTTGGCTACCAACAGGAAGAAGTCAATGCGCAAAATCGCACCCTGCGTATTCTTGATAAAACCCCTCCCATCGCAGGAAAAAATTTAACCTTAAATATTGATATAAAACTACAACGCTTTGCCGATGAAGCATTAGGCGAATATCGAGGTTCAATTGTTGCCATCGATCCCAGAAATGGTGAAGTCTTAATTCTTGTCAGTAAACCTGCCTACGACCCTAATCCATTCGTCACGGGCATCGACAGTAAAAGCTACGCGGCGTTACGCAACTCCCCTGATAAACCACTTTTTAATCGAGCCATCCTTGGTCAGTACCCACCCGGTTCTACAGTCAAACCCTTTATCGGACTTGCCGGACTTGATGCGGGTATTGCCAATAATAGTTTGTTTTGCCCCGGCTGGTATGAGCTCGAAGGAGATGATCGACGCTATCGTGACTGGAAAAAACGAGGTCACGGCGACACGGATCTCGACAAGGCAATTGTGCAATCCTGTGATGTTTATTTTTACGAACTGGCGCAACGACTTCGTATTGATAAAATGTACAAATTCATGAGCCTGTTTGGTTTTGGCAAGAAAACCGGTATTGATATTCTCGGTGAACTGCCCGGTTTATTTCCATCACGTGAATGGAAGCGCCGCAAACGTCATCAAGCATGGTTTCCTGGCGAGACATTAATCACAGGGATCGGGCAAGGATTTACTTTAACAACACCATTACAGTTATCTTCAGCAACCGCCACGCTATCTATGGATGGCTTACACTTTCGACCTTCGATTGTTCATTCAATGCAAGGTGCTGATGATCCTGAGCCAATATTAACACCGGCAACACGCTATAAATCGGTGCTGTTAAAAAACCCTCAAAACTGGAAAAAAATTAAACGCTCAATGATGCGTGTACTCCACAGTGCCCGCGGAACCGCTCGAGGTAGTGCACAAGGATCCAGCTATAAGATCGCAGGTAAAACCGGTACCGCACAGGTTTTTGGCATTGCACAAGATGCTGAATATAATGCCGAAGAACTGGATAAACGCTTACACGATCATTCTCTTTTTATCGGCTTTGCGCCATTTGAAAAACCCACTATTGCCATTGCCGTCATTGCTGAAAACGGTGGCAGTGGTGGGCATGTCGCCGCGCCACTGGCACGTAAAGTAATGGATGCCTATCTACTAGGAAAGGGATTATGATTAGCAATAACTACACTGCTGCGAATCGACGCCGCTATTCACTGGCAGAAAGCTTCCATATTGATGTGCCTTTAATGATTGGTTTACTGCTTACCGCCGCTCTGGGTCTTGTCATCCTATACAGTGCGGGCAACCAGAACGAAGCCATCATTTACCGTCAACTCACTCGTCTTGCTGTTGCCTTTGGTATTATGGTCGTTATTGCACAAATTCCTCCGCAACAACTTCGTTTCTGGACACCGTGGCTCTTTGCCATTGGCATTGTATTGCTCATAGCTGTTTTAGCTTTTGGTGAAGGCAAAGGCGTCAGCCGCTGGCTTGATCTTGGCTTTGTCCGTTTCCAGCCTTCTGAAATTATCAAAATAACCCTGCCAATGGTGCTCGCCTGGTATTTAGCTGATGCGCCTTTGCCACCTAAACCCTCCAGAGTCATGGTTTGTATCATTCTTATCATCGTGCCCACGTTGCTGATTGCCAAACAACCTGATTTAGGTACCTCGTTAGTGATCGCCAGCTCGGGGGTTTTTGTGATGCTGCTATCGGGTATTCGTTGGCGTTATATTTTCAGTGCCATGCTTGCGGCTATTGCGGCGGCACCTGCACTTTGGTATTTCATGCACGATTACCAGCGTCAACGCGTATTAACTTTTTTAAACCCGGAACAGGATTTGCTTGGTTCAGGTTGGCATATCGTTCAATCAAAAATTGCAATTGGTTCAGGCGGCATCTACGGCAAAGGCTGGTTAAATGGCACACAGTCTCACCTGGAATTTTTACCCGAACGTTCCACTGACTTTATTTTTGCGGTCTTCGGTGAAGAATTTGGTCTCATGGGTATTCTGGTTCTACTAACCCTTTACCTGTTTATCATCGCGCGTAGTTTATACATCTCTGCGCAAGCACAAAATACCTTTGGTCGATTAGTTGGCGGTAGTATCGCGATTACTTTTTTCTTTAATATCTTCGTTAATATTGGCATGGTGACAGGGCTATTACCGGTTGTTGGTCTTCCCTTACCGCTGGTGAGTTATGGCGGTACATCAATGGTGACCTTAATGATTGCTTTCGGTATCCTCATGTCATTGCACACTCACCGAAAATTGTTGTCACAATAACGAGTCAATTATAAATTAGGATGCACATGTTTAAATACATCAACATTTTTACTGCTCTACTCAGCATTAGCCTGTTTGCAAGCACGATAACCGCTGCAGAAAACCTGAGTCAACGCAAAGATATCCGCTTATTTATCAATGAGATGCAGGATAAACATGGTTTTGATAAAGCCGCCCTTGAAGCACTTTTTGCTAAAACGCGTATACAGCCATCTATCATCAAGGCTATTTCCCGACCTGCCGAGAGAAAACCATGGCATGCCTACCGACCTATATTTATTACTCAATCACGTATCGATCTGGGTGTGGAATTCTGGAACAAGCACGCCGATCTATTAAAACAGGCAGAAGATAAGTACGGTGTACCTGCTGAAATCATTGTGGGTATTATCGGTGTTGAAACACGTTATGGTCGTAACACCGGTAGCTACCGCGTTATTGATTCACTCTCAACACTTGCCTTTGACTACCCTCCTCGAAGCAAATTTTTCCGTAGTGAGCTCAAACATTACTTGCTCATGACACGTGAGGAAAAAGTCGACCCACTCTCATTAAAAGGCTCTTATGCTGGCGCAATGGGTCAACCACAGTTTATTTCCAGTAGTTTCCGTAGCTATGCCATTGATTTTGATGGTGATGGCAAACGTGATATCTGGAACAACCCTGCCGATGCTATTGGTAGTGTGGCTAATTACTTTGTTCGTCATGGTTGGAAGCGCGGTGATAAAATCACACAAAAAATGACCCCGTCTAAAAATACCGATGAAGCCTTACTAAAAGAAAAGAGTCTTAAGCCAAGCCATACTGTAAACAGCCTGCGTCAAAATGGTTTTACTGACATCGATAACGATATTAGTAGTAACGCAATGGCAGCTGTCATCAACCTGGAAGGGGCTCAAGGCAATGAGCATTGGCTTGGTCTTAATAACTTTTATGTTATTACGCGATATAATCACAGTGCATTGTATGCCATGGCGGTATATCAACTCGCTGAAAAAATCCGTCAACGCCATAATGAATCCAGAAAACATGATGATATCTAAACAGCAACTAAGCGGTTTCGCTCTTTTATTGTTCGGCAGCCTTCTGCTTGGCGGCTGTGGTAGTGCCCCCACCTTTTTTGAGAAAGGTGATAGTGCGCCAACCAACCATCATGATTTATCAACGGTACCCGATGCTGTGCCTCGCAATGAACCCCGCAGTCGTTATGGCAACCCTAAATCTTATGTTGTCCGTGGTATTCGATACTATGTTAAAGACAGTAGCGAAGGTTTTACGCAACGTGGGATCGCCTCATGGTATGGCACCAAATTTCATGGTCGTCGCACGTCCAGCGGTGAAACCTATGACATGTACGCAATGACAGCTGCGCATAAAACTTTACCGTTACCTACTTACCTTGAAGTAACTAATCTACGTAATAACAAGCGCGTTATTGTCAAAGCCAATGATCGAGGGCCTTTTCACCCTAACCGCATTATTGACTTGTCTTACGCGGCAGCAACTCGACTGGGGATTACTGCCAGCGGTACAGGGCTTGTTGAAATTCGTGCGCTAAATGCAAACAATAAACCAGCACCGAGTCAGCCGCTACAGGCATCGATTCAAAAACAAACAGCAATACACAATATGTATTTACAGGTAGGTGCTTTTTCCAGTCAATACAATGCTCAACAGCTCCACCATAAGTTACATAACGCGGCCTTTGAACGCGCTAAAATCAGTACCGTAAACGCAACCGGTAATACCGTTTATCGTGTCCGAATAGGACCCTTATCCAGTGTTGAGGAAGCCGATCAACTGGTTGACCAATTAGCTTCCTTAGGTATTAACGAAGCACACGTCGTGATTGATTAATGAATCGCTACAATATAAAACACACCGACAAAAGACATACGCTATGACATTACTTCGATCTTCCCATCAACTCATTGTGAGCCTCTATCTCATTGGCGCGCTATTGACTTCTTTCACATTACAGGCGGCAAGCCCGGTTCCCGTTGCACCTAAACTGGCCGCCAAGGGCTATGTACTAAAAGATTTTAATAGTGGACAAATCATTGCTGAAAATAATGGCGACCAACGCATGGAGCCGGCTAGCTTGACCAAAATGATGTCAACCTATGTCATTAGCCATGAATTAAAAGCCGGCAATATCACCATGCAGGATAAGGTCACTATTAGTAAAAAAGCCTGGCGTATGCCCGGCTCAAGAATGTTTGTAGAAGTAGGCAAGCAAGTCGATGTAGAAAGCCTGTTAAAAGGGATTATTATTCAATCTGGCAATGATGCCACCGTTGCCATGGCAGAATACATCGCTGGCAGCGAAGATGCCTTTGCATCATTAATGAATAACTATGCCAAACAACTTGGTATGAACGGCACTCATTTTGTAAACAGTACCGGACTACCTGATCCTGAGCATTACACCACACCTCGCGATCTCGCTACATTAGGTAGCGCACTCATTCGTGATTTCCCCGAACATTATAAAATGTATGCTGAAAAGAAATTCACCTACAACAACATAACCCAATACAATCGCAATAAATTACTCTGGCGTGACAAATATGTGGATGGTATTAAAACCGGGCACACTGAGTCTGCCGGTTTTTGTTTGGTGGCATCAGGCATTCGTGATGGCATGCGTTTGGTTTCAGTAGTACTGGGTACCAAAAGTGATGCAGCTCGGGTACAGGAGTCTCAGAAATTACTCAGTTATGGTTTCCGTTTTTTCCGTAGCCATAAACTCTATGATGCCAACACGGAAATCAGTTCTACCGATATCTGGAAAGGAATAGACGATAAAGTATCCCTGGGGTTACTAAAAGATCTCTATATCACTATTCCACGTGGTCAATACAAACAACTCAAACCAAGCATTAGCTTTGAATCCATTATTGAGGCGCCAATTTCAAAACATCAGGTGCTCGGTAATTTAAAAGTAAGCCTTAATGATAAGGTTATTGCTGAACGTTCGCTTGTTGCACTTCAGGAAATCGAGCAAGGCAGTTGGTGGAAACGTCTGGTTGACTGGTTTATTTTACTGGTTAAAGGTTGGTTTGGTTAATATGTCTATTGTCTATCTGGATGGTGATTACCTTCCCATTGAAGAAGCAAAAGTATCTGTTTTAGATCGTGGTTTTATCTTTGGCGATGGTGTTTATGAAGTTATTCCTGCCTATGGTGGGCATTTATTTCGACTAGAACAACATTTACAACGATTAAATAATAGTCTGCAAGGCATTCATCTGGAAAATCCTTTTGATAACAAACAGTGGCAGAAAATCATTGAAGATATTGTTGATCGCAATGACAACAATAAACAGGATCAATCAATCTATTTACAGGTCACTCGGGGGCCGGCTAAACGCGATCATGTTTTTCCTGATGAAATATCGCAAACCATCTTTGTTATGAGCACGCCGATGCAGCCGGTTAGTCAGGAAAAACTGAATAAAGGTGTTAGTGCCATCACCCATGACGATATTCGCTGGCGCTACTGTCATATTAAATCCATCGCGCTTCTGCCCAATACCTTAATGCGCCAAATTGCTCGAGAAGCAGGTGCCGATGAAGCTATTCTTAATCGCGATGGAAAAATAACCGAAGGTGCCGCCAGTAATGTTTTTATTGTTAAAAATGGAAAAATTATTACACCGGCAAAAGATGAGTGCCTACTACCCGGTATTACACGTGATTTAATTCTCGAAATTGCCGCAGATGCCGAACTTGATTTTTGTGAATCTGATATTAGCCTTGACTATTTACAAAATGCAGATGAAGTTTGGCTAACCAGTTCAACAAAAGAAATCCTTCCTGTTACGCAACTCGACAACAAGCCCGTTGGCAGCGGCAAACCGGGACCTTGCTGGAAGGATATGCTGGCACGCTATCAAGAGCACAAGCAATTACTCCGCAGCGGTGAAGCTACGTAGTCTTAACAGCATGGTTTAATCGCTTCAATTGATGCTGAAACAACATAATCCGTTACATTGTGATCAGGTGCCCAGTCTTTAATAAAATCTTTTGACTCGTCTTTTGGCTCAATACGAATATTCTCGAAACCCGCATCTTTTATCATTTCAGCCAGATCATCAATTAATGACGCATTACCCATACAACCCGCGATCAACATGGGATCGTTACGCATTTCTTCAGGTAGCTCAATAGTTGCCACTACGTCTGAAATCGCTAAACGTCCTCCTGGCTTTAAAATACGAAACGTTTCTTTAAAAACCTGTGCTTTATCGGGTGATAAATTAATCACACAATTTGAGATAATTACATCAACGGTTTCATTCGCAACAGGTAGGTGTTCTATCTCACCCAAACGAAACTCAACATTGGTGAATTTACCCTTCGAGGCATTAGCACGTGCTTTACTCAACATATCGGGAGTCATATCAATGCCAATAACATGGCCTGCTTCACCCACTTCCTGCGCAGCAAGAAAACAATCAAAACCACCACCGGCACCCAGATCAACAACAACCTCTCCCGCTTGCAGCGATGCTATCGCACGGGGATTACCACAACCCAGTCCCATATCGGCGCCATCCGGTACAAACTCAAGATCGGCTTCGCTATAGCCCATACGTGTTGAAATTAACGTATTAATAGCTGCATCATCAGAAACCCCGCAACAACTACTCTCTATGCCACAAGCATCACCCTCATTACTGGCATTCGCTACTTGTGCATAAGCACTTCGTACCTGTTGACGATGTTCATCGTTATTTGCTGCATCGGTATCACAGCTATCTGTACCACAACATTTAGAATCACTCATTACAAACCTCTTTTCCTATTCGCCCATACTCATAAAAGGCATGATCGAAAAATATAATACAAATAAAATTATCGCCAGATAAAACAACACTCGCAATGGCTGTCTAAGCAGCATTTGAAAAAATGATTCAACCTCAAGCGGCGAAGAAAAATGTTGCTGCGACTGATATTCGTCAATTAATTGTCTGGCTTGCAACTTGTCTTCATTACGTTTAATCCATATACCCGCAACAGAGAAACCCCAATTTCCAGAATGCGTTTCATAATAATCAATATGATGTTCTTCAAGCAATGTTCTTATCGCATCTGCTTCTTCTTCTGGCGCATCATTAAGTCTGAAAACAAGTTTGGCCATATTGTTAAATAACGCTCACCGATTCACCATTAAACTCAACACATTGCGTTGAACGAATCTTGCATCGTTTACGTGTTTCTATTGCGCCATCGACACTAACCAATCCTTCAGAAATCAACAGTTTTGCCTGGCCACCGCTATTACACATACCGGTTATTTTAAGCAAATTATGTAACTCAATATATTCCTTGCCATTCAACTCAAATTCTTGCACTTATTCACCTGAAGTTATTTATTAAATCGGGATTATTTTACAGGAAGTTCAACCCAGAAGGTGCAACCATTATCAGTGGTCGTTTCAACACCAATATTCCCCCCCATTAAGTCAACCAAATGACGAGTGACGGACAGTCCTATACCACTTCCTTCAATACCACCATGGCTACTTAGACGTTCAAAATTATTAAACACCTTTTCTTTATTTTCTTCACTAAGACCCTGGCCCGTATCCTTAATGAATACTTTTATAAAATCACCAGACATTTGTGCATTAATATAAACCAAACCATTTTCATAATTGTACTTAATTGCATTAGCAATAATATTTAATAAAATCTGTTTTAACCTTAACTTATCAACCATAACATCCAGCTCATCACCTTTTACCGAATTTATTATTTTTATCTGTCCTTTCTCTGCTAGTGGTTCAAGCATTTTTACGGTTTCATTCATAACCTCAGACAACGAGACCCGGTCAATATGTAATTCCAGATTACCTGATTCAATCTGTGCCAAATCCAGCAATTCATTAATAAGTTCAAGTAAATGAACACCTGCATTCTGTATTTCTGCGGCATTATTTATTTGCTCATCTGTCAGAGTGTTGTCTCTGTTAAACTGAAGTATTTGAGAGAACCCCAAAATTGCATTTAATGGGGTTCTTAATTCATGACTCATTTGTGACAAGAAGTCAGTTTTAGTCTGGCTCGCCTGTTCTGCCTGTTCCTTGGCTATGACTAATTCTCTGGTTCGCTGTTGCACCTTTTCTTCTAATTCAATTCTTCTTGATTGTATCTCACGCTCAGAATTTATTGTGCGTTGTACAACAAAACGGCCTATAAAAATAACGGCGATAAAGACAAACAGAGCCATACTTAAAAGTGCATATAATGAACCACGAAACCCCTCAACAGAGGCGCTGACTGCTTTAGCGGTTCTTTCTCGTTGTAAATTTTGCATTCGATCAAACATATCATCTGTCTGACGCTGTAATGGAATACTACTTTTTATCTGCAGTTGTTTTGCTTCAGCAAAACGTTCCTCTTGAATAAGATCAACAATTTTTATCTGGCTCGCGCCTATTTTAAGTGCTAATGCATTTGCATCATTAAAAATGTCTCTTTCTTCATTATCATCTATTAATTTATCCAGTTTATTTCTTGCTACGATATATTCTGTGCCAAATACATTGAAACGATCATATTCCTCTTCTCTATCAAATGGATCATCAATTAATTGCATTTGACTTAATGTCAGGGCACGAAATCGTGCGGCAACGCGCATATCACTAATCAAATCAGTTTTCCGAGTATTCTGCGTAACAACATCTTCAATTGTTTGAATACCCGATAGCAGCAAATATGCTCCCGCCAACGTCAGGACAACTATAAATAACTGTACTACCGCAAAAGCAATAATGAGAGGACTACGAATTTTACTATCCACTTTCTTCTTATTTCCCAACAACAATCTGATTAGAAAGACTATATTACATAAACTTTCTGACTATCGAGTAATTTATCTCATTAAAGTTCACCCATAAAAGCCCTATAATTGATAATGTTTCATTGGACAATCCCTTTAAATATCATGCTGCCATCCCCACTTTATGTGCAGTAACGAGTAGAATGACTATTATGGCTGATTCACCAGAAGACACTTTATTTGAGTTCCCCTGCCAATTCCCCCTCAAAGTAATGGGAAGGAATATTCCTGAATTAGAGGAAATTGTGCTGGAAATCGTTCGTCGTCATATCGACGATGAATTAAACGAAGGTTCCGTCAAAAAGCGAGATAGCGGTAAAGGGAAATTTATTTCAATTACCGTGACTTTCGAGGCACAAAGCAAGCTTCAACTTGATAACCTCTATCGTGAACTGCATGCCCACGAACATGTACTCATGCTGTTGTAAGCCATGGCAAAGCCAGATGCCATTATAATTCGGGAGCTAGGCCGGCAGGATTACCTGTCGACACTCGATGCTATGCGTGAATTTACCCGGTCACGTGATGATCAATCTGCCGATGAATTCTGGCTCGTTGAGCATCCCCCTGTTTACACCCAGGGTCGAAATAGCAAACCGGAACACCTGTTAAATGCCGGCGATATCGAGGTGGTTGATATTGATCGCGGTGGGCAAATTACCTACCACGGACCAGGGCAATTAGTGCTTTATGTCATGCTTGATCTGACACGAATGGGTAAAGGTGTTCGCGATCTGGTTACTGCCATGGAACAAAGTATTATCAAATTACTGGCTGACTATAAAATAAACGGTGTTGCTCGCAGCGATGCTCCGGGGGTTTACGTGGATGATGCAAAGCTTGCGGCGCTCGGCTTACGCATAACCCGAGGTTGCAGTTATCACGGTCTGAGTCTTAATGTGGATATGGATCTGGCGCCTTTTCAGGGTATCAACCCCTGTGGTTATGCGGGTTTAGCCGTGACCCAGTGTCGTGATTTAGGCATTAATGACCCTCAGGCAATTCTCAGTGATCGACTCTGTGCACTACTTTGTGATGAACTGGGTTACAATGCGCGCGTTTATGAACCAACACGACCCGAGGGTCTGGCAATAGCCGAGTAGATAATGAGCGAAACACGAAAAACCAAAAACCCATTGAAAGGCGAATCCAAGGTTTCCCGTATTCCTATCAAGATTGAGCCAACAGTGACGCCGCTGCGTAAACCCAAATGGATCCGTGGGCGCTCTCATAACGCACCCGAAGTAGAACGATTAAAACGTCTGCTCCGTGAGCAACAATTACACACTGTCTGCGAAGAAGCCGCCTGCCCCAATCTTGGCGAATGTTTTGCTCACGGCACAGCTACCTTCATGATCATGGGTGATATCTGCACCCGCCGTTGCCCTTTCTGCGATGTCGCCCACGGTCGACCTAAACCACTTGATGAAGATGAACCGCTTAAGCTCGGTGAAACCATTGCGAATATGGGATTGAAATACGTGGTGATTACCTCGGTGGATCGCGACGATCTGCGTGATGGCGGCGCAGCACATTTTGTTGCCTGTATTGACCAGATCCGCCAACAGTCACCAACGACCAAGATTGAGATTCTGGTTCCGGATTTCCGTGGTCGTATGGATGTCGCACTGGCGCTACTCGATCAAGCGCCACCGGATGTGTTTAATCATAATCTTGAAACCATTCCACGACTCTATAAACAAGCTCGCCCGGGCTCTGATTACGCCTGGTCGCTCAAATTACTGCAACGCTTCAAGCAAAGTTATCCAGACGTGCCCACCAAGTCAGGCATTATGCTTGGGCTTGGCGAAGAAATAGACGAAGTAAAACAAGTACTTCGTGACCTTCGCGCCCATGACGTGAATATGCTGACACTGGGTCAATACCTGCAGCCCAGCCGTTACCATCTACCTGTCTCACGCTATGTTACACCTGAAGAATTTGACGAACTTGGCGAGTATGCCCGTTCTATCGGCTTTGATAATGTCGCCAGCGGTCCAATGGTGCGCTCTTCTTACCATGCCGATCTACAAGCATCTGGTGAAAACGTCTCTTAATCCGCCCTTTCTGGCAAATGCAGCCTCCAAAATTTCTGCTATTATTAATCGTCCGGGCTTATTAATTATTGGAAAGGAAGTATCATGTCGGACAAAAAAAACGCTAAAAAAGCTAATTCTGCCGTACAATGTCTCATCGGCAACGGTATCGAGTTCAACGGTGATCTCACCTTTAGTGGCGGTCTGCATGTTGATGGACGTGTTATCGGCAGTATCGAAAGCAAGCCTGGCGAATCTGCCCGTATGACACTCAGCAACGAGGGCATTATTGATGGCAGTGTCAGAACCTGTGATGCCGAAATCAATGGCACGATCAACGGCGATGTTCATGCCACCGGTAGTGTTGTGCTACACCCTCAATCTCACGTTAATGGCAATGTCTATTACGAACGTATTGAAATACGCCGTGGTGCTTGCATTAATGGCAAGTTGATTGCGACACATGAGAAAGGTCAAAAATCGAGTATTCTGAACAAACTGAATCCGGTTCGTAAGAGCGCCTAATCCTGATTCTTCGCTGGTAGCGGCATACGCTCCATTAAGTAGCACAGACAATCCTGCCTGATGACTTTTTTATCCAGCGTTAGCATTGATGGCATAACCGCTTGTACAACAGATAGTTGTTGTTCATCGATTTTAAAATAATCTTGCCAACGATCATCACCATTATCATCAATCACTTCTAGCCGCACTGAATCACTCTCTTCTGGCACTGTTGCCAGTACCGTCCCCGGTGTTAATTCACGAAAATTCATGTGATCCAGATCGTTTACAAATTGAATGTGATCGGCCGAGTTTGCCAATTCATCCGGCATCGCAAAACCAAATTCGAACTGTGCCGGTATTTTCACAATCGCCACGGTATGAAAAATATCAATATCATGCTCGGGCACAGGTTTATCCGGTAACTCGGCAAGGTTTAACAAGGCATCTAAAAACTCAGCGGCATGTTCCACGCCATGCTGTTGACCTGGCTGACCACACTCCACTGTTACGGAGGGACAAAGTTCAGCAAACGCAGCGGACTGCACACCCTCGGGGCGAATAAAATACACCACCGTCCTGGAAAAATAGGTTGCCAACCAGAAAAATTGATTATCAACCCGGTTCACACAGGCGTAATGCGGGTTCAAACCCGTATTGTTATGAATATCAATACTGGCAAAAGGTTGCCGCTCACGCATCGTAGCAACAATGTTGGCAGCCATACGGTGTTCTTCGGTCTGCTCAGTCTGATTTTGTTTAAGCCAAATACGATTGTAATCGGGCTGACCATCAAGCCGGCGCATGCCCAGTTTCGCCGCACTAATATTACCCACAAAAAGTGACAAACTACGCGGCATTTCCTGTGTTGCATATCGCTGCAGCAATAATTGAATCGCTTGCCAGCCAACTGGCTCATTACCATGCAATAACACCGAAACAAACAGCGGCGCCTTCCGGCGACCTTCAAGATGTATTAACGATGGGCCGGGTAAATGTTGATGCAATTCACTCGCATCACAGCTCAATAACCCTTCCGGCAAATAATCGAACTCATGTAATAAATGATTGGTCATTACACGACCCACTCATGAACAGGTCGCCCTGATTGTTGATGCTCAAGATACTGCAACGTCATTGCCTGTAAATCACCGTTCAATTTATTGGCAGATTGTCGCTGCCAGACACTGCCGGTTTGCCCTGTTTCAATTCGAGACTGAATAATACCGAGATAATACTCAATATCCTGTTTATCCAAACCCAAACTAGCCAGCCCCTGTCTTGCCAGGGGAAGTAACTGTTGTGTTAACAAGGTTTGTGCGGAACATTTCTTCGACTGCCAGCAAAGTTGTGCCGCAATACCATCTCTTGCTGCGGCATAAAAATTATCACGCGCAATGGCAAAATCAATTTCCTGCTCAATCGGGCTGTCTCTTGTTACCAACGACTCCATCAAGCCATAAAAGAAAGCCGCGTTGGCAATCGCATCAACAATTGATGGTCCCGATGGCACAACTCGCTGTTCAATTCGTAAATGAGGCGTACCATCTGCATTAAACCCGATTAAGGGTCGTACCCAGCGCCAAACCGTACCATTGTGCATACGTAAATGTGGCAGACGCGATAATGCATCATCCTGACTCTCTACGCCCACCAGTGGCAATAGAATTGGAAAATGTTCGTTATTTTCTGTGAAGCATTCCATCAGTGAATCATGCATATAACCGCTACCGAAACTGACCCGCTTTACCGGACCAAAAGCAGCGCCACCAATCCCCCCCAATTCAACTGCTTGCTCAAATAATGGCACACGCGTTTCTTCCCAAACTTGCTTACCAAATAAATACGGTGAATTGGTTGATACCGCAAGCAAAGGACCGGCAATCACTAATGCTGCATTGTAATAACGCACTGCGTTATTTGCTGGTATTTGTTGATGAATTTGAAACGATGTCGCAGCAGATTCCAGCATCACATCATAATGCGTGCTCTGTAAATACTCATGCCCGTTAATATCTAACTGCAAAGGTTTACCCTCTCGTAACCTGAGCACCTGTTCGTTCAACGCTTGATAGCGAAGCATACGCGACATGTTTTCTGGACATAAATCACTGTCTTTAACGGTTGCCAGAATACCGGTCATGATCAACTGACTCTCTAATGTGTGAGCTGTCTCAACACAGTTTTGCCAGGTCTGTTCCAGTTCTGCTTGTAATTTATGCAAGGCATTATCTTGTAAAATCTGTGGTGTGCCATTTAATTCGATATTAAATTTTGCTAATTCAGGTACAACCAGATCACTATTTAGTTTTTTTATAAAGGTTTCATTAATGGGTAAAGGTTGTGCATTGTTATCAACCAGCCAGGCTTCCAGCTCAAAACCACCGCTGCTACGCTGTTGCGAAAAAACACCCTCATCAAACCAGTTTTTCAACAGGACTGTTTGTTGCTGCAGACTCTCTTTAAACTGCGCAAAATCATCCGCAGAAAAAGAACCGCGATCGATCTCTTCACCCATTGGTCTTGCCCTTGAGTTGCTCATTGAGTGAGTGCAAACGATCAACCGTACCGATATCAAACCACTGCCCCTGATGATGTTCACCGCTCACTAAATCTTGCTGCATGGCGGCTCGCAACAGTGGTGCTAAAGGAAAAATCGTATCGGTAGTGTCTTTAAATAAATCAGGGGAGTAAACGCCTATGCCACTAAAGGTTTTACAATGACTACCCGCGTCATGAATTAATCCTTGTTCCAACGCGAAATCACCCTGTGGATGTTGCGGCGGGTTGTCCACCATAACAAGGTGAGCCAGTCCTTTTAATGATGATGGTAACTGTTGGTAAGCGTAATCGGTCCAGATATCGGCATTGGTAACAATAAAGGCTTCTTCTCCTAATAAACTCAGTGCCTTTAAAATACCACCACCGGTTTCAAGTGCCTGACCTGTTTCATATGAGTATCGGATACTCACACCGTATGGACTACCATCACCTAACTGACTTTCAATTTGATCGCCCAACCACGATAAGTTAATCACAATATCATCGATACCGGCTTTCTTTAACGCCATAAGATGATATTCAATCAAGCTATGTTCACCAGCTTTTAATAGCGGCTTCGGCGTTGTATCGGTAAGCGGTCTTAAACGCTCACCTCGACCGGCGGCAAGAATCATTGCTTTCATGGTAAAACCTTATGCAGTTCGATCCGGTAAATTTAAACTAACTAATAATTGATAAAATGCCTGCAACGCATCTGTGCGTTCTGATACCTCTAAAACATAGCTTAAGGTACGCGGAATATCTTTCACATACCCCTCTTTATCATCACGGTGTAACAGTCGCGCAAAAATCCCGATGGCTTTCAGGTGTCGTTGTACCCCCATGAGATCAAACCACGTCATAAATTGCTGTTTGCTCACGCTACCGGCATCCATCATGCCCGAGGCTGTAATTTGCACATAAAAATCTGCTACCCATTTTTCAACCTGTGCTCTCGGCCAGCTGATATAACAATCGCGCAATAATGACACCAGATCATAAGTCACCGGCCCTGTCACCGCATCTTGAAAATCAAGAACCCCCGGGTTATGCCCGTTGTCCACCTGCATTAAATTACGCGAATGGTAATCGCGGTGTACGCAAACAGTAGGCTGTTGCAAGGCTGACGTAATCAGTATGTCGCAGCTTGCTTGCCAAATGGCTTGTTGTTCCGCGTTAAGACTGACACCACAGTGCTTTTCAAGATACCAGTCTTTAAACAAATTTAATTCTGTTTGTAGTAACGCAGCATCATATTCGGGCAAATTGGCTGATACCGTATCAACACCGGCTTGCATCGTAATCAGTGCCGCGAGCGCATCGCCATACAGCTGTTCAACTGTGTCTGAATTTAATACATTCAAATAAGTTGTATTACCGAGATCGCTTAATAATAAAAAACCGGATTGCAGATCCTCTGCCAAAACCTCTGGCGCATTGAGCCCGACTTGACGAAGCAAATCGGCTACATGAATAAAGGGGCGACAATCTTCCTGTTCAGGCGGTGCATCCATAACAATACGGCTGCCCTGCTCAAGCTGAATACGAAAATATCGGCGAAAACTGGCATCGCTTGATGCCGGTGTTAAGGCACAGTTCTGACCCGTTTGTTGTTGCAACCAATCCTTTAGCTGCCTTATTCGTTCACTCATAAAAATTACTCTTCTTTCTCAGTAGGTCGATCACTCACCAAACACATCGCCGCATGAGGATCCTCGGGTTCAGGTTGATTTAATAAGCCACGCATAAAACGACAAGTATGGCTTCGAATATCATCAGCAATTAAATAAAAACACGGCAATACAACCAGTATTAATACCGTTGCGAACACCAAGCCAAAACCAAGGCTCACAGCCATGGGTGATAAAAAGGCGGTTTGCCCTGAGGCAAAAAAGATCAAAGGCGAGATACCCAAAAAGGTAGTGATGGTGGTTAATAAAATAGGGCGTACCCGTACTCGCCCTGCTTCAACCACCGCATCAAACCGATCCCAACCCTGTTTTCTCACTTTCTTGGCAAAGTCGATCAGAATCAAGGAGTCATTCACGACGATCCCGCTTAAAGCAAGGAAACCCACTAATGATAAAAACTGCAGGTTATATCCAAACATCACATGCCCTACAATCACGCCGATAATGCCAAACGGAATCGCGAACATCACCACCAATGGGTCTAATAATGAACGGAATAAAGCCACTAAAATAAAATAAATAATCGCAAGCGCAATAATACCCGCTCGCTTCATATCAGAAATAGAATCGGAGGCTTCTTTTTTCTCCCCTAAAAACACCAATGAATAACCCGGACGTCGTTTTTCAAGATCAGCAAATTTATCGCGAATTAAATCACTCGCTTCAAGTGGCGTTAAAATATCACTGTCCACTTCAGCCGTGACAGTTGCCAAACGTCTGCCATCACGGCGGTTCACCACATTCAATCCACGGCCAACATCAATATTCGCCACCTCGCCTAAATAAACAGATCCGCCTTGCGCCAGGGTAATTCGTAATTTTTCTAACTGTGACGATGTATGTCGCCAACTTTCAGGATAAATAACCCGCACAGGAATCCGCTTTTCTTGCCAGGTCACATACGTCACTTCAAGACCTAGGAAACCACTGCGAACCGCATCTGCCAGATCTTTTTGGGTTAAACCAAGCTGCCGACCACGATCATTCAGGCTGTAGTGATACTCCAGCTTGCCGCTTTCCAGATCCTGGCTGACATCATTAATCCCCGGAATACCTCGCAAGTAATCGCGAATGGCTATAGATTCGTCATGCAGTATTTTAATGTCTGCTCCGCGCACACCCACTTCAATATCTGAACCGGCTGGCCCACCCTGAGGGCGTAAAATCGACAGCCGTTGAATACCTGATACCGAGGCTAAACGTTGTCGTACCACATTGATGATTTCATCGGCAGAACGTTCTCGTGAACCTTCATGACTAAATTTCAAATTCACCAGTGGCGTTACCCAACGTTCAATAAAACCTTGAGGTGCTTGTTTTTCAAGATCCACCACTAACTGAATATAGTGGCTACCAAAACGGAACCGGTTAAAATCAATAATGCTCACACCCACATTAGTGAGCATGGTTTTTAATTCATCGTCTTTAATAACGTCCTTAACCGCAAGTTCAGCCTGCACCGCCAGGCGCTTTGAGTCATCCAGACTATAGGTACTGGGCGCTTCAATATTGACAAAGAACTGGCCAATATTAACGTGTCCGAATAATTGGAACGGCACGCGCGTTACTGAAAAAACAATCGCTATTAACAGCACACATAATGTAATGGTTGAGACTAAATAACGATGAATAATTGACCAACGTAATAGACTTAAATATTTTTTAAGCAACGCTGACCAGTTTACCCAGCGTGAATGATTACTTTTCTCTACCCGTAACATTTCAGCGGCATGCGATGGCAATACGCCAAATGCCTCCAATAGAGAGCCGAGCAAAGCAAAACTGACGACCGCCGGTATGACCGCAATAAACGCCCCCAAGGTTCCGCCTATGGCATACATAGGCAGAAATGCCGCGATAGTCGTGGTGGTTGATGCAATCACCGGCCAGAAAACCTCACTCGCACCCACTTTTGCTGCCTGATAATGAGGCATGCCTTCTTCCATGTGTCGATAAACATTTTCCGTCACAATAATCGCGTCATCCACAATCATGCCAAGGGCGATAAGGAAGGCAAATAACGACACCATATTAATGGTGTAATCAAAGTAATAAATCATTGCAATGGCAAACAAAAATGAAACCGGGATACCCATTGCCGTGATCGCCGCAACACGAAAATTCAGGAATAAATACAGCGATAACAACACCAGCACCAGCCCCACCAGTCCTGATGACTTAACCGTGTTTAATCGGGTTCTAACGTAGATAGATAAATCACTAAACAAACCTAATTCAAGACTGGTCGGTAATTCAGTACGCAACTGTTCAACCAGTTGTTTGACCTTGTCTGACACAACAATGGTTGAAGCCTCTGCGGTTTTTGTCACCGTTAAATTCACCGAAGGCTTGCCATTAAAACGCCCTAGCGTTTTCGCTTCTTCGTGCCGTAATTGCACATCAGCAATATCTTTTAACAGTAATTGACCGCCGTTCTTATTGGTACGTAATGCAATACCTGCAATTTTTTCTGGCTCAGGCTGTACGCCTTTACCACGTAATAAAATATCTCCTTCAATCGAACGAATCGAACCACCCGGCGTATCATCCAGATTATCTCGAACGGATTTAATCACTGTCGCCAAAGCGATATTACGCGCGGCCAGACGCTCAGGGTTGACTATTACCCATAATTCCCAATCCCGATCACCGGCTACGCCAACACCCGCCACACCAGGTAATTGAAGTAAACGACGTTTAATATGATCTGCCTGTGCATACAATTCACCACGCGCAATCTCCCCGTAAAGCGCCACACTGATAACAGGAAACCTTGCTTCCAGACGAACCACTTCGGGATCATCCGCCAACTCGGGCAAATCGGTAATTCTATTTACACGTTCACGCGCATCATTGAGAAAATCATCAACATTCGATCCAGGCTTTAACTTGATAAGTATATTGGAAACACCTTCCTGACTGGTGGAAGTGACCACATCAATATCGGCCACACCATCAAACTCTTCTTCAATCGGTAAGGTTACCTGTCGTTCCACCTCTTCTGGTGCGGCACCTTCAAAACTTGTGCTGATACGCACTTTATCTAACTGAATATTGGGAAACATTTCCTGTGGCATTGCGCTCCACGACAACACTCCCATAATAAAAATAATCACCAACAGCATGTTGGTTAAGAGAGGGTTATTAATACTAAAACGAATAAGGAACATGCGGTTTTATTTAACCATCTCGACAGTTTGCCCATCTGTTAATGCGGCAATATCACGCGCGACAATTTGTTCGCCTTCCTGTAAGCCAGATTCAACCACAATACGGTCTTTATTGCGGATACCTCGCTGTACCTCACGCCGTTCCAATCGACCCGATTTGATGACAAAAACATAATGACGCCCTTCTTCCTGCAGGAGACTACTCACCGGCACAGCCAGCACGGAACGCTGTATTTGAAGGGGTAAATCAACCGTGCCGAGCGTACCCGGTAATACGTTTTTACTCTCCAGACGTATTCTAATGGCATGTGTGAACGTTCCCGGGTCCGGATCACTTCTCAGCGCAATGACTGTGCCACTGTAAGCGCTTCCGTTGACCTCAACATTGACCTTTTGCTGCAAGGAAATTGCCGCAGCCACCTCGCCTGTCACCTCAACATAAAGATCGATATTTTCAAGGTCAACTAATTCAACTGACACAACATTCGGTGTCACGTAATCACCGACTTCCGTATTTACCGCGTTCACTGTGCCATCAAATGGCGCTTGTAATCGGGTACGCTGCAGATTTCTGGCGGCGCGTGCCTGCGCAGCACGAGCCGATTTCAAACGCGCCTGCGCGGTCTCAACACTGTATTGTAATTGCGCCTGATTCGACTGTAATTGTAATAATTTCTGTTTCGTCTGGTCACGTTTTGAACTTGAAACCAACGATTCTGAACGTAATTTTTGTAACCGTTTGACTTCCTGCTGTTGTAACACAACATCTTTCGCTGCAATCTCAAGCAAGCGGCGATCACGTTTTATCGCAGCGGTCTCCATTTCCAAACGAGCTTGTTTTTCTGCAAGGGCATCACGAGCATCGGCATCTGACAAACGTAAAAGGACATCACCCGCCTTTACCGACTGTCCCGGCTCAACTAAACGCTCATCTAATTGACCATTTATCTCAAAGCGTAATAAAGCACGATTGGCTGGTTGCAGCCGACCTGTCACACTGACATACGGTTCAAGGGTATCGGCATGCATCGTCAAGGCTGTCACCTTCACTGCGGTCAGCGGTTGGGCTTCTGGCTTGTTCTCAGGCGCAGTCCAGAACAATAGCGCAACAATCACGACACTAATGACAAAAACAGCCGCAATTAAAATTATCTGATTAATCAGATGGTTAGATGTTTTTTCTACCACAATCTTGAATTATCCTTAATATAAATTTGATGCTAAAGCCATTCTATGCGATTTTAGTCGGCCCCACGAATTTTTGCGCGGGGCAAATTAGCATGAATACTAAAAAAGAAAGACAGACGCGACGTGAAACAAGCTCCTAAACGACTTATTTGCCTGCTCGGCTCTAGCCTTGTGCTATGGCATATGCCTGTTGTGCATGCAGCAGATGCAACCGGTTGGGACTGTATTCAATTAGCAAATGGCAGCTGGGAATGTAATGGTGGTGTTGCTACACCAAAACAACCTGTTGTCACGCCAGAATTTATTAGCTTGCCGAATGGCCCTATTACGCCACCTGCTGAAAGTTTACCGGCAAGATCAGAATCAGAGCCTGCACCTAAACCTGTCGCACCGATTGTTGCAGAACCTGAACCAGAGCCTGCACCTCAACCTGCCGCACCGGTTGTTGCAGAACCTGAGCCAGAGCCTGCACCTAAATCTGTTGCACCGGTTGTTGCAGAACCTGAGCCAGAGCCTGCACCTAAACCTGTTGCACCGGTTGTTGCAGAGCCAGAGCCGACACTTCAACCTGCCGCACCCGTTGCCGCAGAATCCGTAGCCACTATTTCAAAAAAAGGTGATGACCCGTGGGCATTATGTCCTCCTGTTGAAGGTGCGGCAAAACCAAAAGCCAGCGCTCAAGAGCGCGCCAATGCTGAAATTAAATTATCTGCGGATAGCGCTGATCTTGCTAAGGAAGGAAAATCCAGTTTTAAAGGTAATGTCGTTATTACCCGCGCAGATCAAACACTGATTGCCGATGCTGTCGATTATGACCGTGATGCCGAACTTGCTAATGCAAACGGTAATGCTTCGTTAGACGACAGCAGTATTTCAATTCACGGTGACAAAATTCTGCTTAATTTCAAGGATGATAAAACCACGGTTACGAATGCAAAGTTTGATCTCTATGACAAACATGGTCGTGGGGTGTCAGAAAAACTTAGTCGTGATGGCACCAACAATACAACCAGTTTAAACAACACCACTTATACTACCTGCCCAACGGGTAATAATGACTGGTACCTGAACGCCGATAAAATCAAACTCAAGCATGATGAAGGTGTCGGCGTTGCGAAAAATGTATCAATTAATTTCAAAGGCATTCCTTTCTTCTATGCGCCAAGAATGACCTTCCCGCTAGATGACCGCCGCAAGTCCGGTTTTCTTGCTCCAAGCTTTGGTAGTTCTGAAGAATCAGGTGCCGAGTTCTCTATTCCCTACTACTGGAATATTGCACCTAACCGTGATGCGACCCTTACGCCACGTATCCTTGCTAACCGTGGCTTACAGCTAAGAGGTGAATACCGCTACCTCAGCAAAAAAGGCAAAGGCAGCATCTCCGGTGAATATCTATCAAGTGACAATGAATATAATGATGAAGATCGCTACCTCTTCTCATACAAAAACACCACGGCCATCACTCCTCGATTCCGTGTGAATGCAAATATTAACTCTGTATCAGATGATGATTACTTTGAAGATCTGGGTAACAATATTCGACTCTCCAGTATTACCCATTTAGAACGTCGTGTAGGCGCTAGCTATTCCGGTGATTTCTGGAGCGTTTCAGGTCTCTTGCAGGGATATCAAACCATTGATAATACGATCCCAAGTTCGAGCCGCCCTTATGAGCGTTTACCCCAGGTTGTCTTTAACGCAAACCTGCCGGACCGAAAGTTTGGCCTGGATTATGGGCTACGTGCTGAAGCGGTTTATTTCAACCGTGAAGGCAGTGTCACCGGTAGCCGCTTTGATATTTTACCAACCATTAGTTTGCCATTACGCAATAGCTATGGGTATATCACGCCAAAACTGGGCCTGCGTTACACCAAATATAATTTACAGGACACACTGGCAGGCGTGAACAGCTCGCCCGATCGTAGCGTGCCTATATTCAGTGTTGATAGTGGTTTGTATTTTGATCGCGACACAAGCATTGGTGGCCGCTCTATGACCCAGACACTGGAACCACGTTTATACTACTTAAACGTTCCTAAACGAAATCAAAATAATCTCATCATCGATCGAACCGGTCAAAGTGTTGTCTTTGACAGTGGTTTATTTGATTTCAGCTTTGATCAACTGTTCCGTGAAAACCGCTTCAGTGGTGCTGATCGTATCGGCGATGCCAATCAGCTAACCGCCGCGCTGACCACTCGCTTTATTGATAAATCATCCGGTATCGAACGTGCTTCTGCCAGCATCGGTCAAATTTACTATTTTCAGGATCGTGAAGTGACATTGCCAAATGGCATCATCGAAAAAGACCGTACCTCGGATATCGTTGCTGAAGTCACCGGGCGCTTTACGCGTAATTTAAGTGCGCGTGCAGGAATTCAATGGGATCCGAATAATAACGAAACTGAAAAAGGCGTTGTATCAGTTCGTTATCAGTCTCAGGATAACCATATTGTTAATTTCTCCTACCGCCAACGCCGTAGCCTTCTGGAGCAAACTGACTTGTCTGTGAACTGGCCTATTACGAAGAAGTTAAGTGCAGTGAGTCGCTGGAATTACGCCATAGACAGAAAAAGAACCATCGATGCGTTTGCCGGGCTTGAGTATGAAAACTGCTGTTGGATCGTGCGTGTTGTTGGACGTGAGTACATCAATGATTTAAACCAATCCGGCGAGAACTTTGCCCTCATGATGCAGCTTGAACTCAAGGGATTAACCAGCTTTGGCGATAAGGTCAAAAAGTTCCTTGGACGTGGTATTCTAGGTTATGATCGTGAACAATCGAGTGATAACGATATTTTCTAGAGTAGTGAGCACCATGAAACGTAGTTTATTGTTTTTATTATTATTTTTATCTTCTTTGTCGGCAAATGCCGCAATATCCACCGTTGATCGTATTGTTGCTATTGTCAACGATGACGTCATTCTCAATAGCGAATTAGATAATCGGCTTAAAACGGTCAAAGCCCAGCTGTTACAGCGCAACACAAAAATACCTGCTGAAAACGTGCTTCGACGTCAGGTTCTTGAACGCCTCGTTATTAGTCACCTTCAATTACAGGCAGCTGAACGTGGCGGTATTCGCATTGATGACAAAACACTCAATGCCTCCATTAACCGTATTGCCAACACAAACAATATGAGCCTTGAACAATTTCGCTCGGCCCTTGAAAGTGATGGTTTTGATTACAGTGTCTTTCGTGAAGATATTCGCAAAGAAATGATTATTAGTCGCCTGATGCAACGCCGTATCCAACAGCGCGTTAGTGTCACCGAACAAGAGATTGATAACTTTCTTTCCACCAACAAAAACAGTGCTGACAACAACAAAGAATATCGTCTAAGTCATATCTTGATCTCTTTACCCGAGGCAGCGAGTGCTGAACAAGTTGAAGCGGCACAGGCTAAAGCAGATCAAGCGGTTAAAGACCTTCGCTTGGGAAATTCTTTTAACCAGGTCGCTGCTGCTACCTCAGACGGTCAAAAAGCGTTTGAAGGTGGTGACCTGGGCTGGCGTAAAGTTGCTCAACTACCATCTATCTTTGTTGATATCGCAACCAAGATGCAAAAAGGTGATATTAGTGATCCCATCCGAAGCCCGAGTGGCTTTCATATCATCAAGTTATCCGATGTACGCGGTGCACAACGACGACATGTAGTTAAACAAACATTAGCCAGACATATTCTTATTCGTAGAAACGAATTAACCTCCAATGAAGATGCTAAAACACGTTTGCAGCAACTGCTCATCAGACTGGAGGGTGGCGAAGACTTTGCAGCACTCGCACGCGCTCATTCCGATGATCGCGGTTCAGCAGCACGAGGCGGCGATTTGGGTTGGAGTAGTCCTGGCGCCTTAGTTCCCAAATTCGAAGAAGAAATGAATAAATTGGCACCTGGTCAAATAAGCCAACCATTTCAAACTCAATTTGGCTGGCATATTGTACAAACACTTGATCGTCGTGAGTATGATGACACTGAATCATTCCTTCGCAGTAAGGCTCGTAAATTTATTCGTGATCGTAAAACTGAAGATGAGAGCCAGGCCTGGATAAGACGCATACGCGATGAAGCCTTCGTGGAATATCGTCTTAACGATATTTAAGGTTCACGACTTATCATCACCAACGATGCTCCCTTGCTATGACTCATGTCCATCGCATTGCACTCACCAGCGGCGAACCAGCCGGGATCGGACCTGATCTATGCTTGCTCGCTAACCATGACCATCCCGTTGAAACGGTCATTCTTGGTAACCGTAAACTTTTTCAACAACGTGCCACTCAATTAGGCATTAATATTGACCTGACTGACTATGATCCTGAACAGGCACCTCGTGCGGGTCATCATTGCCTTCTTGATATTCCCATGCCGCATGATTGTTCAGCCGGATCTTTAAATGCTGAAAATGCTCACTACGTTTTAAAAATGCTGGAACGCGCAACGCAAGGCTGCCTGAACAATGAGTTCTCGGCAATGGTCACCGCACCTATTCATAAAGGCAATATTAATAATGCCGGTGTCAATTTTACGGGCCACACCGAATTTCTCGCTGATCTGTGCAAAATAAAAACCCCGGTCATGATGTTAGCCACTGAAGGTTTACGCGTTGCCCTGGCAACAACCCATCTTCCTTTACACAAGGTCGCTGAAAATATTACCCATGACAAACTTGACCTTATTTTAAACATATTGCATCAAGATCTGATTTCTAAATTTAAAATAGCCAATCCCCGTATTTTAGTCTGTGGTCTCAATCCGCATGCAGGCGAAGATGGGCATCTCGGTAACGAAGAAATCAACATCATTATTCCCTTACTCGAAAAATTACGCCAACAAGGGATGAATTTAATTGGACCATTACCGGCTGATACGCTCTTTACACCTTCAAACTTAAGCAATGCCGATGCAGTCCTCGCGATGTACCATGATCAAGGTCTACCTGTTCTCAAACACATGGGCTTCGGACGTGCTGTGAATATTACGCTGGGGCTCCCAATCATTCGTACGTCTGTGGATCATGGCACTGCCCTGGAGCTCGCCGGCACAGGAAAAGCTGATTCAGGCAGTTTAGATGTTGCTATCAGCACCGCCATTGCTATCATGCCTGAACTGAATTCATAAGGCTTCCCCATTGCAACACAAAGCACGGAAAAGATTTGGACAAAACTTTCTTACCGATGACCACGTCATTGATCGTATTGTGCAATCAATCGGTATTCAGGCTGACGATAAAATTGTTGAAATTGGTCCAGGGCAAGCTGCTTTAACACGTGAAATTCTTCCACTGGTCAACAAACTGGAAGTGATTGAACTTGATCGCGATCTCATTACTGGCCTGGAACTATTAAAAAGCCGTTATCCCGGCCTGGCGATTCACAATACAGATGCGTTGAAATTTGATTTTAGCCACTTAATCGAAAATGAGCAGCCACTACGGGTGGTCGGCAACCTGCCTTACAATATATCGACACCGCTGATTTTTAATTTATTGTCCTATGCCGGCGTGATTAAAGACATGCACTTTATGCTACAAAAAGAAGTCGTAGAGAGAATGGCAGCAGAGCCGGGTGGCGGCCAATCCGGCAGGCTCACGATTATGGTGCAATATCGTTGTAAGGTTGAGAAATTGTTTATTGTGCCGCCTGAAGCCTTTGAGCCACGCCCTAAGGTAGAATCGGCCATTGTACGACTAACGCCGTACGCTGAACTACCTTTTGTGGCAAACGATGAAAAGGCCATGGCAAACCTTGTCACACAAGCCTTTTCTCAGCGACGTAAAACCTTAAGGAATTGTCTACGGACATTACTCGAGGTAGAACAAATTGAATCCGTTGGCATTGATCCCAAACGCCGACCTGAAACACTGTCCGTTGAGGAATTTGTAAACCTGAGCAACCTGCTGGATAGTTAATACTATTCTGGCGAACGACCTGTCGCGGCGGCTATTTTCTTATCTGTATTATATTGGCTCAACGCATACACTGACCAAATCGCAGCCGGTATCCAACCAATCAATGTTAGTTGTAACAACAAACAGAAAATACCTGCTATCGGTTTACCAATTGTAAAAAATTGCACCCACGGAAGTAAAATTGCAAGAATCAGTCTCATAGTATTATCCAATCGCTTCAATAATTGTTGCTGCAATCCGTTCAGCATGTTCCATTTTCATGGCTGGGTAAACCGGCAGTGACAAGGCTTCTGTACTGGCTTTATCACAAACGGGCAAGTCACCCACTTTATAACCTAGATCCTTGTAAACATCCTGTAAGTGCAACCCTAATGGATAACAATGTGAACTAGGAATGCCATTCTCATTCAAAACGCCACGAACCCGATCACGATCCGGCATACGAACCGTATAAAGGTTAAAGGCATGCCCACCATTCTCAGGGAGAGTCGGTGCTGTCACGGCAGTGCCGGCAAATAATTCAGTGTAACGTGCCGCAACCGCACGACGTTTGGCAACGTCTGCATCTAACTTACGTAATTTAATGCGAAGTAAGGCCGCCTGCACTTCATCAAGACGGCTGTTATAACCGACTTCGTCATGCATAAACGGTGCGCTGGCACCATGATTCCGCAGCTTTTTAATTGATTCAACGACTGCTTCATCACTGGTAGTAATAATCCCACCATCACCGTAACAACCTAATACCTTGGTTGGGTAAAAACTAAAACCACCGGTCGTTCCAAGACTACCGACTCGTTTACCATTTAAATCCGCACCATAAGACTGTGCCGCATCTTCAACAACGGCGAGTCCATGCTCACTGGCAATCATGTTGATCTCATCCATACGAGCGGGATGACCAAAAATATGTACCGGCATAATGGCTTTGGTTTTAGCGGTAATTTTTTCTTTAATACTGGCAGGGTCAATCGTAAAACAGTCTGGCAAAATATCTGCAAACACCGGCGTTGCCCCAACCAGATTAATCACTTCTGACGTTGCGTAAAAAGTATATGGCGTTGTAATCACTTCATCGCCAGGACCAACGCCTAAGGCGCGCAGAGACAACATCAAGGCATCCGTACCATTCGCACAACTGACCGCATACGTTGAACCAACATGCTCAGCGAGTTCTTCTTCAAACGCCTGTACATTCGGGCCTAAAATATAACGCCCGGTTTGACCAGTTTCATGAATGGCAGCAAACCACTCCGCTTCCAGCTCGTTATATTCAGCCGATAAATCAAGAAATGGAATAGGATCGTTTACGACTGACATGCTGTGATTTTCTCCTTAATAATGTGTGCGACACGAACGGCTTCTAATGCAACACGTCCCGTCACTAACGGTGTACCACCATTATTAATTGTATCGATAAACACTTCTAACTCATGGTTAAGGGGCAAACGTGGTTCTATCTCGAGCTCTTCAGAAACCACACTTGGGAAGTCTTCGCCCTCTGCCGCTGGCTTGGTGCTGGCAACCGTAATTTGTTGGTTGGTGTAATCCAGACCGTAATAATGTTCTTGTTCAAACACGCGAATACGACGTTGCTGTTTGTTTGAAATACGGCTTGCTGTGACATTCGCTACCACACCATTGGCAAATTCAAGCCGGGCATTAGCGATATCGATGTGATCAGTAATCACTGGCGTGCCTGCCGCCGAGATATTTGAAATTGGCTCACCGACTAATGACATCACAATATCAATATCGTGAATCATTAAATCGGTCACGACATCAACATCTGTGGCTCGCGCAACAAACGGACCGATGCGTGTCACTTCCATGAAACGTGGTTTATTAACACGCTTGGCAAGCTCCATGACACCGCCATTGAAACGCTCTAAATGACCCACCTGGAATAACACGCCTGACTTCTCAGCAAGCTCAACTAACTCAAGTGATTCTTCATAGGAAGGTGCTAAGGGTTTTTCCATTAGCATATGCACGCCAGCTTCAAGAAAAGGCCGTGCGGTTTCAAGATGTAAGGAGGTGGGTACAACAATACTCACTGCATCGACTTTACCAATCAGATCGGCTGCGTTGGTATAACCTTCACAACCATACTCTGCGGCCACTTTATCGACATTGCTGCGATCAACATCCACTACACCAACCAGCTCAACACCTGGAATATTTGAGTAAATCTTTGCGTGAATATTACCTAGATAACCAACGCCAACGACGCCGACTCGAATGGGATTTGCCATGAAATCTGCTCTAACCTGTTAATGAATGACTATTAACAGGCGATTCTACCATCTACCAACGGTTACTCACACCAAAAAATAATACGGCTTGATTATTTAACGGTAAGGCTTGATCCGACTCAATACCGACACTAAACCCAAAATGGCGATATTGTTGTCTTACCGCAACGCCAAATTGACCATTCGACTGACTATCAGAGTAACCAGCAGTATTAAATCCTGACAAAGATACATCATTGATATATTTGGTATTTTTGAGTGATTTTTGAGAATAATACCAAACAATCCCTAAATCAGGACGCTGTTCATGAGCAAAACTGATTGAAGCACGTTGCAAATTGGCTTGTGTTTCGTTGGTCAGCTCCTGCCAACCTGCGCAGGTCTGCCATGCACCAATCGTCTGTGGGCAATTGGTTTCTGAACTAATCGTCACTGCCCAACCTTGCCTGGTTGTTTCTGCTGCACTCACTGTTGCCGTCACTAATACACCTAGACACACAAAAACGGTTAATAAAAACATCAGATCAGGTTTTGATTTACGTTTGTACATAATTATCTCCTTAAACCACCGCTGCGGTAATTTACAATGGCGCTAGTTTCCGATTTTCCAGCCTGCATGTCCGAGATACTCGTCACAGCCAAACCGGACCTAGTCCACAATCCACTCACCTCTAAGCCATTGATCGCTAAATAAAGCCCTGTAAGTTCTTGTAATCTATATCGGCTCAGTCTCATTCTTCCTGGAGCATGGATGGCGGTAAAATTGTTGAAACTGTGAATAGCCTCACATTTTGCTGGCACTTAAGGCTAATTTGCGCCTGAACAGAGCTGTGTTATGGTCAGGAAAGATGGACTTAAAAAGAATAAAGGAGATGCTCAACATGCTCATTCTTGCTGGTGATATTGGTGGAACCAAAACACTCTTACAAATATCCAAATTCGATAACGGCAGTAAAACAATTGTTCATGAACACCGTTATGTCAGCGCCGACTATAGTGATTTAACGGATATGGTCAGCGAGTTCCTCACTGAAGTCATTCAGGATAAAGGAACCGTTGCATTGCATAGCGCCTGTTTTGGCATTGCCGGTCCGGTAACGGGGCGTCTCGGTTGGGTCACTAATCTGGGATGGGAACTCGATGCCGATAAAATGCAAAGCACACTGGGTATCCCGAAAGTACGTTTAATCAATGACTTTGCCGCTGTCGGCTATGGTCTTGAAGCCTTGGACGATGATGACATTGTTGAGCTACAGGCAGGAAAACCGGCGAAACAAGCTCCTTGTGCCTTAATAGGGGCAGGTACAGGCCTCGGGCAAGGTATTTTGGTCTGGCAGGACGATCATTACGAAGTAATGTCTTCTGAAGGCGGTCACTGTGATTTCGCCCCCGTTGATGAACAACAAATAGCATTACTCAGTTATCTGATAGAGCGTTTTGGTCATGTCTCCTATGAACGGGTCTGTTGTGGTCGTGGTCTGGTCAATATTTATGAATTCCTGCGAGACCAAAATCCAGCCGCTGAAAGTGATGCTATGAAAGAAGCCATGACGACGGGCGATCCTGCCGCTGCAGTGTCTATTGCCGGTTTAGAAGGCAGTGATGAAATCGCTTCGCAGGCGATGCATCTTTTTGCTAAAATCTATGGCCAACAAGCAGGCAATCTTGCACTAACCTGTATGTCTGCAGGGGGCGTCTATATTGCCGGCGGTATTGCGCCCAAAATTATAGACAAACTCAAGGATGGCACCTTAACCACGAGCTTTAATGCCAAAGGTCGCATGGTTAAACTCACCGAGGTGATGCCGGTACGTGTTGTCATGAATGCTAATGTTGGATTAATGGGCGCCGCTCTGGCTGCCAGCCGTTTATAAATTTTGAGTAAAAGTAATGAGTTCAGAAACCGATTATAAAATAGCCGTGGATGTTGAAACCAATTTCATTTCGGAGCAATCCACGCCAGATCAAAACCGTTATGTCTTTAGCTATACCATCACGATTAAAAATGAAGGTAATATTGCTGCCAAATTATTAACCCGTCATTGGTTTATCAATCATGCAAATGGCAAAAGCGAAGAAGTTCAGGGTGATGGTGTTATCGGCGAGCAACCGCACTTAAATCCGGGTGAAGGCTTTCGCTATACCAGTGGTACCGTACTTGAAACTCCCGTGGGTGATATGAATGGCTCATACCAGATGCTAGCTGATGATGGTGTCGAATTTGATGCTGAGATCCCTCATTTCATGCTCTCCGCTGCACCAAACGCATTGCACTAATGGCAACTTATGCTGTCGGTGACATCCAGGGATGTCATGACGAACTGCAACGTCTTCTCAAACATATTAATTTTGATTCAGCCATCGATAAACTCTGGTTAGTCGGTGATCTGGTTAATCGTGGCCCTGACTCACTCAAGGTGCTTCGGTTTGTTAAAAGCCTTGGCGATGCCGCTATCAGCGTGCTCGGGAATCATGATCTTCACACCCTTGCGGTCGCTAACGGACATTTACAATACCATCGTAACGACAATATCGATGATGTTCTTCATGCAGAAGATCGTGAAGAACTGGTTGATTGGTTACGTCATCTACCGTTATTGCATCATGATGCTGACCTTAACTTCACCATGATTCACGCAGGCTTGCCTCCCCAGTGGGATCTGACAACCGCACAAGCCTCCGCTCATGAGATTGAAACAGTACTACAATCAGACCAACACGTAGAATTTCTGGATCGTATGTATGGCAATCAGCCTGATGTCTGGGATGAACAACTTACCGGTTGGGATAGACTGCGTTTTATAACCAACTGTTTTTCACGACTTCGTTACTGTGATGTTGACGGTAAATTATCACTGGAAGAAAAGGGTAAACCAGGCAGCCAGGCACAAGGACTTATGCCCTGGTTCGATGTACCCAATAGAAAAAGCAAAGATATGAGAATCGTATTCGGGCATTGGTCAACCCTGGGAAGTATTTCGAGTGACCGTATCTACCCTATTGATACCGGTTGTTTATGGGGTGATCGACTTACTGCTCTACGCCTGGATGACTGTCAGATATTTAGCATTGATTGCCCACAAATCAAGAAGTTCTAATCATTCAGGAAGACTGCCTTCCTAACCAACGATCTGCCGATTCCATATCCTGAAAAATCTGCACTTCCCAGCGAGAATCAGTAAAGAATGTTGCGAACTTTTCTGCTATCTCCACTTCAGCTACCATAACAATCGCATTCTTAACCCTTGGGTTAGAAATTTCTGCAGCCTTATGCTGAAAAGCAATTCTGGCAATTTCTTCATCGGTCATATTCACCGATGAAGCATCCAGAAAATTAACCAGTTTATATTCAAGATTATCAAATCGTGGGTCACCATAGATAACCTCACTGGCATCAAATATTTCCTTTCCAGAAACATCACCGGAATATTTCCAGTAAACACCCTTATCTTCCCATTGTATTGTGTGCGACATTAAATTTTGCTTATCCTGAATGTAGTTGTGCTAACTATATACCACATTTTTAAAATCAGTATCACTATACAAAGGGACTACGTAAGTAATCCGTTAGTGAGCAACCAGCCAATTATCAATAATTCTTTTTATTTCATCCAAACCATCTGTTAATGCTGCCGGTCCTGGTTGCAAAATATTGGCTGACTTAATTTCAAAGATTTGATTATGTTTTACTGCAGCAACATCTTCCCAGCCAGCTCTTTCTACCGCATGCTGCGGTCTGAATTTTCGACCACACCATGAACCAATAATAATATCCGGGTTTCGTTTTGCGACATCCAAAGGATTAGCGATAATTCGGTTCTTTGCCAGTGATTCATTGGCTAATTCAGGAAAGCACTCTTGACCGCCAGCGATCACAATCAGTTCAGATACCCATTGAATACCCGTAATAATCGGGTCATACCATTCTTCAAAATAGACCGTTGGTTTCAGCTTGCGTGTCGCAACTTCATTTTTCATCTCACGAATTTTATTTTCAATGCCACTAACCCACTGTTCAGCTTTCTCCTGGCAGCCGACCATTGCGCCCAAAGTGAGTACCATACCCAATATTTCTGATACCGAACGTTGATTAAAAATATGCACATTAATACCGTGACGTATCAACTCAGCCGCAATATCCGCCTGTAAATCAGAAAAACCTAAAACCAGATCAGGTTTAAGATCAAGAATCTTGTCTATTTTTGCCGAAGTGAACGCGGCTACTTTGTGCTTTTCCTTACGTGCTTGTGGAGGACGAACCGTAAAACCTGAAATACCAACAATACGATCCTGCTCCCCGAGCAGATAAAGCATTTCAGTGGTTTCTTCGGTTAAACAAATTATACGTTGCGGGTAATAATCAACTGACATAAATCGCTTCAATATTCATTTTCATCGGAAAAAATAACATGGTTTGTCGCCAGTTTTTTCGCCTCATACATTGCCATATCGGCTCGTTTAAAAATAGCGTCCATACTGATTTGTTCTGTATGCAAAAGTGCAATACCAATACTTGACCCAACTTTGAGGCTGGCCTCGTTATAATCTAAAGGGATATTAATCACGCTGTGTACTTTCTTCGCGATCTTGGCCACTTTAGCTTTGGCTTTATTTTCATCTTCATCCAAATGATCAATTAATACGACAAATTCATCCCCACCAATTCGCCCGACTACATCTTCATTCCTCAATGTTGCGGTTAAACGCTTCGCTACTTCTATCAGCATTGCATCACCCGCATCATGACCGTAAGTATCATTGATCAATTTAAAGTCATCTAAATCTATCAGTAATAACGCACTAAAAATCCCACGACGCGCGCAATGAGCCATGAGTATTCTCAAGTTCTGCTCAATTAAACGTCGATTCGCCAAATCCGTTAACGGATCGTAATGTGCTAACAATGTCACTTTCTTCATGGCACTGTCACGTTGTTTTACAAAAGGCTTAACCACCAGAAAATAAATCAAGGGTGCAGCAAAAATAACCAACAAAACAGCATTCAAAAGAGACAACAAGGCAATATATGAAATTTGCAGTCTTTCACCATCCATATGATGAGGGATATTACTAATCACAAGCATAATAACCAGCTCAACAACTGCAATAATAACCGCAATCTTAAAAACGATTTTTCCGACTGATAATGTTTTCATTATTATTTACTTTTAAAAATCATAATTTTTTCACCAGCAATTTAGCACCCGCTGTTCCAAATAACTTCTCAAAAGCAGCATCTTCCTTCTCCATCACATTTTTGAAGCCGTTACGCTCAAACGTCTTCTGCGCCTGATGGTTACCTTTCAAACACATAATTTGTGCACGTTTAAATCCTTTGGCTCGCCCTTTATCAAATACCTTCTCGAATAAACGATCAACCACCGCTTTGCCACGAAACTCTGGTAACACCGCAACACTTTCAATTCCCCATGCATCATTAAGTTCATCCGGTAATCCAAGGGTTGCAATAGCAAGACGTTCACTCACCCCCATAATTTGCGACTCAGAATATTCTGCATTCTGTCTAAAAATACTCAATTGCAAATCAGCGAGATGAGTTCCAGTTTCTACTGCTGGTGCAAATGCACACATTGCGGCTACCGGTTTTGCATTAACTTCTGCAAGCCAGAAGTTTCCGAAGTAAGACCAATATAACTCAGGTATTTTAAGGGTACGCTGTAGCAACGTTAATGTACGATTTTTCGGCTCCCCGAAGATGACATCCCAGGGGCATTGTGCAAGATGAGACTGCGCTGCAACATACATTACCCCCCCAAGAAAAGGGATATCTTTTTCTTGTGCCGGTCTGATGTTAATTTTCAGCATAGTTAACGATGTAAGAACTACATCTATTTTTCCAGAATAATGAAACGACAGTTATAAGGGTTTTTTTCATCCGCAGCGCGTTCCTCACTGCTTATTTCCGTCCAATCAAATTGCTCATATTCAGGAAACCAGGCATCACCTTCAAACTCACCCTCTACTTTCGTAATGTAAAATCGATCAGCGCGTTCCAACATTTGCTCATAAAAAGAAGCACCGCCAATAATCATGGCTTCTTCAACATGGCTAGCAGAATTGGCTGCAGCTTGTAATGCATCATCAATTGAATGAACAATCACTGCATCAGCATCAACCTGATAATGCTTATCATGGGTAATAATGATATTGGTTCGCTCAGGAAGTGTTCTGCCACCAAAGGACTCAAAGGTTTTACGCCCCATAATAATAGGTTTACCCAGTGTGTGTTTTCTAAACCACTGCATATCAGCAGGTAATTTCCATGGCAGGCTATTATTAATACCGATGACGCGATCATTTGCCATGGCGGCAATCAAGGCGATTTTCATTGTTAATTTAGCATCGTCGCAATGCGGCGGCGATACTCTCCAACGAGTGGATTACTACTACCAAGTGTTTCAAATAATGCGAGTAAACCTTTACGACCCGCATCATCATTATAGCTGCGATCACGTTTCATAATTTCCAGCAACTGTTCCAATGCCGCTTCAAATCTGGCCTGATTGACAAATATGACACTGAGTTCTTCACGCGCAACCAGATCATTTTCATCTTTATCAATACGTGCCTGTAAAGACAACAATTCACCACTTTCTGCTTCGTTAACAGTTTCAAATTGTGTTTGTATCGCCAGCATATCGGGGCTTTGCTTTTCCTCGGCAGGCAAGCGACTAAATATTATTGCAGCTTCTTCTTTGCGATTATTTTCAAGTAAAACTTTCATCGCCATAATTTGAATACGCATATTAGCTGGATCTGAATCAGCCGCCTGTTTCATCAACTTAATGGCTTCCTCATTATTGCCTTGCTCATATTCCGCCACTGCTGCTGCCATGAGTTTATCTGACTCACGAACAAGATAAGGTTCAAGCATCTTTCTTATATGTGCTTCGCTTTCAGCACCCGCAAATTCATCAACCACCTCGCCGTTTACAATCAACTTGACGGTGGGCAAGCTACGCACACCATTCTGCTGGGTAAGATTTTGTTGTTGATCCGCATTGACCTTGGCTAATATAAATTGACCCGCAAGCTCTTCCGCTAACTTATGCAAAACAGGGATCAGGGTTTTACACGGCTCACACCAATCTGCCCAAAAATCGACTAAAACAGGCAGTTTGTGGGAGTTTTCTACAACAGCCTGATTAAAGTTACTTTCATCAATGTCAAAGATGTATGCAGTTGGGGTTTCGCTCATTATATTTCTCTAAATAGCAATGGGTGCACGAATAGGGCCATCACTCTCGTAGTTGTGCACTTCAAAATCATCATAAGTAAAATCAAAAATTGATTTTACATCGGGATTAAGTGTCATAGTGGGTAAGGGATGCGGGGTTCTGGCAAGTTGCGTATCAACTTGTTCGAGGTGATTACTGTAAAGATGAGCATCACCCAGGGTATGAATAAAATCACCGACGTCAAGTCCGGTAACTTGCGCTATCATCATCGTTAATAACGCGTAACTCGCGATATTAAATGGTACGCCAAGAAAAATATCCGCACTACGTTGGTACAACTGACAAGACAACTTCCCGTCTGCAACATAAAACTGGAAAAATGCATGGCAAGGAGCCAAAGCCATTTTACCGTTTTTCACATTGTCTTGTGGACTAATCGTTTCATCCGGTAAATCAGCAACATTCCACGCTGAAACAATTAAACGACGACTATTCGGTGTCGCCTTGATTTGTTCAATCAGATCAGTAATTTGATCACGTGTTTCTCCATTGGCCAGGGGCCATGAACGCCATTGCACTCCATAAACCGGACCGAGATCACCATCCAATGCCCACTCATCCCAGATAGTGACACCGTTGTCTTGAAGATATTGGGTTTTAGTATCACCTTTCAGAAACCATAAAAGTTCGTGAATAATAGATTTAAAATGCAACTTCTTAGTCGTTACTGCAGGAAACCCATCCGCTAAATTAAAGCGCATTTGGTAGCCAAAAACTGACAAGGTACCTGTGCCGGTTCGATCACCTTTCTGGAAACCGTTTTCTTTTACGTGGCGCATTAAATCAAGATACTGTTGCATGACTCACTCTTAATTATTTTTTTAATGGTTAAACAGATTGTGTTCGCCGGTAGGCCAGTTTAATCAATATAATACCGGCAATCACCATCGGTAAGCTCAATAGCTGCCCCATCGTTACCCAATCAAATGCCAGGTAACCCAGTTGCTCATCTGGCTCACGAACAAATTCTACCGCAAAACGGAAAATGCCATAGAAAAGCAGGAACATACCGGATGTCGCCATCGCAGGCCTTGGCTTACTGCTGTAAACCCATAAGATGACAAATAGTACTAATCCTTCAAGAAATGACTCGTAAAGCATCGAGGGATGCCGTGCTGCAGGGCCACCGGTTGGAAAGACCATTGCCCAGGGCACATCTGATACCTTGCCCCAAAGCTCACCATTAATAAAGTTCCCAATTCGCCCAAAACCTAACCCTAGCGGTGTTAAGGGAGCAAGAAAATCAGCAACTTCAAAATATTTTTTCTTATATTTCCGCGCAAATAACCAAACCGCGATAATAATACCAATCAGTGCACCGTGGAATGACATACCGCCTTTCCACACTTCCCAGAATTGGCTTCCCTGACCTTCTGGTAAAAAAGGGTTATAAAACAACATATAACCGAGCCGCCCACCAACGATTAAGCCAAGGGCTATATAAAAGACCAAATCGGAAACTTGATCCTCATTCCAACCGGAATCGCTTTGTTTTGCACGGCGCATACCTAACCACCAAGCCATAGCAAAACCGGCTATATAGGTAATACCGTACCAGTGAATTTTAAGTGGCCCAACAGTGAGGGCAACGGGATCAATATCATGGAATGCTAGCATAGTGACGTATCTTATCACGTCAACGACCTGTCGCCAGCAGGGAATTTAGTGGTTTTTCAGCTATGCTTGCAGATATGAAACGAGTTTTCCTGACAACCTGCCTGTTACTCCTGTCAATAAGCTTACCCCAGCATATCAATGCACAAGTTTATAAATGGACAGATGAAATGGGCAGGATTCATTTTACTGATTCACCGCCGGAAGGGGCTAAAACCAAACAAGTCAACATTACAGCGCCCAACACATATAATGCTCCATCACAGGATGCGGTAAATGAAACATTGTCACGCCCAACGGGTATTTCAGCACCGAGAGAGAAAGTAATTGTTTACTCGACCACCTGGTGTGGTGTCTGCAAAAAAGCCAAACGCTGGTTACAGCAAAATAATATTTCCTTTCGTGAATACGATGTTGAAAAGTCTGAACGGGGACGCCGCGATTACAAAAAAATGAAAGGTCATGGTGTGCCCATTATTAAAATAGGCAAAAAACGTTTTAATGGCTTTAGCCCATCGCGGTTAACGCCCGCTCTACGCAAAGCAGGCTATAAGCTCTAACTTATTATTCTCTGAATATCGACTAGTTTATTGTTTTCATCCATGCTAATCACAAAATCACCGTGAATACCATCCAGGGTAACAAACGCACGTACTGCTGAAGCAGGGAATTGCACGCTAACACCCTGATGGCTCATCACAATAATGTTTCGTGCCGCACCCGTGTAAAAACTCTGATACTCATCTGCGCTTAGTTGTATTGAAAAAGTAAAATGTGTCATCGATTTATTTTTTAGCAATACCGCGATACATATAACCTATGAAACGTGGCGCGTTTGGGAAATAATAATTTTCTATTTCCATATCACTAAAGCCTGTATCACCAATGAGCTGTCGCATGTCGCGGTTTAAGTGACAACCGTCACCAATAATTTTTTGTAAGCCATTTAAACGATGCTGCCAACGGCTGACTTTTTTATCTGGGCTCAAACCATGTTCAAGAAAAATAAATTGGCCACCAGGTTTAAGAACTCGCTTTACCTCAAGTAATGCTTGCTCAATATTTTTAATACTGCATAACGTCCAGGTACTCACAACCGTATCAAAACTTTCATTTGGCATTGGCAGAGATTCACCGCCAAGTACTTTACACTCGACATCAATGTCTGATTTAAGCATTTGTTGTTGAGTATAACGTCCCATGCCGGCATTTGGATCAACCGCCACCAGTTGTTTTACGCTTTGAGGATAGTGCGGTAGATTAAGCCCCGAGCCGAAACCAATTTCAAGAATCTTGCCACTAACGGATTGCAACACAGCATGACGTTGTTTCTGAAATTCCTCACCTGACATCACCCAATTCATGCCCCATGGGAACAACACGTCAGAATAAAACCCCATCAACACTCCTTACACAATGATCAGGCTTATAAACTAAATTGCGAGAATACTTTCTTCAATAAGTCAGTTGACCGCGCTACAGGATCTTTACGGATTTTTGCTTCTTCTTCAGCCAATTTTAAAAACAAGCCATCCATTGTCTTTCGCGTCACAAACGCATCAATATCCAGAGTGTCTTTATCAACGTAATCACCGAGAAAATCTGCTTTAGACACTAATTTCTTATATGATTTCGTAACACCCACATCATCCATCGTTTTACTGACTATAGGGCTGATTACTTTTTCAAGTTGCGCTGATGTCTTTTCTCTAAAATAATTCGTTGCGGCATCATCAGGGCCATTCAATAACGTCCTTGCATCGGTCAGCGACATGCCTTTGATGGTATCGAGAAATATTTGAGTGGTTTTAGGAACTGCTTGCTCGGCTGCCGTATTCATTGAAGTAATAAAACGATCTGCATACTTATCCTGACCAAAACGACGCAAAACGGATTCTACTTTTTGCAAACTATTTGGCATAGGAATACGCACTTTAGCGTCATTCAAATAACCACCTTGCTGCCCTAATAATTTAATTGCACGCTGCACACCAACAGAAAGTGCATCTAAAATAGCACCATTCATATCTTTTGTACTCAGCGCCTTTGTTACTGCAGACGTTGTTGATGGCTGACTTTGAGTTGATTCTTCTTTATCTTTTAACAAGTCACCAAGAAAGTCGCCCCAGCCCGCATAGGCCGGGACAGTTATAAAAGAAGCTGTCATGGCAATAATCACCGCCTTTTTCATGAATCTGGATTTCATTGCCCTAACTCCCTGTTATTTTAATAAACAAAACTTTGCGTAATTAGTCACTTCATCAACCGTCCAGTCGCCTTGAGGGGTTTTCTTTAACTCGGCGCACCACTCATCACTGCCTACTTCCGGTGCACAGGCAGTTAAAGATAACAGAGCAAAAAAACCAGCCATCATGGCTAATGGTAGATGTCGCATCGCTTTTTCCTTTTACGTTAAGGTTACTTGGTACAAAGCCATAGCGCGTGAATAACGCCAGGAATAAAGAACAAAAAACATAACACAATATTAATAATCAGGTCTTTACCCGCACCTGCTTTCAAAAATACGGCTATCGGTGGTAAAAAGATAGAAAGAATAATAAGTACAATTTTGTTATCCATGCAAATACCCCTTATTAATTATATTTCTCAGATATTTCTAAACAACTTCAGCTTAACACCACGTCCAGCCGCAACTCAAACTATAAACTATGCCCAAAGGCTTCTTTAAAGCGCGCTTCAATTTCATCTTTGCTGTATTGGTGATTTTGCGTGCCATGTTGCTCAATTTTCATGGCACCCATCAGTGCGGCAATACGTCCGGTATTTTCCCAATCCATGTCATTCATGATGCCGTATAACAAACCACCACGATAAGCATCACCACAACCGGTTGGATCGTTAATCTCTTTCACAGGGGCAGAAGGAATATCAATACGCTTTTGCTTGGTATAAATATGTGAACCTTTGCCACCTAAGGTAACGATCAATGCATCAACACGTTCTGCAATTTCATGGGGAGATAAACCGGTACGATCCTGCATCAACTGCATTTCGTAATCATTCACGGTGACGTACGTTGCCTGATCAATAAATGTTTTCAGATCATCGCCATCAAACATCGGCATACCCTGACCCGGATCAAAAATAAGCGGAATACCCGCCTCAGCACATTGTGCCGCATGCTGAATCATGCCGTCACGACCATCTGGCGAGACAATTGCAATACTGACGCCATCGGCATCCGTGACTTTATTTTCATGAGAAAAACCCATCGCGCCCGGATGGAAAGCGGTGATTTGGTTATCATCCATGTCGGTGGTGATAAACGCCTGACCGGTGTAGGTGTGATCAAGCTCTTTAACATGCTGACGTGAAATGCCGCACTTATCCATCCAGTCGGCATAAGAAGCAAAGTCATTACCTACCGTTGCCATTGGCACTGCTTCCCCACCCAGCAGGTTCAGGTTGTAAGCAATATTACCCGCACAGCCACCAAACTCACGGCGCATTTCAGGGACAAGGAATGAGACATTCAGGATATGCACTTTGTCCGGCAGAATGTGGTTAGCGAATTTATCGGGGAACACCATGATGGTGTCATAAGCATACGAACCACAAATCAGTGCGGACATTGGATCTCCTAAAAATGTAAATAATTAAATAGTATTTTGTTTAAGCCGCCGATGGCTTCCAGGTTAAATCCAGTTCACGTGCGGCTTTCACATCATCAAGGCGACGCACTGGCAACGTATGTGGTGCACCTTTTACGACTTCAATTGAGTCTTCAGCTTCTTTTTTAATGGCGATCATTGCATCAATAAAGCCATCAAGCTCTTCTTGCGTTTCTGACTCAGTGGGCTCAATCAACAAACATTCTGGCACTAACAACGGGAAGTATGTTGTTGGCGCATGATACCCATAATCCAGCAAACGCTTGGCAAAGTCCATTGCATTCGCATCCAGCTCTTTGGCTTCTTTTTTCAGTGTCACAATAAACTCATGGGTGGCGCGGCGATTCGGGTAAGCCAGTTCAAAGCCTGCATCACGCATTCTAGCGAGCATATAGTTCGCATTCAGCGTCGCAAACTCAGCCACACGATGCATACCTTCACGCCCTAACAGCCGCGCATAAATATAGGCACGCATTAAGACACCGGCATTGCCCATAAACCCGGACAAACGACCAATACTCTGTGGACGATCCGCCTCGGTTAACCAGCGATAACCATCGCCTTGTTTTTCCACCATCGGAATCGGCAAGAATGGAATTAAGCGATCACTCACCCCAACCGGACCTGCACCCGGTCCACCACCCCCATGGGGCGTTGAAAAAGTCTTATGCAGGTTCATGTGAATCACGTCAAAGCCCATATCACCCGGACGCACCTTACCCAAAATCGCATTCAGATTCGCACCATCGTAATAAAGCAACCCACCCGCATCGTGCACAATACCGGCAATGGTTTTAATCTCTGGCTCAAACACACCCAAGGTTGATGGGTTAGTCAACATAATGCCCGCTGTTTGCGGCCCGACAGCTTCCTTCAGCGCCACCAAATCCACATCACCGTTCACATCGGTTGGAATTTCACGCACCTTATAACCACACATCACCGCGGTAGCCGGGTTGGTACCATGCGCCGCATCCGGCACAATAATTTCACTGCGCTCGGTATCATTATTGGCATCATGATAAGCACGAATCATTGCCACACCAGCAAACTCGCCCTGCGCACCTGCCGCTGGCGTCAAGGAAACTTCTTTCATTCCCGTCACATCTTTCAACATTTCCTGCAGGTCATGCATACAGGCAAGAAAACCCTGACTATGCGATTCCGGCGCAAACGGATGGCGTCCCAGAAAACTCGGCAAACTCGCCAGAGTATTACATGCACGCGGGTTGTACTTCATCGTACAAGAACCCAATGGGTAAAATTGTGTATCAATCGAGAAATTAAGCTGCGACAACTTCGTATAATGACGCACCACCTGCATCTCCGATGCCTCCGGTAGCGTCGGCGCATCCTCACGCAAATAATGACTCGGAATCGCACTCGTATCCGCAAGCTCAGACGGCGCCTGAACCGGATTACGACGACCCGCACGTGATTGTTCAAATATCAACATACTTTTTTACCCGTTTAAATGTAGATCGGTTGGTGTCGGTGGTGTAATTGTTGGCACGCAAGCGACTGGCGTCTACTCGCTAATCGCCAACAATTACACCACCGAC
>JALTKS010000001.1:59640-70199 GCA_027006175.1 Gammaproteobacteria bacterium
TGATTGTTCAAATATCAACATACTTTTTTACCCGTTTAAATGTAGATCGGTTGGTGTCGGTGGTGTAATTGTTGGCACGCAAGCGACTGGCGTCTACTCGCTAATCGCCAACAATTACACCACCGACGCCAACCTACCAATTTTAACTCTAACTCCAACTCAATTATTAAATGCCATCAGTGACGCAGTTGCTGGCAATTAGCGAGTAGACGCAGTCGCTTGCGTGCCAGCAACTGCGTCACTGATGACATACTCCAAACCTAACTTAACGCCGCTATCGCCGCATCATAATCTGGCTCTTGTGCAATCTCTGGCACCATTTCAGTGTAAACAACGTTATTATCCGCATCTAACACAACAATCGCACGCGCCGTAATGCCCGCCAAAGGACCATCTTGAATAAGCACACCATAATCTTTCGCAAATGCCTTGGAACGCATTAACGACAATGGAATTACATTATCCGCCCCTTCCGCACTACAAAAACGACTCATTGCAAAAGGCAAATCAGCCGAAACCATTAACATCACCGTATCATCATGTGCACTCGCAAAATCATTAAATTTCTTCGTGGACGTGGCGCAAACAGGTGTATCCAGACTCGGAACAATATTCAATAATTTCTTTTTACCTGCATAGTCAGCTAAGGTCTTATCTGCTAACTCACTATCAACTAACTTAAAGTCTGGTGCTGTTGTTCCTACCGCAGGAAGATCACCATTTGTATTAATAGCATTACCTTGTAACGTAATTGACGCCATTTTATTTCTCCGTTTATTTTTTGTTGTACCGGACAACGAGCCGACTTCTACTCTGTAAAAATACGCTGAAGATTCTCAGCATAAAATTCAATATCTGTTTCATTCTTGGTTTCTGTTGCGCACACCAATAGCGCATTACCTAATTCAGGGTAATCCTCCGCCAAAGAGTAACCACCTAAAATATTACTCGCTGCCAAAGAATCCAGAACATCATTAACCGGTAATTTAAGCTGTATCACCGCTTCATGGAAAGATGGTCGATTAAAGGTATTCCTTACGCCATCCACCGCTGATAATTTTTTGACTAATTGTTGTTTATTGGCATGTGACTGTGCCGCCGCTCGCTTCAAACCTTCCGCGCCTAATAACGCCATATGAATCGTCGACGCGGTCACCATCAAACCCTGATTAGTACAAATATTTGAGGTCGCTTTTGAGCGGCGAATATGTTGCTCACGCGCTTGCAAGGTTAGGGTGTAACCTGGCTTACCATCTAGATCGACCGTACGCCCAACAATACGCCCCGGCATTTGTCTAACAAGCGCTTGCTTGCAACACATAATGCCGTAGTAAGGACCACCGGATGCCATTGGCACTCCCAAAGGCTGACCTTCACCACAAACAATATCTGCACCTGTCTCACCCCATTGTGCCGGTGACTTCAATAAACCAAGGGCAAGAGGATTAACCACCGCAATAACCAGCGCACCGTGTTGATGCGCCCAATCAGTCAGTACATCAACTTCTTCCAGTACACCAAAGAAATTCGGGTACGGGATCACTAATGCCGCGAAATCACCAGGATCATCACTAAGGCTTGCCGGATCAATGTGACCACCCTCGCGATCATAATCGAGTTCCTCAAGCGTGATTCCCTGATTCTTCACAATCGTGTTCGCTGTTTTACGATAATGCGGGTGGGTTGTGCGTGGCAGCAAAATCCGTTTTGATTTTGACTTACGGTTAGCTCGCACTGCCATGAGCACCGCTTCCGCTAAACTTGATGCACCATCATATAAAGAACCATTTGACACATCCATACCCGTCAAACTTGCCATCATGGTTTGAAATTCGTACAACAACTGCAATGTTCCCTGACTCGCTTCGGCCTGATACGGGGTGTAGGCAGAGTAAAACTCACCACGCGTGGTTATTTCCCACACGGCGGCGGGAATATGATGCTCGTAAGCCCCTGCACCAATGAAACAAAGTGGCGCGCCATCAACATTCGCGCGGGCATGCATCAAACGGGCAACGTCTGATTCGGGTAAGCCTTCTGGCACTTTCGCAAGCGGTTTTTCGTCGCCTAAATCGTGACGAAGATCGTTCGGGATTTCATCAAATAAATCATCAATACTCTCGACCCCAATGGCCTCAAGCATGTGACGAATATCTTCTTCGGTATGTGGTACAAATGGCATAGCAAAAAAACTTCCCGTCTAGTGTGAATCGTCCGCAGCAACGCCACTGTATGCATCCGCATCCAACATGTCATTGAGTTGACTGGTATCTGACATCTTGATTTTAAATAACCATGATGCATAAGGCTCGTTGTTAACCGCTTCGGGGTTATCTGCAAGTGCTTCGTTGACTTCAACGACTTCACCACTTAACGGGCTGTAAACATCGGAGGCGGCTTTCACTGATTCAACCACGGCACAGTCATCGCCTTTTTCAAAGCTGGTGCCAACATCAGGTAATTCGATAAAAACCATATCACCGAGTAAGTCTTGTGCGTGATCAGTAATACCGACTGTTGCTGTCTCTCCATCAACGGCAACCCATTCATGTGACTTGGTGTATTTTAATTCTGCAGGAACATTGCTCATTATTTTTCTCCTAGAAATATCTACTGTACTGATTTGCCGTTACGGACAAACGGTAATTTAACCACGGTCGCCACCATCTGCTGACCACGAACTTCAACTTTACAGGTGCCACTAATATCTTTAGTGACACGAGCAAACGCAATTGATTTACCCAATGTTGGCGAGAAACCGCCACTGGTAATTTCACCGCCATCCTGACCTTTTACAATCACCTTTTGATGATTACGCAATACCCCTTTGCCTTCAAGGATCAATCCCACCAACTTATGCGTTGTTCCTTCATTACGAATTTTTTCCAATGCCGCGCGACCAATAAAATCACGTCCTTCGGGTTCCCATGCAACTGTCCAACCTAAGCCCGACTCCAGCGGTGAGGTGGTTTCATCCATATCTGAACCATATAAGTTCATTCCTGCTTCAAGCCGTAAAGAATCACGAGCACCTAAACCAATCGGCTTAACGCCTTCACCATAAAGTGAACGCCACACATCATTCACCTGACTCGCCGGTAAAATAATTTCAAAACCATCTTCGCCGGTATAACCGGTGCGTGAAATAAATAAATCACCAAAATGTGCCGCAGTGAAGGGGGCTAAGCCTGCAATTTCAGAACGAATTGGCTCGTCAAAGACAGCCCCTACTTTAGCGCGAGCATTAGGCCCCTGCACAGCAATCATTGCCATATTAGGTGGTTCAATGATTTCCATATTAAATGGTTTGGCATGCTCTTTAACCCATGCTAAATCCTTATCGTGGGTTGAGGCGTTGAAAACCACACGGAACCAGTTTTCGTCCATAAAATAAACGATTAAGTCGTCTAAAATAGTGCCATCTGGTTTGAGCATACAGGTATAAAGTGCTTTACCTGATGTTGTAAGGCGATCAACATTATTCGCAAACACCTTGCGTAAAAACTGGCGTGTATCCGTGCCCGTAAAATCAACCACGCTCATATGCGAAACATCAAACATTCCCGCATCCTTACGCACCTGATGATGTTCTTCTATCTGTGAACCATAACGCAGCGGCATGTCCCAACCACCAAAATCAACCATCTTGGCGCCCATGACAACGTGCTTATCGTACAGTGGTGTTTGTTTTCCCATAACTTCAATTCCGTTATTACTTATATTACAGACAATAAAAAAGGGGTGGCAAATAACGTTAAAATCCTAGCGTTATTTGCCACCCCTCTGTCCAAAACCTGAGAGCTTAGCCCCTTCGGTGTGTCGCCTAGCGACCTCTCTCCAGAGACAACTTACTTCTTGCGGTCCTTGTTACCTGAGCGTTTCCGGGTGGATTTGCGCCTTCGGTGCCTCATCTTAATAACGAGGTCTCTCCCACAAGCTATTCGTTGAAGCAGCGATCATACCTTAATCAGATGATTAGGCAATATCGATGTTTAGTTGTTGATAATTGTCTGTTTTTCCTTACGCATCATCAGCCAAAGTGCCGGTAATGTACCCAAAACCAGCATCAATGCCGCTGGCGCAGCTAATTCCAAACTTTCTTCACTGGCTTCGATCCAGATCCGGACAGGTAAGGTATCAAAACCGGTTGGACGTAAAATAAGTGTCGCCGGTAATTCTTTTAGTGCATCGATAAACACCAGTACCCACGCGACAATCATGCCATTGCTAATCATCGGCAAAACAACACGCCGAAGATTTTCAAGCGGCCCTGCACCGAGAATACGACCCGCTTGTTCAATAGACGGGGTCAGATGCTGCAAGGCAGCTTCCTGCGATTGCACGGCTAAAGGTAAGAAACGGATAACTAACGCCATTAATAATGCCGCCAAGCCACCATATAAAGGTGATAACACCGCAAGAATAAAACTTAGTACACCTAGCGCGATAACCGGGCCTGGCAAGACAAAACCAATACTCGATAATTGAATATAACTAGTACTTAAAGTTGATCGTTTACGGGTATGAAAAAAAGCGACCGGAAATGCCACAATAATAGCCAGCGTGGCCGCAGCGGCCGCAACAATGAGTGAATTTGAAACATACCCCCAAAACACCGCATCTAAAACACCTTGCTGTATTGCTTCCAGTGTCCAATCAATCATCCATATCATTGGTAACACAAACGCAAACAAGGTAATCAATCCTAACCAAAGCCAAATCATGCATTGTTCAAGATTAGAGGCCTTACGCAAAGTCGTCTGACGTAATTGTGTTGCACTGGCATAATAGCGTTGCCGGCTTCGTGACCAACGTTCAAAAATCAGAAAGGTAAAACTCAGGAACACCAACACCATCGACAATCCCGCCGCGCCCTGATAGTCAAAACGGCCATTCATTTGCAGGTAAATACTTAGCGTGAAGGTTTGGTAACGCAGCATACTTACCGCACCAAAATCAGACAATACGTGCAAGACCACTAAAGCCAAACCCGCCGCAATCGCCGGACGAAGCAGTGGCAAATTAACGCGCCAAAAAACAGCAAACGGAGATAAACCCTGAATACGCGCGGCTTCTTCAAGACTAGGGTTACTGTGCTCTAAAGCAGAACGAACTAATAAGAAAACATATGAAAAACCGGCAATGGATAAAATAAACGTCACACCACCGATGCTATACAAATCGGGGATTCCAACACTATCACCAAATACTGACATCCACAGACTGCCAATCCAGCCGTCTTCTTCAAATAAAATAGTGTAAATATGTGCAAACACATAAGTAGGAATAGCGAGTGGTAAAATCATTAACCAAATCGCTAATTTACGACCAACAAAATGACGTCGTGCAATAAACCATGCACTTGAAACACCCAAAATAAAACAACCTATCGCGACCAAAACAGCCAGCGACAAAGTATTCCACATTAATCCAGGTAAACGCTCACTCCATAGTGCTTGCCAGCCGGATAGCGATAACTGACTACTACTATAGATAACAAAGACTAAAGGCACTGCCGCAACCGCGACAATGCCTGTAGCAATAAGACCTAACCAACCTACTTTACGTACCAGTGCTTGCCAGATACGAAGGTGCCATGCTGGTTCTTCAATTAATGAATATTCAGTCGCCGGCATAATGCTTCATTTTTATGGCATACCTACATGGTCAAGCAAATCCAATGTCTTCATACGATTTGTACCTAATGCACGCATCGGTACATCCGCCACTTTATAACTACCTGCCGCGGGTACTTCTGGTGCAGCAGCAACACCAACACGTGTTGGGTATTCACTGTTTGCACCAGCAAATAATTTTTGACCTTCTTCAGACACAAAATAAGCAATCAGTTTTTCAGCTAATTGTTTTTTTCTGGTGTATTTGCTCATAGCAATACCGGCAACATTCCATGCCACGCCCATACCGTCTTTACCTTGATCAGGTAACAAAATATGAATAGGTGCATCAGGATGTTTCGCAAGGTGACGGTAAATATAATAGTGATTCACCAAGCCGATATCTTTTTTACCTGTTGCAACAGCCTTAACAATTTTGCTGTGCTTACTAAATAATTTACTGCCGGCATTTTCTTTCATGCCTTTTAACCAGTCCATTACTTTTTCTTTGCTGGTGCTTAATTCATAAACAGTGACACCGGCAATAAAGCTACCATTACTGCTGTGCGTAATACCAAGTCGTCCTTTTAAACGCGGGTCTGCAAGATCAAAAACAGATTTTACAAAATCCAGATCTTTAGCTTTATTATTAACCACCAACACACGTGCACGCGCTGACAAACCGACCCAGGTGCCATCATCTGCTTTCAGGTTTTCTGGAATAACATTAATAATATCTTTTTTAATTGGTTGAAAAAGATCCAACTGACTACCGATTTGTAAATTACCCGCATCGTTACTAATAAAAAGATCCGCAACAGTGCGATTTCCTTCAATACGTAATTTATTTAGCAATGCGGTTGATTTGGCGCTATGAAGAACAACCTTAATACCGGTCTTCGCGGTGAACTTCTCAATTAACGGTTTAATAAATTTATCTTTACGCCCCGAATAAACGATTAACTCTTCAGCTTGTACAGTTGCGGCACTTGCCAACAACACGGTTAATAACAAGCTAACTAGACCACCTTGCCAGAATCTTTTCATTTTCGTCACCTTCTAAATTAAATCCTACTATTTATAAATGCTAATGATAATGATTATCATTTATAAATCAAGTCTTACTGTCTTTTTTCTATGCTTATTCTCATAAACAAATAAAATGTGAGTATATACTTACGCTTAAAGTCATTAAAAAAGAGCTTTATAAGCTACTATTCGGTTTTAACCAATCGATGAATCGTTAGCCCCTGCACCACGATAGAGAAAATAACCACCGCGTAAGTAGCAATTAACAGGGTATCTCGCTCAGCACCAAGCGGTAATGACAAGGCTAATGCCACCGAAATACCACCACGTAAACCGCCCCAGGTCATGATCCTGATTGCATTGGGGCTAAATGAGCGTTTCAACTTCATCAATGAAACAGGCACCGCCACACACAGCAATCGTGCCGACAATACCAGAGGAATCATAATCAACGCCGCTATCCAACTCGTCATATCCGTACTCAGCACCAATACTTCCAGACCAATTAATACGAACAGCACCGCATTCAAGACTTCATCAACCAATTCCCAGAAGGTATCGAGATGCCCACGGGTTTTATCCGACATCGCAAACCGGCGACCGTGATTACCAATCAGTAAACCACCCACAACCATCACAATCGGACCAGAGAGATGCAAGGAACCCGCTAATGAGTAGCCCCCCATCACCAGAGCCAACGTAATCAGTACTTCAACCTGGTAATTATCAACGCGGCGTAACATTGCATAAGCCGTACCACCTAAAATAAGTCCCATTAAGCCACCACCGATCACTTCAGTGATAAATAGCCACGCAATCTGCCCCGTATTGGCTTCCTGACTCGCTGTAACAATGCCAAATAAAGCAAGAAAGACCACCACACCCACACCATCATTAAATAATGACTCACCAGTAATTTTTGTTTCCAATGATTTTGGCACACCGGCTTTTTTCAAAATACCCAAAACAGCAATCGGATCAGTCGGTGAAATAAGTGCGCCAAATAAAAGACAGTAACCAAGACTAATTTGAATCCCAAGTAAACCAAACAACATCCAGCTCAAACCACCCACAATAAACGTGGATGCCACCACCCCTAAAGTGGCCAACACTGCAATCACGCCTTTTTGTTTACTTAAATCATCGAGGTTGACATGCAGAGCCCCCGCAAAAAGTAAAAAACTCAACATGCCATCCATGAGGGTACGATTAAAATCAATGCTGTTTAACAATGTTAAAGCATGTGTGTTAATCGGTTGATACACTAAGCCAGCAAGAATCAATACAACCGACATTGCCAATGCAATAACCATTACGCCGATAGTGTTTGGCAAACGTAAAGTGTGATGATTGGCAAAACTAAAAATGGCGGTCAATGAAATAATGACCGCGATGACATCAAGTAATGACACTTATTGATCTCCGCCTAATGATTGACCTTTTGCCAAACGCGACAAATCACCTTCCAGGCCCATTGCCTGACGCATGATTAAATTCTTTACCGGTGTGGTGCTATTGGTTAAACCAAGTCCCACATTTCGCACCCATTTAATCACAGGCTTTGTCGAACCGAATAAACGTTTAAAGCCATCCATCGTTGCGATCATCGCGAGGTTCTCACCCTTGCGCCAACGTTCATAACGGCGCAATACTTTATGTGCACCAATGTCCTGTCGCTGCTGCCGCGCATTGACTAACACCTCAGCAAGACTTGCCGCATCCGCCAAGCCTAAATTAACACCCTGCCCTGCTAAAGGATGAACCGTGTGTGCGGCATCACCCAACAAGGCTAACCGCGGCAAGGTGTATGCCTTTGCATGTTGCATCCGTAACGGAAACGCGGCACGAGGACCACACGCCAACATACGCCCCAGTGAATCACCAAATGTACTTTGTAGCTGATCTAAAAACGCCGCATCATCTAACGCTAATAATGCTTCTGCATGCTCAGGTGTTGTTGACCAAACAATCGAACTGCTGCCATCGGCAAGCGGTAAAAAAGCCAACGGCCCATCTGGCATAAAACGCTGCCATGCCGTGTATTGATGTGTTTTTGACGTGGTTATATGCGCCACAACACCGTGTTGATGGTACGACCAACCCGAAGTTTCAATCCCCGCCAGTTCTCTTAACCTGGATCGACTGCCATCAGCGGCAACCACCAAACTGGCTGTTAATACCTTGCCATCATCCAAGGCCACCTGCGCATGATCAGTACTAATATCAAGCTGCGTAATCGTTGCTGGTGTCAGCAAGGTAATATTGTCTAATGCCTCTAACTGTTGATGCAAAGCAAACAAGGTCACCCTGTTTTCAACAATATGCCCCAACAACGGCACCCCTAGATCAGCGCTATCAAAATGAATCGCGCCATTGCCTGTTGCATCCCACACCCGCATTTCCTGATAAGGCGAAACACGCTGTGCCTGCATTGTTTCCCACGCACCAATACTTTCAAAGATCTTTTGTGATGCACAGGTAATGGCTGAAACACGTTGGTCGATGCTATCCGTTGGCCAATTAAAATCAGGCTGCACCGCTTCAACAACTGCAACACGAAAACCCTGCTGACCCAGGGCACAGGCAAGCGTTGCACCGACCATGCCGGCGCCAACAATAATAATGTCGTAATCGTTACTCATGCTATTTCCAATTTTACGTTTACGTTTACGTTACGTGAGTATTCGGTTCGTGATGTCGGGCACGCAAGCGGCTGCGCCTACTCGCTAATCGCCCGACATCACGAACCGAATACTCACTCCACTATTTTAGTCTTAAACCACGGGCTAATTTAGGCAAGCGGCCACTTAAGCCCATCGCTTGTCGTGTAATTATTTTTTTCAGGGGTGGAAACAAATCTGTTACCACCAAACTTAAATTTCTAGCCAGGGCAACCGGTGCAATGTTATTTGAAAACAAACGCACCATACTGTCTGTGAAACCAAGCACCCGAATATGATCACGCTTACGCCATTTGGCATAACGCTTTAATACCGACAAATCACCGATATCCTCGCCCACCTGCGCCGCTTCAACAACCACTTGCGCCAACACCGCCACATCGCGTAAACCAAGATTAAAACCCTGCCCCGCAATCGGATGAACTGTATGTGCCGCATTACCAATTAACGCTAACCGTTCGCGCACATGTTCACGCGCCTGCCGCAACGCCAGGGGAAAGGCAACGCGTTTACCCACATTGGTAAACTTACCTAACTGCCCGCCAAAACGCTGCTGTAACTCGGCTAAAAATGCCTCATCATCCAACGCCAATGACGCATCTCGATCTTTATCTTTTATTGTCCAAACCACCGAACAACGATGTTGCAAGTCGTCACCTTCACTAATATCACTCATCGGCAATAAGGCTAACGGCCCCGTTGCAGTAAACCGTTCGTAAGCTACATACTGATGTGGGCGCTCAACACTCACATTGGTGATCACGGCGGTCTGGTTATAATTCATATCAAAGGTTTTAATACCCAACTGCTCACGCACGGATGACTGCACACCATCGGCACCCACCACTAATTTTGCAGACAAGGTTTGCATCACACCGTCACAATCAATCTCCACCTGCGCAGCATCATCAAAACTCAACGACACCAACTTAGCCGGGCAAATCAATTCAACATTAGACAACTGTTTTAACTTACCGCCCAATGCCTTGCCTAACAAACGCGTCTCGACCACATAACCCAGAGCATCCAACCCTTCACTGGCACAGTCCAAACGCGTCTTACCCATATGCCCACGATCCGACACATGAATCTTCTTAATCGGCGTCGCACCCAGTTCATCGATATCCGACCAAATCCCAATCCCTTCAAAAATCTGCCGTGACCCATAACCCAACGCCACCGTCCGGTCGTTATAACTCGGCTGCGACTCAGCGCCCAGTGGCACCGCTTCAAT
>JALTKS010000001.1:70299-90793 GCA_027006175.1 Gammaproteobacteria bacterium
CACCCAGTTCATCGATATCCGACCAAATCCCAATCCCTTCAAAAATCTGCCGTGACCCATAACCCAACGCCACCGTCCGGTCGTTATAACTCGGCTGCGACTCAGCGCCCAGTGGCACCGCTTCAATAACAGCAATACGCAAATCCTGCTCACCCAACGCGCATGCAAGACTGGCGCCAACCAGACCACCGCCGATAATTACAATGTCATAGTCATTCGTCATCATTAACACTTCTCGCATCTCGCCTATATAGTATATGCGCTATCTATTCTTTAATTCCTCCTTAGGGTTCCGCTGCGCTGCACAATGCGTCGGAATTAAAGAATAGATAGCGCAACGCAGCAGAACCCTAAACAAGAATACGCCCCCCGCTAAGTACCATCTAAGCGTTGCGTGGGTAAGTCATTCCGACGCATTGGTGCAGCGCAGCGAACCTCTAAGGAGGAATGACTTACCCACGCAACGCGAACCGAGCACAAAAACCCCAATGAGTTTCCTCGCTTCACTCACTATGACAACGCGAATCAATTACCACTTGCCATTAACGCTTCCACCTCATCCACCGACGATGCCAACGCCCCCGTCAACACATCATGCCCCGACTTCGTCACCAACACATCATCCTCAATCCGAATCCCAATCCCCTGCCACTTCTTCGCCACACCCTTACTACCAACAGGAATATACAGCCCCGGCTCAACCGTCAGCACCATGCCCTTTTCTAGCACCCGCCACTCATCACCCAACTTGTAATCACCCACATCATGCACATCCATCCCTAGCCAATGTCCGGTACGATGCATATAAAAACGCTTGTAAGCTTCGTTCTTAATTAATGTCGGTACACGCCCTTTCAGCAAGCCTAATTCGACTAAACCCTCTGTTATGGCTCTTACCGCCGCCTCATGAGGGTCATTCCAATGGTTATCCGGCTTAACCTGCTCAATCGCGGCCGTTTGAGCCGCCAGCACAACCTCGTAGAGCGCCTTTTGTGCCTTACTGTAGGTTCCATTCACTGGAAAGGTACGCGTTATGTCAGACGCGTAGTAATCGTATTCAGCGCCTGCATCGATTAATACTAAATCACCATCGTTTAAGACATCACGGTTATCAATATAATGGAGTGTGCAACCGTTGTTACCGCCACCGACAATAGAGGAATAAGCGGGAGACTCACTGCCTTGTCGCGTAAATTCATACTGTAATTCGGCTTCAAGTTGGTACTCGAACATACCCGGTTGGCAAACGCGCATCGCACGCTGGTGAGCAGCAACAGAAATTTTGGCGGCCTTACGCATGGATTTAACTTCGGTCGCACTTTTAAACAAACGCATTTCGTGTAATACATGATCCAGATTCACAAATTCACCCGGCGCATGCACACCACTACGTGCTTTATCACGCAATGTGTTTACCCACTGAATCACTCGCGTATCAAACCTGGAGTTATTGCCCATGGTATAAAACACCCGCTCGGTGTTTTCCATTAGCCCCGGCAAAATATCGTCAATATCATTAATAGGAAATGAATCGGCTGCACCATACTCATCACAGGCACCATCTTGTCCTGCGCGTTTACCCACCCAGGTTTCCATCACCGGATCACGCTCACGGCAAAACAAAACGTATTCTCCATGCTTACGACCGGGAATAAACACCGCTACGGCGTCAGGCTCAGGGAAACCGGTTAAATAATAAAAATCACTATCAGGGCGATAACGATATTCCGCATCACGATTGCGTATTTTCATGTTCGCGGCAGGTAAAATGGCAATATCACCTGGCGCCAGCATTTTTAATAACTGCTTGCGGCGACGTGTAAATTCTTTTTGGCTCATAGATTTCAAATCACTTCATGATGCATGGGATTAGTGTTGGGTTACATTATCCGGTTTTGACAGCTCTTCATAGATAAGCAGCACGCCGACGCGCAAATATTCAACTAATTCAGCATAAGCATTTTCGTCTTCTTCATTTGCCTGTTCTTCTGATTGCTCATCATAATTCTCAATTCGAGCAATCTCCATCATATCTTGAACAACTTCACGAGAATCTTCTGGCAACTGCTCCAAATCGTTAATACCGATAATACCTAAGCCTAAATAAAATCCCTGGCACCATTGTGCTAGTGCAAAAACACGCTCGTACAGGGGGCTATCATCATCCGGTAATAATAATTCATATGAAAAATCTGCGCCCTGGAACTGAACCTTAACAACACCCGCAAAGCCTTCTAACATTTGCTTTGCTTCAATCTGCAACAAATCACCCTCATGCTGTTCTGTGAGTAATTCATCCAACCAAATGCGAACCGGATCATCACTGCCACACAGTAGGGCGCTCAGTAGTCCGTGGCACTCTGCCGGTTCCTGCATCGCCCCACTCTGTTTAATTAACTCAGCCATTTCAGTGTAGGCGGGTAGTTCCTGATTTTCACTCATTCTTAGGCAATCCTATTGATACTAAACAAGGCCATTTTGACCGTTACAGGGAGATATTATGCGCTTTTCTGCCGCCAGCATAAAATGACACCGCTCAAGAAGCCTCTGGAGCGTTGACCCTATGGGGTGCTTCGCTCTATAGTTGGGGCATGGATACTAACAATAATGAAACAGAAGAGCTGGAACTAAAACAGCTAGAAGCCCGCGTTGAAGAACTTATTCAGACTTGCGCGGTTCTAAAAGACGAAAATCACTCCTTGCGACAGCATCAGGACAATTTGGTCAGCGAACGTTCCAAGCTCATCGAAAAGACTGAAACAGCCAGAATTCGCGTAGAAGCCATGATTAATCGACTTAAAGCAATGGAATCAAACCATGAATGACGAAAACCTGGCCGTTACCATTCATATTCTGGATAAGGAATTCCGTATCGCCTGCCCAGAACAGGAACATGATGCCCTCATTGCCTCTGCACACTTTCTCGACAACAAAATGAAAGAAATTCGTGATGGTGGCGTGGTTGGTCAAGATCGTATCGCTATTATGGCGGCTTTAAACCTGACTCATGAGCTGCTCTCGCAAAAATCTCACCGGGAAAAATACGTTAAATCGATGGGCACGCGAATTCAGTCATTACAGGAAAAAATTGAGACGGCCTTAACACGTAATAAGCAGCTCGAGCTATAATGTCATTTTGACTTATTCTATTCTGAATATTTTTTACAACTAGAAACAAAAATCAGTTCTCGTCCCCCTCATTTTCCGTTAGGATTCCTATTAACAGCTTTGGCATTCTCTGCTGTGTTTGATAGTGAACCTGGTATTTTCTTGAGCCTAGTACTTAACCTCGGGGAGAATTCGTGACCGGCCAGTGTGCATGTCCGCTGCTTGCGGAAAGCCTAACGACCCGCCCGGTTTCCCCACTTGAACCTCTGGTTCAGGGACAACGGAACACGTCGGCACAAGTGGAGAATGCCTCCTTATTATGAATAACAACGCCATTAGAAAAAAAATACGTGAACAACGCCGCCTGCTACCTCATGAGCAGCGCCTGGAAGCGTCGATCGCAATTAGTGACGTGATTACCAATTCACCCTTATTTATGCGCGCTAAACACATTGCGCTTTATCTCAGTAATGATGGTGAAATAGATATCAGTCCTGTTTTTCAGACAGCCTGGCAACGTGGTAAACACTGTTATTTACCGGTATTAAACCCATACGGTAAAAAGCTTTCCTTCGCCCTCTACACGCCTGACTCCGTCATGCGAAACAACCGCTATGGCATTCCTGAACCCGTTGTCAACAAACGCGCTTTACTTACCCCACAGCAATTAAACCTGGTACTCACACCACTCGTTGCTTTTGACCATGCTGGCAATCGTATTGGTATGGGGGGTGGATATTACGATAGAAGCTTTGCCTTCCTGCGCCGCCAACAAAACTATAAGCAACCTCGGCTATGTGGCACGGGTTTTGACTTTCAACAAGTCGAGGGGATTAAGAAACAGGATTGGGATGTACCGTTATTTGGTGTTTTCACTGATCGCGCGTTTAAAAAATCAGGCAGCTAAATTCTTTCTTATCGCAATGAAAACATAAAAAAGGCCCCGCAAGCGGAGCCTTTTGTACTTTTATAACTTCACCACTTATAACATCCCTTCGGGCTTGATTATAAGTACCCTCACCATCTCCGATGGTTCAGGGCAACTTGCTTTGTACTATTGGCGCTTTCTCACCCAGATCGAATGCATAACTCGTCGCTACCACACCAAATCCGATGACCACTGCCAATACCAGCAATAAGTCAGGTTTTCTTCTTCTCATCAGTGCTTCTCCTCCAAGCAGCCCTCTTATGGAGCCTTAATACTTCCTTATTCATTATTTTTTATTAGGAAGCCCAGCAACAAGCTGGCCGTACTTTATAAAACAAATACCCCATACTTTGCAAGCTTTCCGTGTATATCTAGTAAAAATAGCGAAAAGATCGTATTGAACAACTACGCATCATAAAATGTTGTATAAAAACAACAACCAATACGGCTTTACTGATTCATACCAGAAAGCCTCAGATTCAATATCATCCTGAGATTTTAATTCTCTATAGCATAACGACCGACGTTCTTTCTAAAAGACAGTGCAAAATGAAATCATAAATTAATTAAACATAAAAATGATTTTTTAATGATCAATAACAAATAAAACGCTTCGATCATGTCATTATCAAATGCTAACCACTAGCTACTCTCTTACTAAACTGTTTAACGATATTATTTATAAATAAGTGACACATTGACTATTCTTGTACCGAATGTCATTACAAATAATTTACTGCGATAAAAAAATCACGTAAAAAAAGAAAAAATCTTAAATATTTACTACAAATGGTCGATGACATGATATGCGCATACATTATTTATCCATAATTGATCATAATTTTAATTTTTTCTTTTAATACAAGATAAAACCTAAACAACGATAATAAAACAGACAAAGACACTCAATTCATACTATGTAGAAAGCCTTAAACAGTAATGTGTTTTTTTACATCATGCGCAAAACCTTATGTTACGGGGCTTACAGAGGATACGATTGATAACATATGTCATGTTGTTTCACTTCGTTATGCGTTTTTTTCTTTATAACGTTCAAAATGAACTGAGCGATAACGATCATTAGCTATAAATTACAATGAATAACAAGTTGTAAACATAAAAAAAAAGTAGCAATATCCAAAATGTTAGTTATACTCAACCGTGTATACACTTTAGGTAATTACCGTGGAGGAAGTTATGGCGACCAAAAAGAAAGCCAAGAAGAAAACAGCAAAGAAAAAAGTTACGAAGAAACGCGTAACTAAGAAGAAAGTAGCGAAGAAAAAAGTAGCCAAGAAAAAGGCGAAAAAGAAAGTAGCTAAGAAGAAAGCGAAGAAAAAAGTAGCCAAGAAAAAGGCGAAAAAGAAAGTAGCTAAAAAGAAAGCGAAGAAAAAAGTAGCTAAAAAGAAAGCGAAGAAAAAAGTAGCTAAGAAGAAAGCGAAGAAAAAAGTAGCTAAAAAGAAAGCGAAGAAAAAAGTAGCTAAGAAGAAAGCGAAGAAAAAAGTAGCCAAGAAGAAAGCGAAGAAAAAAGTAGCCAAGAAAAAGGCGAAAAAGAAAGTAGCTAAGAAGAAAGCGAAGAAAAAAGTAGCCAAGAAAAAGGCGAAAAAGAAAGCTAAGAAGAAAAGATAAGTAAATCAGTAGTTTAAAAGGCCCACTTCGGTGGGCCTTTTTTTGCCCTGAACCATTGGAAATGGTTAGGGTACTCATAATGAAACTCCGAAGGAGGTTCTATGAGTGGTGAAATTCCAACCCACATGAGCATAGGAGACAGCTCAACCGTTCTGTTTCACTATTAAAATTAGAATTGGTTAGGGTATTCATAATGACCAGAACCTGCGAAGCTGGTTCAGGAAATCCCTGATGAAACGCGCAGCGGTTCCAGGGAGTCCAACCCACAAAAGCTAAATAGACAGCAAAAAATCTATTTCAAAAACAACTCATACGCCGGGTTATCGGTCTCACACCAATATCGATAACCCACATCATCAAGAAATTGCTGGAATGTAGTCATCTCTTCTGGCGGCACCTGAATTCCAACCAGTACACGACCGTAAGCAGCACCATGATTACGATAATGAAATAAACTGATATTCCAGCCTGTCGCCATATGGTTTAAGAACCTTAACAGTGCACCAGGGCGTTCTGGAAACTCAAAGCGATAGAGAATTTCATTTTCCACTTGATGTGAAGCACGCCCACCAACCATATATCGCGTGTGGATCTTTGCCATTTCATTATCTGTCATGTCTATTGCGGCATAACCATGCTGTTCAAACATGGCTAACATCGATTTTTGCTCTTCTAAACCTTTCGAGAGCTGTACACCAACAAAAACATGCGCCTGAGAAGCATCAGAATAACGATAATTAAATTCAGTGATACCTTGTTCAGCAAATAATCCACAAAACTCACGAAAACTACCTGGACGCTCAGGTATAGTGACCGCTAATAAACCTTCGCGTTTCTCACCCAGTTCTGCACGTTCTGCAACGTGACGGAGACGATCAAAGTTCATATTCGCGCCACTGTTTACCGCGACAACTGTTTTTGCATGATAATCATTTGCACGAATATATTTTTTCATCCCCGCAACCGCTAATGCACCTGCCGGTTCTGTGATTGCACGTGTATCATCAAAAATATCCATAATCGCAGCGCAAATTTCATCGGTTGTTACTAAAACAACGTCATCAACCAGTTCACGGGCTATCTCAAACGGTAATTTACCTACTTGCTTTACTGCAACGCCATCGGCAAAGATCCCCACCTGCCCAAGATCAACACGCTTACCCGCCTGCTGTGCCGCATAAAAACAGCCCGCATCGTCTGGTTCAACACCAATAATGCGTGCATCAGGACGATGAAACTTGATCCAACTTGCCATCCCCGCAATGAGACCGCCCCCACCTACAGGAATAAAAAAGATATCAATCGGTTCTGGGTGTTGCTCGAGTATTTCAACCGCAACAGTTGCTTGCCCAGCAATCACCGCTTCGTCATCATAAGGGTGAATAAATACCCCGCCTTGCTGTTCACATAATAAATAAGCCTGACTGCAGGCATCGTCGTAGGTGTTTCCGTGTAGAACAACCTTGGCGCCAAGGTATTTTACTGCATCAACTTTAATACCAGGTGTGGTTTTGGGCATCACAATCGTTGCTGAGATGCCTAATTGACGTGCAGCAAGTGCCACACCCTGGGCATGATTACCCGCCGAAGCCGCGACCACACCCTTTTTTGCCTCATCAGTGGATAACTCGGCCATTCGGTTGTAGGCACCGCGTAATTTAAACGAAAAAACCGGTTGTAAATCTTCGCGTTTCAGCAACACATTATTATCAAGCTGTCGTGATAATTTAGCGGCTGAATCTAACGGTGTTACAACTGCAACGTCATAAACTTTGGCTCGTTTAATTTTTTCAATTAAGTCATTCATCATGGTTGAGAAGATACAGGATAAATAGCTCAGGCACTAGAAATCAGGCGCTAATACTCGACCACTGCGAGCATTTAATGTATCTTGACCGACTAATTAAGACAGGACTAACACCATGACACAAGATGAAATGAAAAAAGCAGCTGCAGCGGCAGCGATTGAATATGTAGAATCAGGAATGATTGTCGGTATTGGAACCGGCTCAACTGCTAATCATTTTATCGATCTGCTTGCTGATATCAAAGGTAAGATCGATGGCACGGTCGCCAGTTCAGAAGCCTCGGCTGATCGCTTACGAGGACATGGCATTCCGGTAATGAGCCTCAATGAAGCCGGTCAACTTTCCTTATACGTTGATGGTGCGGATGAATCAAACAAATACCTGCACCTTATCAAGGGTGGTGGTGGTGCGCTGACTCGTGAAAAAATTGTTGCCGCCGCCAGTGAAAAATTTGTTTGTATTGCCGATGAATCAAAATTAGTTGATGTAATGGGTACTTTCCCACTGCCTGTGGAAGTCATACCAATGGCGCGTAGTTATGTGGCACGTGAAATTCTTTCCCGTACAGGTGGAACACCTGTTCTACGCGAAGGCTTCACCACGGATAATGGCAATGTCATTTTAGATATACAAGACTTAGAAATAATAGAACCGGTCAAATTAGAGAATGAATTAAACAGTATTGTGGGAGTTGTCACAAATGGGCTATTTGCTGCTCGCCCTGCTAATGTGCTCATTCTTGGTACACCGGATGGCGCACGGACAGTTCATCCTTAACTGCCTGTTAACAGCGAACAGAGTGAAGTAATCATTACATACTTATCGAGCCAATTACTTCACTCTGTCGCAGTAACACCTCAACCTCGCTACTCACTCCCAACCGTATCTGGCAATACCAATTTTCCCGATCCCCAGTTGTGTTGATAAACACCTAACGCAACATATTGCCGAAAACTGGAATGTGGCCATTCTAATGCACTTTCTGATAAGCCATGCTTAACAGGGTTGTAATGAATATATTCAAGATGACTCTGGTAGTCTCTGTCATCTTCCAAGCAATGTTCCCAATGATGTGGCTCCAAACATTCTGTATTAATACCCACTAGTGCAGCTTGTTTCTTAAACCAGGATTTAATTAACTTCCAACGCATCGCATAGTCTGTATCCCCTTCCGGCAAACTCCACACACAGTGAATATGATCAGGCATAATCACAAAGGCATCTTGAGTAAAGGGATGGGATTCCATAACATGACGAAGTGCATCAGAAAATAAATTCACTGCCTTGTCATTGTTAAATAATGGCTGACGTTTAGCCGTGACAACTGTAAAAAAATAACTCGCACCCGAGTTAAAGACTCTTCTATATTTCATTATCATTCCTTGATTGTTTGATTAAATATCGCGTCCGTTGCGATATGAATATCTTATTATTGTAGCTAAAACTTGTCTATCAGGGGAGGATTACAACGATGAGGAAAAGGCTTACAAAATAAAAAACGGGATGCCGAAGCATCCCGTTCTTAGACAATAAGATTATTAACTAATCTTAGAAGTCTTTACGCATACCGAAAGTCCATGCATCACGATCATTCGGGTTAGCACCAGTACCACCAGTGTCACCGTCAGTTTGGATGTAACCACCGAAGATGCGAGTCTTCTTACTGAACTTATGGATAACACCAACAGTCCATGTATCGTATTCGTAATCAGAACCACCCTGGTTATCATCTACGTCCATATTTGAGTATGAAAGAGAGAAGATGTTGTTACCAGCTTTGTACTGACCGTTCAACCAGATGATATCAGCATCATCACCAGCACCTGGACGGTAGTTACCAGCAACACCTGGAGTAGTACCACCAGCTGAAGCAGCTGCATCACGTGCTACCGCGTACTGACCTTGGAGAGTCCAAGCAGCATGCTTCCAACGTAAACCAACTTTAGTCAACGTTTCATCATCTGCGTTAGGACCGATGTTATTACGGTTGTGAGCGAAGATTGCGTGCCATGGGCCATTCTTGTACTGAACTGCCAATGAGTAATCGTTATCACTGCTGTCGTTGTTGTTCGTGTTGTTCATTGTGGAAGTACCTGTTTCATCAGGCATGATAGCGAACTGAACTTTGAAGCCATTTACGTTTGGAGATGTGTAGTAGATAGCGTTACGGATGAAACCGTTAGTACCACCGATACCTACACCACCGAACATACCGCCTGAACGACGAGCTTGAAGGTGAGTTGCAGTCCATGGATCCCATTTAACACCACCAGCAGTTTTGTATGGTGAGTGGAATGAACCTGCTGCAAGAGAACCCCATGCACTCTTAAGACCTACGTGTGTATCACGTTGGTTAAGACCACCGGCTGCGCCACTGTTACTGCCACTTGCGTCAGCTGGGTCAAATGCCCATTCGAATTTACCGAACGCTTTTAAACCGCCGCCCAATTTTTCGCTGAATTTAACACCGATACGTGAACGAACGCCATCATCATCAACAGACTGTACGCTGTCTTGTCCACTTGCACTTGAATCTTCAATGTTGTATTCCACTTGAGCGATACCGTAAAGTTTCACATCAGCAGAAGCAAAAGAAGGTGCCATCATTGCTGCAGCTACTGCTGCTACAAGAATCTTCTTATCCATTATTTTCTCCTAACTCTAATTGTTATATTGTCAATTGACAGACTTAAAGATAACCACTTTTTGTTGTTTGTGCAACACTTTTGTACTAATTCGCCACATTAATTCTTGAGTGTGGCATTTTTACAACAAAACTCCTGATTTAGGGTCAGAGTCAAAACTCTTTGGCTCTTGGTCCACATCTCTTTAGTTGAGCTCGTAACATGATAAGCCTTTGATTTTTTACTTAAATTTGACACTCCCCATCACCATTCCCTGTTCCAATGACAGCCAGATACTGTCAAAGGTATCTGGCTCTATCCACCAGTAGGACATGGCTCATAGCGCAGAGGCTGCATACTGTGTGTCTTTCCCAATGCAATATAAACTGGACTTATTTCCAAAGTGTTGTTTTTTTTCGCTAGTCTGTTGCTATGAAAGCTCGACTAGTGATAATCCTCGGGCTTTTCGATCATTCCTGCTCTTACTAGATTTAGCTTCGATGTAACGCTGGTAAATAACGAGTAATTATCACTATCAATAACACAAGACCTAAAGCGCCTTCCCATAACGCCCCCGTTCTATGTATATAGGTATTTGGCTTAAATATGTGAATCTAACTTCGTCTTGTGTCAAAAAATAGAAAAATTCCACCTTTCGCTTCTACTGCCGAACGAACTTCTGCTTCATGCTCACGAAATCCAATAAAAGCAAGGTGTAAATTTGGAAGTTGTCCTGATGTGTTTTCCAGTGCAGTGAGAATTATTTTTGCTGTAAACGAGCTATTCGTACCAGCTATTGAAATTCGTACATCCTTTCTCTTTGCTGGCTTTACAACTTCAACTAGGTCAGCAACATACTGAGCCTCCGTACCCATAACATCTACAGCGGCATTAGCAAGCAGACTAGATAAAATTCCATTTGTTCCTTCTATCCACATCAGGTTAGAGGGTTTACCCTTAAATAATTTATATGCTATTGGGGCTGCTTGTTTAGGTGAATAAATACTCGTTGTTACACAAGACGATAAAGCTAATACCAGACTTATAATAATAACTCTTGCGTATTTCATAAAATTTTCCATTTTTACTTAACGCACATTGCGTTGTTTCCATTATTGCTACGTTTTAAAAAAACCTACCATGGCCCATAAATCTTGACATCAACATTATTTTTTAAATTAAATGCGACCCTATAAGCAAACGATTTCTTACCTTCTCCAATTAACCAAATTTCAGTGATAATATCGTTCATCCTAGAAACGTAACGAACCTCTATTTTAGATATGTGATTATTTCTACCTAGTGAAGTTTCTTTTTTCTTTATCTTTGTCAAAATGATAGCTTTTTGATCCTCTTTTGCAGCCGTTGCCGCTACTGTACCAATTAACTCTTTTCTCATGTAGGTAATCCCATTGTTAGTATTAGGAACCCAGCGGTAAGGACTACCATTCTTTGCTTCTTCATGGTTCAGTATTCTTGCGGCATTAGTTCCTCGTGCATTCGCAAAGCAACCGGAAAGAAAACTGCTTAATAAGATTAAACATATAATGATTTTTAATAATTTCATATTATTTCCATATTTATAATTAACGTTGGCAACGTTGTTTCCATTAAAATTAAGGTTGTAAATTATTTTCTTGTTCCTGTTCTTCTTGCTTCGTACTTTTCTATTTCGCTGATTAATTTTTTCACTTTAACACTCGCTATTGCAGCTTCTTCTTTACTAAGTTCTTCAATCTTTACGGACTCAATTAAATGGCGAAATATTTTTTTCATCGCAGCATGGGTCCGAGGGTAATTTAAAGATTCACTACTTGCACCCAATTGGAAGGTATAGGTATACCCAGTGTCGCCAATCGGCAATACCCAGGTTTTAAATGTCCCTGCGACATGATTTTGCTTTGAAGGTGTCAGCCCAAACTCCTGAGTAAGCCACACATTATTCCCAATACGTTTCTTCGCAAACACACCATCGGGTAGTTTCTTTTTAAGTGCTTTGCGCCATTCATCAAGACTGCGTTTATATAAACGTACGACTAATGTATGGCTGCTGCTGCCTAGTGGTTGCCAACACATAGGGTCATGTCCATAAGTTCGCTCAACACCTAATTCATCAATTTTTTTCCATGTTTTAACATGATTATCCATAGACATATAACTTGCGTCAAAACTACGTTCTGGATAGCCATCAACCCGAACTTCTTGTAAGGTACTACCTTTATATTCAAATATATCGCCTAGACGACGATAAGAACCATACCAGGTACCATCTCGCATACTCTTGGGTAATGTCATGGTTGCATATTTACAAATATCAAATCCATATGGCCAATCATGCGCTACTTTGTATTTTTCCAGGAATATGAACTTATGTGTCACATAGTCTGGCTTATCCGGAACAATCGGATCGTAAACACCCGGATGACTTAATATATAATCCTCACGGTTCTTTTCTTTTATTTGCTGAATAACGTTACTACAAGAAGTTAATACAAATAAAAACATCAACAGCAAAGCTCTGGTAATATTATTTTTTATAATTTTCATATTTATTTAATACCCTGCTTATTTTGCAGTCCATTCTTTTGTAACAACTCACCATTCTCAAATTTCAATAATCGTAAGTTCTTCGCGCCTTTGGCAAGTTTAGGGCCATTTATTAATGGTATTTCAATATCCTTGCATCCAATAGTGCCTGTTCCATAACAACTGTGTGCGCTGTTTGATGTAAAAATAGAATCAATTAAGTTCGATAATAACTCTCCAATAGAAGCGGTTCTATCTACTCCTGCAAAAAGAGCTGGCACAGTATCATTACTAAAAACAGATGCTTTAATATTTCTATCTTTAACTTTCAGTCCTTGCGCTATTTTCGCAAGATTCATAATGTTCGTTGCTGCCCCAAGAGAACGTACCGTTAATTTATCATTTTCATAGGTATTGCCCTGCACATCAGCTTGATTACCTAAAATCTTAAATGCATTCGCCTGTACTTGTGTTCCACGACTATGCCCTAAAGACTCTGTATCTTTATTTCCTCTAGCTCGTAACACTTCTGCATAGGCAATATCTACATTACTATAACCTAACGATTTCCCTGTTTCATAATCAGACTGAGTTAACAGTTTTTCATATCCAGTCACCAGAAATTCTGCAATTCTGCCATTGGCAGGGACGTAATGAAGTAGATATATGGTATCTGGTTTACGCCCATCAGGATTTTCTGTTGTTTGATCAATGTTTTTAGCATTCTGATAAGCCAACTCCCCTGCCCTTTCCAAACCATTAAAAATCCCATTCACTGCAATCACTGTTTCTTTGCTACCATTTTTAGCTACTTCTTCAGCTGTAACTAATGTTGTAATTGCACGTTGCGGATTCTTGGTACAGTTTTCTCCTGCGGGGCAAGTCACTTTGTAAAATTTTGGTTTTCGCAGAAATAATGCTTTATAAGCATCATCTGTTATCGCGATGACTTGTTTCGAAAACTCTTGCTTAATCGTTGTTGTCGCTTGTAGTTCTATTTCTATTTGTTTGGCATCCGTTTTAACTAATGCATTGTTGTTATTACCTGTTGAAACATCTTTATTCAAATTAGCGATGGTTGTTTCTGCTGACTCGCCTGTTAATGTTTGCTGCTGCTCAGCATCGTTGATTTGAATATTATTCGTGCCAATCCCGCTTAATGTTGTGCTTTGTTGATCTGAAGCGAGATCCGTATTCGTGGCTAAATTTGAAATAGCTGCTTTGGCAATTTTATATTTTCCTAATTTCCCTGAACTTAAACTCAAACCTGTTTGTGATGCCGTTACTTCTTCGTTGTTTTCAAGGTCAGATGTTACCAGTGTGCCTGTTATGAATTCATTTTTGCCCTCTTGCTCGGCTTGTTCTGAACTGGCAACAATGGCACCGACCAAGTTGGTGTTACCTTGTACGTTTATCTGGAAACCTTCATCGCCAGCAAGAATTCCTGATTGCTCTATTACGCTGGTAAAATCAGCATTTACTTTACTTTGGTTAGAATTAACACTGCCAGAAACAATACCTGCCCCTATCGAAACACTTGCTGATAGCCCCTGTGTTGCTTGTTTTGATTGATAGGTACTTGTTTCCTGTAAGCTGGCAATCGTTAAATCACCGCCCACGTTGACGACTACTTGCTCTGCATCAATAACGGCACCTGTTAACTGCGTATCTTGCCCCGATATTAATCCGACGCCTTTACCTGCACGTAAACGAGTACTAGTAAAAGTAATATCGTCTCCGTTCGAATAACCTCTCCCCTTACTGATACTGGCATTTAACGATGGGCCATTCGTACCAATGCTTCCACCAACACTTGAGCTGCTTGAAGAATTTTTACTTTTCAATGTTGCTCTGTTTCTTGCTGCAACGAGATCAATATTCTGCTGCGCCTGTAATACGATATTATTAGTGGCGCTAACTTGACTAGCTTTAACCGCTATATCTCCATGGTCACCAGTTGCATTTAAAATGACATTATTGCCTGCACTCACTCTACTACTTGCTGCGGTGACATTGGTTTGAGTTGATTTGCTCTGCCTTTTTAAACTGCCGAGGCTGATATTCAGATTAATACCACCTGTTTTATCAACGAGTGTTGATGTATCTGAGGCGCTATCCCGTGCTTCGTTACCCGTATTGGTATCTTTGGCGGCTTCATTACCTGAATCAATCGCGTCACGAGCGACTTTATCCAATCTCGATTCAATTGCCTCATAACCCTTTAATGCCGCAAGTACTTTTGTTGTAGTTGCCAGTTTTTTAAGCCGACTATCTTTAATACGTTTTCTTGCCGTATTAACGCGCTTGATTGTTTGTAATGAAGATAAAACAGGGTTGCTGATCGAAACACTTAAGCCCGACTGCTTAAACTTTGTTTCTGTCACTGTCTCTGCGATATTTTCAGCCGATTCAATACGAATGTCTTTCGCATGAATAGAAATATCGCCTTTAGCTGCCACGATCTTACTGGCTGTTTGTCTAAAATAATCCGAAGCCGATACACTGACGTTACCGTCAGTGCTGCCTAGTGTGCTTCCTGATGCACTTGCCACTTGAACACGTGTATTTGTATTAAGTTGTTGTGTTCCTATAGTAAGACCAAATCCACTCGAACTAAAAATACCGCTCTTTTTCTTTTCACGTAGGTTTAACTCAAGGCGTGTGTCCAACGCTTCACGAATGTTTACTTTACCTTGTGCCGTAAAGTCCACATTATTGGTGGCAACCACATCACTTGCGACAATGTTAATATTATTGCCTGACTGCATCGTAACTTGTTCTGCACTAATAACCGAGCCTGATGAATTATCTTCACTGATTTTATTTCGTCGTGTCTTAATGGTTGATGACAGGAACCCTTTGCTTTTGGTTTTCAAGCCTTCATCAAGCGTTCTTTTTGAACGACCTTCATTTAAGCTAATATCATTCGTCGCTAGCAAGGTTATTTCTGATTCTTCACTTGTGATATTAACAGCACGAGCATTAATATCTGCTCCTGCGATTAGGGTTACACTTCCTTTTGTTGAGATACGGGTCCCTACCTCATCACGACTTGTTTCTTTTCTGAAATTACTCGCATCCCGAATACTGGCTTGTTGTAAGCTTTCAGTTACCGTTGCCAGATTAATTGATTTTGTCGCTGATAATTCTGTTCGACCATTATCACCTGTATTTGAAATACGTGCGCCATCAATATTAATATTATTGCCTGCATTGGCAAGCAATACCGCATTTGAATCACTTACAAACAAGGTTGCTACGCGGTTTATATTAGTCCGCTGACCTTGAGAATTAGCTTGCGTACTTAACGTTGAACTTACATTCAGATCATTTTCTGCTGTTATCGTTAGTGACTCTTTGGCTTCAAGTGTACCACCTTCAACGTTTACATTTTTATTGGCCGTTACGGTAGTCACTGTCGCTGTAACCAAGCCTCCTTTAATCTGGATATTATCAGCATTAAGCGTTACAAGTTGGCGACCAGCAATACTCGCGCTGTTCACTAAATCATCGCCGCTGTTAATTGTAATATTCGTTGCTGAGAGCAAACCACCATTAGCGTTTATATCTCCCTCTTGCAGTCGCACATAAAGTTGTGGCACTAATGCTCTTGTGACGGTTCCATCACCTAGCGTTACCTCCTGTTCAACCAACAACACTACATCACTGGTTAGTTGTGCTATTTGTTCTGCGCTCAAGGCGATACCAGGCTGAAGTTCAAACTCTGTTACCGCTGTGATACCCGCATTTAATAATGCGCGGTATTGAGTTTCATCATCAGCAAAACCATCAAGAAATCGTCGTCCTGTTAGTTGTGCTAATTGTTCTCTGACCAGTTGTTGTTCATAAAACCCATCGCCTAATCGTTTCTGCGTGAGTGTGGGGGAAAAAGCCAACTGATTTAAGACAAAGTCGGAGGATAGAAATAGCCGTTGATTTGTAAAACGCGGATCAGTTTCGATCAAATAGCCTGCACTCGTATTTGGCGCTTGCCGAAACAATCCATTTGATAATAAAGGCACCTCTGTTGTTGAATTAGTGACACGTGTACCACCTGCAAATGCTGCCTGATTGAGATTAACGGACTGTATTGCAGGCGCTGGATTGTAGGCACTAACCCTCACCTTGGTCTTATCTCGCCCTTTACGATTGCGCCGACTAAATGTCGTTATGGTTCCATTCTCACGCGTAATGCGTTGACCCGCCGTTTCTGTATTACTTAATGTATCTATATCTGCAGTTAAATCGCCACCTGCAATGACGCGACTGTTTTCATTTACTACCGTTGCGGCAGTAATATAAATATCACCACCTGCACTTATCTGTGCGGGATCAGATTCAACTATTTCTGTTTGTTCGACACGACGAATATAATCAAACTGATTGTAGGCATCGTCCTCACCTTCAGGTGTCACCAGAAAGTTTACATCATCATTTCTATCTGGGCGTAGTGTCACTTGATCTGGGCGATAACGATTAGCCGATCCCACCAATGCGAACTCTTGTATGCTGACACTTTCTGCTTGCACTAACCGTGTCTGAAAATTTTCATTGGTGTTATTAATGGTATCAGCCGTCATCGTTATATTTTTAACGGCATCGATTAATGCGCTATTGTTATTAATGGTTCCTGCCGTAATATCAATATCATTACCACTATAGATAATTGCGCCATCTCGGTTTGTTAGTTGTTGTGCCGTAATGGTGAGCGTCTCACGTGCAGCCATCACTGCCGCGACGTCATTGCTTTTACTATTTTCTATTTCATTTGCGGTTAACTCAATATCATCTGCATAAAGAGCAGCATTACCCGTATTTCGAAGTTGCGCTGTTGAATTAATTGTTAATATTTCACTTGCGGCGATGACACCGTTATTCTCAATATCATCACTACTCTCAATATTAATATTGGCTGTTGCGGTGATTTGTCCACTGTTAATAAGGCGACCATCGGCCGTTAGTTGAATATTACCTGCACTTGCACCAATAATACCGGTGTTACGCACACCGACACCTTTTTCTGTTGCAATAAGACGGATCTTTCCTGCATACATCCCCCCCAATTCACTGACATCAATTGAAACAACTGGCTGGCTTCCGCTGCCTTCAATTTTTTGTGTTTGGCTATTATCAACATTAACGCGATTTGCTCCAGTAGTTATACGAAGATCATTGGCAAAAACACTGGCATTTATTTTTACAGCCCGTGCGATCACATCCGTATAGTTAGTCTGGCGTGAATCCAGGCCATCGCCTTCAAAACTAATCGTGCCTCGTCGTACAACATAGGATTCTAAATTACCACCATTCACAACCGGTGTACCTGTCGAGAGTGTTGCTCGATTCGCATTGATAAACCCGCAACCGTCACAAGTTATGCCTGATGGGTTAGCAACAATGACCTGCGCCCGATCACCCGCGACCTCAATAAACCCACGTAACTGACTTGGGTTCGATGCATTCACTTCATTAAGGATAATCGTTGCTGTTCCCGTAGCTAAATTGGGGTTACCCAACACCAAACCACCCAACTGGGTTTGCACAATGCTACGAGAATTATTTAAAACCACACCCTGAGGATGAACATCAAATCGGCTATAAATATTGTGCGACAAGCCAGATGCATTCGGGGTTTGAATATTAACCTGAGGGAGACCGCTAGCAGTGGTTGTTATACTCGCCTGATGACTCAATGCCGCATTTGAGTCTGCAATAATATCTGCCTGCGCCAAAGGTATAAACAGTCCACTTAAACCTATTGCGAGTGACGTTAAACCAGAAATTGTTTTTAGTTTTGCAAAGCAGCGCAGCCTTACTTCAGAAGAATGTGTTTGTTGGCTATTGCGACTAGAAACGCGAGCGCTTGATGATACAAATTCACCCACTACCATCATCATGCAACGTGCTTTATTGAAAATGACACGGTAAATATTTTTATTCATGTCGCATCCTTGCTGTATTACTTTCCTGAATAATCTGAATAAAACAGCACGATATCCCTATCGTAAATTCATTCATCCCTAAATAACGTTTTAAAGGGTGATATAGGCATAGAAATATATTTAAGAAAATATAAATTTATGTAAGTCCCCACCCACGACGCGGATTGTAGTCTTACTTAAATAGGGTTTGCAAAGCATGCAAATTGCAGCAATTTCTGTTTTTAAAGGTGCAAAATAGAATCTGGGGATTTTTATATGGTTACTTATGCTGAGTCCCATAGAACAAGGATTGCTCAGCACATTAATATGAAATGTGCCTCATCAAGCTCCATACCCATAAATAAAAAAGCCCGCACAAGGCGGGCTTTTTTATTTATGGCTGGGGAACAAGGATTCGAACCTTGATTAGCGGAGTCAGAGTCCGCTGTCCTGCCGTTAGACGATTCCCCAATTGTCTGTAACGACTTGCCTCTATATAAAAGGCAACAATAAAAACGATTAACGTTTTGAGTATTGTGGACGTTTACGTGCTTTATGCAGACCGACTTTCTTACGTTCAACTTTACGTGCATCACGTGTTACGAAACCAGCCTGACGTAATTCTTTACGCAGTGTTTCATCGTACTTCATCAATGCACGTGTAATGCCGTGGCGAATTGCACCAGCTTGACCCGTGTTACCACCGCCATCTACATTCACTTTAATATCGAAAGTGCCTTCGTGTTTAGTCAACTCAAGCGGTTGACGAACAACCATGCGAGACGTTTCACGACCGAAGTAGTCTTCAATAGTGCGATTGTTAATAACGATGTTGCCGCTGCCTGCTGTCATGTAAACACGTGCAGTAGATGATTTGCGACGACCGGTGCTGTAGTAAGTATCTGCCATTTTCTTAACCTTAAATGTCCAGCGGCGTAGGCTGCTGAGCGGTATGTTTGTGTTCTGAACCTGCGTAAACTTTTAGTTTACGGTACATAGCGCGACCTAATGGATTTTTAGGAAGCATGCCTTTAACGGCTTTTTCGATGATACGTTCAGGTGCTTTCTGTACTAACTTATCAAATGTAATTGACTTGATGCCGCCCACGTAACCCGTGTGGTGGTAGTAAACTTTATCAGTCTCTTTACGACCTGTTACGCGCACTTTCTCTGCGTTGATGACAACAATATAGTCACCTGTGTCTACGTGAGGTGTGTACTCAGCTTTATGCTTACCGCGCAAGCGACGAGCGATTTCAGTCGCCATACGACCGAGGGTCTTGCCTTCAGCGTCAATAATAAACCATTCACGCTTTACTTCCGCTGGCTTTGCGCTAAATGTCTTTGTTCCAATCATGCCAATATCCAATAGGGTGCTACGAAAAGAGGCGGAATATTACTTGAGTCTGGGCGGGGATACAAGGGGGAAATGGCGGATTGGGGGAAATATGTAGGATATTAGGTTGATTGGGTGGATGGGGGTGTTTATTGGTGTCTATTTGGGGCTTTGGGTGGGGTTATCATTATATAGGGTAGGGGCGAGTGAGTCGGGGGTCTGTCTTATGAAAATAAATTAGGTAATTCGTGATCCCGTGCGTTTCGTGCTGTCTCCTTTGCTTTATTGGGGTCTAGCTTCACCACTCATAGATGCCTTGAACCATTGGAAATGGTTAAGGTACTTATGATGAAACTCGAAGAGATTCTATAAGCCACCCTGGCGGGCTTCATTGTGACTTTGTTTGAATTTTTCCACAACTGATGGGGCGAGCATAGAACCCTAACGGGTTCATTATGCATACTGCACCCATCTCCGATGGGTCGCAGCAAAAAAAAGGCGCAGCTAAAGGAGCTGCGCCTAACAAATTCCACCATTGGGAGGTGGAGGAGGTCCGTATCAAGCTGGAGGCTTATTGCATCCAACTGAAATGATGAATCTATAGTAGGCTAGAT
>JALTKS010000002.1 GCA_027006175.1 Gammaproteobacteria bacterium
CCATTTCAACTTCAGGAGGCACTTCCTTAAGTTCTTTTATTAAATCGGCTTCATCCGCAGCCACAAACGTTGCCACGAATAAACCTGTGAATAGAAGTATTTTAAATCGCATAACAAATTGACACCTGAAAATGACCTTTATTACACTGGTTATCGACAATTCATCCAAATAATCAAGAAAATTTAATCTTATTTAATTAAATCAGTCAGTTACAAAAATTTCCAAAATAACCAAATCAAGCCAGCCAGAGCAAATAGTGCCATTACCTCAAGTCCTGCTAACCAGCCCCCTTCCATCTTGATTCTCCTTAAGTACGTGCCAGTAATTTATCTAACTGATTCGCAAATGCCTGTTTTTCTTTATTACCATAGCTTGAATGCCCACCAGTTTGAATACCTGTATCGCGTAATTCAGACATAAAATCACGCATATTGAGCCGCTCACGAATATTCTCAGGGGTGTAAAGCTCACCACGAGGATTAAGCGCATTCGCTTTTTTCTCAATCACCTCGGCAGCTAACGGGATATCGGCCGTCACAACGAGATCACCCTGCTCACATCGCTTCACAATTTCATTATCAGCAACATCAAAACCAGCAGGAACTTGAACCGTTGAAATATATTTTGATGGGGGTGTGAATAACGGTTGATTAGCAACCAGGGTCAACATCACCTGACATCGATCAGCGGCTCTGAATAAAATCTCTTTCACTGGCTTAGGACAAGCATCGGCATCAACCCATATATGCATAAAAATTTCTACCCGACCGTTATCCTATGTGATACTCAATTACTACCAATAGCAAGAAAGATATTTTTGTTTTCATCTTACTGCCTTTATTATGATACCAATACTTCATTTTTAAGTTTATTTGCATCTACCTTAAACTGACTAACATTACTGAAGGTTGTCTCTACAATATTAACCATTGCATCACTTGTAAAAAAACCGGATATGTGGTGATTAAGGTGTTTGGAAATGTTAATAACCGCTCAAACACATCATCGGTAATCACTGCCGCCGTATCAATCACCGTACTACGGCTGGCATTTATCAACATCACCCCTGTTAACAAACACACAAATTGCTTCAGCACCCTGCGTTAACAATGCCGTATCACAGAAAAGTTTTGCCTCAAGAAACACCAAATCATGCCTAGCCTCAACATTCGCCGCATTAGAGTAATGCCTGTCATATTGCCTAGTATTAAAAAATACAATTTTCATCTTCGTCCTACCAGAAAAGAAGCAAATTTTTTATAGAATAAATAGTTTTCTGCTCAATGCAATAATAGCTACTATCACGATAATACCCAGTATTTTTTCCATTTTCTTCGCAGAGTATCTGACCGCCCCCATGTAGGAACCCATTGTGGCACCTACTAGCACCGCCGCCACCATATACGGGAACACGCCTAATTCCATTGGGTTATATTGCAGGCGTGATAACAAACCAACTAACGAGTTTATCCATATAAAAACGACCCCACATGCAGCCGCCTGTTTTGCGCTACCCAGGCCTAACAAGATAATGAGTGGCACCAAATAAATGCCTCCACCAATCCCTGCAATACCTGCTACCAAGCCTAATATAGAGCCAGCAACCAAAGAAACACTGACTTTCATAAACTCATTCATGTTAAGTGTCAGCGTTGTCACCTTCCAGAAGTAAATGCGTACCGCAACAAATAACAACGATACTAACAAAACCCAATAAAAGAACTCTTTCGATAAATGTAACGAACCACCGTAATAAGACATCGGGATTGATGTCACTATAAACGGCGTCAGCAACCGCCAACGTAAATGTTTTTTTCGAATAAAGTTAAAACTGCCTATCGAGGTGACAAGTAAATTTAGTGTCAATGAAACCATTGGGATCGCTAAAGCACTAAACCCCATGATTGCCATCATTGCCGTATAAGAAGACCCACCGCCCAGACCAACCACAGAATACACAAACGCAATAATAAAAAATATTGCCGCGACAAAATAAGGTGAATTAATTATCACCGAAAATTCCACTATGTATCGTGCCTTTATAAATTATTTATTTTTAAAGAATTCAATGATTTCGTCATTGTATTCATACTCCCATGAATGTTTTGACGTATCAATCATATATTTGCCGTGATTTTTATAACCATGTTGCTCTAATAATATTTTTGCTTTTTCCATACAGGAAAAATCAATAATCGTATCATTTTTATTATGAAATTGTTTAAACGCGGGTTTTGAACTGCCACGAGATTTAGGCCACGACTTTTCATTAGGAAATGCTTTCGACCGACAGGCCGCTTTAGTTGTTAATGATTTATTCGTTTCAAGATCAATCAACACCCCTTTAGCCACTTTGCGTCCCGATAAATTCACATTACAAAGCGTTCTTGTACCATAGGGATCACCTGCTGCAACAGGCGCAAATGCGGTTACCTTATTATTAAAATGCGTTGCCGCACGCATCGCCATAAAGCCCCCCGTAGAAAAACCGGTTAGAAATATTGCTTTTGAAGAGCGGCCCGGACGCAGCTGAGGAATAATGTTTTTTACCACCTTGCCAATAAAGGGTAGATCGATATTCTTTCGCTCAAGTACTGAAAAGTCAAAACGCTTACCACACTGACGACCTTTCCTGTCAGTGACCCGATCATTGGTTGAATCCAATAAAAAAACCGCAAACCCTTCCTTTATTGCATCCTCTGCAAAATCAACCTGTGCCTCAAGGTTTTTTTCACCGCTACAAAATTGATGATGGCTACCACCGCCACCATGTAAAACGACGATGGCGCCTTGTTTCCATTTACCTCGTGGACGCTTCCATAAGACCGCTCTCTGAAGGCCGCCAACTTTAACCGACAAGTGCTTCCAACCCGCTTGCAAACAGGATTTGACCTCTTTTGAATAGGCATCCGATACGGCCGCGTGAGATGTAGATGCTAATCCCAATAATATTGCAGCAACCCAAAACAGGATAATCTGCCGAAAAATTAAGCTATTACACATAAACATCTCTGGTTATCCAACAAAACATGCCTTAGTTGTCGGCAACTATAGCCTAAACCGTAGCTATATAGCGGTTTTTCTTAAATAAAACATGCATATGCTGGACCAAACCGTTACAATACGCGCCCCCTTTCAATAGGGCTATCAATTCTTCATATTTCAGGTACCGCACATGACGTCCGACACGAACATCACTTTTTCTGATTTGGCGTTAAATAAATCGCTGCTCAAAGCCCTTGACGAAGTAGGCTACGAAAGCCCTTCTCCAATTCAGGCACAAACCATCCCGCTGTTACTTGAAGGCAGAGATGTACTCGGGCAAGCGCAAACCGGTACCGGTAAAACAGCAGCCTTTGCATTACCACTTGTTTCTAATTTAGAGCTTAAGCAAAAAGATCCGCAAGTACTGGTGTTAGCACCAACACGCGAGTTAGCCATTCAGGTTTCTGAAGCCTTCCAGAAATATGCAAAGCACATGAAAGGTTTCCATGTACTGCCTGTTTACGGTGGTCAGGATTACCGTGTTCAAATCCGTGCCTTACAACGTGGCGTGCATGTTGTTGTCGGTACCCCGGGGCGTGTTATGGATCACATGCGCCGTGGCACCATGAAGCTGGATAATCTTAAAGCACTTGTTTTAGATGAAGCGGATGAAATGCTCCGCATGGGTTTCATTGATGATGTTGAATGGGTCATGGAGCAATTACCTACAGAACGACAAATTGCCCTGTTCTCGGCAACCATGCCTTCACAAATCCGCCGTATCGCCACCAAGTATCTTAATGATCCTGAACAAGTCACGATTAAAGATAAAACCGCAACTGCCAGTACTATTCGCCAACGCTTTTGGCCTGTTAGTGGCTTACACAAACTCGATGCACTAACACGTATTTTAGAAGCCGAACCCTTTGATGCCGCCATCCTTTTTGTGCGCACAAAAGTCGCCACCGTTGAGCTGGCAGAAAAATTACTGGCACGTGGCTACTCAGCTGCCCCACTCAATGGCGACATTCAACAAAAGCAACGTGAAAAAACCATTAATGATCTCAAAAAAGAGAAAATAGATATTCTGGTTGCCACCGATGTGGCGGCACGTGGACTCGATGTACAACGTATCAGTCACGTCATTAACTATGACATTCCTTACGATACCGAAGCCTACATTCACCGTATTGGTCGTACTGGTCGTGCTGGTCGTGAAGGTGATGCTATCTTATTCGTTGCGCCACGTGAAAAACGCTTACTGCACTCGATTGAAAAAGCCACCAAGAAAAAAATCGAAATGATGGAACTCCCATCAACTGAACTGATTAATGATGCGCGCATTGCCAAATTTAAACAACGTATTACCGATACGCTGGCAACTGAAGAATTAGGTATGTTTTACCAAATGATTGAAACATACCAGCAAGAACATAATGTACCCGCAGTTGAAATTGCAGCGGCATTGGCGCTTCAGCTTCAAGGTGACGCCCCCTTCCTGTTGCAAAACAAACCACTCCGTAGCGCCAAAGAAAACTGGGAACGCAATGATCGTGGCAGACGCGATCAAAAACGCACTGAACGCCCTGAAATGGCGACCGAAGAAGGCATGGTTCGCTACCGTATCGAAGTGGGTCACAGCCATAAAGTGAAGCCAGGCAATATTGTTGGTGCCATTGCGAATGAAGGTGGCATTGACAGCAAAGACATGGGCCAAATCAGTATCTACGGTGATTATAGCCTGGTTGATTTGCCCAAAGGCTTAAACAAAGAAACCGTTAATGATTTAAAAAAGGTCTGGGTTGCAGGACAACAGCTAAAAATTTCCAGATTCAGCAAGGAAGCTAATGCCGAACGTGTTGTTAAACGTAAAGCCAAGCCAAAACCAACTGCAAAAACAAAATCGAAATCAACCGACAAACCCAAAGCGAAAGGCAAGCGCAAAGATAAACCGCGCCACACCACCGCACAAAAGAAAAAAGCCAAAGATAAACGTGATGCCAAGGCTAAAAAAGACGGTACCTTCGAAAAAGTCCGAAAAGCAAAAGTAAGAACCAAACGCTAGGCGATACCATTACCCATTACTCGGGAATAACAATATCCAGACCACTGAGTAAATGGTAATAAGCCATAACTGTTAACACCGCCAAACCAACCACCAGAATAATGCGATAATTGATTTTATGGCGCTGATGGTTAACGCGATCTTTATGCAAGGTGACATCCATCATCTCATCACCAAAGAAAATAGATAAAAAAGTCCCCAGGGCACTAATGATTAAAATACTCCAGTACGGATAGGGCTCGAGCAAAATTTTCTTTAATAAACTGGTTAAAAATGACAGATCATATGACTCAGGCGAGTACTGCAACATAAAGACATTAATACCAATTGCAACAAACCATAAAACGACCTGAGTGCGCGACATTTTTATGTCAAACAGAAGTCGAACTGGAAATGCCAGTATAAAACCACCGTCTGCAACCGGTGTACACAATACAAAAAAACTCCACATTAATACCGACACCGCAAAACCTGTTCCGGCATCAAACTTCCAGCTCATATAAAGAAAATATGCGACCAGAATAGCAACCAGTAAAACAAACTTTAAAATCGTCTTTTTGTGCGTTTCATTACGATGATGAAATTTCGCACAGTTTCTATCTATTTTAAATGTCATAAATCACTTCACTCTGATACACGAGGTGTAGTGGTCAAGTTTTTTTGGCCACAGTTTTGTATTCAATCCAGTATTTATCTTCTGCCACATTCGGTGCATTGTCCCAGCATTTACCTCTGCGACTCATACTCTGTGTTACCTGATAACGCCACAGTCGCTTGTTATGCCATTTATAACTTATCATCTTCATCTGGCTCAATGTTTTTTACTTTGGAAAGAACCTTTTTGAATTTACTTTTTTTACCTTTCTCAGCTCTTGCCATTAAATATTCTTCTGTCTTTAATGCAGACATTTTTTCTGCTAAAGCAGTAGCAACAAACTGGTTGATTGATATATTATCTTCTTTGGCTAATTTACGTACACTTTCATGTAAAGAGTCCGGTAGCCTTAAACTAATTGTACTCATGATAATGCTCCTATAATTCGAAGAAACTCTTGTGGAGTTATTACCTGTGTTTTAAATTTCTTTGCGCCTATAAAATCTTTAATATTATGTGTAACTATATATTTACTCTCTGATTCCACAGCTAACTCTAATACAAAGTCATCACTTGGATCTTTTAGATTAGGCCGCCATAGAAAATGTACTTTTCGATGTTTACCTACATTACATAAATAATCTATTACATCATTTATATCTTGGTGTGTCAGCCCAAGCGTTCGGGACATTCTTTTGGCTACTGCTTCATATTCTAGAACGAGAGGCACAGATACATAAAAATTAAATTTCGATTCATCTATTAGCGATAATAATTTATATGATGCACCGTTTCGTGAACGAACTGCTGATATAAATACGCATGTATCAATTATTATTGATAGGTTCATTTTGGTATTATATTCAATACCATCAAATGGTCAAGTATAGGCGTTTTTTTAAGCATAACGACCAAGCTCACTGGCAATTTAAAGTGGCACGTTTTTTCTGTATTGTAGTAAAACAAGTGCCGCTTTGAATTGCCCATGTGCGGCTAATTGTTAGAAGTTTTTCTATATTATTGCTTGTTTTAATTACGAAACTAATTTACTCAGACACTGCAATATATCCTTGGTCGTATAAGGTTTTTTCAATATATTTTTTTGCAGCGCTACACAGCTTTCATCTACATTTCTGTCATCAGCAAAACCGCTGGCTAATTGAATTTTAATGTGCGGATATTTTTCGCTAACAATACTGGCCAGTTGATAGCCGTCCATCTCTGGCATAATAATGTCGCTAATCAAAATATCAACTTTGTTATTGTAAATAATTTCTAATGCCGCTTTAGCACTGTTTGCTGATAGTGTTTTAAAACCATTGCTTTCTAAAACATGGCAACAGAAATTTGCTAAGTCGACTTCATCATCTACTACAAGAATCGTTTCAGGATGATTTTTTTCTAGAAAGTAATTTAATTCATCATCGCTAAACTGATTGTCATCAGTTTTTGATGTTTCATGATAGCGAGGAAAATACAGCGTAAACTGACTACCTTTCCCCACTTCGGAATAAACCTTTATCGCACCTTTACTGCGCTGCATAAGTCCATACACTTGGCTTAAGCCCAGCCCCGTTCCCTTTTCACCCTTGGTTGAAAAGAAGGGATCAAATATTTTATCTCGCGTGCTATTGTCCATGCCACAACCTGTATCAGTGATATTAAGCACAACATAGTCACCTGCTGCTAGCCCAATATTTTTAGCATCATCTTCGTTAAAAGTGGTATTACTGGTTGTTATCGTTAATTGACCATTACCTTCTATAGCATGCATAGCATTGATGCACATATTTAAAATTGCATCAACAATATCATTCTCATTAATATAAATGGGCCAAAGATTGTGTTCACAATTAAGGTGTAGATCAATACGCGCGGTGAGTGTTTTTTTCAGCATTAATTCATGCTCGAAGAGCAAGCTATGCAAATTTATTTTTTTCGACTCTGCCGGTTTATGGCGTGAAAAATCAAGCAGCTTCTTGGTTAAGTTTGCACCACGCTGTGCGGATTTCTGTATGGTATTGATATATTTTTTTAATGCGGGCTGTGTGCTTAATTCCTCATCAAGCAAGTCGCAATAACCCATAATTACACCCAGCATATTATTATAGTCATGGGCAATACCACCGGTGAGTTTTCCTAGAGCATCCATTTTTGCGGCACTGCGATATTTTTTCTCAGCTTGTTTACGGCGGGTGACATCACTAAAAATTAAAATCATGCCATGAATATTCTTGTCATCACCACGAATGGGCGCGGCGGAATCTTCTATCTGATGTTCTGAACCATCTTTAGATAATAGTGTGGTGTGATTGCTAAGATAAACGGTACGCCCCGTTGCAATAACTTTTTCAACAGGGTTTTGAATCGGCTCGCGGCTAGTTTCATCAACAATGGGAAATACGTCCACAATTAATTTTCCCTTAGCATCTTTTAGTTGCCAGCCCGTCATTTTTTCAGCCGCCGGATTCATGCGCGTAACGCAACCATTTTTATCCGTTGCAATTACCCCGTCGCCAATACTATTAAGTGTAATATCCAGGCGTTGTTCGCGATCCTTTAATTCATTAATCAGCGTGTTGAGATTTTGCTCCATTTTATTAAAGGCATTTCGCAAGGTATTTAAAGCGCCCTTACGTTTAATATTATTAACAGGTTCTGCGGAGTTTTGTTAAATAAGCTGCCGGTGCGGTAATTTTATCAAGCGATTCAGTTACAACAATGCTCCAGTCCAGCGCGCTGTTTTCACCAAATTCACCCAAGTCTGCATAGATGGCCATAACCTCAATAC
>JALTKS010000003.1 GCA_027006175.1 Gammaproteobacteria bacterium
GTTCACTGCCGCACAGGCAGCTTAGAAATTTATTCGGTTCGCCCTTAACCCACCCGTACCGTTCATTGCCGCACGGGCAGCTTAGAAATGATTCCGAAAATTTTTAGCTTGACTAAAAGAAAAAGCCCATCGATGACCAAGGCGGTATAAAAAGTTGTTGATGTATTTGAGTGAATCTGTGAGAGCATGATACGGGTTTTTCGATAGGTGGATTAAGGGTGAACCATCTGTCGCTTCGATTTAAGAATAACGAAATAGTTAAAAATCTCTGTCATATCTGGATTTTTCTAGACGTACTCGCTTCTTCATTTTCTCTTTCTGTAAGCTGATACCAACCACATCATTGCAGTCGTCTATTGCGTGGTTGAACTGTTCAAGTACACTAAACAGAGAAAGCATATCGAGAATCAATCCTATTGAGACACCCTTTTGGCCGTTCTCAGCTCGTTTTACAGTATCAAGACTAATACCCAGCTTATTGGCGACATCTTCCTGTCGCCACTGTCGTCTTTTACGGGCTGTGCGAAGGAACTGACCAAGACGGGCTAGGCTATTCTGTGAGTCTTGAAACATCGGTAGGCACCTCAAAAACCCATTTAATATCGTTAATAGTTCTGGAGTCTATACCTTCTTTTTCAAGAAGATTCTCCCACTGTGCCAACTGTGCCTCCATATCCTGTATGCGGGTGATTCCTTTGCTACGGGTTATTCCAAAGGACTCAATAGTACTAAGTAGGTTGTTGAATGATGCTTTGTTGCCCTCCAGCCCAATAGACATAGCCATATCTCGACGCTCTCCTTCGCCCATAAGCAGATCAAAGACAGGAGATAGCGACCAGTTACCATCTATAGAACGAATAAAACCGTGATTTTTGACGTGATCATCATGGTTGCCAATAAATATATTAAATGCAATCCTGTTAAAAAGGTCTTTTTTATCTTTTTCTGGCTGCGTGGAAAGTTTTGATATTTGATCTGCCAATATCAAATAACTCAGGTTATCGTTAATAACACTTCCTCTCTCATCCTAAAGCACTTCACAGGCAGTTTTTGCGCTTAGATAGTGTAGAGGGGTTTCGTTATTTCTGCTGAAGCGCCTTATAAGGACAACTTGTTGCTGATTCGGGAGGTCGATAAGACGACTTTCTGGGCAAGGAATCCCGCATGATTTAGCCAAAGTGAGTGTGCCATGTTCAATCGCTGGTTTATTAAGCTCGATATTTGAAGGTTGAAATTTGGCGATCCACTCCTTGTTCTGGTATTTAACCAAGCATTTAGGTTTGGCTCCACCAGCACTTGATCCAAATTCAGTATGCGCTGGGAACTCATGAGTGTGGTCGCAAAGCCAAGCGGAGAACTGCTTCATCCACTCTAAGTCATGTGATGTGGCGACGGACTTGCTATTCAGATCTCTGGAGAAAAAAAGCCCTCCCATACGCTGAGTAGAGGCGTCAATCGTAAGTAACTCAATATTGTTAAGCGCCCCGTTCTTACGCTTAATGAGGTAACGCCCCCAGCTATCAGGGAGAGCATCACCAAAGCCCCCTAACACCCCTTGTAATGACGGCTCAAAATATATCTTCTCGGTGAGAGGTAGTCGTATTGGGTCAAGAGCATAGCCGTTTTTAAGGAATGAGTTTCCATACCAAAACTCATAGCCTCGACTTGTTTGCATAAGTTTGCCTGCCGGGACGTAACGGTCATCCAGCCAAGCGTGAATAAAAGCGGAGTTGTCATCGTCATCAGTCATTAATGGGTGATAATACATCTCTAAATCATGTCAATAGATGTTATTTAAGCTATTATGGTAGAGGTGACATAGTTAGAGCAGGCAGGATTTTGTTGTAGAATTTGACCTGCATTACCTTTTACTTGAGGCGGAGTCCGTGGTCTTGAAACTGGAGAAGATTCCTTCTGCAACGAAAAATCCCTGTAACTCACTAAAAGTTACAGGGATTAGAGGTCTTGGCAGTCACATCACCAACAACTTTGTGTACCGACTTGGTCGATGACAGTCTTTTTTTGTTGCACTAAAATCAGAAAAATTAAGCGTTAGTTTTTTCTTGCTC
>JALTKS010000004.1 GCA_027006175.1 Gammaproteobacteria bacterium
CTCAACGTGATGTGAGTCATATCTTGCTTAATATTGATGACAAAAAACTGCGTACTCGTAGCTTCGAAGAAGTAAAAGCGGATATCGAAAAGGAATTTCGTGACAATGCAGCAGAACGTCGCTTTGGTGAACAGTTTCAATTGTTGAGTAATATTAGTTACGAACAGCCTGATACGTTGCAGCCAGTCACAGAAGAACTGGGTTTGCCGATTAAAACCAGCGACACATTTACTCGCCGTGGCGGTAAAGGCTTGTTCTCAAATCCAGCGCTGGTCTCTGCTGCATTTAGCACTGATGTACTAGCAGGCAATAACAGTGAGCCGATTGAATTACCTGACGAGAAAGTGATTGTATTGCGCGTTAAAGACTATCAGGCAGCAGCACCCAAGCCCTTAGCCGAAGTTAATGATGCCATTATTAAAAGTTTATTGAGCAATAGTGGTCGTATCAAGGTAAAGGAAAAAGCCGAAGAAATTTTAAAGAAATTATCTGAAGATGGTTCATTTGCAGACATAGCCGTTTTGGAAGATGCAAAATTAGACAAAGCACTTGTCATTACGCGTGCGGATAAAAAAGTACCGAGTGAGATTGTTAGAGCTGTGTTCGATATGCAACGACCAACAGCGGATAAACCTGTATACAAAACGGTTGATAGAGCCAGTGGTGATATTAGTCTAGTGGCACTGGAAAGTGTCAAGGATGCTGATCCAGCCGTCTTTACCGATAAAGAACGTCAGGCGGCAAAAGCCAAGTTAATCGAGTTATTTTCTAATCGCGATGCAACGGCCTTACGAACAGATTTACGCGAAACAGGTGATGTTGTTATCACAATGAATAAAAACACCGATACAGCACAATAACGATATTAAAATATGAAGCTACATTGGCAGATTATTATTGCACTGGGTTTGGCGGTTGTCTTTGGTTTGGCAACATCACTACAGTACGATACTGCAATACTTGGCTTTGGGCTTTATTCTGCGTATAAATTTATTGGCACATTATTCCTTAATGCGCTGAAAATGATCATTGTGCCACTGGTTGTCTCATCCATTATAGTGGGTGTGGCAGGCATCGGTGCATCCGGTGGCTTTGCCAGGCTTGGCAGTAAAACCCTTCTCTATTATCTCGCCACAACATTGATTTCAGTCACTGTTGGTTTAATGGTGGTGAATGCGGTGCAACCGGGTATCGTCAATGGTGAGCCGGTAAAAGATCAAATTAACCTAACGGCAGATGTATCTGATATTACGGCAAAGGTAGCAGGGCGTGATGCCAGTGACGTGGTTGAAGTCTTTATCCGCATGATTCCACCAAACATTATTGACGCGGCTGCAAATGGCCAAATGCTTGGGCTTATCTTCTTTAGCTTGTTGTTTGGTTATTTTATGGTGCGTATCGGCGAGCCTTATGCGGGAAGCCAATATAATTTCTGGCAAGGGCTTTATGAAGTAATGTTAAGCATTACCTTATTGATCATGAAATTTGCACCATTGGGTGTTTTTGGACTGGTCGCTGCGGTGGTTGCCGATACGGGTGCAGGACAATTTATGACCTTGATGGAAACATTGGGCTGGTTCTTCATGAGCGTGATTCTGGCTTTAGCCATACATGCTTTTGTGGTGATGCCACTGATTTTACGTTTTGTGGCAAGAGTGAATCCCTTGCGCCATTATCGCGCCATGGCACCGGCGTTACTCACGGCATTTTCTACCGCCTCGTCATCAGCAACCTTACCCTTAACCATCGAGTGTGTTGAAAAAAATGCCGGTGTTTCCAATCGCACCAGTAGTTTTGTGTTACCACTTGGTTCAACCGTGAACATGGATGGCACGGCTTTATATGAATGTGTCGCAGCGATGTTTATTGCTCAGGCGTATGGTCTGGATTTAAGTTTCCTGCAGCAGTTTGTAATTGTATTGCTCGCCTTACTAACCTCTATTGGTGTGGCAGGGATCCCCTCCGCCAGTTTGGTTGCTATTACGATCATCCTTGGCTACATGGGATTACCCGCAGAAGGCATTGCCTTAATCTTTGTTGTCGACCGTCTTTTAGATATGTGTCGAACAGCCGTCAATGTATTCAGTGATTCCTGTGGTGCAGTAACAATAGGCAAGCTGGAAGGCGAAGACGGAATTCTTAAAAGCTAAAACATCACCGTATAGTGCGAAGCTATGGCACTGAATGTCTGGCAGCAGGCTACTCTGAAGCTATTACATTTAAATCTTATTTATCCGCTACTGGCTCAGCGAAATCCATACCGACAGTGTTATAGCCTGCATCCACATAAGTAATTTCACCGGTGACACCTGACGCCAAATCAGAACAGAGAAACGCACCGACATTACCCACTTCGTCAATGGTGACATTACGGCGAAGCGGCGCAGTCGCAGCAAAGCGATCCAGCATACTGCGGAAACCACTAATACCGGATGCCGCCAGTGTTCGAATAGGACCCGCAGAGATAGCATTAACCCGAATACCATCTGGCCCTAAATCACGCGCCATATAGCGCACATTGGCTTCAAGGCTGGCTTTAGCGAGCCCCATAACGTTGTAATTAGGAATAGCGCGTTCTGCACCAAGGTAGCTGAGCGTGAGCAAAGAACCATCACGGCCTTCCATCATATTGCGACCGGCTTTTGCCAGTGCCGCGAAGCTGTAAGAGCTAATTTCATGGGCCGTGTTGAAGCCATCACGAGTAACTGCATCAAGATAGCTGCCATCTAGCTCGCTTTTAGGCGCAAAGGCCACGGAATGAACGATAATATCGAGGTGATCCCAGAAATTATCCAGATCATCAAAGACTTTTTCAATTTGCTCATCACTGCCTACATCACAAGGTAAAACGATGTCAGAATCCAGTTCAGTGGCCATTTTTTCGACACGACCCTGTAGTTTTTCGGTCTGGTAGGTAAAAGCCAATTCGGCGCCCTGGTTACGCATGGCTTTGGCAATACCCCATGCAATTGAACGATTGCTGGCACAGCCAACGATAAGTGCGCGTTTACCTTCTAAAAATCCCATATCATTACCTTTCATCAGTCTTTGTGAGCGTGTAGCATTAAGGAACGTTACAGTACCCAATATTGTCTATAAGGTGAAGCCTAACATGCAACGAATAATAAGAGTGGCGGAATAATAATACTAATGGTCTGGCGAATTGCTTTGTTTGTGAGTGTACTGTTATTGGCGTCATGTGGCGACGGTAATTGGAATAATCCCTATCCCAGCGCAGATCGGCTGGATAATACCTTTTATAGCTCCTTTGCCAAGCGCCCCAAGCATCTTGATCCGGCAAGATCGTATAGCTCGAATGAATATCAATTTATTGCCAATATCTATACGCCGCCGTTGCAGTACCATTATTTAAAACGTCCCTATACTCTCATTCCACTTGCTGCCTCAGGCATGCCAGTAGTGAAATACCTCGATGATGCAGGTAAGACACTGGCGAGTGATGTGGATGTGAAACAGATCGCCTTTAGTGAATACACCATTAAAATTCGTCAAGGCATTCAGTACCAGCCACATCCTGCTTTTGCTAAAGATGAGGCAGGTAATTACCGTTACCACGATTTAACGGACAAGCAGTTAGAAGATGTTTACACCTTAGCGGATTTTGAACAAACCGATAGCCGTGAACTAACCGCCGATGATTATGTGTATCAGATAAAACGTCTTGCGCATCCAGATTTACAATCACCCATTTTAGGTATTATGTCGGACTACATTGTAGGCTTACCCGAGCTGGCAAAACAGTTAGATGCGGCATACAAAAAAGCCAAACAGGCATCAGGTACAAAAAAGGGTATCTATCTTGATTTACGTGGGTTTGATTTAGCCGGTGTTAAAGCGGTTGACCGTTACACCTATACGATAAAAATAAAAGGCAAGTATCCGCAGTTAATTTATTGGTTAAACCTGCCTTTCTTCTCACCGATGCCGTATGAAGCGATAGCGTTCTATGCGCAGGCAGGTTTGGTAGAAAAAAATATCAGCCTTGATTGGTATCCGGTGGGAACAGGGCCGTATATGTTGACGGTGAACAACCCAAACTTACAAATGGTGATGGAGCGTAACCCTAACTACATGGATGAATATTATCCAACCGAAGGTGAGCAAGGTGATGCCGAGGCAGGTTTGTTAGTGGATGCGGGTAAAAAAATACCGTTTATTGATAAAATTAATTTCAGTCTTGAACGAGAAGGGATCCCGGTATGGAATAAATTCCTGCAAGGTTATTACGATGCATCGGGGATCAGTTCAGACAGTTTTGATCAGGCAATTAATATTACTACGCAGGGTGATGCCGCATTAACCGAGTCGATGCAGGAAAAAGGCATTAGCTTGTTAACCGCTGTACAAACATCGAGTTTTTACACTGGTTTTAATATGAAAGATCCACAACTGGGTGGCTACTCTGAATCAGCGCGTAAATTACGCCGTGCCATTGCAATTGCGGTGGATTATGAAGAATTTATTTCTATTTTTAATAACGGACGGGGTGTTGCCGCGCAAGGTCCTTTGCCGCCAGGGCTCTATGGTTATCGAGACGGTGAGCAAGGTATTAACCCCTATGTTTACAATTGGAAAAATGGTCGTCCACAACGAAAAAGTCTGGATGAAGCAAAACAACTTTTAAAAGAAGCCGGTTATCCGAATGGTTTGAATCCTGAAACGGGTGACAAACTGGTTGTGAATTTAGACACAGCGGATACCGGACCCGATGCCAAGTCAAGATTAGACTGGTGGCGAAAGCAGTTTGATAAATTAAACATTGAGTTAAATATTCGCAGCACCGACTACAATCGCTTTCAAGATAAAATGTCGAATGGTTCGGCACAGATATTTCAATGGGGCTGGAATGCAGATTATCCTGATCCTGAAAACTTTATGTTCTTGCTTTATGGACCTAATGCCAAAGTAGGCAAGAACGGTGAGAATGCAGCGAACTATGATAACCCGGAATTTAATAAACTGTTTGATGTCATGAAGAACATGGACAATGGGCCAGAACGCCTGGCACTGATTGATAAAATGGTTGAAGTGGCGCGTCAGGACAGTCCGTGGTTATGGGGTTTCCACCCTAAGGCATTTAGCTTGCAACATAGCTGGTACAAGAATGTAAAACCTAATTTAATGGCGAATAATACCTTGAAGTATAAACGGCTGGATGCCGCATTACGCGCCGAAAAACGTCAGGCATGGAATAAGCCGGTAACATGGCCGCTTTATACTGCCTTACTGGTCTTTATTATCGTGGTACTGCCGGGTGTCATTAGTTATCGTCGCAAAGAACATGGTAAGGGTGGAAAACGCTAATGCTGACCTATATCTTGCGACGTTTAATGTATGCCATACCGATTTTAATCGGTGTGAACTTAATTACTTTTTCATTGTTCTTTATTGTGAATACGCCCGACAATATCGCTCGCATGCAATTAGGGGTTAAAAATGTCACGCCTGCTGCGATTGAAAAATGGAAGGCAAATCACGGTTATGACAAACCGCTTTTATTTAATAAAAATAATGATGGCATGGCGGCATTTACCGACACTATTTTTTACACCAAATCAGTCAAGTTGTTTGTGTTTGATTTTGGTTCCTCGGATGAAGGGCGTGATATTAGTCACGATATTCAACAGCGTATGTGGCCAAGTTTAGCGATTGCGATTCCAAGTCTGTTGGTTGGTTTACTGGTAAATATTACCCTGGCAATGCTGTTGGCATTTTTCAGGGGCACATATATTGATATAACGGGTGTGATTGCGGGCATTTTTCTTATCTCTATCTCGGCGTTGTTCTATATTATTGGTGGTCAGTACATTATGAGTAAGCTCTGGCATCTGGTGCCTATTTCGGGTTATAGCGAAGGGTTTTCAGGGTTTAAATTTCTGATTCTGCCGGTTGCCATTGCGATTGTAGGCGGTGTTGGTTCCGGAACACGCTGGTATCGAACTATTTTCCTTGAAGAAATTAATAAAGATTATGTGCGTACGGCACGTGCAAAAGGCTTGTCTGAGATCGGTGTTTTGTTCAGGCATGTTCTAAAAAATGCCATGATTCCTATCCTGACAGGGGTGGTGGTTATTATTCCTTTGCTCTTTATGGGAAGCTTATTAACAGAATCATTTTTTGGTATTCCAGGGCTAGGTAGCTACACCATCGATGCGATTCATGCGCAGGACTTTGCGATTGTCAGAGCGATGGTGTTTCTTGGCTCAGTGCTTTATATCATTGGTTTAATTCTTACCGATATATCGTACACGCTGGTTGATCCACGGATCAGGTTATCTTGATATGAATATTGTCGAAACAGGACTCTCGTGGTGGCAAGTTAAACCTGATGTACTCTGGACAGATTGGCTAATCTACGCATTATTGATTGTTGTTGCTGTTTTTATCAATCACGCTCGTCAACATGAGCATCTTCGTGCACCATGGCGATTGATATTACGTCGTCGCCTCGCCATGAGCTCTTGCATAATATTATTAGCATTCGCCACGGTCGGTTTATTGGACTCGGTGCATTTTCGGCAAGCGGTAGAGCAACGCAGTGATGGCACGATCCGTTATGGTAATGAATCAATTAGTTTATTTGATCAAATCGTTTTACCCCTAAAGAAGTACACAGAAAAAACCTATTCAGCTCCATTTGCCGTGCAACTTTATTCAAAAGAAAACATTGAAATGGACGATGGTTCAATGCGCCGTGATTATCCCCGGCTTAAATACGGTGGCGCACATTTAGCAGATAAACCTTCAGCGCGTTATGAGGATATTAAATCAAGAGTTATCACTGCACTATGGAAAGCCGGTGTATTGATTGTTGCAATAACGATTATTTTGGCCTTATGGCGTGGCGCCAAGCGATCTCAAGGGCTGGCATGCTCTTTACGAAGTATGTGGTTAGGTCATGGCGACATACCATGGAAAACAATCATTGCTACCCTGGCGTTTATTATTATTTTAATTAGTTTGTCGCTACATCTTGCAACGGTGTATCACATTTTTGGTACGGATAAAGTAGGACAAGATGTCTTTTATTTAACACTGAAAAGTATTCGTACCGGTTTAGTGATTGGCACACTCACTACGTTGGTGATGCTGCCATTTGCGATTATGTTGGGCATTATGGCGGGCTATTACCGTGGCTGGATCGATGATGTTATTCAATACATTTATACAACGCTAAGCTCAATCCCAAGTGTGTTGTTAATCGTTGCCGCAGTATTAATGATTCAGGTGATTATTGATAATAACCCGGATGTTTTTTCAACGCTGCAACAACGTGCAGATGTGAAACTACTGGCGCTGTGCTTTATTCTCGGGATAACCAGTTGGACGGGACTATGTCGTTTGTTGCGTGGTGAATCGTTGAAACTACGCGAAGCAGATTATATTCAAGCAGCGCAATCTTTTGGTGTCAGTAACCTTAAAATTATTACACGTCATATTTTACCGAATGTCATGCATATTGTTTTGATATTAGTCGTCATCGACTTTAGTGGCCTCGTATTAGCTGAGGCGGTGTTGTCTTATGTCGGGGTGGGTGTTGATCCATCCATGATCAGCTGGGGTAATATGATTAATGGTGCACGACTGGAAATGGCACGCGAACCTATTGTCTGGTGGTCGTTAATGGCGGCTTTTGTATTTATGTTGATGCTGGTACTGACTGCAAATTTATTTGCTGATGCAGTACGTGATGCATTCGACCCAAGATTACGGAATAGTTAAACAGGATACGGTTCATGACGGACACCTTATTAAAAGTACAGAACTTACAAACGCACTTTGATACACCGCGAGGTATCTTGCGTGCGGTTGATGGCGTAAGTTTCGATATTCGTCAAGGTGAGACGTTTGCATTATTAGGTGAATCAGGCTGTGGTAAGTCCATGACAGCACTGTCTTTGATGCAGCTCGTTCCTGAGCCAGCAGGGTCGATAGTCGGTGGTAATGTTTTGCTGGATGGTAACGATGTTTTGCAGTACTCGGAAGCACAAATGCGACCAATTCGCGGTAGTCGCATTGCGATGATATTTCAGGAACCACAAACCTCGTTAAACCCCGTATTAACTATCGGCGATCAAATACGCGAAACGGTTTATCAACATACAAGTTTAAGAAATGATGCCGCGAAACAGCGTGTGATTGAATTACTTGATTCGGTGGGTATCCCTGATCCTGAACGTCGCTATGCCGAGTATCCGCATCAATTATCTGGTGGTATGAAACAACGCATCATGATCGCGATTGCCCTTGCCGGCGAACCGGATTTATTAATTGCGGATGAACCGACCACAGCATTGGATGTGACAATTCAGGCGCAAGTTTTAGACCTATTGAAAAAAATCCAAGCCGAGACCGGAATGGCTATCTTGCTGATCACCCATGATCTTGGTGTGGTCGCAGGGATGGCTAACAGAGTCGGTGTTATGTACGCCGGACAAATTGTTGAACTTGCCGATAGTGAAACCTTTTTTAAGACACCCCGACATCCCTATGCTGAAAAGCTGTTTGCTTCACTACCGGGTGACATGAAACGTGGTCAGGCATTGGCCGTGATTAAAGGCAGTGTGCCACCCTTAACACAGCAGTTTTCGGGCTGTCGTTTTGTTGAGCGCTGTGATTATGCACTCGGTGTTTGTCGGGACACAGTTCCTGTTTGGTTAGAGAGTCAGGTTCGCTGTCACCGCTATGATCAACATTGGCAACAGTTGTTTGATTCACAAGCCTTACATAATGTCGATCAGCAAACGATAAATCGATCTAATCCATCGGAAGACTTACTATTACAGGTTGATGACCTAAAGGTTCACTTCCCCGTTCATAAAGGCTTGTTCCGACGTTTAACCGGGCATGTTAAGGCGGTTGATGGTGTTTCATTATCAATCCGAAAAGCACACACCCTGGCGCTGGTGGGTGAATCCGGTTGCGGTAAAACTACCGCCGGTAAGGGCTTGCTACAATTATTACCTGTTACGGCGGGAGAAGTCATTTATAACGGCGTTGATCTATGTGCACAAAGTGCATCAAAGATGCGCAACTTACGCGCAGACTTACAGATTATCTTTCAAGATCCTTATGCCTCCATGAACCCGCGTATGCTGGTGGGAGACATTATTGCAGAAGGAATGATTGCCCAGAATATTGTGAAGACGAAACAGCAGCGAAGTGAGCGAACCAAACAATTACTGGAACAAGTCGGTTTACCTGCAGACAGCATTAATCGTTACCCTCATGAGTTCTCAGGCGGGCAGCGACAGCGTATTTGTATCGCAAGGGCGCTGGCAGTTAACCCTAAATTAATTGTTTGTGATGAACCCACCAGTGCGCTGGATGTTTCGGTGCAGGCACAAATATTAAACCTGTTACAGTCACTGCAGTCCGAACTGGCGCTGTCATTTTTATTTATTACACATAATATTTCAGTTGTTGAATATTTGGCACATGAAGTGGCGGTGATGTACTTGGGGCGCATTGTTGAACAAGGCAGTGTTGAGGAAGTATTGCATAGCCCCAAGCATCCTTATACACAGGCGTTGTTATCGGCAGTACCGGTGATTGATGCAAAAACCCAAAAGGAAGTGATACAGCTGGAAGGAGACTTGCCTTCACCGATGAATCCACCGTTGGGTTGTCATTTTCATCCACGTTGCATCCATGCAATGCAGGTATGCCATGATCACTACCCGCAAACAGTTAACTTTTCAGTATCACATGCTGTAAAGTGCCACCTTTACGCACCTTCTTAACAAGAAGTGGATTCGTTATTAACTACTTTGGCTTGTAACATCAACAAATAATTTGATTCTTTGTCCGGGCTGTAGATATTTGGTTTTCTTTAAAGTGTTCCAACGTAATAAGTCAGAAATTCTTACACGAAAACGCGATGCAATCCTTGCTAATGAATCACCGCGGCGAACAACATAGTTAATGCGTTGCATAATCGCCTTGCTGCGTGGCACGGGCGCGTGGCGAGAGCGGCTGCTTGTTGCGCGTTGCGCTACTTTTGTCCATACAACCAGTTTCTGCCCACGTTGTAATACATCACGTGGTGCCATGGCATTCCATTTTGCAAGGGCTCGTACGCCAACCTTATATTTTCTGGATATATCCCAGAAATTATCACCCGCCTTCACGGTATGAATGATTTTGAAGCGACCGGATTTAGGTGAATTTAAAATCTTTTGCTTACGTTGTGCCTCACTTAAACGATAGGTTCGTGCGCTTTTGGCTGCGACAGGAATAACTAAATTCTGACCAACACGAATCATATTGCGTCGAAGTTTATTACTGTCTTTTAATAGCGAAAGGCTAATCCGGTATTTGTCAGCAATGTGGCTGAGTGTTTCACCTGATTTAACTTTATGATGTTTCCAGCGCATACGCTCAGAACTTGGCAAGCTGGCAAGTTTTGTTTCAAAAGCATCGGCCTTATCGACAGGAATAAGCAAATGGTGCGGACCTTTGGGCGCGGTTGCCCAGCGATTAAAGCCAGGGTTTAATTTGTATAACTCATCCAAACTGATATCGGCCATTTCAGCAGCGAGTGCGAGATCAATTTGGCTTTGAGTATCAACACGACGAAAGTAAGGGGTGTTTTCAAGTTCGGCGATATTGATATTGTAGTGTGCAGGGTTGCCAACTATTTTCGCAATAGCCAGTAATCTTGGTACGTAGCTGCGGGTTTCTTTCGGTAAATGCAGCGCCCAGAAATGAGTGGGCTTACCGCGTTTCTTATTTCGGCGTACTGCCTTTAATACGGTACCTTCTCCCGAGTTGTAGGCAGCCAGTGCCAACATCCAGTCGCCATCAAATATTTTATTGAGGCGTTGTAAATAATTCAGTGCTGCCTGTGTTGATGCATAAACATCACGACGACCGTCATACCACCAATTTTGTTTTAGGCCATAACGGCGACCGGTGCCAGGAATAAATTGCCAGATACCTGCAGCGCGACCATGCGAATAAGCAAACGGTTGAAAGGCACTTTCAACAATCGGGAGTAATGCAATCTCACCCGGCATACCCCGCTTTTCAATTTCACTAATGATGTAGTGCATGTAAGGGCTGGCACGCTCATTAACACGATCCATATACTTTGGGTGACGCGCATACCAATCAACCTCACGTTTGATACGCGCATTTTCTAATACAGGTAATGAATAATTATTACGTAAGCGAGCCCAGACATCGATAGGAGCAGGCGGCGGCGCTGGCGTGTTGTTTTCAACAGGGATAATAATGTCATTACTGACAATCTCTTTAACGGGCGTTTCCGCTACAAGTTCTGGTTGAGGCGCTGGTTTAACGGCAACGGTCGGTTTCTGAGTTGAGGTAGTTGTACAAGCAGAAAGCAGCAGTGAGGCAGCCATTAAGCTCATTACGCGCGGCATGGTTGCGCGCAGGCGAATTCGGGGAGACATGGAACAATTTTTCCTTACAGATAGCATCATCAATAGTTGTCGCTCATGGTAGGTTTCTCTGGTGAAGGAATCAACTCTCTTTTATAGGGTATTTAGTAGAACATGTTGCTAGCAAGCGAACTGAGTGATTTGTCACATTCAGGCACATTGACACAAAGTTATGTGTAATACTTGATATATAAGACTTTTATTTAGAGACGCCATGCACAAACACTCACATAAGGCATTTAGCGACTGGTATCAGACCTCACTTGGGCAATTACTTGCCCAGACGGAGCTGGATCAGCTGAATGACTTACTGCCAGATATGTTCGGCTACCATTTGCTTCAGATTGGTGTGCATGGTTCAACCGCGCTTTGTCAGGCAAGCCGAATTTCGCATCAAATACGCCTGGAAACAGAGCTACAGCTCACGGCAGGCATCTATGCACATGCTTCACGGTTGCCGTTTGCCAGTGAAAGTATTGATGTGTGTGTACTCAGCCATAGTCTTGAGTTTGATGAAGACCCGCATGCGATTTTGCGTGAGATCGATCGGGTATTAATTCCGGAAGGGCATGTCGTATTATTAGGCTTTAATCCAGTGAGCTGGTGGGGGCTGAATCATTTCCTTCGTGGTTGGCGAAAACAGCTTCCCTGGTCGGGTAAATTTTATACTCGCGCACGGGTAAAAGACTGGCTAAGTGTGTTGGGCTTTGACTGTATTGACACAGGAGGCATTTTTTTTCGTCCCCCCGTGCAGCATGAAAAAGTAATGCAAAAATTGGCATTTATGGAAGAGTATATTCCTGCGTGGTTAAATTTTTTTGCTGGGGTGTATATTATAACCGCCCGTAAACGAACCAGCACACTGACACCGATAGGTCCACGTTGGCGCACCGCAGGTAAAAAGATAATTAATAATGGGCTAGTAGAGCCAAGCGCTCGAGGAATTCATAGTGACAGAACAAGTTGAAATTTTTACGGATGGCGCATGTCGAGGCAATCCCGGACCCGGTGGCTGGGGGGTGTTGATGCGTTTTAATGGCACTGAAAAAAGTCTTAAAGGTAGCGAAGCAGACACAACCAATAATCGTATGGAGTTAATGGCAGCGATCAGTGGTTTAGAAGCATTAACACAGCCATGTAAGGTGAAATTAACCACAGACTCCAAATACGTTTTACAAGGTTTAACGGAATGGCTACCGAACTGGAAAAAACGTAACTGGAAAACAGCCGCCAGGAAACCCGTCAAGAATGTTGACCTTTGGCAGCGGCTTGATGCGGCAACCCAGGCACATGATATTGATTGGCATTGGGTGAAAGGGCATAGTGGGCATCGAGAAAATGAAATAGTTGATCAACTGGCGAATGACGCTGTTGATGAAATGTTAAATAAAGGATAACGTCGTTTACCATGAGACAAATAGTACTGGATACTGAAACAACCGGCTTAGATCATAGCGATGGTCATCGCATTATCGAAATTGGTTGTGTGGAAATGGTTAACCGACGATTAACCGGCAATGATTTTCATCAATATTTGCAGCCCGATCGTGAAATTGATGCCGGTGCGATGGAAGTGCATGGTATTACCAATGAAAGTTTATTGGATAAACCGCGCTTTGAAGAAATTGTTGCCGATCTGACCGACTATTTAAAAGATGCCGAGTTAATTATTCATAATGCCCCCTTTGACGTGGGTTTTCTTGATATGGAACTCAAGCGTTGTGGTAGCTCGCATACGATCCATTCGCTTGCTACCGTTATTGATAGCCTGGTGATGGCCAGACAGAAGCACCCTGGACAAAAAAATACCCTTGATGCCTTGTGTAAGCGTTATGACGTCGATAATTCACAACGTGATCTGCACGGCGCACTCCTTGATGCACAAATTCTTGCTGATGTTTATCTGGCCATGACGGGTGGCCAGGGCGCTCTGATGCTAGATAGTTCAGTGGATGCCAGTGGTATGCCTGCAGAAGAAAAAATACGTCGGCTGGATAGCAATCGACCCGCATTGAAAATTATCCAGCCAACAGAAGAAGAACTGGCTCAGCACCAGACACGCCTGGATGCAATAGACAGGACATGCGATGAAGGAGCCATCTGGAGACGTAGATAGTGCATTAAAACGGATTACTTACGTATTTGCAGTTGTTTTGACCTAAGTTCAGGTTATTTCTATACTCTCTTACATTGTGGGGGAATTAGAATAACTATTAATGGATAAATTCGATCGTATTTATGCGCTTCATACCTTACTGACACAGTCTCGAACGACCGTTTCAATGGAAAAAATACGTCAGGAACTGGAATGTTCCGTTTCAACTGCTGAACGAATTATCAGGGAAATGCGCGATTATCTACGTGCTCCTATTCAATATGATCGAGAATTAAACAGTTATTCCTATATTAAATCAGCAGGAACATACGAGCTTCCTGGCCTCTGGTTTAATGCAGCGGAATTGCATGCCTTGCTGTTTACCCACCAATTACTGGAATCACTTGATCCAGGTATGCTCGAATCGCATATTGCCCCATTAAAAGAAAAGATTGAGAGTTTGCTTTCGAGTCAGAACCTTGAGAAAAAGAATATTGCTAAACGATTTCGATTTATAAAAATTGCAGGGCGAGAGGTCGATTCAAAAATATTTAGCATGGTTGCTGATGCACTAGTTAATAGAAAAACAATGAGCATTCAGTATTGTGGTCTGGAAAGCCATCAGCCTACACAGCGAGATATTTCCCCCCAGCGCTTATTATATTATCGAGATAACTGGTATCTGGATGCATGGTGTCATTTGAGAGAAGAATTACGAAGTTTTGCGCTTGAACGAGTACAACATTGCGCATTGACTAATACTAATGCACTAGAGATAAATGAAACTGAACTGGATAAACACTTTACACGTTCATACGGTATTTTTTCGGGTGAGCCGACAAATACAGCAGTTATACGTTTTACGGGTATGCCAACCCGTTGGGTGTCTAAAGAACAATGGCATCCGGAACAGAAAGGATATCGCCATCAGGACGGCAGTTATGAGTTACACATTCCTTACCATGATCCACGTGAACTCATCATGGATATACTCAAATATGGCGAGCATGCCGAGGTGATTGAGCCAGATGACCTACGAAAACAGCTTGTAGATAAACTTACCAATGCATTAAAGAATTATAAAGTGCATTGACTCCTCTGAGTTTTGCGGGACTGATAAGGGATAATGCTCAATAACATTTGAGCATCACAAGTCAAAAGGGACGACGATATTGGAACAACTCACTGATTTAAAGGCGGTTTTGCACTCGAAACGCGCCAATATTTACTATCTTGAGAAATGTCGGGTCATGCAGAAGGACGGGCGCGTACTTTATCTGACCGATGCCAGAGAACAAAACCAGTACTGGAACATTCCTATTGCCAACACCACAGTGCTGTTATTAGGCACGGGAACATCATTAACTCAGGCCGCGGTAAGAATGCTGGCGTCAGCAGGCGTGTTAGTGGGGTTTTGTGGCGGTGGTGGCACCCCCCTTTTATCGGCAAACGAAGTGGAGTGGATGACACCGCAAAGTGAATACCGCCCTACAGAATATATACAGGGCTGGATGAGTTTCTGGTTTGATGAGGATAAACGACTTGGTGTCGCCAAAACATTCCAGTTGGCACGAATTGAATATCTGAGGTCAGTCTGGAGAAAAGACAGAGAACTGATGGCGGCAGGTTTTAATGCGAATGACAGCCATATTAAAGCAATGCTAGAAAACACGGCAAAAGCCATTGAGCAAGCACCAAAAATAACTAAATTGCTACAGATTGAGGCAGCGCTGACAAAACAGCTATATAAAGTAGCGGCAACAATAACCCGGCAAGATGATTTTGTTCGAGAAAGAAATGCATATGATAAAGCGAATACCTTTCTTAATCATGGCAATTATCTGGCCTATGGCCTCGCTGCAACAACCTTATGGGTTTTAGGCATACCCCATGGTTTTGCTGTGATGCACGGCAAAACAAGACGCGGGGCATTGGTGTTTGATGTGGCTGACCTGGTGAAGGATGCACTGATATTACCCTGGTCGTTTGTTTGCGCAATGGAAAACGCAACAGAGCAGGAGTTTCGGCAGCAGTGTTTACAGACATTTACCGATCATAAAGCGTTGGACATGATGTTTGAAAAAGTAAAGTCTGTAGCTCTACAGTACCATGAAGGTAAAGGTGAAAATCCATGATGGTTACCTTTGTCTCCCAGTGTGAAAAAAAGGCGCTGAACCGAACAAGAAGAGTATTAGACAGCTTTGCCAACCGTATTGGTGATAATACCTGGCAAACAATAATCACAAATGAGGGGTTAAAGGCAGTTAAAAAACTATTAAGAAAGACAGCCACAAAAAATACAGCGGTGAGTTGTCATTGGATTCGTAGTCGTAAACGTTCGGAGTTGATTTGGGTGGTGGGGAACAAGCGAAAATTTAATGAGCAGGGTTTGGTGCCGGTGAATGTCACAGAAAAAAAATTCATCAATAGCAGGTGGGAAAATAATTGGTATTATCTTCCCTTAATTAAGGCTAGCACTGCATTGGCGGCACTTTTTCATGACTGGGGTAAAGCCTCAAGCTGTTTTCAGGATAAATTGAAGTCAAGCAAAATACAGGCCGATCCTTTACGGCATGAATGGGTGTCCTGTTTGTTGTTGAGGGCATTTATTGGAGATGTGAAAGATGATGCGACATGGCTGGAGGCATTAGCCAATGGCAAATTTAATGAAAAAGATTTAAAGCAGATATTAGCTGTAAATAAAAATCAATCGCCCTTAGCGAAACTGCCACCTGTTGCAAGTATGGTGGCGTGGTTAATATTAACACATCACAGATTGCCTGTGCCAAATGACAAAGAAGAGCAGAAACGTTTCAACGGTTTTCCACTAGAAAAACATGACGATTTATTTTGTGCAATCAATAAAAGCTTCGGTTACGAAAATCCGAATACAGATGTTGTTATTGAGCAATGCCTTAAATTTCCACAAGGCTTGCTAAGTCAATCAGCACCATGGCTTAAACAAATTAAAAAATGGGCAACAAAAGCACTGGAGCAATTACCCATTATAGAGCAGGCATTTGAAACAGGTGCTTGGCGGGTAGTAATGCACTATTCTCGCTTAGCATTAATGTTAGGTGATCACTATTATTCATCGCTACAAGCAGATAAAAAATGGCAGAGTGACCTGGATTTATATGCTAATACAGACAGGGTTTCAAAGAAATTAAAACAAAAGTTGGATGAGCATTTGGTGGGTGTTGCTAAGAGCGCATTAAGGATCAGTTATTTACTACCTGCGTTTGAAAACGATTTACCCAGCGTGCAGGGAATTGGAACTTTGAAACAAAAAAGCACTAACGCTTTTGTCTGGCAAGACAAGTCGGCCAGTCAAATAAGGGCCTGGCGAGAGCGCAGTATAAAACAGATACAATCCACACAGTTTGGTTTCTTTGCTGTTAATATGGCCAGTACCGGATGTGGTAAAACATTTGCTAATGCAAAAATAATGCAGACTTTATCTGATGATGGTGACAGCTTGCGTTATATTCTCGCGCTAGGACTTAGGACGCTGACCTTGCAGACAGGCGATGAATATCGAAATCGCATTGGGTTGGATAAGACCGAACTTGCTGTATTAATTGGTTCAAAAGCAGTTTCAGAATTACATCACACTAATAAAGAAAAGAATGATGAGAAAATAAATATGGATGTGCTTGGTTCTGAGTCATTGGAAGGTCTACTTGATGAAGAAGTTGATTTTGATTGCGATATTCCAGAGGAAGGATTAGCAACTGTACTGCAACGTAATAAAGACCGACAGATTTTATATGCGCCGGTTCTAGTATGTACTATTGATCATATTATGTCAGCCACGGAAACCCGGCGTGGCGGACGATATATATTACCGTGTCTAAGATTGATGTCGTCAGACCTGGTTATTGATGAAATTGATGACTTTAATGGTGACGATCTCATAGCAATTGGCCGCTTGATACATTTGGCTGGTATGTTGGGACGAAAAGTAATGATTTCATCCGCAACGGTACCGCCAGATCTTGCCAAAGGTTACTTTAATGCTTATCAACAGGGTTGGCAGTTGTTTGCTAAATCTCGCGGCTTAAATCCGTCAGTTGGTTGCGCATGGGTCGATGAGTTTAATACGCAAGTTGAGACTATAAAAATTACAGCCATACAAACAGGTGAGAAAAGTTTCTATACGAAGCATGATGATTTTATCGCTAGACGAGTAAAAAAACTTAAGCAACAGGCAGCCAGACGAAAAGCCAATATTGTTGATATCGCTTCCATTGATGAAAGCAATGAAAGCAATAGTGCAACTCTGCAAAACGACTATTTCTATTCAATTCTACAAGAAGTTATAACAAAGCATAAGCAGCATTATCAAATAGAGCCTGATTGCCATAAGAAAGTTTCGTTTGGTGTGGTGCGTATGGCCAATATCGCCCCTTGTGTTGCATTGTTTGAGTATTTAATTAACACAGACTGGCCAGAGAATATTGCAGTAAAAGTTATGGCGTATCACAGCCAGCAAGTGCTGCTAATGCGAAGTGAGCAGGAAAGGCATCTGGATCAAGTTCTAAAACGTAATCGTAAACAAGCGCCTTATGAGCATCCACACATTCAAAAACATTTAGCAGAAACCAATATTGAAAATATCATTTATATTTTGGTGGCTACGCCGGTGGCGGAAATTGGGCGTGATCATGATTTTGATTGGGCAATTGTTGAGCCATCTTCTTTTCGCTCAATCATTCAATTGGCTGGTCGCGTATTGCGACACCGTGATAAAGAACCTGTCGAGCCAAACATCGGACTGTTGCAATATAACTTAAAAGGTTATCAGCAGGCGTATGGAAAAAGAAATGATAAACGAAGACCTGTATTCAACCGACCCGGCTATGAAAATAAGGAATTATTACTGGATTCACACGACATGCATCATTTGCTAGATGAGCAAGCTATTGCTACCACTATAAATGCCATTCCTCGTATCAAGCGCGATGAACAACTAAACCCAAAGAACAACCTGGCAGATCTGGAGCACCAGGTCATGGCAGATATGTTGACTAATTATAAAAAAAAAGGACCTGATTCGTTAGAAGGATGGTTGAGTCAGTGCTGGTGGCTAACAGCACTCCCACAAATATTACGGCCGTTTCGTAAGGCTGGGAAAAACATCAATCTTTATCTTGTACCAGAAAACCCGGAAGATGAAACAATGAATTTTGTTTTTATGGAAAAGGACGATCAGGGCAGGCCATCAAAAGCAGAAGAGACACAAGGGATCAGTCACATATCATTTAAAGGTAAAACCGACAGGCTGTGGTTGGTGAGAGATTATCAGAAGTTGTTAATAGATGTGGCGGAGAAGTTCGACATTTCAATTCGTAGTGCAGCATTGAAATACGGTGAAATTTCAGTACCACAATATGAAAATACACCCAGATTTAACTATTCACCACAGAGTGGACTGGTGAAAGAATTATAATAGGAGGTTGTTAATGGAAAGTGTAATAACGAACTTTTTCGCGGATAGAAAAATCGAACGACTAAAGAAAAAGCAAAAAGCAAACATGAGCGCTGAAGAAATACAGCGTATCCACGATGAAGTCGATGATGAATTTGATATGGAAAACTGGCTACCAAATGCCGCCAGACGTGCAGGGCAAATGTCTTTATCAAGTCATCCCTGTACTTTTAGTCATCCAAGTAGTCGTAAGAATAAAAATGGCAAAACTACATCAGTAATCGCTCAAGCAGAACGAAAGGCTGATGGCTATTTACGAACGGGTAATGTTGAAGCAGGAATGGATGCATTGGGTAATGCTGCAGCTTTGGATGTCTATAAATTCCTGACCTTAGAATTGTCAGATGGAAAAAACCTCATTGAACACATTGAACAAGACACCGAAATCAGCAATAACTTATTAAATATTAAGAATGCTTCTTATAATGAGCTTAAAACAGGTTTTCTAGCTATAAAAAATAGTGAAGATGGTCATATTACAAGTTCAAAAGTTAAGCAAGTCTATTTCCTCGTAGAGAAAGATTACCACCTGCTTTCTATATTAACGCCATCCAGTTTGATGTACGAGATGAGGAATCGTATTCAATCAATGCGTTTCAGCGAACAGGTGAAAGAAGCACGGGAACAACGCAAAAAAAATGAAGACAGTGAAACAGGGTTCGATGATATCTTTAATTTGTCTATGGTGGGATATGGAGGCACCAAACCACAAAACATCAGTGTTCTGAATAATCAATATGGTGGTAAAGCTTACTTGCTTGCCAGCCTTCCACCAACTCTAACGAAGCAAGAAGTAAAACTGCCCACAGTGGATTATTTTACTAATTGCCTTTGGCCAAACCACTTCAAAGATAGTTTCGACTCATTACACAAATTGTTAGCCGTGAATGTTAATAATGTCGGAATTCGACAGGGGCGTGACAATATTTTGCTGTATATATTTGATCGTATTATTGAAAAAATATGGCAAATACGATCATTAGAAAGTGGCTGGTCAGAACGTGAACGTTTTGATCGATTGCCAAAATATCAAAAAATACTACTCGATGACCAGTATCAAACGGAGCGTGAAGACGAGAGAGAATGGCTTGATAGATTTACCAAAGATACTGCCAGATGGATGGTTAATGCTTATAAGAAAGTTCTCGGTAAAAAAGCACTGGCATTAAATGATGCTGAAATGCAGCACATGCATAAACTGATAACGGAACAGCAGGAGGCATTATTATGAGTACAAAGCGTATCTTGCTACTGCCTCATTTAAATATACAAAACGCCAATGCTCTATCCAGTCCTTATACTATTGGTTTCCCCGCGATGACTGCCTGGTTAGGGGCTGTTCATGCATTGCAACGAAAACTTAATCAAACAGTGTTTGAAACTATAAAGTTTTCAGAAGTAGGCGTTGTTTGCCATAATCTGAATTTGCAAACCTATAAAGGGAAGGGCGATTTTGTCCATTCAATCATTGGAACAGGTAACCCACTCGATAAGGACGGTTCCCGTCCGGCTTTTATTGAAGAAGCCCGATGCCATCTTGAAGTAACTCTTGTCATCCAATGTGAAGGGATTAATCCTTTTACACAGGATCAGCAACTTGAAGCCATCAACCATAATTTGAATTCAGGATTAAAGTTTGCAAGTGGTGATTTATTGAGTTCTGGCACACCAGAAATCCTGACCATGGATGATGACACCGAACAACGTAAATTAATTCGCCGATTGATGCCAGGGCATGCCCTGATTGAGCGACGCCAACTAATGATTGAAGCTATGCACGATGGGGTGGATGCTCTTGATGCCTTGCTCGATGGTTTAACTATTAAGCATCGCAGTGAGGTTGATGAGGAGGGCAATGTCACATGGACTAGTAAACGAAAACACCAAGGCTGGATCATTCCCATTGCCACAGGCTTTCACGGCATAACGCCATTGGTAGCAGCAGGTGAAACTAAAAACCAGCGTGACCCCGGTGTGCCGCACCGATTTGCCGAAAGCATTGTTACATTAGGAGAATTTGTGATGCCTTACCGTATAGATAACCTTGAAGAGATGCTTTGGTCATATCAATACGATCAGGAAAATAGTCTGTATCTCTGTCAACAGAAAACCGCAATAAACTAAATTGATTTTATATTGAATAAGGAGAAAAATTATGGCGAAAGAAAATAAAATAGGAAAAGTTTCTGTATTGGCATTTGAAAAGAAACTGGTTCCATCAGATGGCTATATGTATGGCACTACCTGGGAAAAACGTAATGATCAAGCATTACCGCTTCAACTAATTGAAAAATCTGTTCGTGGAACGATTTCTAATCGATTGAAAAAAGGATTGCAATCAGATCCTGCAAAACTCGATGCTGAAGTAGAAAAACCGAATTTACAAACGGTAGATAACTGCGCACTAGGCACAGAACAAGATACCCTGAAGCTCACATTTACCCTAAAAGTATTAAGCGGCGTAGAACAGCCGTCTGCCTGTAATAACGCAGATTTCAATAAAAGTTATACAGAAGTTGCAAAGAACTATATCGAGACCCACAACTTCTCAGAGTTAGCAACACGATATGCATGCAATATTGCCAATGGCCGCTTCCTATGGCGCAACCGAGTCGGGGTGGAGAACCTGGAAGTGCAAGTTAAGATATCCAACGCCGACAAATCATGGATATTTAATGGTACTGATATCAGTACTCATAACTTTGATAACGTAGGTGATGACATCAAAGACCTGGCCACACATATTGCAGATGCATTATCGGGTAAAACAAATTATTTGTTGCTGGAAATCATTGCTTATGCCCAGCTAGGCAAGGCGCAGGATGTTTATCCAAGTGAAGAACTGGTACTGGATAAAGGCAATAGTAAAAGCAAAAAAAGTAAAATCCTTTATCATGTTGACGGGATTGCAGCCATGCACTCGCAGAAAATTGGCAACGCATTGCGTACTATTGATACATGGTATCCGGCTTATGAAGAATTAAGTACAGGGCCGATTGCAATTGAGCCATACGGTGCTGTCACTAATCTTGGTGTTGCATATCGAAACCCAAAAAATAAGTCTGATTTCTATACGTTATTTGATAAATTTGCACGAGGTGAGTCACTCGATTCAACCAATGAAGAGCATTATGTTATGGCAGTATTGGTACGTGGCGGTGTCTTTGGTGAAAGTGACAAATAAGGAATGGAAATGAAATTCTATATTGACATTACATTGTTGCCAGATAATGACGCTAACTTAGGGTTTCTTTGGCATAAAGTGTATGGGCAAGTGCATATTGCCCTTGTAGAAGGAAAAAATACCAATAGAAATTCTGATATTGCGGTTTCATTTCCAGAATATGGTGATAGGTCTTTTCCACTGGGTAATAAATTGCGCTTACTTGCTTCAACGCGTGAACAATTACATCAGCTTGATATTGATAAGTGGCTAAATCGCTTATCGGACTACTGCCATTGCACATCCATTAAAGACGTTCCGCAGGCTGTCAGCACATTCATGCGTTTTAAACGAGTACAATTTGATACCAATGTTGAGCGACTGGCACAAAGACGGGCAAAACGTAAAGGTGAGTCATTAGAACAGGCAATGCAGTATTTTAAAGGTTTCAAAGATCAGGAAAGTACACTGCCGTATATAAACATAATTAGCCTGTCTAAAAACAAACGATTCAGATTATTTATTGAAAAACAAGAAGAAAAGGAAGAAAGAACAGGCGAATTCAATTGCTACGGCCTTTCAAAAACCGCTACCGTACCCTGGTTTTAATTCCCATGATGGCAGGGAGAATACAATCTGACGGAACAGAATATATCAAACTTGAGATAATCAAAATAAGGGACTATGATGAGAAAAGTGGTTTTCGAAGGCAATTCGCTGGAGATCATTCGGCAAATGCCAGATGGCGCACGCTATAGAACCGGTCATGAAATAGATCGTGTTCAAAGGGATAAAGAGCCGGAAAACTGGAAACCGTTTCCCGCAATAGGGCAAGGTGCTCGTGAGATCCGTATCCAGGTTGACGGGCAGTACCGGATTATTTATATCACTAAATTTGAGGCCAAGGTACATGTTTTACATGTGTTTAGTAAAAAAACACAGAAAACCCGTAAGGCAGATATTGAAATTGCGAAGCACAGGTTAAAAGAAGTCATCAGGAGGTATCGGTAATCATGTCACAGGAATACAAAAGTGTTTGGGATGCCATTGAAGACGATAAAGTTAATGCTGCGAACCTGAAACTACGTTCAGAATTGATGATGAAAATATCAGAGTATGTCGAGCAATCAGGATTAACTCAATCTCAGGCTGCAAAGTATTTAGGCACAACGCAGCCGAGATTAAATGATGTGTTGAAAGGTAAAATTGAAAAATGCACGGTAGATCGGCTCGTGAATATGCTAACTGCAGTGGGGTATAAAATTAATTTGCGAATCTCCAATGCAGCTTGATGATTTTAATTTTTTACCTAAAAAAAGTTCTTTAAAAATCTGACAAATAAAACAATAAGTTACGATAACACGAAAAATAAAGGTTAAAGCGCCTTAAATTTATTAAGTGTTTGTAGTAACTTATTTTTTTTTTGGTATTCTGCTGTTCACTGCCGCACAGGCAGCTTAGAAAACAGTGTATAGCAAAAAAGACCCGATCATCATGTTCACTGCCGCACAGGCAGCTTAGAAATATTGATTCTATTACTTGTTAGTAATCACTATGTTCACTGCCGCACAGGCAGCTTAGAAACAACTTCTGTATAGTAAAAAAGGCAGTGGGATGTTCACTGCCGCACAGGCAGCTTAGAAAGTATTACCCTATACACTGTCTACCTGGTAACCGTTCACTGCCGCACAGGCAGCTTAGAAACTATTTCGCACGCTATTTTAGCCATTTTCCCTGTTCACTGCCGCACAGGCAGCTTAGAAACATCAACCGCTCAGAATTGTACAAAACAGCCCGTTCACTGCCGCACAGGCAGCTTAGAAAGTTCCAGTCATCAATCTATTGAGAGGGGTTTAGTTCACTGCCGCACAGGCAGCTTAGAAAAACAGTGTATTGCAATTATTTTAATATACAGTGTTCACTGCCGCACAGGCAGCTTAGAAAACCAAAAAGCGGCGGGAATGACAAAATGTCACGTTCACTGCCGCACAGGCAGCTTAGAAATCGAAGCGCGAGTGCACCCGGTTTATACATACGTTCACTGCCGCACAGGCAGCTTAGAAATCTTTAGGCGTAAAGGGATCATGGGATCACACGTTCACTGCCGCACAGGCAGCTTAGAAATGATGCGTTGTGCGTGTTCTTTTTGATGCGAAGTTCACTGCCGCACAGGCAGCTTAGAAATAACATGGAATTATCCATGTAACCGCCATCGTGTTCACTGCCGCACAGGCAGCTTAGAAATGACCGATGAACAAGAGGACGCGACAAAGTCGGTTCACTGCCGCACAGGCAGCTTAGAAAGTTGATAGTTCAAGTTCTTTGGCGTTGAGTTGGTTCACTGCCGCACAGGCAGCTTAGAAATCTCTTGTGTACAACTTGCACAAAGCCGCCAAGTTCACTGCCGCACAGGCAGCTTAGAAAATGATGAACAAAAAGAAAAAACCCACTAAGCCGTTCACTGCCGCACAGGCAGCTTAGAAAAGTTATTTGTCTGACGAATATAAAAGCGGTCTGTTCACTGCCGCACAGGCAGCTTAGAAAGTCTAAATCTTGCGCGCTTGTTTTCATTTCGCGTTCACTGCCGCACAGGCAGCTTAGAAATCAAGCACTACGCTCGGTGGGGTGATGCCGCAGTTCACTGCCGCACAGGCAGCTTAGAAAGTCGTCGTGATAAGCAATATAAAGTGACTTGTGTTCACTGCCGCACAGGCAGCTTAGAAATTGCTGCTGTATTTCATAAAAAGATGATAGTCGTTCACTGCCGCACAGGCAGCTTAGAAATATGTGATTAGCTAACTTTGCAAGCGGGATATGTTCACTGCCGCACAGGCAGCTTAGAAATACTGAAAAACGTTAATTCAAAGAGATTAAACGTTCACTGCCGCACAGGCAGCTTAGAAACGTAGCATATCCAAGCAATGCCCCTTCTCCTGGTTCACTGCCGCACAGGCAGCTTAGAAACACGCGGAGTCGATGAAAGCAGATTAGAGAGATGTTCACTGCCGCACAGGCAGCTTAGAAATTTTTTTGATATTTTTGTAATGATGTTAGTGCGTTCACTGCCGCACAGGCAGCTTAGAAATAAGGAGTCTAGTCTAATGCCAGCCTTTTTTGGTTCACTGCCGCACAGGCAGCTTAGAAATACCCAAAAGGTGACTACGAAATCGACTTAGAGTTCACTGCCGCACAGGCAGCTTAGAAATTTTCAGAAAACGCCGTGCTATTTTGAGACGGGTTCACTGCCGCACAGGCAGCTTAGAAATTTTAGTTTACGGTAGCGCGTTGCCACCTTTGGTTCACTGCCGCACAGGCAGCTTAGAAAACAATGGATTCAAACGAGCCGGGCGTGCCTAGGTTCACTGCCGCACAGGCAGCTTAGAAATATAAGTTATCATGCGTGAGCAATTTCGGATGGTTCACTGCCGCACAGGCAGCTTAGAAAGAGAGTAACAAAACGGCTGTCTGGTCATTATTGTTCACTGCCGCACAGGCAGCTTAGAAAAACACGATTTAGAGACATACCAGCGCGTTGTTGTTCACTGCCGCACAGGCAGCTTAGAAATGCAATATGCATCATTACCTTTGCTTGTGTTCGTTCACTGCCGCACAGGCAGCTTAGAAATGAGGGGTACGACCGAGCTGACAGGTAGTATCGTTCACTGCCGCACAGGCAGCTTAGAAAGTTGGCATGAGTTCCATTGTATTATGTTTAGTGTTCACTGCCGCACAGGCAGCTTAGAAAATATAAGCAAGTAGTATCTCTTGATTTCTAGGGTTCACTGCCGCACAGGCAGCTTAGAAATAAACATAATAGAGAATGGCTACTTTGATTATGTTCACTGCCGCACAGGCAGCTTAGAAATGTGATTAAAGTTAGCATTATTCTTTCCCTATGTTCACTGCCGCACAGGCAGCTTAGAAACGTCAACCGCTCAGAATTGTACAAAACAGCCCGTTCACTGCCGCACAGGCAGCTTAGAAACTTGTTTACGCGTAAAGGGATCATGGGATCACGTTCACTGCCGCACAGGCAGCTTAGAAATAGACTTGTACTGAGAACACTTAAATACCGGTGTTCACTGCCGCACAGGCAGCTTAGAAAACAGAATACACATACACTGGCGCACCAGCAGAGTTCACTGCCGCACAGGCAGCTTAGAAAAGGAATTTTGACAGATAATCCGTTCCGCTACTGTTCACTGCCGCACAGGCAGCTTAGAAATCGATAAAGGTGATAGTTGTATCGGATTAATCGTTCACTGCCGCACAGGCAGCTTAGAAAGCGTATCCTTACGCCATGTTAGAAAATCATCCGTTCACTGCCGCACAGGCAGCTTAGAAAATATCAGCATAGTTCTGTTGTGCGCAGTACATGTTCACTGCCGCACAGGCAGCTTAGAAAAGTGTTTGTATGGGTAGCCGCCGCGCTCGCCTGTTCACTGCCGCACAGGCAGCTTAGAAATTGCTCAAATCGCTTTTCTAATTCGTCCAGTTGTTCACTGCCGCACAGGCAGCTTAGAAAAAGCGAAAGCCGTTGAAGTTGGACGTTTTGAAGTTCACTGCCGCACAGGCAGCTTAGAAAGTGAACGACTGCGCGACCGTGACAATACTCATGTTCACTGCCGCACAGGCAGCTTAGAAAATTTGAAACAATCCAAGATTCATTAGAAGCATGTTCACTGCCGCACAGGCAGCTTAGAAACATCGCCGCGCGCCCTTCGCGTCTGCCTAAACGTTCACTGCCGCACAGGCAGCTTAGAAATGTTGTTGTCGCTCACTCGCCGCCTCGGCCATGTTCACTGCCGCACAGGCAGCTTAGAAATTATATACTAGATTGGTCATAATATAAGGTAAGTTCACTGCCGCACAGGCAGCTTAGAAATTCTACGCAATACCACGAGCCTAGCCCATCTTGTTCACTGCCGCACAGGCAGCTTAGAAAAAACGCCGCGGCGCAGACGAAGAACATTTATAGTTCACTGCCGCACAGGCAGCTTAGAAATTATTATGGTAGGTGGTGCGGTAGTCGGATTAGTTCACTGCCGCACAGGCAGCTTAGAAAGTTTAAAATAGTTGATATTAATTCCGCGTATCGTTCACTGCCGCACAGGCAGCTTAGAAATGAATTAAATTTTATAGCATCTGATGGATTTAGTTCACTGCCGCACAGGCAGCTTAGAAAAACGGCGAATGACTCACTAAGAGATAGTGCGGGTTCACTGCCGCACAGGCAGCTTAGAAAATAAAAAAAGGACTTTTACAAGTCCTTTTTAAGTTCACTGCCGCACAGGCAGCTTAGAAAGTAATTGTAAATCATAACGGCGTAAATCACGGGTTCACTGCCGCACAGGCAGCTTAGAAAGTTTGGTTTAAGTGTGCTGATAGCTTCGCTTTGTTCACTGCCGCACAGGCAGCTTAGAAAATTGCCTGATTTCATCGTCTTTATATTCATCAGTTCACTGCCGCACAGGCAGCTTAGAAAGTACAAACTGGGATGGACGACATACTTGTTGGGTTCACTGCCGCACAGGCAGCTTAGAAATCTCTCCACGTAACAATCGGTAACGCCCGTTCGTTCACTGCCGCACAGGCAGCTTAGAAATTTATGGGATGCTAAAAGACGAATGCAGATGGGTTCACTGCCGCACAGGCAGCTTAGAAAAATAGTTGGTTCTGTCCCATAATGAATCTTGAGTTCACTGCCGCACAGGCAGCTTAGAAAAATCGCAATAGCGCTGACCGCCAAGATGGCCGGTTCACTGCCGCACAGGCAGCTTAGAAAGCAGATATTCGGGACGCACAATATAAGCAGGAGTTCACTGCCGCACAGGCAGCTTAGAAATTAAGTGTTAGATTAGTTACTTCAAAGCTTCCGTTCACTGCCGCACAGGCAGCTTAGAAATCCGCGCGCCGTATATAATTATCGTCTATTATGTTCACTGCCGCACAGGCAGCTTAGAAAATTGAGCTAATATACGGATGGTGGAAGCCAGTGTTCACTGCCGCACAGGCAGCTTAGAAAAGCGATTAGATTCCGCGAAGACTTATCGAAGCGTTCACTGCCGCACAGGCAGCTTAGAAAAATAGCATTGAGCGGTGCATTTATTCATGTACGTTCACTGCCGCACTGGCAGCTTAGAAATGCGACAGATACCATTTAGCATCAAACAATGGGTTCACTGCCGCACAGGCAGCTTAGAAATTTGTAACCGTTTGCAATAACTTTATCGCCTTGTTCACTGCCGCACAGGCAGCTTAGAAATTTATTCGGTTCGCCCTTAACCCACCCGTACCGTTCATTGCCGCACGGGCAGCTTAGAAATGATTCCGAAAATTTTTAGCTTGACTAAAAGAAAAAGCC
>JALTKS010000005.1 GCA_027006175.1 Gammaproteobacteria bacterium
ATATCAGGTAAAATTTCAGATGTTTCCATTTTATTTATTTCCCAAGGTAAATATTTTAACAATCGTTGTTGACGTTCTTCTCTTTCAGACATACGCGGATCCCAACTACGTCTTAAAGAAACCAATAAATGATCAAGATAGAGCTGGTTATTGTCTTTCTTGTCAGGTGGAGCAAGTTTTTCAAGTTGTAGCTTCATTGATTTTTCAATCTGCAAACGCAACTCATCAATATGCAGCAATAGTGATGGACCACCTTTAACTTGATCAAATAACAGCCCTAACAATTCAGGCGCTTCAAACAATGAGCGAAGCATATTCAAAAAGCCATCTCGATTAGCAGGAATACCATTAATCAATGTCAGCAAACGTGAACCTCGCGTTTCTGCCCACTGTTCTAAAATTTGGTCAAGACCATGAAACAAACGAAACATAACGCCTTCAGCAACACCACAAGCCTTACTTAACTGCCTACTTGTTAACGAGGACAGAGCCGCTTGCTTTGCAAACATGTCGACGCCACTCATAACGTCTTCCATACGTTGTTTTGATACTGTCGTCTTACTCATTTTCAGTTAATTCCGGTTGACCTTGCTATCAAGGCGTTGAAGTAAAAATGAAAGTATTTACTTTCACAAGAAAAAATTAATCAATATTTATGTAACCACTCATCTATACTAAAATTTCCTACAAAACTTATTTAAATCACATCAATTGTTGTATCGCCACCAATGATGTTTTTACTTAACCTGATCTGCATACCTTCAAAAGCACACAAACTTTTTATCAATGTTCTATGTGAACGAAGATGTTTTTCATTCTCAATTTGAATTTCATCCAGTTCGCTATCTGTTCTATTAGGATCATGATGGAACATGACCAGCGCCCCAATTTCTGCATCCACTGCTAATTGTCGTACCTGACTAATTAATGAATGCCCCCAACCATGTTTATGTGGCATATCATCTTCTGTGTATTGCGCATCATGAATTAACACATCAACACCAAATAAAAATTCTACCCATTCGTCATAAGTTGTATGAATTTCATTGGGTGGTTCTAGCTCGTTATCGGTTACATAGGCAACGCTCATTCCATCATCGGTAACCTTATATGCATAACCGCCACCGGGGTGATTAAGTCCTTTTCTCGCAATATCCAGTTGTTTCTCCTGGAATACTGATTCAGCACCCCGTAAAAAACATTGGCTCAATGATGGGAGCTCTTCTGCTTTTATGGGGAAGCTACTACCATCCATTTGCCCCAGTAATGAACATAATTGTTTATGTCCATTATCATCACTGGTAAAGACACTTATTTCTCTGCCCGGTTGGTAAATTGGCATAAAGAATGGATAACCCTGTATATGATCCCAATGACCATGAGACAAAAGAATATTAATAGGGTTCTTATCTTGTATCATCGATTCGCCAAGAAACCTCAAGCCTGTACCGGCATCAAATATCACTTCACGTCCATCATCGTAAGTTAATCGAACACATGAGGTGTTACCACCGTACTTAACCATACGTGGATCGGGTGACGGTATTGAACCGCGTACACCATAAAATGTAATTAACATGCCTTGCTTTCCCTAAGGGCTTAAATTCAGTGGCGCAGTAAAAATGAAAGTAATTACTTTCACAAGCCAATACTCATACTATTTTAGTAAACTATATGATTTGTTTATAAATCAATTTGTTATAGATAAGTAGTCGACCAGGGATCTAGGAACTTGAGTTGATAAAAACCTGTTTATTAGTGAGTTTTTATGTGGAATCATCAAAATCATGGGTTGATTGAATAACCAGGCATAAATGAAAAAAAGACCGCTATTGCGGTCTTTTAAATTGGTAGCGGGGGCAGGATTAGCTCGCTGCGCTCATTCTGCGCATCTCCGATGCTTGTCGAACCAAACCATATTATATGTCGTAGGTTCGAACCCTACCCCTTATATAAAAAAAGACCGCTATTGCGGTCTTTTAAGTTGGTAGCGGGGGCA
>JALTKS010000006.1 GCA_027006175.1 Gammaproteobacteria bacterium
TGTTTGAAGCACAGGATCGTATTCTTGCCGAAGTCGAACCTGAAATTGCGAAACATTTAACTGCGATTCTAAATGATGATCCGAATCTAACCATTCTAACCTCAACCGGTCTTGCTTCAATTAAAGGTAAACCGGGTGCAATGAAGTTGTCGTACAAAGACACGGATGGCAAGTCACACACTCAAACAGTGGATTACGTGATCATGGCAACCGGCAAACGCCCAGCGCTGGAACCCCTGCAGTTAGATAAAGCCGGTGTGGCGGTTGAAAATGGTGTGATTAAGGCGGATACGCGTTGTCGTACTAACGTGCCTCATATCTTCGCTGTGGGTGACGTGATTGGTGGTTTGATGTTGGCTCATACAGCGGGTCAGCAGGGACGTGTTTCTGCCATGAGCATTCTTGGCGAAGATATGCAGTATGACCAGGATATGGATTCAGGTGTCATCTTCTCTCGCCCAGAGGCGGCCTTCGTTGGTTTGTCTGTCGAACAGGCAAAAGCCAAAGGGATTGATGCAGTGGAAGTGAAAATGCCCATGAGCATTGATGCCAAGGCGATGATAACCAATGAAACACAGGGCATGATTAAAATTGTGGCGGATAAAGCCACTGAGCGTGTGATTGGCGTTCATTATCTGGCTGATCATGCCGATACGCTGATTGGTGAAGGTGTCATGATGGTCTCAGGTCGTATGACTTTGACGCAGGTTGCGCAGGCGATTCATCCCCACCCAACACAAACAGAAATGTTTGGTGAAATGGCACGCCGTTTATTGTCACGTTTACGCCGTAGCAAGAAGAAGAAATAAAGCTCAATATTACTGTCGCATCAGTACCGAGTTGTTATCACTCAGTGCTGATGCGGCAATCTCTTTGTTAACATCTTAAGTCCTGCCTTAGCTAAAGATTTAGCTCTTTTTACCGATATAGTCACTAGTAGTAACTGATTTTTACGGGTGAGCATCGTGCGCGGCATGGCTAAGTCATTGATTTTTATAACATCGCTGTTACTTTTGCTAATACCTTCAATGGTAACGGCAACAAGCAGTTTGCGCTATGAAACGCCATTCGATCAATCTATCTGGGAAACGACCTCATCACCATTATCCTGTACCCTCAGCCAAACCATTGATTATTATGGTAAAGCCGAGTTTGTTCGCTTGGCGGGTCGAGATATCTACTTAAAATTGATCACCGATCAAGGTGGCCCCAGTGGTGGCAAAGCACGTTTAGTGACCTTGCCGTCAGCCTGGCAACATAAGCTGGAAGGACGTGATTTAGGCAGAGTAAGGTACAAAGGCGGGAAAGACCCCTTTCGTTTCAGTCAACTTCAAGTTCGTCGAGTACTAGCGTCACTGGAGCAAGGCTTGCGTCCGGCTCTTCACTTCCACAATCGTAGCAGTGGCGTGGATAAGGTTGAAGTCGTTTTATCAGCGGTTAATTTCAGAGCTGGAATGGAAAATTTTCGGCGTTGCATGGCGGGTTTAATTCCACTGGATTACCAGTCTGCGAGCAATACCAATATATTGTTCGGTAATCGTGGTGCAAAGCTGGATAAGGCGTCCAAGCGTCGACTTAATGCTATTGCACAGTTTGTGAAGGCAGATAAGGATATTAAACGGGTCACAGTGGAAGGTTATAGCGACAATATCGGCAGCCGAGGTTCAAATTATGCCTTGTCCAGAGAACGTGCCCTGTCGGTACGTCAATATCTGTTGGCAAGAGGGGTGCCTGCTTCCATGATTGAATTTGAATATTTTGGTGAACACAAACCAGCTTATTCAAACCGTACCAAGAAAGGGCGTCTATTGAATCGCCGTGTAGAAGTAAGACTCAAAAAAGCCTTTTAATCATCTTTAGCGGTCATTCTGGCTGCTCATGCCCGAGTCGGGTATAATCTCGCGCTGTTTTCAAATTTCTGCTTTTCCGTGATGATATGAGAAAGGCATGGGACATAATTATGAGCAAACGTAAAATTAATAAAGTAGTACTGGCTTATTCTGGCGGTCTGGATACATCGGTTATCCTGAAATGGCTGGAAGATGTCTATGGCTGTGAAGTCGTCACGTTTACTGCCGACATTGGTCAGGGTGAAGAAGTAGAACCTGCACGTGCCAAGGCAGAAGCCATGGGTATTAAAGAGATCTACATCGAAGATCTGCGTGAAGAATTTGCTCGTGATTATGTTTTCCCTATGTTTCGTGCCAATGCGATTTACGAAGGCGAGTACTTACTTGGCACATCGATAGCCCGCCCATTGATTGCCAAACGTTTAATTGAAATTGCTAATGAAACAGGTGGCGATGCCATTTCTCATGGCGCAACCGGTAAAGGTAACGATCAGGTTCGTTTTGAACTGGGTGCTTATGCGTTAAAACCGGGTGTTGAAATTATTGCACCGTGGCGTGAATGGGATTTAAACTCACGTGAAAAATTAATGGCTTATGCGGAAGAACATGGCATTGCTGTTGAAATGAAACAAGGTAAAAAATCACCTTATTCGATGGATGCTAACTTGTTACATATTTCTTACGAAGGCGGCATTCTGGAAGATCCCTGGGCAGAGCCTGAAGAGTCGATGTGGCGCTGGACCGTCTCACCAGAACAAGCACCAGATGAACCGACTTATATTGAACTTGGTTATGAGAAGGGTGACATCGTCAGTATTGATGGTAAAGCCACGTCTGCTGCAACCGTGATGGAATACTTGAATAAAGTCGGCGGTGAAAACGGTATTGGTCGTGATGATATTGTTGAGAATCGATTCGTTGGCATGAAGTCACGTGGCTGTTATGAAACACCGGCGGGAACAATCATGTTGAAAGCACACCGTGCGATGGAATCCATTACGCTTGATCGTGAAGCAGCACATCTTAAAGACAGTTTTATGCCAAAGTATGCGGAACTGGTTTACAACGGTTTCTGGTGGAGCCCTGAGCGTTTGATGATGCAAAAGATGATTGATGAGTCACAAAAGAATGTGAATGGTTCTGTTCGTCTTAAACTTTATAAAGGTAATGTTATTGTTGTTGGTCGTAAATCTGAATCAGATAGTTTGTTTGATGAAAGCATAGCAACCTTTGAAGATGATGAAGGTAGTTATGATCAGAAAGATGCGGAAGGGTTTATTAAGTTGAATGCATTGCGGTTACGGATTGCGGCTCGGAAGCGGGATATGTGATTTTTGGGTTGTGTATTGCTACATCACTTCGTTCTTCTCCTCCACGCTGAGTGCTTGACGTCGGAGAAGAACGAAGTGATGCAGCAATACCCGTAGATTGTTGGTTAGGTGGTTTCGAGGTTGAATAATTCAGTTTCAGCTTGAAGCAAAGTCTGTTTATTTTTCACCGACGTTAAGCACTCAGCGTGGAAGTGAAAAATGAACGGACTTCGCTTCCATCAATTCCAGAAAAAAATCAAAAAAGCCACTAGATTAACAATTCATCTAGTGGCTTTTTATTTCACGCTGTTAGGTTGATCTTAGTTTTTATTGATACTTTCCTTAATCCAGTAATCAACACTGAAGTATTTTCCTGAACCTACAAAGAACAACATTAATAGCATAATAAAATAAGTAGCAGCGAACTCAATACCATTGTTACTAATAATAAAGTTACCGCTACTGGTTAACCATTCGTAATTACCATTGGCTTTCAGTATATCTCTTGCGGCGGCCAGTTTTTCTCCAGCGGCAACAGCCCCATCACAATTAAATAAACATGATTGTGCATCGGCAATGGCAAACCAGCCATTTTCCCAGTGAACAGTAAAGATAGCGACAAGCATGGTGATCATGAGCGGGATACTAATCCAGCGTACCGCAAAACCAACCAGCAAGAATGCAGCACCGAGTAATTCAGTTGAGGTGGCAAGGAAGGCCATTACTTCAGGAAAAGGAAGTCCCAGTCCCCAATCAGGGTTGCCGAACCATGCGGCAGTATCTTCAAAAGAATTGTATTTATTAAGACCCGCCATCAGGAAGACAGGAACAAGATAGAGTCTTAATGCGAGTGGACCTAGAAAATCAAGTGCGCGGGTACTGTCAAGCAGTCGTTGTAAACCGAGTAGAAATTTCATGGTGTTCCTCTCCGTGTGGAATTTATTATTTTATTTCGATACACCTAAGATAATATTTCTTTCCTTTAGTTCTCTTAATGTGTCTAAACCGCCATTTATCACGGCATCGATGTCAGGATGTTGTAATTCGTTGGCAATTTTTTCAAGCGCCATGCGTCCTGATATGTTTTTATCTTCATTTAGCAGGTAGAGAAGTCGGGCTGTGACGGGATTTATTTCCATAAAGTGAACTTCATCGTCAAGATCACGGTATACGACAAGATGAGTTGCCTGGGCAGCAGGCGCTGTTGGAATGTAGTCAGGGCTTATTTTATGTACTTCAAAGTTGTAACTAAGTGGCCAGGCAAGTGGTGAAATAACGGGATGCCCATCCAGAAGTTCGCCATCAATATCGATTTCAGCGGTATCGATAACCGCTTCATCTATATCCAGAGCAAGTTCAATCCATTCATAGTGTGCGAGTTCAAGCATGAAGGGGAAGTCATCATCCTGAGCTTCACGTTCATTTTGTAGATAATCAAGAAACTCTTGTGTTAGTTCAAGAAAGTAGGGCGTGTGGTTTTTATGATTTTTAAAATAGTCACGGACTAGCAGATGCCAGTTATCTTCACTGTAAAGGCTTCTTAGAACGGGGAAGCCACCACTGATGAAACCTTCTACATTGTTGTAAAACAACTCGGAGTAAATTTTAATACGACGTTCTTCAATGCCATCAGGAATGGCAACATTCTCTGGATCGCGAATATGCGAGGTAAAGGCATACTGCCAATCTTTGAAAGATTTCTTAGCCAAGTTGGGCGATGGCACGTTCATCGTTTAATTGAGTCCATTTTTTCTGACGCTCAACGATCATATCGACTTCGCCAAGTAGTTCGTTCATGGGAGGGATATTAAAGTCACGTTCGAGCAGGGTTGGAATCACACCAAAACGTTCGTAAGTTTTTTCAAGTAAATTCCAGACGGGGTCAATAACATCGGCACCGTGAGTATCCACAATCAGATCATCGGCTTCGTTGTAATGCCCTGCGATATGGATATACGCCATGCGTTCACCGGGCATGGCATTGAGGAATTCTTCGGCATCATAGCGATGATTAACGCTGTTAACGTAAATATTGTTCACGTCAAGGTGGAATAAGCAGTCGGCCTGTTCGAGGACTGCATTAACGAAGTCGATTTCAGACATTTCCTGACCGGGTGCGGCATAGTAGGAAACATTTTCCATGGCAATGCGCTGACCAAGGATATCTTGTACCCGTTGGATACGCTCAACAACGTGTTTAACCGCATCTTCGGTAAAGGGAATAGGGAGTAAATCGTAAAGGTGACCTTCATCACCACAATAACTTAAGTGTTCACTGTACAGCTTGATATCGTGCTGTTTCATGAATTTGCCAACGCGCTTGACGAAGTCTTCGTCTAAGGGGGCAGGGCTGCCAATGGAAAGAGAAAGTCCATGACAAACAAAATCGTGTTGTTCGGTAAAGGCGCGGAACTGTTTACCCATTGCGCCGCCGAGACCAATCCAGTTTTCTGGGGCTACTTCGTAGAAGTTAACTTGATCCGGAGAGTGCTCGGCCAGCGAACCCATGAGGGTTCGCCGATAGCCGAGACCGGCTCCATGAACGGGGAATTGTTGTTCCATGCTCATAGTTCCTGGATAAATACAGCAGTATTATTTCTTACCGCCACATTTAGCTTCGCCACATTTAGCTTCTTTCTTCTTAGCGCCACATTTAGCATCTGCTTTTTTAGCATCATGCTTTTTATCAGCACCACATTTAGCTTCACCACATTTGGCTTCCTTAGCTTTTTTTGCTTTGCTGCCGCCACATTTGCCTTCGCCGCACTTGCCTTCAGCAACTTGTTGGTAGCCGCTGCTCAGGTCAGACATGCCGAATGGGTTAGTTGTATCTGCAGAAACAGGTGCTGCTGCCATACTCATTGCGAATGCTGCTCCAAGAGCTGTAGCGATAGGTGTCATTTTCTTAGACATGGGGTATTGCCTCCTAAATATATAAAATTATATAAAATTATTTTTGTGGTTTTGGTAGTAAAAATTTACCACCACTGGAACATCCCAGTTCTACCACGTGGTAAATGCGACAGTCATTATTTGCTGGAGTTCCAAACGAATAATTTCTGACTCCCACATTATGTTTGTAAAAGACCCGCTTAACAAGTGAATGCTTTCACATTTTTTACTTAAAGGTAAAAAATAATGCCCTGATAACAGTAGCAACTGCTAATATAGTCATGCTAGTGGTTGTTAGGGCATTAATTTGTCCGGTTAAAGACAAATTATATACATGAAATGCTTATTTCATTGCGCCACATTTACCTTCATTACTCTTCATGTGACCTGCACCGCATTTGCCTTCAGCGGCTTTTTTAGCTTTATCAGCACCGCATTTGCCTTCAGCGGCTTTTTTAGCTTTATCAGCACCACATTTGCCTTCGGTGGCATTTTTAGCATCATGTTTCATTTTATCGCCGCCGCATTTTCCTTCGCCGGCTTTTTTCATTTTGTCAGCACCACATTTAGCTTCTGTTTTTTTATTTGCGCCACATTTACTTTCACCGCATTTAGCTTCAGATGACTTTGTTTCAGAAGGGCTGTCACCCATTGCTGTTGCGTAGCCACTTGATAAGTCAGATAGCCCAAAAGGATTAGCTGAATCAGCCGCAACCGGGTTAGTAGCAATAGATAGTGCGAAAGCTGTACCAAGGGCAGCAGCGATAGGGGTTAATTTCTTAGACATTTTAATCTCCCGAAGGTTGTTGTAATTTCTATGCCGTCATTGGCATTTTAATAGTTTACTGGATGAGTCCCTCATTCCAGTGATAACTGAGACACATTCTAAGCTGAAAAGTTCTAGTAAGGGACGTTGAATAGCTAGCCTTTTGTAGGCAATTTCGAGATTTTATCTGGATTGAGAGAGGCGTTTCTTTAAACAGGCCAAATATGACTGTTCATCGGGCATTTTTTGTTCACGTTGGGCCTGCCAAAGCATTTCACCAAGACAATCCATCACTTGATGTTCCGCATGGTGGGCATCACCGATTAGCATCACTAATTGCTGAAATATCCCGGCAATACCGACAGGACGATCCGTGCTGAGCTGCTCATGGATGGCAATATGCATCCCCATATGTAAGAAAGGGTTGGTTTCGCCATTTTCAGGTAAGTATTCTGCCCCTAAGGCTTTATCTTCATTGGTGAGCAGCGGTTGGTATTCAGGGTGTTGGCTGACAATCGTCACAATCATCTCTTCTAAAGGCTCAAGAGGCTGATTATTTAGATGTTTCTGCCAAGCCTGGATGAAAACCTGGCGGGTTTGGTCACGATCTTGTCCGAACATAGCGGGTTAGTGTTTGCTTAATTTAAGAATTGAAACGAGTTTAACCTAAATTGAGGAATCTTTCTTTGCTCGTTGGCAATAGGTGTTCAGGCTTTTACTTTTTTCTTGAATTCACACAGGTCTTCAATAAGACATTGCGGGCATTCCGGGGAACGTGCTTTACACACATAGCGACCATGAAGGATTAACCAGTGATGAGCATCTAATTTGAATTCGTCTGGAATAAATTTAATCAGTTTTTTTTCGACTTCCACGACATCTTTGCCGGGGGCGATACCGGTTCGATTACTAACACGAAATATATGTGTATCTACCGCAATGGTTGGTTCGCCAAAGGCCGTGTTCATAACAACGTTGGCTGTTTTTCGACCAACTCCGGGCAGTGCTTCCAGTGAGGCACGATCGTTAGGTACCTCACCATTGTGTAAATCAACCAGCATTTGACAGGTCTTGATAATATTGGCTGCCTTGGTGTTATAGAGCCCAATTGTTTTGACGTATTTTTTAAGATTATCCAGCCCCAAATCAAGGATCGCTTGCGGGGTGTTGGCAACAGGGTAGAGTTTATTGGTTGCTTTGTTGACACCAACATCGGTGGCTTGAGCTGATAAAATGACGGCAATGAGTAATTCGAAAGGGCTCGAATAATTTAACTCGGTGGTTGGGTGCGGATTTTGTTTACGCCAGCGGCGGAAAATTTCGGTGCGTTTGGTTTTGTTCATAAAGGCTTAATGTGAATCTGCTGATGTTAGCCCATCTGTCGCAAGCATAACGGATGGCTTGGCGACTTTATCGTCAATGATATTTTTAACGACAATCATTAAGCCAAGACCGATAAAGGCACCGGGTGGCAAAATAGCTAATAAGAAACCACGATAGTCATCAATCAAAACGATTTTCCAACTTTCAGCAAAGGCGCCAAACATAAGGTGTGCATTGGCAAACAAGGTGCCTTGTCCAAGTGATTCACGTAAACCACCGAGTAGAACCAGTACGATGGTAAAACCAATCCCCATCATGAGGCCATCCAGTGCAGCACGATCAATGGATGTGCGTGATGCAAAGGCTTCAGCACGACCCAGAATGGCGCAATTAGTGACAATCAGAGGAATAAAAATCCCGAGGACTTTATGCAGGTCGTATAACCAGGCATTCATGGCAAGATCAATTGCCGTAACAAAGGAGGCGATGATGAGCATAAAGGCAGGAATACGAATTTCTTGTCTGACGAGGTGTCGGATGGCCGAGACAGACATATTGGATGCGAGTAATACCATTGTTGTAGCCAGGCCCAGGCCAAGACCATTCACAACCGTTGATGATACGGCCAGAAGTGGACAGAGACCAAGTAGTTGTACAAAGCCAATGTTATTGTACCAAAGGCCATTACCGGTAATGTCTGCATAGCGATTAAACATATTAGCGTTCCTGTTTGTTGCTATCTATGTAGAGGCTGTCACGATGCTGTTGATAATACAGCAGTGCTTTATGTACAGCTTTTACAATGGCGCGCGGAGTAATGGTCGCGCCGGTAAATTGATCGAACTCCCCGCCATCTTTTTCAACTTGCCAGGCCTTGTCATGAGTGGTTGAAAGACTCTTGCCATTAAAACCGGTTACCCAGTCAGAGCGCTCTATTTCAATGGCATCACCAAGCCCGGGTGTTTCTTTGTGCTTACTGACGCGTACACCAAGTACACTGCCATCATAACGAATCGCAATCAGAAGAAAAATATTACCGCTATAACCATCAGGTGCAACAGACTCCATCGCCACGGCAATAGGTTGTTTATTCTTTCGGGCGCGAAAGACTCTTAATGGCATATCAATACCAAGATGAACAGGATCGTTGACGGTGATGGTATCGGTAAATAAATCGTTATCATGCATTACTGGTGGAATAAGCTGGTGCAAATTCCGTAATAAGGCTCTCTTTTCACTGGCAGCAATAGGTTCTTTTGTGGCATCAAAAGTAATGGCAACTAACCATGTGCTGATTAATGCAAAAATACCCAGTACTGCAGCGGTACGAATCATGTGTGTAAATAACATAACCTAGCCGTTGCCTTGACCAAATACACGTGGGCGAGTGTAGTGATCGATAGTGGGCGCTGCCATGTTCATGAGTAAGACAGCAAAGGCGAGCCCTTCGGGGTAATTCCCCCATGTGCGAATGACATAACAAATAACACCGATGCCAATGCCATAATAAATTCTGCCCCGCGGTGTGGTTGCGGCACTAACAGGATCGGTGGCAATAAAGAAAGCCCCCAGCATCGTTGCGCCGCCAAACAGATGAAGCAGTGGGCTAGCATATTGATTTGAATCAATGAGGTAAAACAGACTGGATAGCACGGCAATTGCCCCTAACATTGCGACAGGAATTTGCCATGCAATGCGGCGTGTCAGGAGCAGGTACAAGCCACCTAATAAGAAACCAAGACTGACCATTTCCCAGCCAACTCCCGCAAGGCTACCAAACAGGTTGCCGAATTGAGGGCTGATTAATGTTGTTGGAATATCAATGCCAGCGCGAAGTTGTGTTTTTATACTATCAAGCGGTGTCGCGCCACTGATGGTGTCGATACCGAGTCCTGAATTAAAAATAACATCGATACTCGTTTGGAATGTGGGTACTTGTTCCAGCAATGAAATTGCCGCAGGCCAGCGGGTCATTTCTAATGGAAATGAAATGAGTAACATCACATAACCCAGCATGGCAGGATTAAACGGATTGTAGCCAATGCCGCCGTAAATTTGTTTACCAAATAGTATGGCAAAGAAGGTACCTAAAACGATAACCCACCATGGCGCAATAGACGGTATCGCCAGAGCAAGCAGAACAGCCGTTAGCAAGGCACTGCCATCGGTTAATGTTTTTATTACAGGACGTTTTCGCAGCACCAGGACAATGGCTTCTGTTACAACGGCGGTTAAACAAGCAAGTAAAATCTGTATTAAAACACTAACACCAAATAGCCACACATAGGCAAGGGTTCCCGGCACGAGCGCATAGCCAACATGCAGCATTAAACGGCTAACACTGGCAGAGGATGATACTTGTGGCGTATTAATAATCATGATGATGTGGTGTCTTTATTTTGTTGCTTACGTCTTGCATCGGCTTCATCAATTTTAGCTTGCTGCTCGGCGCTTAGATTATCAGTATTTGCCGGATTTGTGTCGGATGCCGATTTTTTTTCTTGTACTCGTTTCATGGCGGCAAGAATAGCGGCTTTTTTAGGATCATCGTCTTGATCCGGTTTTTTCTTTAGTGCGGCTTTTTTACGGTTATGGCGTTCGCGCTTTTCGCGTTTCTCACGCTCAAGCCTTTTTAAACGCAATTCATGACGGATGCGAGCTTTATCTGATTTTTCCTTGTCACGTTCCTGTTGCCAAATAGTCGTTTTAGCAAAGCGGAAGTATTGTACCAGTGGAATACGACTCGGACAGACAACATCGCAACAGCCACATTCAATACAGTCAAACAGGCTGTAGTCCTGAATCGCGTCAAATTCCTGTGCGCGTGCATGCCAGTAGAGTTGTTGCGGTAATAAGTTTACCGGACAGACGTCAGTGCATTCACCACAGCGGATACATGGTAGCGGTGTAGCTGGTTTGATAACGTCACGTTGGTGTATGGCTAAGACGCAGTTACAGGTTTTGGTAATGGGAGAACGGCTATCTTCAAGTTTGAAGCCCATCATTGGACCACCGATCAAAATAGTACCAATATTTTCTTCGAGACTATGGCAGTGGTTTAATAAAAATTGTATTGGGGTGCCAAGTCGAACCTGCATATTTCGTGGTTGCGGAATGCCAGAGCCGGTTATTGTGACAATGCGCGAAGTGAGAGGAATGCCTCTTGTGATCGCATCATCAATCGCGGCAGCCGTTCCCACATTATGACAAACAATCCCAATGTCTAAAGGTCTACCCTGACTAGGCGGTTGCTTGCCAGTAAGACTGTAGATAAGCTGACGCTCTCCTCCAGCAGGGTAACGGGTTGGCACACGGACTAATTGAATATTATCGCTGTCACGCATCGCGGACTGCAATGCGGCATAGGCTTCAATTTTATTATCTTCAATGCCAATTAAACAGTCTTTTGCATTGAGTGCATGGCGCATAATGCGTAGACCATTAATGATTTTGTCGGCATGCTCGCGCATGAGCATATCATCGCAACTAATGTAAGGTTCACACTCAGCCGCATTAAGTATCAATGTATCAACCGGATGTTCCTCGGCATTAAGTTTAATGTGGCTAGGAAACCCTGCTCCGCCGAGACCAACAATGCCCGCACCTTGAATGCGCTGCTGAATCTCATTGCTAGTTAGAGATTGAAAATTTTCGTTGCCGATCAATTTGTTTTCAATCGCAATATCACGACCATCGGTTTCAATAACAATACAAGTTACATCCAGATTTGACGGGTGTGGAATACTGCGGGGTTCAATTGCAATGACAGTACCTGAACTTGAGGCATGAATAGCCGCACTGATATGACCACTAATATTGGCAATGCACTGGTTTTTTAATACTTTATCACCCACCTTGACACAAGGTTTTGCGGGATTACCAATATGTTGGACAAGCGGCAACACTAACGCAGGTGGAATGGGGGCAACTTCTATAGGACGTGAGGTCGATATTGATTTATGTTCTTCAAGGTGTAGCCCACCATGGAAATCAAATACTTTTGGTTCAGAATGGTTCATGTTGAACTCTCCTGAACAGGTGTGTTCGTTTCAATTTCAGCGGGGTTGGGCCACTGCCAATGATTGGTTGATTTCTTTTCTGGGACAATATAAATACAGTCAACAGGGCAGGGGGGGATACACAGATCGCAACCAGTACAGTTTTCAATAATGACCGTGTGCATTTGTTTTGCCGCGCCAACGATGGCATCGACAGGGCAAGCCTGAATACATAAGGTACAACCAATACAAATTTCTTCATCAATGATGACAACGGTCTTTTCTTCTTTGGTTTCTCCGTTTTCAGGATTAAGTGGTAAAGGATCGCGGCCTAACAAGTCAGCCAGCGCGATAATTGTACTTTCACCACCGGGTGGGCATTGGTTGATTTCTACTTCACCGTTTGCAATGGCTTCAGCATAAGGACGACAGCCGGGGTAAGTACATTGCCCGCATTGGGTTTGTGGCAGCAAGGCATCGATTTTATCGACAATGGGATCAGATTCAACCTTAAAACGTACAGCAGCAAAGCCGAGTACTAGTCCGAAGATCACCGATATTACAAGTAAGGTAATGACAGCAATTAGCATATAAAGATTAGACCTTTACCAAACCGGAAAAGCCCATAAAGGCGAGTGACATAAGTCCAGCGGTGATTAAAGAAATAGCCGCACCTTTAAACGGTTTCGGTACATCGGCAACCGTTAAACGTTCACGCATGCCAGCAAATAAAATCAGAACGAGAGAGAAACCCACCGCTGCACCAAAACCATAAATAGCAGACTCCAGAAAAGTGTGCTGTTTTTGTATGTTGAGTAAGGCAACACCCAGTACCGCACAGTTGGTGGTGATCAGTGGCAAAAATATACCGAGCACCTGGTAGAGTAGTGGGCTGGTTTTATGCACAATCATTTCGGTAAATTGTACGACAGCGGCAATCACAAGTATAAAAGCAATCAAGCGTAAGTATTCAAGGTCGAGCGGCAACAGAATATATTCATTCACCACATAACTGCTAACAGATGAAAGAGTTAAAACAAAGGTAGTCGCGAGTGCCATGCCGGTCGCTGTTTCAACTTTGCGTGAGACGCTCATAAACGGGCACAAGCCAAGGAACTGTACCAGAACAAAATTGTTGACCAGTACGGTGCTGACTAATATGAGCAGATATTCAGTCATGTTTTGCCCCTTTTGTTAATGGACAGGATTAACAAGATTTACATGATTGTGCTTTGGGTAAAGATGTTGCTAGCGACACATGCAAATTTATTTTATTAAGCAATTAATAATTATTTAGAATTAAAAACAAGATGAAATTATGTTCACCTTGTCAATCCTGTCGAAAATCATTTTATTTTCATTCCCGGTGCAGCGCCTTCATGTGGTTCGAGAATAAATAAGTCTTTCCCCCCAGGCCCTGCAGCAAGTACCATGCCCTCGGAAACACCAAAGCGCATTTTACGTGGAGCAAGGTTTGCAACCATAACCGTGTGCTTACCAATTAAATCCTCAGGTGCGTAAGCTGATTTAATACCCGCAAAAATATTGCGTTGTTCACTACCTATGTCGAGAGTCAGCTGTAATAGCTTGTCAGCACCATCAACATGTTCTGCATTAATGATCTTGGCAACGCGTAAATCAATTTTAGCAAAGTCATCAATGCTGATGGTATCAGCAATCGGTGGGTGTTCGTGTTGTTGTTTTTCAGCATGCCGTGCGGGTGAAGGCGTTTCTTTTTTATCACCGAGACTGTCTTTGTTGGCATCGACCATGGCATCTACCTGTGTCATTTCTACGCGTTTAGCGAGATGTTTGAATTTGTTAATAGCGTGATCGGTGAGCAAGGTTTGGCTATCGTGCCATTGCAATGGTTCGATGTTAAACAGGGCTTCAATCTTTTCTGCCATTACCGGCAGAATCGGTTTTAAATAAATGGTTAACAAGCGAAATGCATTCAAGCTGCTGGTACAAACCAGATGCGCATTGGCAAGGGTTGTTTCGTCTTTGACCATTTTCCAGGGTTCCAGATCGGCAATGTATTCATTTACTTCATCGGCAAGATCCATAATGGCGCGCACGGCTTCACTGAAACGACGTTCGTTAAACAGCGCAGCAATATCGTCACTGGCGGACTGGAGCTTTTTATTCAATGCAAGACCGGCATCATCCATGTTGGCGGCGAGCTTGCCGTCAAAACGTTTGGCAATAAAACCGGCGGTACGACTGGCGATATTAACGAACTTACCAACAACGTTGCTGTTTACGCGTGCCACGTAATCTTCAAGATTAAGATCGATGTCTTCTATCTTGTCGTTTAGTTTGGCGGCAAAGTAGTAACGTAAATACTCCGGGTTCAAATGTTTCAGGTAACTGCTGGCGGTAATAAAGGTGCCCCGTGACTTGGACATTTTTTGTCCGTTGACGGTCAAGAAGCCGTGCACACAAATTTGATCCGGTGTGCGGTAACCGGCGTAGTGCAGGGTTGCCGGCCAGAACAGCGCATGGAAGTTAAGAATATCTTTACCTATGAAATGATAAAGCTCAGCCTTACTATCGGGTGCCCAGAAGTCATCAAATTCAAGACCTTCGGTACGTTCACAAAGATGTTTGAAGCTCGACATGTAACCCACCGGAGCATCCAGCCAAACATAAAAATATTTACCCGGTGCATCGGGGATCTCAAAACCGAAGTAAGGGGCATCACGGGAAATATCCCAATCCATCAGACCGGTTTCAAACCATTCCTGTAATTTGTTGCGCGATTCAACCGGCAATGATTCGTGACCATGTTGGTTTAACTCACCTGCCATCCATTGTTTCAGAAAATCTTCACACTCACTGAGCTTAAAGAAATAATGTTCAGATTCCTTGAGCACCGGTTTCGCGCCAGAGATAGCCGAGTAAGGATTTAATAATTCAGTGGGGGCATAGGTCGCGCCACAAGATTCACAGGCATCGCCGTATTGATCCTGCGCATGGCATTTTGGGCATTCGCCTTTGATGAAGCGGTCGGCGAGGAAAATGCCTTTGTCAGGATCAAACAATTGCTCAATGGTACGGGTGGTGATTTTGTCAGCCGCGTTTAATGCGGTGTACATGCCGGTTGCCAGTTCGCGGTTTTCATCTGAATGGGTTGAGTGATAATTATCGAATTCGACATTAAAACCATCAAAATCGGCGAGACGTTCGCCACGAATGCGCTCAATTAACTGTTCTGGGGTAATACCTTCGGCTTCCGCGCGCAGCATAATGGCGGTGCCGTGGGTATCATCGGCGCAGACGTAGTAGCACTGGTGGCCCTGCATGCGTTGGAAACGGACCCAGATATCGGTTTGAATATATTCGACCATATGGCCGATATGCAGGCTGCCATTGGCATAGGGCAGGGCACTAGTGACGAGTATTTGGCGTTGTTTGGACATATTTCATCTTATTGTTAGGTTAATCCCGTTTAAAACAGTCAGGAATAGCTGACTAGAATTGTCTGGAATATGCATATTATGTTACTCTAATATATTAACCGAATTAAGTCTCCAGTGTTAAGTATATTAAAGGTATCAGACATTGGGTGTTGAAGTGAATTTGCAGGAGAACAGAGCAATGGCAGAAGTAACTCGCGAGAGCGTTGAAGCAAAGCTGAAAGAATACATCGATCCTTATCTCGACAAGGATTTGGTATCAGCGAAAGCAGTGAAAGATATCAAAATCGACGGCGGTGCGGTCAGTATTGATGTCGTGCTTGGTTTTCCTGCCAAGGGCTATGTTGAGACATTGGCAGCAAAGCTTAATGAATTTGTTAGCAGTATCGACGGTGTTAGCGACGTAACCATTGACGTTAGCATCAAGATCGCAGCACATAAGGCACAAAAGGGTGTTGAGCAGATCCCGGGTATCAAGAATGTGATTGCAGTGGCATCCGGTAAGGGTGGTGTGGGTAAATCAACCACCTCTGTAAACCTTGCTTTAGCCTTGGCGGCTGAAGGCGCCTCGGTCGGTATTCTTGATGCGGATATCTACGGTCCAAGCCAGCCGCGTATGCTGGGTGTGAATAAAGAACGTCCTGAATCACCTGATGGTAAAACCTTAGAACCTATTAATAGTTACGGCCTACAAGCCATGTCGATTGGTTTCCTCGTTGATGAAGACACCCCCATGATTTGGCGTGGTCCAATGGTCACACAGGCCTTAAACCAGCTCATTAACGATACTCATTGGAAAGATCTTGATTACCTGATTATCGATTTGCCACCAGGTACTGGCGATATCCAGCTGACGCTGGCACAACGTATTCCTGTTAGTGGTTCCGTGATTGTCACAACACCACAAGATATTGCCTTGCTAGATGCCCGTAAAGCCTTAAGCATGTTTGAAAAGGTTGAGGTACCAGTATTGGGTATCATAGAAAACATGAGCATCCATATTTGTAGTGAATGTGGGCATGAAGAACACATCTTTGGTCAAGGTGGTGGCGAAAACATGTCTGAACAGTATGACGTCGATCTGCTTGGCGCATTACCGTTGGATATGGCGATTCGTAAAGACACTGATGACGGTAAACCAACCGTGGTTGCAGACCCAGATGGCCGTGTGGCACAGATTTATCGTGAAATCAGTCGCCGCGTTTCAGGCAAGATGTCTATGCAAGCGAAGGATTACGCCAGCAAGTTCCCGAATATCGTTATTTCGTAAGTAATTACTACTTAATCAAAAGGCCGGTTTTTTAATCGGCCTTTTTGTTGCATCGAACCCAAGAACTTCAGTCTTCTTTGCGCTTCATAGCATTTTACGGTTTAATACCCCGCAACAAAAAACAAATATTCAGGCAGACAGACAACACATGAGCATCAAATCAGATAAATGGATTCGCCGTATGGCTGATTCGCACGGTATGATTGAACCTTTTGAACCGGGTCAGGTGAAACATAATGGCAATGAACGTATCGTTTCTTACGGTACCTCAAGCTACGGTTACGATATTCGCTGCTCAGATGAATTCAAGATTTTTACTAACATCAATTCAACCATTGTCGATCCGAAAAATTTTGATGAAGCCAGTTTTGTTGATGTGAAATCAGATGTGTGTGTGATTCCACCAAACTCCTTTGCACTTGCTCGCACTATTGAATACTTCCGTATCCCGAGAAATGTATTGACGGTCTGTTTGGGTAAATCAACCTATGCACGTTGCGGTATAATCGTTAATGTCACGCCGTTTGAACCCGAGTGGGAAGGGCATGTGACTCTGGAGTTTTCAAATACCACACCACTACCTGCAAAAATTTATGCTAACGAAGGTGTAGCGCAAGTTTTATTTTTTGAATCAGATGAAGAATGTGAAACGTCTTATGCCGATCGTGCAGGCAAGTACCAAGGTCAGCAAGGCGTGACGTTACCAAAGACGTGAGCTGATTACAGACTACTATAGATAATTCCTATCCAGACGTTAGCCGGGAAAAAACTATTGGCTTCCCATGCTGCCCATTTTTTAGATAGGCTTTTTTTCTGAATTTCTTCCAGACTTAAGCCTTTGGCTTTCATCGCAGATACTTCTGCGGATGTGTCAATCAACATATCATGAAAGGCTTGCAGTTCCTTTTTAGTTGAAAGTGGACCGTGACCGGGTATGACCCTGGTTTTATCATCAATCATTTCCAGTATTAGGCTAATGTTCTTTGCCATGTTGAGTACATTGCCACCATGGTCAACATCGACGAAGGGAAACATGCCTGAGAAAAAGTGATCACCCATGTGAACAATATTGGCTTTTTTAAAGAAAACCACAGAATCGCCATCTGTATGACCTTTGGGGAAATGCACGACTTCGATATCTTCATCATTAATATGTAATGATAGTCGTTTGGCATAGGTGATGGCTGGTAAGGCATGTTTTGGGTATGGCTTGGAAACCATTTTGAATAATTTAATTTCTTGCGTGGTTAACAAGCGCGCTCTGACATTATCATGAGCAATGATTTGTGCATGATGTCCAAGTGCCATATTTCCTTGCGTATGATCACCGTGCCAATGGGTGTTGATAAGGTAGTTAAGATTATTTACGCCACCGTATTTACCGAGCGCATTTTTGAGTGCATCAGACATTACTTTATAGTCTGCATCAATCAGTAAAAGCCCGTTTTCACCTTTAAGCAGGGCAAGGTTACCCCCTTTCCCTTGCAGCATATAAATATTTTCAGTGAGCTGTGTTGATTTAAAGCTGGGCGATTTAGCATGATGGTCATTATCGGCATAGCCATATGAGCTGAGTAAAAGGCTCACTGCGATTAATATCCATTTATTCATAGCAACTTCTCCATTTTGATTTTTATTTAAGGCTTTATAACACAATAAACCTATCATCTTCATATAAGATTAAACTTTAGTAGCAAAGTTGGGTATATTTTCTGTATCCTTCGTGTTTATGAAGAAACCAATCGTATCAATCTCCAATCTATCGAAGACCTATGCCAGTGGTTTCGTTGCATTAAAAGGTGTGAATCTTGATATTGCCGAGGGTGAAATATTGGCATTACTTGGCCCAAATGGCGCGGGCAAAACAACGTTAATTTCGATTATCTGCGGTATTGTGAATGCTTCATCAGGTCAGGTTCTTGTTAATGGACAGGATAATGTAAAGAATTTTCGTTCTGCACGTGCCTTGATTGGTCTGGTGCCACAGGAGTTAACTTTAGGGGCATTTGATACAGTCTGGAATACTTTGAATTTTAGTCGAGGTTTGTTTGGCAAGAAGCCGGATCCTGCCTACCTTGAGCAATTACTGAAAGATTTGTCGTTATGGGATAAGAAAGACAGCCTGTTGCTAACACTTTCGGGGGGCATGAAACGCCGTGTGTTAATTGCCAAAGCCTTATCACATGAACCTACGATTTTGTTTTTGGATGAACCTACGGCAGGTGTTGATGTAGAACTACGAAAAGAAATGTGGGCATTAATTAACCGGTTACGTAAATCGGGTGTGACGATTATTTTAACAACACACTATATTGAAGAAGCCGAAGGAATTGCAGATCGGGTAGGCATCATCAACAATGGTGAGCTGTTGGTGGTTGAAGATAAATTAGCCTTAATGCATAAATTGGGTAAGCGGCAATTAAAGATTGATATTGAAAAAACAATATCAAAAATCCCTGAGTCATTATCCGCCTGGGAATTAACGCTTTTTGAAGATGGTCAGTCATTGTTATATACCTATGATCCAAACAGGCAACAAACAGGTGTTGCTAAATTATTACGCACCATTGACTCAGAAGGGTTATTAATTAAAGACGTTAATACATCGCAAAGTTCTTTAGAAGATATTTTTATTGATATGGTGAACAAGTAATAATGAATATTCATGCGGTAAGAGTTATTTATAAGTATGAAATGTTACGAGCATGGCATACTTTATTGCAAAGTTTTGCGTCGCCGGTGATATCAACTGTATTGTATTTTGTGGTATTTGGTGCGGCGATTGGCTCACGTATTGAACAGGTTGACGGGGTTTCTTATGGTGCCTTTATTGTGCCGGGATTAATAATGCTTGCTTTATTAACACATAGCATTGCAAATGCCTCATTTGGCATTTTCTTTCCCAGATTTACAGGGACTATTTATGAAATACTGTCTGCGCCGATTTCCTTTGTTGAGATATTAATTGGCTATGTTGGTGCAGCGGCAACGAAGTCATTCATTATTGGTATTATTATTTTAGCAACGGCAGGTTTCTTTGTGCCTTTAGAAATAGCACATCCTTTCTGGATGTTGTTGTTTTTAATTTTAACCTGTATTTCATTTAGTTTATTTGGATTTATTATAGGTTTATGGGCTGAGGATTTTGAAAAACTGCAATTAGTTCCTTTGCTTGTTATTACACCCCTGGTTTTTCTTGGCGGAAGTTTTTATACGATAGACATGCTACCACCAGCATGGCAAACGGTAACGCTTTTTAATCCGGTGGTATATTTGATTAGCGGCTTTCGCTGGAGTTTTTTTGAAGTATCAGATGTGAGTGTTTGGGTAAGCCTTTCTGTGGTATCAGGATTTCTGTTTATTTGTTTAGTGACAGTATGGTGGATGTTTAAAACAGGTTATCGATTAAAGCATTAAGATGGTTTACATTACACCTGCATTTAGTCTTTACTTGCAACGAGTTCAACCCAGAACGTGCTTCCTTTGTCTAATTTGCTGATAACACCAATTTTCCCGTGCATGGATTCAACCAGTTCTTTTGTTACCATTAGGCCAATTCCTGCACCTTCAACTTCATTGGGTTGACCAAGGCGCTCAAATGGCTGGAATAGCTTGGTAAGATTTTGTTTGGTAATACCTATTCCTGTGTCAGCGATATTAATTCGATACATGTTCTTTTTGGCTTCAACAGATATCGTCACCATGCCGCCTTTAATATTGTATTTTATGGCATTGGAGATAAGGTTGAGTAACACTTGTCGTAATCTAACCGGGTCAACATTGACCTTACAGATAGTAGAGCATGAAATCTTATTATTGATTTTAATGTCAAGTTTTTCAGCCATGGTGCTTGATAAAGAAACAGCCTCACCTAATACTTCACACAGGTTAACGCTTTGCATATTAAGGTTAATATTGCCGGAGTCGATGGCACTTAAATCAAGGATTTCATTTACCAGGTGAAGTAAATGGTTACCGGCAATGTTAATTTCATTAATATTTAATTTCTGTTGTTCAGTGAGAGTTTGATCAATATTCATTTCCAGTAATTGACTAAACCCAATAATGGCATTAAGCGGGGTTCGTAGCTCATGGCTAATGGTTGAAAGAAAGTCTGTTTTCATCGTATTAATACGTTCGACATCCATTCTTTTGCGTTGTTGCGCAGCAAGGAGTCTGGTGTAGATAAGTAGCATTGTCATTGAAAAGGTGATGATTAGCCCCATGATGACAAATACCCAGATAATGTTCTTTTTCTCCAGAGCAAGGATTTCATTCGTTGTTGTTTCAATGTACTCAGCAACGTTAAGTTCATAGGCATTTAATGATGAAAGTATTTTTTCTCCGATCGGGTTTAAATGTTCATCCATATAACGAAGATCTGTACGCCAACGCTTGCCTAAATGAACGTTAATCACTTTTGGTAAGGCCTGAATCCATGCCTTTTGGCTTTTATCAATATCAGAAATCTGATTTTGTATTAAAATATCAAATTCATTGACTGAATTTAGTACTTGTGCCCACTGTTTTTTGAATTGTTCGAGTTGTGCAAGTGTCGCTTGTTGTGTGCGGCTATTACGAAGTAAAAGTAGTGCCCGAAATTCCGAAATAATGCGAAGCCATCTATTTTGCGCTCCTTGAAGCAATATAATAAGATCTTTATCCTTATTATCTTCTTGTAATAGAATCTGAATGGCGTTGGCCAGGCCATTTGTTACACGATAACTATTGGCTGCCTGTGTTTCTGTAGAGCTTAAAACCCCTTCAATCACACCACGCGTATCCTGTCTAATACCGCGCAGTGGCGGTAATTTTAAAATATATTCATTAACATTCATTCTTATATCGGCAACGAGCTGTTGCTGAATGTTCACTTGCGTACTATCAGTCTGTGCCAGTTTTTCCGCATGTCGATAAAGTTTTTGGGTTTCTTGTGTGGCAATTTCCCATGTTTCATCACTGCCAAGAAACATAAAGGTGTTAATGGCGGCTCGTGAAACATCATATTGAATCTGAAATTGTTGCGTCGTCAATAATAATTGGTTTGCGACTCTCAGTCGGTCATGTACCTGGGATGTTTTGCCAACGGATAAGAGCAAATTAGACGAAAGAATTAATCCTATAATAACAATAAGCACAAAGACGAGAAGTCGCCTGTCCATAAAGTCGATATAGCGTACACGTTCTGAATTCGGTTTATTATTAGACTGCATAGCAAATGATAAACATACTTCTAATATTTTATATTTATTGACTGACCCTAAGTACATACTATACGCATCGTGCTTTAAAAGCACGATAAAGTAATGGTTATATCTATTTATAAAACTAATAGAAGTTATAGACTTAGTTTAAGAGGGGCTAATGCTTAATCTTTATTATTTTAATTCGGTAATCATCATTGTAAATACATTATCATCTTTGTGGCGTTCTATTTTTACCGGTAAATAGTGTTTTTCTGGTGACACCCAAAGATAAGTAATGCGGTTCTTTTTACCCGTTCGTACGCGTTGTAGTTTAATGGTGTTGAGTTCACCAATGGGCGTATTAATCGTTTCATTATTAAGGACTTTAAATTGGTACGTCTTGAGTCGACCGCCATCGGCTATTTTATATTCTGCTTTTTTCTTTCCGTGTTGCAGATCTTGCATGAGCGCCAGCATATAACTGAATTTATCCTGTGTACCGTCAGGAATAGACATTTTCCAGGGCTTTTTCCCTACTCGGTTAGTAACTGAATTTGTTTGCCAATTGAAGTTTAATTCTGCATGGCGTTTCTCATTGTCACTATCGCGGTATTCGTAACGAATAGGCACGATTTGATCGCTACGTAATTGCCATTGACTCACCTCGATGACTTCACCTGATTTAAAGAGGCTGGCAAATCCGGTTGCATGCATGTCGGCTTGATAAATATAATGGTCGCTATGCTGGGTTAAACGATGCGTACGAACGCCGATATCAGTATTATTTCGACTTACCTTATAAACGGCGGTGAAGGGTGTAAAAGGATGTTCTGCATAGAGCGGCGCACTGAATACTAGTGCGAGAAATGACACTAGAAAAAGAGTTAATTTATTGGTTTTCCATACCCTGTGCATAGTTTAGCCCTGTTTCAGGAAGTGTCTGTTGGTCGAGCAGGACTTGATTATTATCAAGCCTTAAACGTTTTTCAGCAAACCATTTTATCGCCAGTGGGTAAATGAGATGCTCCTGATGTAAGACGCGTTCAGCCAATTGCGGGGCTGTATCCTGTTTTTTTACTGGAACACTGGCTTGTAAAATAATGGGGCCGCCATCAACTTCAGTGGTAACAAAATGAACACTTGCGCCATGTTCTTGGACACCTGATTCAAGTGCGCGTTCATGTGTATTTAAGCCGGGGAAGTTGGGTAGTAGCGCTGGATGAATATTCATCAGGCGACCTATGTAATGTTCAACAAAATTAGCGGTGAGAATACGCATAAAACCGGCTAGTACGATTAAATCTGGTTGATAATGATCAATTTTCTGAATTAAGGCCTGATCAAATTCTTCCCGATCTTTAAAAAGGGTGTGATCAACAACGTCGGTTGTAATATTGGCTTGTTGAGCACGTTCAAGTCCTTTTACATCAGGACGATTACTAATGACAGCAACGATATTGATGGGACACTTATCTGTTTTACTTGCATCAATAATAGCCTGCAGGTTGGAACCGCTACCAGAAATCAGGATAACGACAGAGGGTGTTGTAGAAGGCATTACGTTACTTAATCAAGAATGACGCTGGGTGTGTCAGTGCTGCCATCAATAATGTCACCAATCTTCACCACCAGTTCGCCTTGTTGAGTGAGTACCTCAATGGCTTTATCGGCATCTGCTGCAGCAACACAAACGACCATGCCAATACCGCAGTTAAACGTACGTAACATTTCAAAGTCTTCAACGTTGCCATGTTGTTGTAGCCAGTCGAAAATAGCAGGGCGTTGCCAACTGTGAGTATCAATTTTCGCGTCACTTCCCTGAGGCAGAACGCGAGGTAGATTTTCGGGTAAGCCGCCACCGGTAATATGTGCCATCGCATGTACATCAATTTGTTTGCATAATTCAAGCAGTGGTTTTACGTACATACGGGTAGGAGCAAGCAGGGTTTCGCCTAGCGATTTACCGTTAAAATCATCGGTTAATGATGCACCACTGACGTCAATAATTTTACGTACCAATGAGTAACCATTTGAATGTGGACCCGATGAAGCAATACCAAGAATGACATCGCCCGAGGCAACCTTGCTGCCATCAATAATGTTATCTCGTTCAACCACACCGACACAGAACCCGGCCAGATCGTAATCACCTTCGCTATACATGCCCGGCATTTCAGCCGTTTCGCCACCGGTGAGCGCACAGCCAGCTTGTTCGCAGCCAACCCCAATACCTTTAATCACATCACTGGCAGTATCCAGATCCAGCTTACCTGTGGCAAAGTAATCGAGGAAGAATAAAGCCTCTGCACCTTGCACGATAAGGTCGTTAGCGCACATAGCGACGAGATCAATGCCAATGGTACTGTGTAAGTTCAGATCAATCGCCAGTTTAAGTTTGGTACCGACACCATCTGTGCCTGACACAAGAATGGGTTGTTTATAATGACTCGGAATTTCAAATAAAGCGCCAAATCCGCCTAAACCACTGACTACGCCATCACGTTTGGTTGCTGCAGCAATGGGCTTGATACGGTCGATGAGTTGGTTTCCTGCATCAATATCAACGCCTGCATCACGGTAACTTAATGATGTTGAAGAAGATTTTTTATCGTTATTGGAAGATTGGTCTTTCTGGCTCACGTCTATAACTCCAAAATTTTGACCCAAAACAGGCTGGGCCATTGCTGATGCGTATGGTATCGGGGCGCTGGGTGGAGTGCAATCAAGAAAACGCTCAGGTGCGCGTTTGTGAGGAATAGGTATAATCATATTTATGCAGAAATTAACAAGAACAACAGCTTATTTATTGCTTAGTCTGTGCTTATGGGGGATTTCATTCTCCGCGGCTGCGGTTGAAGTCCCAGGGCTTTATGAGTCTGAATTAGCGGTGATGAGTCAAGGACGTGCTGAGCGTCGAGAGATTATTCGTTCAGCGTTACTTGAGGTACTTATAAAGGTAACAGGAAATACCAGTATCGCGTTGTCGCCAGGAATCCCGCAGATCTTAAGTCGCAGTAATCAATATTTGCAGCAATATCGTTATCGCACTGAACAGCAGCCGGTGAGTAAGCAGTATCTTTGGGTACGTTTTGATAAAAAATCATTGGATACGGCACTGAGAAAACTGGAAATTGCGATTTGGGGGCGTAGTCGACCTTCGACATTGGCATGGGTTGCAGTAGAGCGTGATGGCAAGCGGCAGCTGTTGACGAGTAGTGAGATGGATGAGCTTACCGAGGTCTTTCTTGATAAAGCTAAACATCGAGGTATTCCTGTTGCCTTACCGTTGTTAGACATAGAAGATCAGCAAAGAATTAATGTGTCAGATGTACTGGCAGGTTTTCAGGACACAATCTTAAAGGCATCACAACGCTATTCTGCTGATGCGGTTTTGGTTGGGCGATTGCGCCAACTAACAAGTCAGCGTTGGCAAGGGCGCTGGACCTTAAACCTGGCTGGCCAGGAAGTGACCTGGAAAGAAGAGGGTAAGCTTGAAGATATCATCAATTTTGGTATTGATGGCGTAACCTCAACACTGGCGAGTAATTTTGTTCGCATGCCGAGCAATATTGCAGGTGAAGTTAATGTTTTGGTTACCGACGTGTTTAATTTAAATGATTATGCACGTAGCGATCAGTTCCTTCGCGGGCTTGATGGCGTGATTGATGTTGAACCTGAAAAAATTGAAACGCAGAGTATTTTGTTTAAAGTTACGTTGCGTGGTGACAAGCAAAGCTTGCTCCAGGCGGTTCGGTTAAGTAGCCAATCGGTTCTTGCTTCGGTAGAGACGCAAGCGGTTCCCGTTGTTAGTCAACCGCTTAATAATATTGCCACTGCGCCATTGCTAACATTTAAATTAATACAGTGAACTATCGATTTATTCCAAACTTAATTACGGTAATGCGGATAATTCTGGTTGCCCCTATAGTCTGGTTTTTAACACAACATCAATTTACAACGGCACTGATATTATTCGCTATAGCGGGTTTCAGTGATGCACTCGATGGTTTTTTAGCACGGCGTTTTAATTGGCAGAGTTGGTGGGGATCCGTATTAGATCCTTTAGCCGATAAACTATTACAAGTATCATGTTATATAACGTTAGCATGGATGGGACATTTACCCTTGTGGCTAGTCGTTAGTATTGTTTTACGTGATGTCATTATTGTTTTTGGGGCGTTAATTTATCATCATCGTATTAGTGAATTTAAGGCAGAACCCAGTTTAGTCAGTAAGATTAATACGTTTACTCAAATTGTTTTGATATTGATGGTTGTTTTGCATGTTGGGGTCTATCCATTACCCGAGTTGTTGTTGCAAGGGATGATTTATTTAGTATTTCTAACAACACTGTATAGTGGCATCGATTATGTTTACCGCTGGATGCAACGGGCAGTTAAGCACGAATCAAACAATAAGGAATAATGACAGTGACTGATACACGTTCAGGATTGATTTTTGCAGTGGTCGTGACGTTCGGTGTTTTATTGTATTTATTAGCGCCAGTGTTGACCCCTTTTTTAATTGCCGCATTGTTAGCTTATATCGGCGATCCTTTGGTTGATAAATTAGAACGGCATCGCTTGTCACGCACATGGGCGGTGTTGGTGGTTTTCCTTGGTTTGTCACTTGTGTCGTTGGTTTTATTAGCGATTATTATTCCTTTGTTAGGTAAACAGGTACAAATATTTATTTCAAATGTTCCTGCTTATATTGATTGGCTACAAAATACGCTGATGCCATGGGTGCAACAGCGGTTTAATCTTTCTGAAACTCCCGACATTGGTGAACTTAAACAAGTGGCACAACAAAACTGGAAACAGGTCGGTGGTGTGGTTGCTAATATACTTAAATCCGTTACCGGTTCTGGCGCAGCATTGCTTGCCTTTACGGCAAATCTGGTATTGATTCCTGTTGTTACTTTTTATTTTTTACGCGACTGGGATATTCTGGTTAAGCGCGTACATGATTTATTACCCGCCAAAATTGAACCGCTTGTTTCTAAATTAGCAAACGATGCAGATGAAGTCCTGGGTGCGTTTATGCGGGGGCAATTATTAGTCATGTTAAGCCTGAGTTTATTTTACTCACTTGGTTTGTGGATAGCCGGGTTACATTATGCCTTATTGATTGGTCTGATAGCCGGTATATTAAGTTTTGTTCCCTATCTTGGTGTGATTATTGGTGTTGGTTTAGCGGTTGTTGCCGGTCTGTTTCAGTTTGATAGTGTCTCTGCTTTATGGCCGATTGGCGTGGTGTTCGGGATCGGACAATTACTGGAAAGTTTCCTGCTAACGCCTTTTCTGGTTGGTGATAGAATTGGGCTACATCCAGTGACGGTTATTTTTGCTATTGCTGCATTTGGCCAGTTATTTGGTTTTTTTGGTATTTTATTAGCACTTCCTGCGGCAGCTGTCGTTATGGTGGTTGTGCGCCATGCACATAATGAATATCGCAATAGTGATTTGTACGGAAGACAACAAGCTTAAAAAACAATCATGTCAGATCAATTACCTTTACATATTGGTTTGCGAGATAGCGCAACCTTTGCCAATTTTTACCCCGCCAGTAATGAACAACTCATCGCCGAGCTGCGCCGTTGTGTAATGAATCAAGGCGAGCATTTTATTTTTTTTCATGGCATCAGTGGCACAGGGAAAAGTCATTGCCTGCAAGCTGTATGTCACGCAGCAACCAAACAGCAGTTACAGGCAACATATTTGCCCATGCGTGATATTCAATCCATGCCGGTTGATTTATTAGAGGGACTCGAGCAATTCGATATCGTATGTATCGATGATGTTGAATCAATTGCCGGGAATCGAGAATGGGAAGTGGCGATTTTTAATCTCTATAATCGTATCCGTGACAACAGTGGTTACCTGATGGTGGCTGCAAATAGCAAACCAGATGAGTTAGGTATTCACTTAAAAGATTTACAGTCACGCCTAACATGGGGGCTGGTTTTTCAGATTGAATCACTGGATGATGCAGCCTTGGCGTTGACCTTACAGTTACGAGCTAAAACAAGAGGCATGGAATTGCCAGATGATGTGGCAGCCTATATTTTAAAGCGTAGTTCCCGTGACATGAATACGTTATTTTCGTTGCTTGAAATACTTGATCGAGAATCATTGGTAGAACAGCGCAAGTTAACGATACCCTTTGTTAAAAATTATCTTTAATCGGCAGCTTTTTCAATGGCTGCCCGTTTTTCTCTGGCTTTAACTCGCACATACATCATCGAGCCGATGAACATCATAATGCTGAAAGTAATTTGTATTAGCGCGTAAATTCGTTCTTCTACGTTTGCCGCAGCGACCATGACGCCAATGGTAAAATAAAACAGCGCCATAAAGTGCAGCCATGCATGGGTATAAAGTTTGCCGTACAAGAGTCCTCGCATGGGGATGAGTAATGGTCCTACATAAAAAATGAGAACGATACTGACAGGAAAGATGGTGGGTGGCGCAAGAACAACGGTCCACAACAAGAGCAAAAAGAATAAACCAAAATAGCCCATTAAAGCGAGTAGGTAATAAAAACGACTGGTCATGGTTTATTATTCTTTGAGTGATTTAGCAGTACGTGCAATGCGCTTACCAAGTAGCTGGCAATGGCTGATTTCATCGTCAGATAAAGGTTGTTTATTGTCAGTGCCGGCTAAATGACTTGGTCCATAAGGTGTGCCACCGGTTTTTGTATTCATGAGATCCGTATTTGGGTAAGGAAGTCCTAATATCATCATGCCATGATGCATAAGCGGTAACATCATGGATAAAAGCGTGCTTTCTTGTCCACCATGTAAACTTGAGGTGGAGGTGAAGACAGCGGCGGGTTTATCAACCAACGCACCTTCAAGCCAAATTGAACTGGTTGAGTCGAGAAAATATTTCATGGCACCGGCCATGTTGCCAAATCGAGTCGGGCTGCCGAGTACCAAGCCGGAACAAGTTTTTAAATCATCCAGTGTGACGTAGGGATCACCCGATTCAGGAATGGAATCTTCAACCGCTTCGCAGACGGTGGATACAGCAGGTACGGTTCTTAGGCAGGCCTGCATGCCATCTATTTCTTCAACGCCACGGGCGATACGGCGTGCCATTTCAGCAGTGGCACCATGACGGCTGTAGTAGAGAATTAAGATTGTACTCATAATATTTAGAGGATCGCTTTTACGTTAACAGGAGGACGTCCAATCACAGCTTGTCCGTTACTCACCACAATCGGGCGTTCAATTAAAATGGGGAACTGGATCATGGCATTGATGAGTTCATCATCAGTGAGTGCTTCATTATCAAGATTATTGTCCTGGTATGGCACTTCATGTGTTCGCATTAGCTCACGGGGCGATAGATTAAGCATTTTAAGTATATCGGTAAGCTCTTCGCGGTTGGGCGGGGTATTTAGATACTCGACCACGTCTGCGGATATATTGGCTTCATCGAGTAATGCCATCGTTTGACGGCATTTACTGCAGTTGGGGTTATGGTAAATTTTGACCGACATAGTATATAAACCAATGCTTATTTAGATGCCCATAGTGTACCTGTTGCTTGCGGGGAGTCCTATAGTTTGAGATTGAAATATTAAAATTGAAAAAAGTCTCTGAAATCGAGATCTTGGACACGTTTCTTGCTTGACAGGTTGACGTAGCGGATGCTAGTTTTTACTAATATAAAGGCGGTCTATTTTGAGTGCCCGTCTTACATTATAAGAATGATGAATTTCGCCGAAAAATAACGGCATTTGGAGTGTTAAAACAATGAAAACCAACAAGTTTCTAAAGAATATTGCAATGATGGCAGTGGTTGCTGGTGTGAGTGTCGGTTGTGCAAGCACACAACAAGAACAACCTAAAGAAGACCATCATACAGCTCACCATAAAGGTCCAAGTGCATGTGAAAAAGAACTTGCCCATGCAGAAGCCGCTCGTAAAAAGGCAGCCAGTGTTGGTGGTGAGTGGCGCGACATCAAGAAAATACTCAAGAAAGCCAAGAAAGCGCACAAAGCAGGTAATGACGCCAAATGCCTTAAGTTAGCAACGAAAGCTCGCCGCCAAGGTGAACTTGGTTATGCACAGGCACTTCGTGAAGCGGCACAAAAAACATCAGCATCAAGTGTTTACACCGTTTCCAAGGGCGACAGCCTTTGGTCAATCGCTGGCGACAGCAGTGTTTACGCTGACCCTTACCAATGGCCACTGATTTACAAAGCAAACCGTGACCAAATTAAAGATGCTGATTTGATTTACCCGGGTCAGTCGCTTGATATTGATCGTGGCGCATCATCTGCAGACATTAATGCGGCAATCAGCCATGCGCGTGGACGTGGTGCATGGGCAGTCGGTGTTGTTGAAGATGCGGACAAGGCATATCTTGCTCGTTAATCTGTAAGATACAGGCTTTAAACCCAAACGCCCCGCTTTATGCGGGGCGTTTTTTATTCAACGATGCCATCTTTCGCCGCTTTTAACACAATCGCATCAAAATCATTAATATCCATCAGCCCTTGTTCGGCAACAATATCACGAACAGGTCGGCCGCTTTTTTCTGAAAGTTTAGCAATATCGGCGGCTTTACTGTAACCGATATGAGTATTGAGTAATGTTGCCAAACCAACGCTACTATGTAGAAATTCTGCACAGCGTTCACGGTTAATAATTAAACCTTCCAGATTAAATTCACTCGCAGCATTCATGGCGTTCGGTAACCATTCCATTGCATCAAACAGAGCTGAACCCAGTGCAGGCATCATGACATTGAGTTCGAGTTGTCCTGCCTGGGTCATCATTGCGATGGCATGATCTTGGCCAAGAATTTGATAACAAACCTGATTAAGCATCTCGAACATAACCGGATTTACTTTACCCGGCATAATGCTTGAGCCAGGTTGTACGGCAGGTAGGGTGATTTCACCAATACCGGTGCGCGGACCTGAGGCAAGTAAACGCATATCGTTACTAATGCGAGTTAACTCTAATGCCAAACTGCGAATAGCAGCGGATAAGGTTTGTACATCATTCATAGACTGCATTTGTGCAGCAAGATCATCAGCAGGACGTATGGCTTCCCCGGTTAATGTGGCGAGTTCTTTGGCAACATTCACAATGTAATCAGGTGAGGTGTTTAAACCGGTTCCTGCGGCGGAACCACCAAGTCCGATTTGGCAAAGTGGGTCGCGGCAACCTTCTATTTGTTTAATAATGCGTCGTAATGTCCAGGCATAGGCATTGAATTCACGTCCTAAGGTCGTCGGCACGGCATCCTGCAGATGAGTACGGGCACTTTTAACCGTATCCTCTTCCTGTTTACCGAGTTTTGCAAAGGCATTTGCCATGGTTTCAACGGCACGAAGTAGTTTGGGTAATTTAGCAAGTGCAGCAAGTCGAATCGCTGTCGGTATTGTGTCGTTGGTGCTTTGCCCCATGTTGACGTGATCGTTGGGGTGCACTTTGTCATACTGTCCTTTTTGCCCACCAAGAGCGACATTGGCCAGATTGGCAATGACTTCATTCGAGTTCATATTATGGCTCGTTCCTGCGCCAGCCTGAAATCGGTCAACAACAAATTGATCCAGATGTTGATCCGCAAGGATTTGGTCACACGCCGCAACAATCGCATCGCGTTGTTGTTCGCTTAACCAATTGGTTTGGCAGTTGGCGATGGCAGCCGCACGTTTAATATGGACATGAGCCCGTACAAAGTCCCTATCTGGCATGCGACCACTAATCGGAAAATTGATAATGGCGCGTGCCGTTTGGATGCCGTACCAGGCGTCAGCCGGAACTTCCAGTTCGCCGAGGCTGTCTTTTTCGATACGTGTGTTGTGATTTTCTGACATATCCGATCCCGTAAGTGGTTGTTTCTGTAGTATAATGAAACAGATTATCGCATAATTAGGGGCTGAACTCAGCATTGATAACAGATCAGTGAACAGAAAGCCTTTTTGTGGGTCTGAATAATAGTCAATACCCATTGTTCTGGAGATTCTGAAATGTTGTTTAAAAAGTTATGTGTGGTGGTAATGCTGTTCTTGTTCACGATGTCACTATCCTATGCCGGGCAGGATGACATTGTCGATTTTACCTTGAAAGATCTTAGCGGCAAGACGCATAAGCTGTCTGATTATCGTGGTAAGTGGGTAGTGGTGAATTACTGGGCAACGTGGTGTCCACCTTGTCTTGAAGAGATTCCTGATTTATCTGATTTTCATGACAAACATAAAGACAAAGATGCCGTTGTGTTAGGCGTTAATAATGAAGAACTACCAATTACAAAATTAACTGATTTCGCTGAATCTTATTTAGTCAGTTATCCAATATTACCTGCGCCGAGAGATGCTTCGGCCGACTATATGCTGGGTCCTGTTCCGGCATTACCGACAACCTATATTGTATCTCCAGCAGGTAGGGTAATGGCTCGTAATGTTGGTCCCTTAACCGGTGAAATGATCGAGTCCTTTATGAAAACAGCCTGTAAGGATAAAACCGTTGAAGCATGTTAGTGACAATCATTTGCATAGTCGCAGTGATGAAAAAAATTTAAAGCAGGATAAGTGAAGTGCTTAATTATTTACAAAAAACAGTCATAGTCATGTTGCTTTCCATAACGGGGTTGCAAGCGGATACTACACGCGATCCTTATGAGTATTTTTTTCAACAATCGATTGGTGATTATGCAGAAGAGCTAGCGATTGCAAAAGAAGAAGGCAAAAAAGCAGTGATGCTTTTTTTTGAGCAAGATGAATGCCCTTTTTGTCACTATATGAAGAAGACCGTACTTAACCAGCCTGAAGTGCAGGAATATTATCGCAAAAATTTTGCGATGTTTGCTATCGACATCGAGGGTGATGTTGAAATGACAGACTTTGATGGCAAGCAAATGAAAATGAAAGATTTTGCGTTTAAACTTAATCGAGTACGAGCAACGCCAGTACTTGCATTTTATGATTTGGAAGGAAAACGCATTGTCCGCTTTATCGGTAAAACCGCCGGTGTAGAAGAGTTTATGCAATTAGGGAAATTTGTCGCAGAGGGAAAATATAAAACAATGCGCTTTACCAAATATAAGCGTGAGCTGCGTAAAGCTAAATAATATTAAGGGTAGTGACGGTTGAAATATTTTAAGTTTCCTAAGCGGCAATCGGTTCTTGCTTGCGGTTTATTCGCTATTGCTATCGTTGCCGTGGCAGATGAAGAATTTCCCGATACCATCTCATTAAATTATGCATTACAGCGAGCAGAGAGTAACCACCCGGATATCCAGCAAGCCCAGGCGGCAATCGCCCTGGCTGAATCAGAACAACTGGATGCCGAGGCATTGACCGGAACCAATGTTTCTCTACAAGGCAGACTTCGTTACATTGAACCTTATAACACCGATTTTGATAACACCCGTAATGATAGTGGTGTCAGTTTTCTCGTTGATAAAAACTTGTATGACTTCGGCCGAAGCGAATCAGCAGGGCGAGCCGCTGATTTAGCCATTAGTGGTGAGCGTATTGCTTTAGCCAGCACTCGGAATCAACGGCGTCTTGATATTATGCGACGTTACTTTGATGTGTTGTTGGCAGACATGGCATTTCTTCGTGATGATGAAGACATGGCAACGGCATATGTGACCTTGGATAAAGCACGTGATCGTCGTGATGTTGGGCAGTTATCGGATGTTGAAGTATTAGAACTTGAAAACCGTTACCAACAAGTACGTATAAGACGTTATCGTAGTGATAATCAACAGCGTAGTACGCGAGCGGCACTCGCAATTGCAATGAATCAACCAGGACACCTTCCTGCCACCCTGGAAAAACCGGTTTTACCCTCGCTGTCACGAAAAGTGCTTGAGTTTGAAGAGATTCAAAAAATCATCAATAAAGATAACCCTGCCGTACGTGCAGCACAGGCGCGACTTCAAGCAGCGCAATCAAGACTTCAGGCAGCCAGAGCAGATGATGGGCCTGTTTTAAGCGGTGAACTTACGTTTAATGAAGATAACCGTGCAATTGGTTCACGTGAAAAAGCCCGCATAGGGTTAGTATTAAACGTGCCGCTTTCAACTGGTGGTAGAACGCGGGCTTTAATAGCACGACAACAAGCCGAGCTGACCCGTGCTCGTGCAGAATTAGCGCGGCAAAAAATCTTATTGGAACAACAAGCGCTCGATATCTGGTTGGAAATATCCAACCTTAAGGCACAACGCCAACAAGCTATCGCACAACTGGATTACCGAGAACTTTATCTTGACCAACGTCGCGCGCTTTATGAACTGGAAACTGAAACTGATTTAGGCGATGCCATGGTACAAATTTCAGAAGCACAACGGTTTTTAAAACAAACAGAATTTGATATTGCTTATCGATGGGCTCAATTAGACGCATTGATGGGTAAGAAAGTCTATTCAACAGCATTACAGCAAGGAAAATGACAATGAAACAATTGTATATTTTGGCTCTGTTACTCGTGTCATTCTCTAATGTGGCCTTCTCTGCCGATGTTGAAGGGAAACTGAGCTGGTCACAACGAATAGTCATGAGCACAACGGTATCAGGTGTGGTAGATGAAGTACTGGTGAGTGCAGGGGATCGCGTTAATAAAGGGGATGTTTTACTACGATTACAGGCAGATCGTTTTAAAGCCAGTTTAAACAGTGCAAAGGCAAGCAAAAGTGATGCGCAATATAAATTAAAAGAAGCGGAAAGAGAATTTGGTCGGGCACAAGAGCTTTATGATCGCACGGTATTGTCCGATAGAGATTTGCAGTTAGCTGAAAATGGTTTGGTTGCAGCTCGTGCAGAATTTGCAACGGCAAGTACACGTTACACGAATGCAAAACGTGACCTAATTGAAAGCGTTATCAAAGCACCATTTGATGGCGTTATTCTTAAGCGGTATGTGCAACCGGGGCAAACGATTATTACGCGAATGAAATCAGTGCCAATGATTAGTATCGCGGCAACAAAACCTTACCATGTTATTGGTGCCGTAACCTCCGTTTATGCGAGTAAACTGGCAACAGGGCAAGCGGTCACTATGACCATCAACGGCAAGACGTATAATGGTATTCTGCTTTCTATTGGCTATGAACCCGTAGAAGGGACAGACACTTATCCCGTTGTTATTAGCTTTAATGCAGGTGATGATTTAATGCGGGCAGGGCAAACGGCGACGATTCATTTTCCTTAGGTGTGAGCAATAGTTTAGTCTTGATGATCCTTGTTATTTGTTAATAATATGCTAAATGGTAACAGTATATAATGATAAGTATAGCGCGATATTTTATCTGAACTTAGGAAAATAGTTAATAACATTGACGAAAATAATGCAATTAGTAGCGATGAAAATACTGAAATTTCATTTAAGAAATTTAGAGCACCAAACGTTAATATTATTTTAATTATGAAACCGTGCCATACATAAATATATAAAGAATTTTTTCCTCTATTACTAATCCATAATTTTGTTTTTGGAATAAGAAATAGAACCGCTATTGATGTGGTTAGTGAGAAAGATAGCAATAATAATCTTATCAAGGCTGTATACCAATAATCATAACCAAGTTGGCTATATGACCAGCTTCCATAAAGCCACTGGGGTTGAATATCATTGATTAAAATAAATATTAAGAAATTTGCAAAGAGCATGCTTAACCAAAATATTTTTGGTAATTTTAATAAAGTTAAATTCGTTAATATATTAGGAAATATCTTATGGCCAATTATAAAAAAAGGGAAAAAATATAATGTTCTTGAAAGCCCTAGAAAATAGTTTATTGATGAGAAATAACCAGCTAAAAGGGCGAGGAAAACGGCAATAAAGACAGGAAACCGGAAACTCATAAATACAGGTAGAATCAATCTCCAAATAAATAAACTGAACAGAAACCATAAAATCCAATACGGCTGAAAACTTCTTGTGTAATCACTTATTTCCCCTTCAATAAAATAATTTAGAGATTCGTATAACACAGTAAATACTATTAGTGGAGTTAATATGTTTTTAATTAGTTTTTTAATGCTATCGTTTGAAGGAATTGTTTTCGATAGAATTCCTGAAATTATTACAAACACAGGTATATGAAAAGAGTATATGCTCAAATAAATACTCTCAAGTGCCATGCTTTGAGTAATCAGGGGTTCAATTATGTGCCCAAATACAACTAAAAATACCATTAAAAATTTTGCATTATCAAACAAGTAATTTCGATTCATCTCAATCTTCTAACCCTTCAACTAAAAAATTAGTGGCTCTCTGTTTGGTTTTCAACCTATCATAAAAATCAAGCGGTGATACCGAGTGGATTAATTTCTGCATGTGATAGGGCTAATGCATAAGGAGAAGCCTGAAATCTGATTAGGCTATCTTTTATACCAGCGGTCGCTCAAGGCATTAAGTACTTTGTTTGAATATCGTTTACTTCCAAGGCTGCCATTGTAGCGTGCGAGGCCTCGGACCAGGTCACCTTTTTCTTTATCTAAATAGTGCCGAAGAATGGTACAGCCAAAGCGTAAATTTGTGCGAGGGTGAAATAAGTCATCGTTAGGTTTGCCGATTTCTTTGAGCCAGAAAGGCATGATCTGCATTAGTCCACGTGCACCAACTCTCGAGATTGCCCAACGATTAAAGTTACTTTCAACTTCAATGACCGATAGCACTAACTCAGGGGCAAGTTTTGCGCGGTTAGCTTCGTAGTGGATCTGTTTGAGTAATCGTAATCGTTTGCGGTGATCGGGCATTCTCTTTTTTAATCGACTCGACATATCGAGCAACCATACTTCTGCATCGAAACGATCTTCGAAACTATCGGCGCTATTGATGGCTTTAGTCAGAAGTGAGCGTAGTTCTGGATCAGGGCGTTCAGTTGTTGAAGCATGCAAGCTACTCCACGCAAATAATAAAATAAGTAAAAATGGTTTGTACATAATCGAACCCTGTTTACTTCATTTAACTACGAACCCATTTTATCCTTAAGAAAGTCGATGATACCTTCAAGTGGTGTATCAATACTATCGCTATCACGGCGACCTTTGTACTCTACCATGCCCGCATCCAGGCCACGATCGCCAAGTACCAGGCGATGTGGAATACCGATTAATTCCATGTCAGCGAACATAACGCCTGGACGTTCTTTTCTGTCATCAAGCAGGACATCAAAACCGGCTTGTTTTAATTCAGTATAGAGTATTTCTACGGCTTCGCGCAGACGTTCTGACTTGTGCATATTCATGGGTAAGATACTGACATGGAAAGGCGCAATGGCATCTGGCCAGATGATGCCTTTGTCGTCGTGGTTTTGCTCAATTGCAGCAGCGACCACACGTGTTACACCTATACCGTAACAGCCCATTGTCATGATTTGTTGTTTGCCATTTTCATTGAGTACGTTAGCGTTCATTGCCGCGCTGTATTTATCGCCGAGTTGGAAAATATGCCCAACTTCAATACCACGAGCGATACTCAAATTACCTTCGCCATCGGGGCTGATATCGCCATCAACGACATTACGAATATCGATGCAGTCTGGTTCATCAAGATCTCGTCCCCAGTTAACGCCGGTAAGATGTTGTCCATCTTTATTCGCACCACAGATAAAATCGGCAACATGTGCCGCACTATGATCAACCAGCACTAAAATATCCAGACCAACCGGACCAATTGAACCGACCTTGCAGCCAAGTTCTTTGGCAATACGGGCTTCGTCTGCCATTACAAGTGGCTCAGCAATGGCGGGATGTTTAATGGCTTTTATATCATTAAGTTCGTGATCACCGCGTAGAACCAATGCGACAAGAGAGTCATCAACCCCTTCGACAATCAGTGTTTTCAAACACTGACTCGCTTCAACTTTAAGAAAGGCACTGACTTCTTCAATACTGTGTTGCTTGGGTGTATCAACCGTTGTCATCTCCTGACTTGCTGCAGGTCGCTCACCGACAGGCGGTAGTGCTTCAGCAAGTTCTACGTTAGCGGCATAATCACTGCCATCACTAAAAGCAATTGCGTCTTCTCCGGATTCCGCGAGAACGTGAAACTCATGAGACAAAGCGCCGCCAATACTGCCAGAATCTGCATTAACAGGGCGAAACTTGAGTCCAAACCGAGTAAATATACGTGTGTAGGCTTCGTGCATTCGTGCATAGGTTGCGTCAAGCGAGGCATTATCGAGATGAAAGGAATAGGCATCTTTCATGATAAATTCACGTGAGCGCATTACACCAAAACGGGGGCGAATTTCATCGCGGAATTTCGTTTGAATTTGAAAAAAAGTAGCCGGCAACTGACGGTAACTACGAAGCTCACGACGAATCATGTCGGTGATGATTTCTTCGTGAGTAGGACCGAGACAGAATTCACGACTATGGCGATCACGCATTCTCAGTAATTCAGGACCATATTGATCCCAACGACCTGATTCTTCCCATAACTCGGCAGGCTGAACAACGGGCATTAATACTTCTTGTGCACCGGCTGCTTCCATCTCTTCACGAATAATAGCCTCAACCTTGCGAAGCACACGAAGTCCCATGGGAAGCCAGTTGTAGAGGCCAGCAGCCATTTTGCGGACTAATCCGGCACGAATCATCAGCTGATGGCTAATAATCTCAGCATCAGCGGGGGTTTCCTTAACGGTGGCGAGGAGGAATTGGGAGGTGCGCATAATCGAGCTTCTTTCTAAAGAATGATAAAGGTCGATATTCTACTATTTTGGGGCGGCAGGTGCATCCATTACATTCCAGTCATCCCGTACTTTTATTTTTTCGTACAAGGTGCCATCACTGGGAGGCTCCTGAGTTAACTGCCAGGCACCGTCCTTTGACTTCCACTTGTATCCATAGCTGACGTGATTTTTTACACCGGTATCATAGAGAAGCTGATTATTAACGAATTTTTTAACGTCCGGGTTAAAAAAATACCCCGCGACAGCCGCAATAATGAGTAGAAAAATGAGCGCCATGAAGCCTTTCATAATCACACCTTGTGAATATTGTCAGGTATGCAGTTTAGCAAAAGAATGCCAAAGGCTAAAAATTAAGTGTATCTCAATATGAAAATGTTGAGAGGATGTATTTAAACTGGATGGGCGTTGACGCGTTTCCTGCGTTGAGAAAAACCAAACAAGCCAAGGATGGCAGAACCAAATAACCAGGCAGCGGCAGGTACGGGTACCGTTGATACAACAGACGTAGGCGTACTTAATGCGTCGTAGGTGACAGAATCAAGGTAAAAAATGTTTTCATTAATAGCATCAAAAATTCGAGTTGATGTTATGTTTGTATAGGAGAATGTATCAGATTCCAAATTATTATCCGTTTCTACAAAGTTGAAAGAGCTTAGTTGGTAGTCAGGTGTAATATTAATGTTGGCTGAAACTGATGTATCACTCAGGTTAAACATTCCCAGGTTTGTCAGGTTTGTCCATTCACGAGAAATAAAATCGCTGTCACTAAATGTCATCGCGTTATTGGTGTCATTAGCGAAGGTCAATGTTAGTAGTGTGCCTACAGCATTATTACTCGCTGAATCTTGAACAAACGTTACTGATAGTGATGCTGCATTAGCTTGAAGCACAACCAACATAAGCGCTGCGACAGGAATGAGTTTACGTTTTATTATTTTGAACATATTGTCATTTCAACCTTAAGTATCTGGATACATTATACCCCGTCCTTAGAGTTAGCTGACATAATAGGTTAAAAGTTAACCCAATATCTATGACCCGAATGGGTCATTTTTCGGGCTTATAGCCAGAAACTCATGAATTTCCTACTCAAACTCTCCGTCAGTTTCTTCATAAACCTGTTGCGAGGATACTCACTAGCAAGACAATGACCATTCAGTCGTCCGCAGGATTGTGTTCCGTGTATTGTTTTACTTTTTATGAGTTCCTTATCTGTAATTAAGAATTAAACTATATTTATCAGTAGCTTGTGTGTTAGCAACAATATATTTAGTGTGGGCATTGACAGTGAATTTAAGTTGTGGAAATATGCTTCCTTTTAATTAAGGCGAAATAATTTTTATGCGGCGGTTGTTTGTTTTACCGGTTTTTTTATTAATTGTTAGTCAGTTAGCGGGTTGTGCAAATCTGGGTGCAACATCAGCAATTCTATCAAATACTCAGGAAGACTATATTCGGAGTCAGGGTGGGCGAAGTGTTTTCAACAAGTTGGGCCCCAAAGACATGGCTATTCATTGCAGCATGTATGCGCAAGTTGCCGATCTGGACGGTGCATCCGAGTGCAGTAAACATCTTATTGACCGTTTCAAAGACAGCAAGGAAAAAGAGGTTCTATATCACGTCATTTCCACTGGATATCTGATCCGAGCATTTTCTGAAATGGAGCAGGGCAAGTATTCACAAGCCATTGAGACGGCCGATGAGGCTATTCGCCTTATTAAAAAATATAACCTGGACAAAAATGAAAGCGGTATATTCAGCTCGAATTTTGGCCCGTTCTTTTTGCGCAGCAAATATGACATGCATGACTTTAAAGCCATTGCCTATTTTCGTATGGGGGATAAGGCGAAGGCAGAAGAGGAATTAAAAAAAGTTTCTTTAACGCTGGATAACCTGGATGAGCTGGTTAATGGTCTGGCATTTATGAAGGATGCTGTTATCAATGGTCTGGCTCGAACTTATGCGCTAATGGGGCGTTATATCGAGGCAGCGGAACTATACGTTAAAGATGATTCATTATCTGCCAGCGAGATTATTAAAAAGAGGGAGCGAAATGTATTACTGGTTGTAGAACTGCATAAGCTTCTGGATGTGTCGTTATTCTACATTGCAAAAGCAGATCTTGAGAAAGGTAATTACAAGCGGTCACTGGCTTTATTTAAAGAACTGGAATCGTATGCTTCTATTACAAGAATGCCGGTGCTGTACTGGATGTACTGGTATGAATATGGCAATTTGTTATTGACACTGAGCGATGTAGATAATGCCATTGGAAAATTAAAAAAAGCGGTTGAGGTCATAGAGAGACAGCGTTCAACACTCAAGACAGAGATCGGCAAGATCGGTTTCATTGGCGATAAACAAAAAGTTTATTCATTGCTGATATCGCTACTACTCAAGCAACATCAATACGGAGATGCCTTTGTTTTTGCTGAAAGGGCGAAATCCAGAGCATTGGTTGATCTGTTGGCAGAGAAAAAACAGATTCGTGGTGGTCCAATAAAAGATGTCAAAAAAGCGCAGCGTATCATTGCCGATATTACACTGGCAGAAGCGAAATTTGCGCGACTAAGAAAACCTGAGGAAGGTAGCGCAGAAAGAGCACTTATTCTGAAGAAAAAACAGGAATTGAAAAAATTCAGTCCAGAACTCGCTTCTCTGGTTAGTGTTGATGCACCTGATCTTGGCACCATACAATCGTTGTTACCAGAAAAAGAAGTATTGATTGAATATTATGCCAATAATAATGATCTATATGCATTTGTGGTGACCCGTAATCATGTACAGGGTGTCAGGTTGAATGGAGAAAAATTACATAAAGCAGTTGCTATATTCAGAAGGTCACTACAGCATCGGCGTCATTCGTTTAAAAGATTCAGTAAGGCGCTCTATGCCAGATTAATTGAGCCGCTAATGTCTAAGGGGACGTTTAAGTACAAGAATCTTACTATTGTTCCTCATGGGCCTTTGCATTACCTCCCTTTTAATGTGCTGACAACCGGTAAGAAATACCTTCTTGATGAATATAACATACGGATTTTACCAAGTGCTTCTGTTCTGGCATATCTGGGTAAAAAAGTTAATCCTAAAGACGGCATTATGGTTATTGGTAACCCTGATCTTCATGATAAGTCTCTTGATTTACCTGGCGCGGAAAAAGAGGCCAAAGCTATCGCCAGATTAGAAAACAGATCAACGTTACTGTTACGAAACAAAGCAACAGAAATGGTTGTTAAAAAGCAGATGGGTAAATTTGAAAAAATTCATATTGCTTCTCATGGAGTCTTTAATCCTGATTCACCTCTTGCTTCTGGTTTATTGCTCACCAGGGATGCGGGGAGTGATGGAATACTTACCGTAAATGAAGTTTTTGATCTTCGGCTTAATGCTAATCTGGTAACATTATCGGCATGTGAAACAGCTCTTGGTAATATTTCAAGTGGTGATGATATCGTTGGCCTTACACGTGCGTTCTTGTATGCCGGAGCAAGAAGTATCGTTTCCAGTTTATGGAAAGTTGATGATAAAGCAACAAGTCTGCTTATGAAGAGTTATTATGAACTACAGAAAAATAACGATAAACGCACTGCTTTACGCAAGGCACAGCTCAAAGTCAGGAGAAAATTCAGTCATCCTTTTTATTGGGCTGCTTTCGAGTTAACAGGTTCAGCTATTTAACAATACTCGCAATATTGATGATATTGAACGTAGAAATGGTTAAGATTTTTTGTAGCCAGTAATCATTGATTTAATTAAATTCTGGTGATGTTTTCGGCTAGACAAGAGCACCCCACCGATGTGGAGAAATACCAGAAAAACGGTGAAATTAGCCAGAAATTCATGAATTTCCTCCCAAAACTCCTCGTCCGCTTCTTCATCGTCATTATCGGAGACCTTAATCAAACTGGGTAATGGTGTTTGGCTGTATTCGGCACTGGAAACGGCAAGTGGACCATTACCTTCTAGTCCGTAAACTTTCAAACCACTATAGCCTGTTGCGAGGATACTCACTAGCAGGGCAATGACCATCCAGCCGCCCGCGGGATTGTGACCAATGTATTGTTTCTCTTCATGAGTATCTTGAGAGGAAACCAATCCACGTAAATAATGAATGACAGCACGACGACCTGTGATAAATTGGCTGAATCGAGCGTATTTAGTACCGACAAGCCCCCAGATAATTCTGAATCCAATGAGTCCAATGATGTAATAGCCGGCATAGGCATGAACAAGGTCGAGTTCTTCACCTGTTAGATAGGCAATCGTGAACATCAGCACCAGTGTCCAATGGAAAAAGCGTACCATGTAGTCCCAGACGTAAATTTGATTTTTCATTTGTCACTTCCTTCGTTTGCGTGAGCGTGTATAAATACTGGCTCAATTTTTCAATGAATACATCGGGCAAATGCTGCATGATTGTCTTTTTCAGACATATGTACCATGATATAAGTGATTGAAATAATTAAATTATGGAAGGCGTTAAAATAATGTTGAGAAACCCAAAAGAAACAGCCCTGGTGCTGGTTTTGCTGTTGGTGGGGGTAACCAGTGGCATGGATCTCTTTACCGATTTATCTCATGGCGCATCATTTTCGCATGTCTTCAAAGAAGGTCTGATTGTCGTCCTGGCGCTTATTTTAGTGGTATGGATTTTATCGGAACAACGCCAGCAATTAGCACAGATACAGAACTTGAAGGCCGAGCTACTCCAATCTGAGCAGCAGAAAACAAAAGCAAATACTTATGTACTAACTGCACGCAAGCAATTATCGGAGGTAATTACCAAGCAGTTTGATGAGTGGAGCTTATCCTCCAGCGAAAAAGAGGTAGGGTGGCTATTACTTAAGGGCTTTAGTTTGAAGGAAATTTCAGTTATCCGCGAGACACACGAGAAAACCGTGCGCCAACAAGCATCGGCAATATATAAAAAATCCGGACTCAGTGGGCGACACGCGTTTTCTGCCTGGTTTATAGAAGATTTACTCTGATAGACCGGGTTAAAACACGTTATTATTTACAATAAGACTTAATGGCGTCTTGCGCTCGTTTCAGTTTCGCTGCGCGTTCATCATCGGTTAGGTAGCGTGTTGAGCCGTCATCTTCTGTGTACCGAATACGTACTTTTGTTTGTATTAAATTAAGGTTTTTCTTGGCTTGCTCACATTTCTTTTTATAGTCCGCTTTTTTTGCGGCCAGTTTATCTGCCTCGTCTTTTGCTTTATCGGTTTCTTCTTTACGTTTATTAAAGGCTTCAAGACGTTTTTTAAGATCACTCTGAGCCTTTACAGGATCAACTGCAGGCTTTGACGGTGGCTTAATTGTTTTAAAATTACCCGTCGGTGGTGGCGTTGAGGTGTAGTTAGTATTGCCGTTTTCATCGACCCATTTATAGGTCTTAGCCAGCGCCATTGGTGAAAGTGCCATAACGCCAATGAAACAGAGCAAAGACAATAGTGTTGTTAAGGTATTACGCATGTATTAACTCCTTTATTGTTAATTTTTAGACACTATAACCTGAAAATGGTTTGGCGTTTTGGAACGAGTGATGATTTTTAGCCCTATTTGATTAAAAATCAACGTTTTTTCAATACGATACTTGACCCGACGCGCCATTATAAGTATTTTCTCATATTGGCTCGGAATACCTGTAGTGCTCGATTTTAGGGCAATTTTCAGCCTTTATTATAGAAATTCGGTTGACCCCGGGTATTTACCTATCAGGTCGACAGGGTCACTGTGACGCTGTTGAGCTATGTTATTGATAAAAAAGAATATTATTTGGAGATTGTGAACGTGGAATTGAACGGTGCCGAAATACTCATTCGTTTCCTGAAAGATGAAGGCGTTGAACATGTCTTTGGCTATCCAGGTGGCGCGGTACTCTATATATATGATGAGTTGTTCAAACAGGAAGAGGTAAAACATATTCTTGTTCGTCATGAGCAGGGGGCGACCCATGCTGCAGATGGCTATGCACGTTCCACCGGTAAACCGGGTGTTGTCCTGGTAACATCGGGACCGGGTGCGACCAATGCGGTAACCGGTATCGCAACCGCTTATATGGATTCAATTCCAATGGTGATCATTACCGGTCAAGTTAATACCTGGGCAATTGGTTCTGATGCCTTTCAGGAAGTTGATGCGGTCGGTATTACTCGCCCATGTGTGAAACATAATTTCCTCGTTAAAGACGTAAAAGATCTCGCTGAAACATTGAAGAAAGCCTTCTATGTTGCAACGACAGGACGTCCAGGTCCTGTTGTTGTTGATGTACCAAAAGATGTCACGATAGCAACAACAGAATACGTCTTCCCGGAAACCGTTGAGATGCGTTCTTATAATCCTGTTGTGAAAGGGCATCCCAAACAAATTAAAAAAGCAGCTGAATTATTACTCGCAGCGAAACGCCCGATGATTTATTCAGGTGGCGGTGTCATATTAGGTGAAGGTTCAAAAGAGCTGATTGATTTTACCCGTGCTTTAGGCGCACCGATTACAAATACCTTAATGGGTTTGGGTGCCTATCCTGCAACCGATGATCAATTTATTGGTATGTTAGGCATGCACGGTACTTATGAAGCCAATATGGCGATGCATGAATGTGATGTATTAATTTCAGTTGGCGCGCGTTTTGATGATCGTGTTGTTGGAAAGATAGAACAGTTCTGTCCTGACGCAACCATTATTCATATTGATATTGATCCGGCATCTATTTCTAAAAGTGTTGTTGTTGATGTGCCGATTGTCGGTGATGTTGCAACCGTACTGACTGACATGATTGCCCTTGTAAAAGAAGGCAAGAGTGGACAGGATGAAAATGCATTAAAAGCATGGTGGAATCAGATTACTGAATGGCGTGGTATGAACTGTTTAAATTATGATCGCCATAGTGCATTGATTAAGCCTCAGTTCGCCATTGAAAAACTGTATGAAGTCACCCATGGTGATGCCTATGTGGCTTCGGATGTTGGGCAGCATCAAATGTGGGCAGCCCAATTTTACAAATTTGATGAACCGCGCCGCTGGATTAACTCAGGTGGTCTGGGCACGATGGGCTTTGGTTTACCGGCAGCCATTGGTGTACAACTTGCGCACCCTGATGCAACTGTTGCGTGTGTAACAGGCGATGCCAGTATTCAAATGTGTATTCAGGAATTGAGTACCGCATTGCAATATAATACGCCGGTTAAAATCATTAGTTTGAATAACCGTTACATGGGAATGGTGAGACAGTGGCAGGAATTCTTCTATGAGTCTCGTTACTCACAGTCATACATGGAAACGATTCCTGATTTTGTGAAGTTAACAGAGTCATACGGTCACGTGGGAATGCGTATTGAAAAACCAGAAGATTTAGAAGGCGCTATGAAAGAAGCCTTCGCGATGAAAGATCGCCTCGTCTTTATGGACATTATTACGGACCAAACAGAAAATGTTTACCCAATGATTGCAGCGGGTAAAGGCCATCATGAAATGCACCTTTCACCAGAGAGGGAGTTAGCCTGATGCGTCATATTATTTCTGTATTACTCGAAAATGAATCAGGGGCTTTATCGCGTGTTGCCGGTTTGTTTTCAGCACGAGGTTACAATATTGAGTCATTAACGGTTGCACCAACTGAAGATGGTTCATTGTCGCGGATGACACTGGTGACAGAGGGCTCTGAACAAATTATTGAGCAAATCACCAAGCAACTAAACAAATTAGTTGATGTGGTGAAATTATTAGACCTGACGGAAGGTGCTCATATTGAACGTGAAATGATGTTGATCAAGGTCACGGCTGAAGGCGTGGATGCACGTGAAGAAATCAAGCGTCTGATCGATATTTTTCGTGGACGTATTATTGATGTTACCGATGTGACATATACTCTGGAATTAACGGGTACAGGCAGTAAGTTAGATGCCTTTATCGAGGCACTTGGAAATACAACGATTTTAGAAACAGTACGTTCAGGTGTGTCAGGGATTGCACGTGGAGCAAAAAGCTTGCATGTCTAAGTGAACTGATAAGCTAACAATTTATTGAAAACAGATTAACACTATTATTAAAAGATTTATTCGACTTTAGAATTGAGGATGCCATGAATATTTATTACGACAAAGATGCTGACATAAGCATTATTAAAGGGATGAACGTTGCCATTATTGGTTATGGTTCACAAGGTCACGCACACGCGAACAACCTGAAAGACTCAGGTGTAAACGTAGTGGTTGGTTTACGTGAAGGCTCTTCATCTGCCAAAAAAGCAGAAGAAGCAGGTCTTGCGGTCAAGAATGTTGCAGATGCAGTATCATGTTCTGATCTGGTTATGATTTTGACACCAGATGAATTCCAGTCAACACTTTATAAAGAAGAAATTGAACCAAACATTAAGCAAGGTGCAACACTCGCCTTCGCACATGGTTTTTCAATTCATTATAACCAGATTGTTCCTCGTGCTGATCTGGATGTCATCATGATCGCACCCAAAGCACCGGGTCATACTGTTCGTAGTGAATTTGTTAAAGGTGGCGGTATTCCGGATCTTATCGCTGTTTTCCAGGATGCCTCAGGTAAAGCCAAAGACGTCGCACTTTCTTATGCCTCAGGTGTTGGTGGTGGTCGTACCGGTATTATCGAAACAACATTCAAAGATGAAACTGAAACAGATTTATTTGGTGAGCAAGCAGTACTTTGTGGTGGCGCCGTTGAATTGGTTAAAGCCGGTTTTGAAACATTGACTGAAGCAGGTTATGCACCAGAAATGGCGTACTTCGAATGTTTACACGAATTGAAATTGATTGTTGATTTGATGTATGAAGGTGGCATCGCCAACATGAACTACTCAATTTCAAATAATGCTGAATATGGTGAATACGTGACAGGTCATAAGGTCATTAACGAAGAAAGCCGTTGGGCTATGCGTGAAGCATTGGAAAATATTCAAAATGGTGAATACGCAAAACGCTTCATTCTTGAAGGCATGAGTAACTACCCGGAAATGACGGCTCGTCGTCGTAACAATGCCGAACACCCGATTGAAAAAACAGGTGCCAAGCTTCGTAGCATGATGCCCTGGATTACAGCCAATGCATTAGTCGACAAGAGCAAAAATTAATTGTCAGAGTATTACATTAACAATGCGGTCTTTATGACCGCATTTGTTTTTGCAGGTTAACGAACATATGGCACTAACAAACAGACATCAATTAATTGCGAGCGAAGGACATCTCTTTATAACGCTAAGCATTGTTGCTGCAGGTATTTTGGGTCATTATTTTGGTTGGCTGGAAATGTCGCCGCTATGGTTGATACCTGTGTTGTTAATATTTATGTTCCGAGATCCCACTCGCCACATTCCTCCTGAGCCTTTAGCTGTATTAAGCCCGGTTGATGCGGAAGTGTTAGCGATAGAAGATATACGAGATGGATTTATTGATCGCGATGCAAAAAAAATTGTTTTAGGGATGGGTATTTTTGATATCTATTCTATTCGCAGCCCAATTGAGGGCAAGGTTGTACATCAATGGTATGTTGATAAGGAAACAGCGGTGTCTGATGCGCCACAATTTGCGCAGTGGATTAAAACAGACGAAGATGATGATGTTTTGCTGGCTATTTATCGCGGGCGCATCATGCCGAGACCACGTTGTTATGTGCAAATTGGCGAGCGTTTAGGGCAAGGACAGCGTTGTGGTTTCATGAGTTTCGGTGCTCGTATTGAAGTGTATGTTCCTGTTACCGCACGTATTGATGTAACGGTGGGGCAGCGTTTGGTAGCAGGTGAGCACCCGTTGGCACACTTTATTCACCATCATTAATGAGCAAAAATGGCTCATAAAATCGGCAGACTAATTCTTTCCTGCTATGATCTAGTTATCTTGAAGAGTAAGGTCACGTTATGACGGAACCAGAACATATCCATAAGCAGCGTAGCAAAGGCATCTATTTGCTACCCAACCTATTTACCACTGCCGGTCTGTTCGCGGGTTTTTACGCCATTATTGCGGCGGTTGATGGACATTTTGCCAATGCAGCAATTGCTATCTTTGTTGCGCTGATTATGGATGGCATGGATGGACGCGTTGCGCGTATGACACATACCGAAAGTGATTTTGGTGCTGAATATGACAGCATGGCAGACATGGTCTCATTTGGTTTAGCGCCTGCATTGGTTATTCATCAGTGGGCACTGACTTCATGGGGGAAAATAGGCTGGTTAGCCGCCTTTGTTTTTGCAGCATGTGCTGCATTACGTTTAGCACGTTTTAATACTCAGGTTGGTATTGCCGACAAGCGATATTTCCAGGGTTTAGCGAGTCCTGCTGCTGCCTCATTAATTGCTGGTTTTGTTTGGCTTGGAGTGGATTTTGGTTGGGAAGGAACAGATAAAAGTCTGATTGCCATTGTTGTGAGTATTGGCGCAGGTATCTTGATGGTCAGTAATCTTCGTTACCATAGTTTTAAACAATTTGATCTGCGTGGCAAAGTCCCTTTTATTGTTATCGTTGCGTTGATGCTGGCATTTGCAGTGATTTATTTGCACCCTCCTGTCGTATTGTTCATCGGCTTCTTCGTGTATGCGATTTCTGGACCGACCATGGCAGTATTAAAATACAAAGAGCGTCATCAAGAGAAGAGCAAGTCTGATAAAGCCGCTTAACGCCTTATTTAAAACCAGTCTTGCCTGTTTTCAGCCACGTGCATTAGTGCGGCAACGACTTGCTTGTCATATAGTTTTCCTGATTCTTTATAAAGCTGATCTAAAATGTCCTTGGTTGATAGTGGATCGCGATAAGCGCGCGGACTCTGCATGGCAACGAAGGCATTGGCAACGGCTAAAATTTTAGCTGTTATCAGAATCTGATCACCATTGATTTTACCTGGGTAGCCAGTGCCATCAACGTGTTCATTTTTTTGTGCAATCGTTTCTAATACAGGACCATCGAAATCCAAATCAACTAATATGCTGGAAGTTTGTTGAATGGTTGTTTGTAGTGTTTCACGTTCTTCATCGGTAAGCTCGGTTGTTTTCTCCAAAATTTCTCTAGGAATGAATAATTTGCCAATATTGGCCAGACATGCTGCTAGCTCAAGTGTTTCGATATCTGCATCGGAAAGATTAATTTCCTGGGCGATTGAACGAGCAAGTTTAGTAGTCTTGGCTGAATGATTGGCGCTGTCTGGCACATAACTGTCGATAACATGTGTCAACGTCTGTACAAGGTGCTTCATTAAACGTTTGTGTTTATCTTCTGCATTCCGTAGGTCGGTAATATCATGAAGTACAATTAATGTATTGTATTCATTGATAGGGAAAAAACTACAGTGATAAGTTTTTTGTAGTTTATTAAATATTAATTCATTTACTGTAATAACAATACGGTTATTTTTATGTGAGTCTGATACGTAATTTTCAATTATACTTCCGGTTTCAGGCCCAAAGCTTGCTGCCAGGCTCTTTCCGACAAGATCATCAGGTGTTAGTTTAAAGAGAGACGCAACAGGAAGATTGGAAAACTGAATTTGTAACTGATTATCAATAATCAAAATTAAATCACCGATATTATTGGTGACTGTTTGTAAAACGTTTTTTTGCTGGGAGAGTAGTGCTGATTTCTCTTGTAGTGCAGTTGCATATTTTTGAGCGTATAGGCTCGCACCATGTCGCCATGAAGCAATAAGAATAAATAATAGTGCGGCTAAACCAAGTGAGAAAGAAATGATCAGAGATTGTCTTTGGGATTCTGATGCATCTAATGCTTCTATGGATGAAATCGTTTGCAATAATAGCCAATTTGTATCTTTAATTTCGCGGCTTATAAAAAGAATATCCTGATCATTGTAATTTTTCTTAATAGAAAAAGCGCCAGGGTTATCTAATGCATATGCAGCAGCAAGATTTGATGCATCATGAGGCAATTTAAGAAACATGCTCGAGTGATTTGCGTTGTTCTTGTTTAGGTAAATAACAGAGTTATGGTATCGACGAACGAGAATGCTTTCATCGCTTTTTGTGCTAAATATTTCTTTGTTGAGCAAAGGGTAAAGACTGTTACTTAAAGTTCTGGTGCCAATAATACTATAGTTATTAAGAACAGGAACAATGAAGGTAATTACTTGTTCATTATGCTGGTCTAAATAAATATCTCGGATTTGCTTACGCCTGCTCCCAGCGACTTGTCGGGTTTTTTCGAGTGTTAGTTTATCGGGTTTAGGCATGCCGGGTGTTGCTACAATGACCTTGCCCTGATTTGACAGGATCGCAATACCAGAGTGTCTGATAGTAGGTATGTTAGCCTTGATTGGGCTTGGAGCAATATTTTCAAGGAAGCCATTTTTGTTTGCTGTCTGGGTTAATAAATTTATAAGGTAGGTACGTTGCGCCAGTTGAATGTTGTTATAATTGGTTTCATCGCCTTTGGATAATTGTGACAAGTAAAGTTGTAAAGATTGATTTCTGGCAAGAGAAGTTAATGTGTCATATTGTGTTGACATCCAATCGCTTAGTAAGTCTTCACGAACATCGGCCATTAACGATAGACGATATTGCCAATTTTGAATTTCTCTCTCATATTCGTTGTTGGAGAGTTTATTAATTAACCCAATGCCGATGCCAATAATAGCAATGAGTATAATGAGTGCAAGCCATTTGGAAAATTTAGTTTGTAATAACGATACCGGTTTCATAGGTACCTGATCCTTTTTTTGCCAGCTTATGAGGGTAAATGAATCCACCATTCCCTCTCATTAAGAGAGTATATTGGAATGTAGTGCAGAATATTTTTGTCGGATAAAATTTCATTAACCTGATTGTCTAAAATTAATGTATCACCGTCCAGATAAACAGCGAGTATGGCATGAGGAATACCCAGGTTAGTGTCTTCTAAAACGACTATTCGGCTTTGTAACTTTGTATGTCCAAGCCAACGCAATGAAAGTAGTTTGGTGATGGCGTAGTCTTCACAGTCACCACCGCGCTTAAGAAATTGCTTTGGGATAGCCCAGTAATCCTCTAAATTATAGTTATCAATATCCAGGATATATTCTTTTTTGTTTGCATAGAGATTAATGTTTTTTAACTGGGTACGGATATTTTGTCCTTTAAGTGTTTCCAGATAGTCTAACCATTGTTTTAAATGGCAGCGGTTAAATTGTTGGCTGTTGCAATTACCTTCGGGAATATCTTCGCGAACATGTCGGTCGAGCACACTCAACCATTGCGGAAAAATGCTTAAGTCAGTTTGTTTTGATTCTATACTGCCAAATACACCAGCAGCATGGGCAAAAGAGGGGTTAAAACTAAAAATCAGTAAAATGCTTACAAATGCCATGAGTAAGCGAGAACGCCACTTATTTGGCGAAAACGGATAAAAATAGATACCCAACACATTAGCTTCCTTATGTAATTATCTGATATTAAGACAATATTATCGAACAAGCTATTTTTTACGATGAATACTTGTGTCAAAGAACTGTCACTAGTTCAAAACATCATATAACTCTTGGATTTTCAAAGCGTTAATGTCATTGTATAGTCTACGGCATTTATATAAAATATGTTGTATATCGTGGCGTGGGGAAGCGATATACGTTTTTCGGTAATAGGGTGGGGATGTATGGCTTTAAAGTTACGTCAATTTGGTGTCGTGCTAGCACTGATCAGCTCGTTGTCTGTTGTTACCGGTGAGGTAGTGGCTGCAGATGCTGAAGCAGAGTTTAAAAAAGCCATGGCGGCCAGAAATAGCGGTGAGCTTGATGACTCCATTGTTATTTTTGAATCCATTCTTAGTCAAGAACCCTTATTACATCGTGCCAGGTTAGAGTTGGCGGTTGCTTACTATAGAGCAACGCGGTTTGATGAGGCGGAAAAAAATGCCAAGAAAGTACTGGCTGATCCCAAGACTCCAGCATCAGTGCGTGTTTCTATAATTGCTTTTCTCGCTAAAATAAAATCAGAACGCAAGCGTTTCGAAAAAGTCGATAGTCGTTCGGGTGTATCTGTTTCGGCAGGGTATCTGTATGACACAAATGTAAATGTTGGTCCTAACTCAGATATTATTAATCTTGGTACGACAACACTTCGCCTAGGGGCTGGCTCCAAGCCACAAGGTGATAGTGCGATCACTTTATCGGGTACATTTAATTACAGTTACCAAACAGGCAAAGTTCTTAATATGGGTGGCAGATCGGCCGCGGTATTATGGCAATCGCAGGCATCTGTTTATAGTAAACAATATGAGGATTTGTCTGAATTTAATTTGGATGTGGTGAGTTTAAGCACGGGTCTCGCTTTCGTTGCACCGGGTCACTGGCGTAGCAATGTTAGCTTGCAAGTTGATAATATTGAATTAGGCAGTGACTCGCTGGCTTTTTATACAACGCTTTTACCCAGTATTACCTGGCAGCTGAATAAAACAACAGACTTATCGGTTAAAGCCTCGTTTGCGGATCGCGATTTTAAGCAACGCAATGATCAAGGGCGAAACAGTTTTTATAAATCGGTTGGTCTTACGCTAGGTAAGCGCTATATGAAAGGTAAGTTGTCATTACAGGCAGGCGTAAGCTTATTTGATGAAAATGCCAGGGATGATCGTTTTAGCCGTGATGGCGCGAAAGTGTTTTTAGGTGCGAACTGGCAAGCATGGAAAAATGGTTTAGTGTATGCGAGCGTCAGTCAGCGAGATGCTAAACATGATGCACCTGAGCCTCTCTTTAATGAAAAAAGAGATGAGCGTGAACAGCGTTTTGCACTTGGTTTTCGGCATCAATTCAGTGGCAGCTATTTTGATAAGTGGGTATTAAAAGGTAGTTATAGCAATACGGATAATGCTTCTAATGTAGATATTTTTAAATATGATCGGGAAGTAACAAACGTTACATTTTCCAGAAATTTTTAGGAAACAGGCAACATAAAATTGATGTCAATGCTTGTTCAGGTGGGGAGAACTATCATGAGTAAATATAATTTAGTTTCAAGGTTCGTGGCACTATCATTAGCGACCATCACAACGTCAGCTTATGCTATTACGGAAGAAGACTCTGTGCATAGCTGGGGGCCATGGGAAACATTGGTTCAGCCAGCTGCTGGTCCCCAAGCACCGGTTCCAATAACCTTATCAGGTCCTGTCGTACCGGGTTTTGGAGCGGGTGATGCTAGTCAATTCACTGCTCTTATTACAACACCAACGTCAACATCTACAACATCTGCTACGGAGTCGATATGTGCAGCTGGTTCAGCTTGTAGTTATGCATTGATTTATTCTCAAACAGGAATTAATCAAACCTCACGACAAACAGCAACAGCAACATTGTCTCCAATCCCTGTTGGTATTCGTGTTGCTGTTGATGGATTACTGGACATACAAGGTCCACTTGCTCTTGGCGATGGTGCTCAAGATACAACCACTTTAAATGTAACGAGTACCACGGCACTGGCTTTAACTTTAGGCATCGAAAATGCACCGGTTACTTATAACTTAGGAGGTAATTGGTCAACATTTTCTATAGCCGATGGGTTTGCTTTTATGAATGGTAAGACTGTTAATCCTATAAATACACCTTTTGCTTATGGTGATGCAACCATAGCTAGAGTTGTTGATGGTCGAGGCACTTTTACAAAAGCTAACTTTATCTTTGGTGAAAGCACAGGAGTTAGTGATTTAAATGATTTAAACGCAGGCAATGTTACAGCAAACTACAATGGCAATGGGTTGTTAAGCCGTGGTACGCAAGTAAATATAGCGGTTAATTTTGGTGAAGGCACGTGGAACGGTTCATGGAACGGTGGCAGTGATGCTGCGGGTATTAGTCCAACCCTGAGTACAGATGGTGTAAAGGTTTTGACAGGTGTCGTTGGATTTAATGCAAGTGGTACTATTGATGGTGCTAATATTGTTTCAAACGTCATTTCTGCGAATGATGCCTCGGCTATTTCAGGGACAGTTAATGGCTCATTTTTTGGTAACAATGCGGGTTCATTAGCGGGTGCCGTTAATATTAACAAAACCAGAACGGATGGCACTTATACGGATAGTAATTATCAGGATTTATTTGTGACAACAATAAACGCAGGTGAACAATAAAGATATGTTTTAGTGACAGAATGGAATTAAAAGAGGTGGCTATAGGCCGCCTTTTTTATGGTTATTAATACTTGGCAAATCCAGAACTAGAGGCTATAGTATCGCTCATGAACAATAAGTCACATAGCTTAGCATTCCAGAAGGCTCATCCGAGTCAGGCTGCTTTGTGCCTAAATGCTCTTTTCCTGCTCCTGCCGTAAGGCAGACATACACACCCCCTATACCCTGGCGAGGGTCAGTAGAAACGCATAAATCAGACAAAAATCAGTAGAATACGGCCTAGAACCATGCCCATTAGCAGCTGCGAGTGGTAAAATGCCGTCAGAATTGTATGGAGTAGGACATGAGTGACAAATTAATTATTTTTGATACGACCTTGCGTGACGGTGAGCAAAGCCCTGGTGCATCCATGACAAAGGATGAAAAGGTACGTATTGCGAAAGCGCTTGAGAAAATGCGCGTGGATGTGATTGAGGCAGGATTTCCGATCGCATCTCAAGGTGACTTTGAGTCGGTTAAGGCAGTCGCCGATATTGTGCAAGACAGTACTATCTGTGGCTTGGCGCGTGCCCTGGACAAAGATATTGATCGTGCGGGTGAAGCACTTAAAGGTGCTAATTCAGCACGTATTCATACGTTTATTGCAACATCACCGATCCACATGCAAGAAAAATTACGCATGTCTCCCGATCAGGTGCTTGAGCAAGCTGTTGCCGCAGTTACCCGTGCTCGCCAGCATACGGATAATGTTGAATTCTCACCAGAAGATGCGGGTCGTTCAGACCTGGATTTCTTATGTCGTGTACTTGAAGCAGTGATTGATGCCGGTGCAACAACATTGAATATTCCAGATACGGTGGGTTATAACTTGCCACATCAATTTGGAGAGTTGATTTATAACTTGCGTGAAAAAATTCCTAATTCGGACAAAGCAATTTTTTCAGTGCATTGTCATAACGATCTTGGTTTAGCTGTATCCAATTCATTGTCTGCGGTATTGAATGGCGCACGACAAGTTGAGTGTACCATTAACGGTTTGGGTGAACGGGCAGGTAATGCGTCACTTGAAGAAGTCGTCATGGCAGTGCGGACGCGCCAGGATATATTTAGTTGTGATACGAATCTTGATGCCACTCAAATCATGACCTGTTCACGTCTTGTGTCGGGTATTACCGGTTTTGCAGTGCAACCCAATAAAGCGATTGTGGGTGCGAATGCTTTTGCACATGAATCGGGGATACATCAGGATGGTGTATTAAAGAAACGTGAGACTTACGAAATTATGCGAGCTGAAGATGTTGGTTGGTCAGCTAATCGCATGGTGTTGGGTAAGCATTCAGGGCGGAATGCTTTTCGTACTCGCATGCAGGAATTAGGCTTTAGTTTTGATTCCGAAGACGATGTGAATAATGCCTTCTCTCGTTTTAAAGATCTTGCGGATAAAAAGCATGAAATTTTTGATGAGGATTTACAATCATTAATGACAGAGGCAGGCATTGAGGCTGAAAACGAACTATTCAAATTAGTATCGTTGAAAGTATGCAGCGAAACAGGTGAGAAACCGGATGCAAATATTAGCTTATGGGTTGATGGCGAAGAAAAGTCCGCGCATTCAGAAGGTGGTGGACCAGTTGATGCAGCATTTCGTGCGATAGAAAAAATTGTTGTAAGCGATACTGAGTTACAGCTTTATTCGGTCAACAATATTACCACGGGTACAGACTCTCAAGGCGAAGTAACTGTGCGACTTGAGAAGGGTGGCAGTATTGTTAATGGGCAAGGTGCTGATACAGATATTGTTATTGCTTCAGCAAAAGCATATATCAATGCACTCAATAAAATTATACGTCCCTCGGAACGTTCACACCCTCAAGCGGGCGATGTGTAATTAGTCTTATGCGTGAACAGTATCTACAAGAAATGGGAATCACCCGCTGGGTCAGGCGTGAGCCTGACTCAGTTGTTGTAGGTAACGTTGTACCCGAACCTGCTGAAGAAACGACAGAAGTAGAATTAACCGTGGTGCAAACGCCAGACAGTCATATGGTGAATGAGCTTGATTGGCCAGAACTGCAGCAACAGGTTTCAGATTGTGTTGCTTGTGACTTACATGCCAGCCGAAGCCAGACAGTATTTGGTGCAGGTTACCAACAAGCTGACTGGATGATTATTGGTGAAGCACCCGGTAACGAGGAAGAGCAACAAGGTGAGCCTTTTATGGGGCAATCGGGTCAATTATTAACGGCAATGATTGAAGCCATGGGATTGAAGCGTGAACAGGTTTATATAACGAATATTCTTAAATGCCGACCACCTGAAAATCGTGATCCGGTTAAAGACGAGATACTGGCTTGTCATGCTTTCTTAAGAAGACAAATAGAATTATTGCAACCTAAAATAATTCTATTACTTGGGCGTGTAGCGGCACAAAGCGTGTTGGATACCGATGCATTGATGAAAGACATACATGGAAAAGTATTCAAATATAAAGAGACAGAAATACCGGTTGTTGCTACCTATCACCCTGCTTACTTGTTGCGAGCACCGGGTGAAAAACGTAAAGCATGGCAAGACCTACAAATAGCGATGAACATTGTATCTGGTGAAGCAACATGAGTGCCGTTTTACAACAGCCTGATATCCGAATTTGCCCTATGCAGTTACGTGATGTTGAAGCCGTATTAGAAATCGAACACGCCATGTACGATTACCCCTGGACAGAAGGCATATTTAAAGACTGCCTACGGGTTGGTTATTGTTGTTGGTTGTTGTTGGAAGATGAAGAGATTGTCGCTTATTCAGTATTATCAGCGGCGGCGGGTGAGTCACATTTATTAAACCTTTGTGTGAGAAAGGAAAGCCAACGCCGTGGTTACGGACGTCAGTTAATGGAGCATATGCTTAAATTAGCAAAACGCCATGATGCGAATGTCTGTTTATTGGAAGTTCGACCATCAAATATAGCCGCAATTGATTTATATGAAAAAATGGATTTTGTAGAAGTAGGCATGAGACCTGCTTATTATCCCGCCAAGGGTGGTCACGAAGACGCACTTATTCTTGCACGCGAATTAACACTTTAATTTATAAATTGTAGATAAAAATGTCAGATATTACAGATGAAACATCCCTGCGTCGTACTTTTGCGATTGTTTCCCATCCCGATGCCGGTAAAACAACATTAACTGAGAAATTATTGTTGTTTGGTGGTGCTATCCAAATGTCCGGTACCGTTAAAGGTCGTAAGTCTGATCGGCATGCTACCTCTGATTGGATGGAGCTGGAAAAACAACGTGGTATATCAGTAACCTCATCGGTCATGCAATTTACGTATGGTGACAAGATTGTAAATTTACTGGATACCCCAGGTCATGAAGACTTCTCTGAAGATACTTATCGCACACTTACTGCGGTCGATTCTGCATTAATGGTGATAGATTGTGCTAAAGGTGTAGAACAACGAACGATTAAATTGATGGATGTTTGTCGCTTGCGTGATACGCCAATTATGACATTCATCAATAAACTTGATCGTGAGGGGCGTGACCCATTTGAATTACTAGATGAAATTGAAGATATTTTGAAAATCCGTTGCGCGCCGATTACCTGGCCAATTGGTATGGGTAAAACACTTAAAGGTGTTTTTCATGTGCTTAATGATACGGTGCATTTATTTAGTGCCACGCATAAAGGCAAAGTACAAGAAGGTGAAGTGATTGAGGGTTTAGATAACCCTCGTCTTGATGAATTGTTAGGTGTGCAAGCAGAAGAACTACGAGAAGAAATTGAATTAGTGCGTGGTGCAAGTAATGATTTCAATGTCGCTGACTATCTTAAAGGTGAATTAACACCGGTTCTATTTGGTTCTGCAACCAATAACTTTGGTATTAAAGAATTATTAGATATTTTTACTGAAAATGCTCCAGCTCCATTAGAACGTGCAACCGATGTACGCAGCGTTAGACCCGATGAAGAAAAATTTTCAGGCTTTGTGTTCAAGATTCAGGCCAATATGGATCCGGCTCATCGCGATAGAGTGGCTTTTCTTCGTATTACCTCGGGTAAGTTTACCAAGGGAATGAAAATGTATCAGGTGCGATTAGGTAAAGATGTACAAATTGCCAATGCAACCACTTTTATGGCAAGAGAACGTGAGAATGTTATAGAGGCTTACCCCGGTGATATTATTGGCTTGCATAATCATGGCACGATTAAAATTGGTGATGCATTTACTCAAGGGGAAAACCTTAAATTCACAGGTATACCTCATTTTGCACCTGAATTATTCAGACGTGTTGTATTAAAAGATCCCTTGAAAATGAAAGCCCTGCAAAAGGGACTCATACAGTTATCTGAAGAAGGGGCAACACAGGTATTTCGTCCTATACAAAGTAATGATCTTATTCTTGGCGCTGTGGGAATATTGCAATTTGATGTGGTGGCGTATCGGCTTAAAGATGAATATAACGTTGAATGTTCATATGAGCCCATACAAGTTGCTACGGCACGTTGGATAGAGTGTGATGATCCTAAAATGCTCGCTGATTTTGAGAAAAAAGCAGCTGAAAATCTCGCTTTGGACGCAGCAGATGAGCTGACATATCTTGCCCCAAGCAGGGTAAATCTTGAGTTAATGATAGAACGCTGGCCAGAAATTAAATTTTTATCAACACGCGAACATTAAAATAACATCTATCTAGTTGATTTTATTATATATATCATCTTAATTGGTTTAAAATAATAAGCTGGATTATCTAAAGTCTTTCCTATTACTACCGATAGCCTGTACATAGTTACTACGTACAGGCTTTTTTATGTCCCGGGTTAATTATATTCGTTTGCCATCATGTTTAAGAGTGTGGGCTTTTTATGTCGCATCAGCCTTTTTTCTGAGTGCTTTACTGTTTGCGAGCCGCGTTCAAGCGGCTGATGAAACACAAGTAGAGGCAACAACCGATTTGCGTATTTTGGTTGATGTGTCTGGCAGTATGAAAAAGAATGATCCTAACAATCTTCGCCGAGATGCTTTGAGATTATTGATTGGGATGTTACCCGAAACAAGTCGTGTGGGTATTTGGAGTTTTGGTCAATACGTTAATATGCAAGTAAAACCTGGTTTCGCCACAAAGGCATGGAAAAATAATGCACGTAAAGAAGCCAATAAAATCCGTTCACTTGGCCTTTATACAAATATACAAGATACCTTAACCAAGAGTAGTTGGGATTGGCGACGTCCTGATCCAAAATGGGATCGTCATATGATCTTATTGACAGATGGTATGGTGGATATATCGAAAGATCCAAAGAAAAATAAAAAGTCCCGTCAGAAGATACTCGGCAGTATTGTTTCAGATCTTAAAGCTGCGAACGTAAAAATACATACGATTGCACTATCCAAACAAGCCGATCATGAACTGCTAAAAACTTTATCTAAAAAGACCAATGGCTGGTATGAATCAGTTGAATCAGCAGACATGTTACAACGACTATTCTTAAGGCTATTTGAAAAAACCACCAAAATGGATTCACTGCCGTTAGAAGATAATCTGTTTGATGTTGATGACAGCATTAGTGATATGACGCTACTGGTTTTTCGAAGTGGCTCAGGTAAACCAACTAAAGTATTAGCTCCCGACCATTCGGTGTTTGAGTATGAGAAACCATCTAAGGGTGTCGAATGGTTCCAGGATAAGAACTTTGACATTATTACTGTACATAAACCCATGGTTGGTAAATGGAAAATAGATGCAGACATAGATAAAGATAACCGGGTTAAAATAATAAGTAACTTGAAATTAAGCGTCGCGCCATTACCGTTAGACATTGTTGAGAACGAATCGGTTAAATTGAAAGCATCAATTGTAACCAAAGACGGCTTACTTGATGATAAAGAAATGTTAAGTTTAATTAAAGTGAGTGCTAATACGACAGGTTATAAAGGTAATGAGGTAACACAGGAAGTCCCTGCCTCAAGTAAAACGGGTAAATATGAAACCATACTGGAAGGGGTTGATGAAAAAGGAACGGTACAAATTGTTATAAAAGTAGACTCACCAACATTTAAACGTGAATCAAGACATGAAATAAAAGTGCATGAGAATCCGGTTAAATTAACGCTAAAGGCAACATCAAATGGTCTTGTTATCAGTGTGAAGGAAAATCCACTATTAATTCAAACGGGAACACTGCAGTTAGCATTAAGAATAGATGGAAATAAAGGAGCTTATTACGTAACAAAGTATGGGGCACATCGTTGGCAGGCAACGCTGGATAATAGTTTCTCTGGTAAAGCGATAACTATTGATGCAACGGCAAATCGAATTGGAAACATACCCTTCAGAAGCAAATTACATGGTCGACTTCCGGAAGCCGTAAAACCGATGAAAGATCCACTGACTGTTTGGGTAGAAGAAATAGAATCGGGTCTGGTTATTAAGGCAATGCTCGAAGAAAATATTATTCAAACAGGCACATTGCAACTGGGCTATTATGCAGAGGAAAATAAAGAAACTCCTATCACGATTACTCAAAAGACGGATAAAGTATGGCAACAATTGTTGTTGCCAGAATATACGGGTAAAACATTAATTGTTTCAGCAAGCGCTTATCAGCTTGATGGTAAGCCATTTAATAAAGAATATAAGGTGGTTGTTCCTGAGCTAAAAGTGAAAGATGTTGCAAGTGAAGAGCCTAATGTCGAAGAGCATGCTGGTAATAATGATGAACCTGAAAGTGAAGATGAACATGATAAAGAGAGTGGGCATGAAAAAGAAGAAGAACATGCGCCGGAAGAAACGAGTGTCGTTGTTGTAATAACATTGTTGATCATCGCAAATATTATTATATTTGGTGGTGCATATTTCGGTTATCGTTATTGGAAGAAGAAAAACAAACCAATAGAAGATGATTTGGATGATGAGTCAGACCCTGTAGAGGCTGTTGATACAGTACCTGATACTGTTGATGCAATACCTGATGTAAAAGAAAATATTGATGATGAGCCGCCCCCTGAGACAGAAAAACCAGTAGAAGTAGATGAAGACTTTTCAGCTCAACGTAAAGAACCACCTTTGCCAGAGGATGTTGATTTAGATATTGATGAAGCATCAGGAGCGGAGGATGATGCAGAATTAATTGAAAAATCATCTGCTGATGATCTTCCCGAATTTGATGTTGACATGGAGTCAGATATATCTGATGAAAGTACTTCGGAGAAAGAGAAATGAACGAGGCGACTAGCACGATAGTATTCATAGCTGCCGAATTCGGCGCGGTGCTTTTATTATTGTTTGTGGTAGCGCTGGTATTGTTTCTGAAACGACGTGCTTCAGATAAACGTTATGTAGCAAAATTTATTGCTGAACATAAGGATAGTCACATTAGTAGGCGTGATGCCATGCGGGAAAATATGGCATCTGATTCCTTGTTAAATGAAGAAGAATTGGATGATTTCTTGAATAGTGTGGCTTCATCAGAAAGAAAATTATATAAATGTATTTTAAATATGTATCTTGGGTTCGATCGACAGTGTTTATCAGAAATTCGCGATGAGCTATCAGACATGAATGGAAGCTGGGTCGAAACCATAAAGAAGAATATACAGCGGATACCTGAAGGTAGTATTCCGGTAGAAAAAGTACAGGAGCTCAATGATAAAATTGATGAACTTACATCAGAGAATGAGAAAATAGCATCGGATCTCGCTGAGGCAATGGAAACAATGGAAGATATTGTTAAGGAATACTCGCTTATGTATGCGGGCCAAGAGAATGAAACAATGGATAGGCTATCGGATGATTATCAAAAACTAAAGAATAAATCAGATTCACATAACAACTAGCGCTGAGTTTCTACATGATTTATATGATTATGATCATGTGAATAAGCGCCATTAAGACTATATAACCCAAACAATATAATTAATGTTCCTGCTAGCTGACGTACTATCGGATGGTGAAAAAAACGTTTCAATTCGGTCGCAGTTGTTCCGAGCAAGACAAGCGTTGGTAAGGTTCCCAAGCCAAATGCCAGCATAATCAGACCACCTTGCAGTGTATTTTGACTACTAAGGGAAAAAGCCAGCATGGCATAGACCATCCCACATGGAAGCCAGCCCCATAGCGCGCCAAGCATAAAAGCATGAGGATGTGTTTTTACCGGTAATAATTTATTACCCAATGGCTGGATATATTGCCAGAAGTAACTACCCGCACTTTCAAGTACGCTGAGTATTTTCCACCAGCCTGCGATGTATAAACCTAATAACACCATAAAGCTTCCACTTAGCCAGCTACCAATAACTTGTGCATTTTGGTTGAAAAGCTGGCTACTGGATTCACCTAGGCTGGCAATAAGTAGCCCAGCAATAACATAGCTACTTAAACGACCGAGGTTATAAAGAAAAATAAAAGTAACTATTCTGAATTTGCTTTTATCAGGCTTTGATTCTATGCCAAGACTAAGACTGCCAACGATACCACCACACATACCAACACAGTGAACAGACCCTAGCAATCCGGTAATCAGTGCCGCGAGTAACGTAATTTCACTGCTCATAAAGATATTTATCTAGGTGTGAACGTAAGTTTATTTTGATCTGGATAGAGTAATTCAGAACTAAGGCGCCACTGTTCAGTATGTAGCTGAACATACCATTTTCCAGGAATCAGTTTGTTTATAAGGCCATGGTAGTTTTTATCTGGTGTTAGTGTAAGTTTTATATGTTGATCATGATTTGCACGTGTGGCGTGAAGTAGGCTGAGGCTAATGGTGTCAGGTAATTTAATTCTGTTTCCATCAAGCTTTACAGAAACAGTGCCATTTTCAACACTAAATTCGAAACTTGCTTTGAGTCCTAATTGTTTTGCATTGATATCGCGTTCAAGAACCAGGTTAATTTGTTTGCCATACCGATAATAGTCATCGTTAACTAAACCATCATCGGTGGTGATGGCAAGGTAGATCATTGAGATGCCGCCTAATACCGCACTAAGGGGAATGAGGATAAGCATCCAAACCAATGGTTGGCGGTACCATGCGGCACTTGCGGTTGAATTATTCATTAGCGACGTCCTGCTGGGCCGAGGAAACGTGTCGCTTCATCGATATGAATATCGGGGTTGTCTATTGACGCAACAGATATATTTATTTCAGTGCTACGTTTTTTCAGGTCATATGGGTCGACTTGTAAACGTATTGGTACATCAAGTACTTCACCTGATAAAACTTTAACAGAATCTGACTTCATGATTGTTTTCATTCCATCAATACCAGAGACACTGATTCTATAATTATGTGGTTTTTCGTCTTTATTAATAATCTGTAGAGAGTAAGTGTTTTCAATTAAGCCCAGATCGGTTTCATTGAACAAGCGAGTACGGTCACGAATAATACCTACTTCTAGTGGCACACGTGTTGCAATGGCATAGCCAAGCGCCACAGTCATGACAATCAAGGCAGTTGCATAAACAATAATACGTGGTCGAAATATGCTGACGGCCTTTCCTTGTAGTGCATTTTCAGTCGTATAACGAATTAAACCACGATCATAATTCATTTTGTCCATAACGCTGTCACAAACATCTATACAGGCTGAGCAGGCAATACACTGGTATTGCAGACCATCACGAATATCAATACCCGTTGGACAGACTTGAACACAGAGTGTGCAATCAATACATGAACCCAGTCCTTTTGAGGATGGGTCATCATCTTTCTTTCGTGAACCGCGAGGTTCACCTCGTTCCTTATCATAAGAAATAATAAGCGTGTTGTTATCGAACATGGCACTTTGGAAACGCGCATACGGACACATGTAGATACAAACTTGTTCGCGCATGAAACCGGCATTGCCCCACGTAGCGAAGCTATAGAAAATAATCCAGAACCATTCCCATGGCCCCAATGATAATTCAACAATACGCGAGGCAAGCTCGTCAATAGGGGTAAAATAACCAACAAAAGTAAAACCCGTGTAGGCAGCAAGTGCTAACCATAGGAAGTGCTTGGTGACCTTTATTCTTATTTTGTATGCATTCCATGGCATCTTATCCAGTTTTATCTGTTTTGGACGATCGCCTTCAACTTTACGTGCTATCCACATAAATAGTTCTGTCCAAACGGTTTGCGGACAGGCGTAACCGCACCAGAGACGACCCGCGATAGCGGTGAAAAAGAACAGCGCAAATGCAGCGATAATAAGCAGCACAGCAAAATAGAAGAAATCCTGGGGCCAGAAAGTCAGCCCAAAGATATGAAACTTGCGATTGGGTAAATCAAAAAGCACCGCTTGTCGTCCCGACCACTCAAGCCATGGAACGATATAGTAAATACCCAATAGAATGAAAACACCAATACTTCGCCACATGGCAAACAAGCCACTGACGGCACGCGGGTAGATCCTCGCATCACTGGCTAATGATTGTTCAGGATTATTCTTACTGTGCGATTTCTTCGTTGCCATTACATCACTGTTCTTTAATTTAGAGTCAGAAAACTCCCCTTTGTTAAAAAAACAAAGAGGAGAGTGAGTATCAGGCGGAGATAAGGACTAGTTTTGTATAGGGCTACATGGCTTGCGGAAGAAGCATGTCATTGCGCAAGATGTTGTTGTTAATAACCAGAACAAAAAGAATCCAATTGAGTAAGCACCAAGACGGCTAATATCTGCAAAACGTGTTTCCTGCAGTAGCACAGCTGGATCAAAGGCAGTAAAGAACAGTATGGTAGCAACCCCGGCGCTTAGGAATGCTGGCCAAAGAACAGAAATGGTTTTCTGACAAGTGGGTAGTGCTTCGTCTGCCACGGCTATGCTCCATACTGGTTTGTATTACCCTTAATCTTACTATAGGTTTACTCCTTTCCGCCAGCCGACAAGCTATAAACGTAAGCTGTCAGCACGTGAATCTTGCCTTTATCCAGAAAATCCTTGTGTGCAGGCATCTTTCCGCCGCGACCATCTGTGATTGAGGCCATAACAGCACGTTGAGAGCCGCCATATAGCCATGTCTTATCCGTGAGGTTAGGCGCGCCAAGTGCTTGATTTCCTTTACCATCTACGGAATGGCAGGCAACACAGAGCTGTGAAAACTTCTTTTTACCTGCCGCGACAGCGGTTGGATTTGTATCACGACCACCCAGACTCAAGATATATTCAGAGACATTGAAAACACCTTCATTACCAAGAACCTGACCCCATGGTGGCATCGCACCATTTCGACCATGAGTAATACTGGCTTTGATATTTTCAGGTTTACCGCCATATAACCAGTCCGTATCGGTCAGATTAGGGAAACCATGTGAACCCGCTGCATCGGAACCATGACAAATAGCGCAATAGTTGTTGAATAAGCGGCGACCTGTTTTAAGCGCATCTTTATCGTTAGATAGACTAATAATATCCTTTTCTAAATAATTGGCGTAGATGGGGCCGAAGGTGTCTTCAGCTTTGCTTAACTCACGTTCGTATTGTCCTTTTTGAGTCCAGCCTAATAGTCCTTGCCATGCACCCAGTCCAGGATAAAGAAGCAGGTAAACACTGGCGAAAACGATAGTGGCGTAAAACATGTTTTTCCACCAGCTAGGTAGCGGGTTGTTTAACTCAACGAGATCTTCATCCCAAACATGATCCAAGGGTTTACCATCAAGCTGTGAACCATCAGACGGTTTCTTGTTCATCCAACGTACTAGCCACCACATAGCAAGGATGCCGACGACGGAAGGAACGGTGATAAACCAAGGCCAGAAGTTACTTGTAAAATCAAACATGGTGTTAGTTACCTGATTTGTGTTGGTGGTTTACGACATCATCATCTTTATCAAATATAAGATGTGCTGCTTCATCAAATTCTTTATCGCGTTTGCTGCTCCATGCCCAAATGAGTATGCCAACAAAAACGATGAAGGCGACAAGTGTCCAGAGCATTTGAATACTGTTCATGTATTCCATTTTTATCTCCTTGTCTTGATCGCTGTACCAAGAACCTGAAGGTAGGAAATTAAAGCATCTTGCTCTGTTTTACCTTCTAATTCTTTTGGTGCATTCGCAATTTCTTCATCAGTGTATGGATGACCGAGTGTTCTTAGTACTTCCATTTTTTTACTGATTGTTTCTGCATCAGCCGCATTTTCTTCAAGCCACGGGTAGCCTGGCATGATCGATTCAGGTACAACATCACGAGGATTATTCAAATGCACACGATGCCACTCATCACTGTAACGACCACCAACGCGATGTAGATCCGGACCGGTACGTTTAGAACCCCATAAGAATGGACGGTCATAAACAAACTCACCGGCAACTGAATAGTGACCATAGCGTTCTGTTTCAGCACGGAATGGACGAATCATTTGTGAGTGACATGCGTTGCATGATTCACGAATGTAAACATCGCGACCTGTTAGTTGTAATGCTGTATAGGGTTTCAAACCTTCAACAGCGGTGGTTGTGTGTTTCATAAAGAACAAAGGTACGATTTGTACTAAGCCACCTACACTGATTACAAGAATCACGAGGATAAGCATCAAGCCAATGTTCGTTTCAACTTTTTCATGTCCAGTATTTGCCATGATGTTTTCTCCTAGTGTGCCGCTGCCGGTGCTACGACCGGTGCTTCGATCGCTTTAGCGCCACCGATAGTTTTCAGTGTGTTGTAAAGCATGACGAACATACCTGACAAGAACAATGCACCACCAACGAATCGCACAATATAGAATGGGTGCGACGCTTGTACACTTTGAATAAAGCTATAGGTTAAAGTGCCATCGGCATTGACTGCGCGCCACATCAAGCCCTGTGTTACACCGGATACCCACATCGCAACGATGTAAAGAGCGATACCTAATGTTGCTAACCAGAAGTGCCATTCAACCAACTTAAGGCTGTAAATCTCACGACCGTACATACGCGGAATCAGGTAATACATAGCACCAATCGATACCATTGCTACCCAACCCAGTGCCCCTGAATGTACATGGCCAATGGTCCAGTCTGTGTAATGTGAAAGGGCGTTCACCGTTTTAATTGCCATCATTGGACCTTCGAAAGTAGACATACCATAGAAGGAAATAGAAACAATCAGGAAACGTAAAATAGGATCAGTGCGAAGTTTTTCCCATGCACCGGATAAAGTCATGATGCCATTAATCATGCCACCCCAACTTGGTGCTAGCAGAATTAATGAGAACGCCATGCCCAGGGACTGGGTCCAATCGGGTAACGCGGTGTAATGTAAATGGTGTGGGCCAGCCCAAATGTAAGTGAAGATAAGCGCCCAGAAATGTACCACCGATAAACGGTACGAATAAACAGGACGACCTGCTTGCTTCGGTACAAAGTAATACATGATGCCAAGGAAACCGGCAGTCAAGAAGAAACCAACGGCGTTATGACCATACCACCATTGAATCATCGCATCTTGAACACCTGCGTAAGCAGAATATGACTTAAGCATTGTTACAGGCAGTGCCATGCTATTAAAGATATGGAGAACTGCAACAGTTAAAATGAAACCGCCAAAGAACCAGTTAGCCACATAGATATGTTTTACTTTACGTTTCAGGATTGTGCCAAAAAATACGATGGCATAAGTCACCCAAACAACAGCAATCAGAATATCAATCGGCCATTCAAGTTCAGCGTATTCTTTAGAAGAAGTAATACCTAAAGGTAAGGTGATAGCAGCTAAAACAATCACAAGCTGCCAACCCCAGAAAGTGAAGGAAGCTAATTTATCACTGAAGAGTCGAGTATGACAGGTACGCTGTACCGCATAATATGATGAGGCAAATAATGCCGACCCACCAAATGCAAAGATCACGGCATTAGTATGTAATGATCTCAAACGACCGAATGTAATATAGGGAGTATCGAAGTTAAGAACTGGCCATGCCATTTCAGCTGCGATATAAACGCCGACTAACATGCCAACGATGCCCCAGATAACAGTCATAATAGCGAACTGTCGTACAACCTTATAATTGTACATTTCCTGTGTAGCAGTCATATGCCTACCTGTTTAAAGTAATAAAAAATTAAAGTTAATGGATTTAGACTAAATCAAGCGGTGGAAGTACACCGAAGCTACTTGTGAAGACGGGTCCGACACCAAAACCCCAAAGCAACACAACAACGGTAAGTACTGCAACCAATACAACCATGCCTAAAGACATAATTGCGCTGGCGAATAAGAATCCTTGTTCTTTATTTACCTGCATCATGGTTGGTAAACCTGTGTAGAGGAGGTAAACGCTGTAAGCCAGTGCTGGCAGACCAACAATCATATTGAGCCAAAGCACCGGGTAAAGTGACATCACACCAATCAGAAATAATGGTGTGCCAGAGTAGGCCGCAAGAGCGATACCTTGTGGTAATGGTTGTTCTGTACCGTAGGTTTTACCCATCCAGTGAACCATCCAACCAATAGAGAAAATAGCTACCAACATAGTAAGGTAGGTCAGGATCGCGATGACTAATGCGCTGTCAGTGGTTAGCTTAACAACTTCGCTATTACCAATCTGCCAACCTATTTGTGTTGTACCAATGAAGCCAGAAATAGCGGGTATCGCGGCTAAAAATAAAACGTGTGTACAATAACATTTACCAATTGAACAACGTTCTTTACGAATTTCTTCCCATTCCTGGGCAGGGTGGGCGAAAAGCCCCCATACGTGTGACAAAAACATTTTAAGTCCTCTAATGAAGTCGTTTAACCCAACCAGTAACCGAACTGGAAGCGATCCCCTAACAGTACAGAAATTCTAGCGCATAACCAGAAACCACACTGTTTATGCAGTACTTTTACAGCAATATTAGAACATTATAATATACTGTGGCTTGTCAGTACAAATCTGATGTCGAGAAAATAAGACATTACTGATATATAGACGTTGATCTGGATCAAGTCGGTAGTAAGAGTTGTACTCATACTGCATTATGGTGCTTAAAATGGATTGGGTTGGACATAAAGTTGATAGAAACTGATAAAAACCATCAGGTATTAGAATGCTTTCATTGTGGTTTACCTGTGCTAGTAGGGAGCCTATATAAGGTTACTATTCAAAATGCAGAACGTGAAATGTGTTGTCCTGGATGTAAAGCCGTTGCAGAGGCTATCGTCGCTGGTGGAATGGAAGACTATTATCAATATCGTACCGAACGTGCCGAACAGGGCAAAGAGCTGGTGCCAGAATTTTTACAACAAAGTTTGGCTTATGATCTGGATGCGGTGCAAGAAAGTTTTGTTCGTCAGCATAAAAGTAACAGTGGTGATATACGCGAAGCCGACCTGATTCTTGAAGGTATTACCTGTGCCGCCTGTATATGGTTGAACGAACAGCATATTTCAGCACTGAGCGGCGTAAAAAGCATTGTTATCAATTACTCAACCCATCGTGCCCGCCTTGAATGGGATAACGATCAAATTAAACTCAGCGATATCCTTGAGGCCATCACTCGAATTGGTTACCTCGCACATCCATACGACCCAAGTCGCCAACAGCAATTATTTGAAGACGAGCGTAAACAACAAATCAGGCGTTTAGGTCTGGCTGCCGTACTGGGTATGCAGGTCATGATGATTGCCGTGGCACTTTATTTGGGTGATTTCTTCGGCATGGAAGCACAGTACGAAAAATTCTTTTACTGGATCAGTCTTGGTCTGACGTTGCCTGTCATGCTGTATTCAGCACAACCTTTTTTTCGCACCGCAATACGTGATCTGAAGCGTGGGCAGGCAGGAATGGATGTCCCCGTTTCAATCGGTATCAGTGTTGCTTTTGCGGGCAGTATTTGGAGCACGTTTAATGGCTATGGTGAGGTTTATTACGACTCGGTCGTGATGTTTGTTTTCTTTTTATTAACCGGGCGATATTTTGAATTGGTTGCACGTAAAAAATCCGCTGAAAATGCAGATGCATTGGTTCACAGTACCCCCGCGGTTGCCACACGTATAGAAAATGATCTTGAGTCAATGGTAACCGTTGCAGAATTAAAATTGGCAGACATTGTTCGCGTTAAACCCGGTGAAACATTTCCTGCAGATGGCATTGTTATTGAAGGACGTTCAAGTGTTGATGAATCACTTTTAACCGGTGAAAGTATGCCCGTACCGGTAACAGTAAACGCTAACGTGATCGGCGGGTCAATTAACATCAATAGTCCTCTATTAGTGAAGGTAGAAAAATTAGGACAAGATACTGTCTTGTCTGGTGTGTTGCGTTTATTAGAACGAGCGCAAACAGAAAAGCCAACCATTACTCGCTTGGCAGATAAAACCGCCGCATGGTTTGTGTTAGCCGTTTTAATAATAGCCGTGAGTGTTGCGTTCTATTGGTCGGGACATGAAGGCGCAAATTGGTTGCCAGTAACGATTGCGGTATTAGTGGTAACCTGTCCCTGTGCATTATCGTTAGCCACGCCCACCGCAGTAACAGCTGCAACCAGTCGTTTAACTTCACATGGTCTGCTTACAACACGTGGCCATGCATTGGAAACCTTAGCCAGGGCAACACATTTTATTTTTGATAAAACCGGTACATTAACAGAAGGAAAATTAGAACTGCAGGCGGTTGAATGTCTTTCGGACATATCAAAACAAGATTGTCTGAATTTCGCTGCAGCACTGGAGGTGAGTTCGGAACATCCTGTTGCCAAGGCAATATGCAGAGCAGTTGAAAATAATTCTAAAGTTGCAGCTGATACTATAAATACTCCCGGTGCGGGATTATCAGGCAATGTTGACGCGCAACAATTATGGTTAGGTACGCCTTTATATATAAAGGAAAATACAGGCATCACCGTTGCAGATGATAAACTAACCTCATTACGAAGCAAAGGCTACACCGTTGTCGTTTTAGCAGATAAAGATCAATGTTATGCCTTATTTGCATTGGGCGATCGTTTAAGAGCCGGAGCAACAGAGCTAATATCTGCATTGAAAACGTCGGGTTCAAAAGTGCTACTGTTGAGTGGTGATCATCGTCAAACAGTTGAGGCGATCGCAAATAAAACCGGTATAGATGATTGGCAGGCAGAATGTTTACCTGTTGATAAATTGTCAGCGTTAAAAGCATTACAAAAACAAGGCGCAGTTGTTGCCATGGTGGGTGATGGTATTAATGATGCACCTGTTCTTGCTGCTGCACAGGTCTCTATTGCCATGGCAAGTGGTACACAGTTAGCCGCTGCCAGTGCAGATATGTTATTACTCTCAACTGATTTATCTTCAATTGATTTTGGTCGCCGTATTGCTAAGCGGATGTTGTCGATTATCAGGCAAAATATCACCTGGGCAATTGCTTATAATGCGATTGCATTGCCGGCGGCAGCAATGGGTTATGTTGCACCGTGGATGGCGGCGATTGGTATGTCGGCGAGTTCGTTAATCGTTGTTGGCAATGCGTTACGTTTATTGAGGAAGTCAGCGAAATAATATGGAAATACTTTATCTACTTGTACCATTGGCAATGTTAATTGTTGCGTTGATGGTGGTTATCTTTTTCTGGGCGGTACGTTCGGGTCAGTTTGATGATCTGGAAGGACCGGCGCATCGGATTATTATGGATGATGATCGACCGGATGTTAGTAAGGGGGATAAGTTGGAAGCAGATAAAGATAAAGAGTAATTTTTTGGTATGGTTCGCAATGCTGTTAGTGTTTAGCGACTGGCTGGACAAACGCCTTGCAGGACGTTTGTAATTCGCCAGTCGCTAAACACTAACAGCATTGCTGCTGAATTTTAGTTTGGTTGCTATTATTTAAGGAGTTGTTATCGGGTGTTGTGCAGCGCCGAATTATAAGCGTCCCGCAGGGCGCTTGTCTCGGCGATGTGCAACACCCGATAACAACGACCACCACTAAAATTAATCATCAATAATCACCCTCATCGACCACTGACGTGTTTCATTCGGTTCAAGCATCACCAGCCCCGGTTTGTCTGAAAACTCACCATCGAAATCGACGGGGCTTGAATGACCTTGCCACGGTTCAATACAAACAAATTCTGCGCCGGGCACGCTCCATATTCCAAGGTGTGGGAAGTCATCAAATTGAACGGTAATCGTTGGGCCTTGTTCGCCTGAGTAGCTAACTTCACGACTGTAATGTTCGGTGAAGATCATGGCATCGGGTTCAAATAAACTATCACTTAGTGTGAAACCATTATTTTCTACAGCCCAAGGCCATGGGAAGGTTTCTTTTTTTACCAAACCCGCATCAAGGCGGTTAATGTCGCAGGTTTCTGTTTCGGTAAATTCAATGCGGTGGTTATCTCTGCTGGTATTTCCTGGTAGTGGCCAAACGAAAGCAGGGTGAGCGCCAACGGAGCAGGGTAATATTTCTTCACCAGTGTTGATGACCTGATAGGTAATGATCAGGGCATTATCATGTATGGCAAAGTGAACCCGAAACTCGAAATGAAACGGGTATTTTTCTAATGTATTTGCATCATTACGAAGCAGGAAATTACATTTATTATCAGTACTGTGTTCAATTTCAAATAACATATCACGGGCAAAGCCATGTTGTGTCATGGTGTGCGTTTTGCCATTGTGTTTCAGTGTGTCATTCGCCAAGCGACCAACAATAGGAAACAGGTGGGGGGCATGTCGTCCCCAGTATGCGGGATCAGCTTGCCAGATTAATTCATTGCCATCGGCGGTTTTTAAAGAGTGTAATTCAGCACCTTGCGCGTTAATAACGGCGGTGAGTGATGTTCCTTTGAGTGTGCAACTATCCATTGGCTTTTCCCTTATTTTTTCTTAACGATGGCGATTTGTTGAACTTCTGTCAAGTGAAAAGCTGTTATGTGTCTTTATTTTAGGCATAATGAAATCATCATTATAACGATTAGCCAGTGAAGGCGGCATCATGCAGAAATACCCCGATAATCCATCCTTGTACGAAATCAATACGCGGGTCTGGCTGCGTCAATTTGATACCCCATCACAGCGCGCTACTTTAAATGATGTACCGGATTCGGTGTGGGAAGGATTACAAAATAAAGGCATGCACATTATTTGGTTAATGGGGGTTTGGAAGATCAATGCACAAGCATTGCATGAGAATGATTTAGCCGAGGATTTGTGCGTGGGCTATAGTCAGGCATTACCTGACTGGCAGGACAGTGATGTCATTGGTTCACCATATGCAATTGATGAATATATTGTTGCAGACGATCTCGGAGGGCCAACAGCACTGGCGGCGGTGCGAAAACAATTAGCCAGGTTTAATCTGCGTTTAATGCTGGATTTTGTGCCGAACCATTTTAGTCGCGCAACATGTTTATTAAGTAAGCAGCCAGCAATTTTTGTACAGGCCGATAATGAGCAGCAGCAACCGGATACCTATAATCCCGAACTGTTCTTCTCAAGTAATAACACAACATTTGCCTATGGGCGGGATCCGTTTTTTGCACCCTGGTGGGATACCGTACAAGTTAATTATGCCGCAACGGAAGCAAGAACCTACATGACCGAGGTATTGCAATCAATTGCCTCACAGTGTGATGGGGTGCGTTGTGATATGGCGATGTTGGTGATGAATGAAATCTTTACTCAGACATGGCAGCCACAAGTCTCGATGCAAATACCATCCACCGAGTTTTGGGTAGACGCGATTAATGAAGTGAAAACCAATCATCCTGATTTTATTTTTATGGCAGAAGCCTACTGGGATAAAGAATGGGCATTACAGCAACAAGGGTTTGATTACACTTATGACAAACGCCTAACCGATCGTTTGGAAGAATTTGATGTGCAGGCAGTACAAGGGCATTTGCATGCCAATATGGATTTCCAGTCTCGCTCAGTCAGGTTTCTGGAAAATCATGATGAACCCCGAGCCGTTGCTACGTTTGGTAAACCGGCATCAATGGCGGCAGCTGTGATTATTTCGACATTACCCGGCTTACACTTTTATTACGATGGTCAATTTGAAGGGAAACAAGTGCGCTTACCCGTGCAGTTAGGGCGTGAGCACCTAGAAGAAACTGATATTGACGTAAAGACCTTTTACGATACCTTATTAACCATAGTGGATGATCCTGTTATACAGTCAGGACAATGGAAGTTACTCACCCCCAAAGCTGCATGGGAAGGCAATGATTCGTTTCAAAATATGTTGGCATGGCGCTGGGAGTATCAACAGATTATTAAAATAATTATCGTCAACTTTTCAGATACGGTTTGCCAAAGCAGACTGTTCTTTTCAACAGAATTTAATACTGATGAGATTGTATTCACGGATGATTTAGCGGGAATTGAATATCAGCGTGAAGCAGAAGAGGTTATAAATAATGGCCTATATATTGAGCTTCAGGCTTACCAATCACATATATTTACCTGTAAATCGTAGCCGCCAAAAACAGCCTAATGTATAATCAATATAAATAACACAGGGGTTAAGAAAGTGGCTGAACAGAAAAAAGAAAAAGCGTCTTTTTTTTACACATTAAAAAGTGTGATGTGGGCAATGATGGGCGTACGTAAAGGCGAAGGTTATGATAAAGATGTTCAAAAGATAAAACCTAAACAAGCTATCTTCGTTGGCATCATAATGGTGATTGTTTTTATTATGACACTTTATTTTGTGGTAAGTCTGGTGATTGGACAGGCGGTGAATTAAACAGGTTTCAGTTCATATAAAAAATAGCGCTAGAAAATAATATGCCAATCGCACCAATTTAAGATCGTGATTGAAATTTTTAGAGCTTTTCACCTACTTACCGCATAACCTATAAATGCACCTAATCCCACTACCCACCACAAAGCCCTTACAAGCAGATACTTTTTGATCGAGGGGTCATTAAATTCTCTATTTTTACTTCTAGCTTCAGACCAAAATGTTGTCATATTAGTCATCGACCAGAGTGTTGTAGCTTTCATTTCTTATCCTTAAATCATAAATAAGGTGTCTTATGTAGTGGCTCTACACTAAATGGGATATTTGTTTTTATTCAACAGCTTACATTTATCACTCTACATTCAAGATATTGATAAGGTCAAGGTATGTTCGCTAATGTTGCCCGGTAAAGTTGACGATATTGTTTAAAATAACTAATATGACTATATTGCTTAAAATGTTCACTTTATGGGGTGTTCTCATGTCTATTTTGAATGCCAGTGATGCGAAACGTGAATTTGGTGACGTATTGCTTAAAGCGCAGAAAGCGCCTGTTCGAATAAATAAAAATGGTAAGCCGGTTGCTGTCGTTGTTTCTACTGTTGAGTATGAACAACTGGAAGCTTATCGTGAAAAATATTTAAAGTCTGAAATTGATAAAGGTATTGCGGATCTTGAAGCAGGCAATATTTCAAATGGTGTTGAAGTTTTAAAAAGGATGCGTGATCGTATAACTTAAAGGAATAAGTAAAATGGCATCGTACGTCTTTACGGATAAAGCCGAACGCGATCTTGAAAATATTATTGATTACACTGTAGAGCGATGGGGAACAAATCAAGCACGTCAGTATATTGAATCTCTTGAGCAGGTAGCTCAATCTCTCGCTAGTAATGCTGATATTGGTTTGAAACGAGATGATTTATCAGAAGGTTTACTTAGTTTTCCTTGTCGAAGTCATATTCTTTATTATCTTAAAAATACTCATGGTGTGAGTATTATCAGAATACTGCATTCGAGTATGGATTCCGCTAAGCATTTAGAAGAAAAAACAATAATTAATATCTGTTTGGGTTTTCAGTATTTTGAAGATGCAAAATACTTAACCTGCTTGTAAAACCAGCAGATGCCGGTTTTACAAGTCAGATTGAAGTTTTTGTTAGCGCTGCTTAGAGCGCATACGGGTTGATTTTAATGACTAATTTTTGAAAGCAACTCAGGATTGGTAACCAGGTTTCTAACACCGTGAGCATGATCTTCTTTAAAGACATTGCCTTTACACCAATGACCAACCGATTCAATATTCACTTTGGCGACTTTAGGTCGTACATTCCATGTCACTTGAAAGGGTGAACCTTTTTCATTGTAACCAGGACCAGTTGTTGAACCGATGTATTGAATTGGTGTTCCTGTATTGTGTGGAATGTTGCTGGCCTGGTATAAGCCATGGTGATCCCCGTATTGTGTTAAGCGGCCAAAGTCGAGTGCATTTTTGTCGTTGACGACAACATATACCTGCGTTTCTACTCGTAATTGTGGGTTTTTAATTGATTCACTTAGACAAGAACCCAGTGTCGGACCGGGTTTAACCTGTGCCGTTGAATAAACATAATGAACTTCAATAGTGTCACCCACATTGACAGAATTATGGTCACTAGGGCAAGCCGCGTGGTCTGTTGGTTTAAGCTCGGACGCATTTAAGTGGCCGACATATTTGTAACCACTTTGGTAACCTTGGCCATTGCCATTACCTGCGTATTTTGTAAATTCACCACCTTTGTGTTCAGCGTTTTTGTGGAAATGAATATTACAAAGGTTCATTTGTGTGGATGCAGGTGAAATATTAAATAATCTTGTATTACTGCCAGCAGCAGAGTCAATATCACGCGGCGATTGAGGACCAAATCCTTTGCCTTTTGTGTTTTTTGCCAGCATGGCTCGCTGTTCAGCAATGACATGATCCAATACTGCAGAATGTGAATCATGGCCGCCGTGGGCTTTTTCGTTGGCACTGACTTGCATAGGAAGTAGCGTTGCGCTTGCAAGTGCAATGATTAGTTTTGCCTTCATAGTTTGCTCCTTGGTAAATTATTGAACCGAGTGGCTCATTTTTTTATGTTATAGCGACTTTTTTTATTCGCTTTTATTATAATGCTTCCATCTTCTGATTTTCTTCTTCCAATCTTTTTAGAATTGATTCTAATTCAGCAACACGCTCGCGTTCTTTGTTGACGACGGCTTCCGGTGCTTTGGCAACATAGTTTTCGTTAGAGAGTTTCTTTTGGCGCATTTCAAGTTCTTGCTGTGCTTTAGCGATTTCTTTTTCGAAGCGTTTTAGTTCGGCCTCTTTATCAATTAAACCTTCCAGTGAAATATGCAGTGTGCCGTTTTCACCCACCAGTGCGGTGGCCGACTCAGGGAGCTCGGCATCACTGTCAACAAAGTCAATCGACTCAATACGGCTGATATTCATACTGCTATTAGCCGAGGCTTCGAGTACTGCCTGTTCTGCACTGTTGAGATTCTGAATAACAACCGCGAGTGGTTTGCCTGGTTTAATATCGCGTTCACTGCGAATACGGCGTACTCCTTTATTCAGTGACATGACTAATTCGGTTTCATGAATCGCAATTTCATCCACGAGTTCCATATTCGGCGTTGGGTAGTTTTGTAGCATGATGGTATCGCCACCTTTACCGGCTAGTGGTGCAATACGTTGCCAAATTTCTTCGGTAATGTAAGGAATGATCGGGTGTGCTAAACGTAATAGTGTTTCGAGCACTTGTACTAACGTACCACGTGTTCCGCGTTGTGCTGCTTCACTGCTGGTGTCTGACTGCAGGACTGATTTGGAAAGCTCCAGATACCAGTCACAATACTCATTCCAGGTGAAATCATAAATAGCTTGTGCCGCATGGTCGAGTCGGTAGCTATTGATTGAGTCAATGACCTCTGTTTCAACTTGTTGTAAGCGTGAAATGATCCAGCGATCAAAACGATTCAGTTCAACGTCTGTGCTGTTAATACCGGTATCTTTATCTTCGGTGTTCATCATTACGTAACGTGCGGCATTCCAGAGTTTGTTACAGAAATTCCGGTAACCGGCAATACGGTTTAAATCGAATTTTACATCACGCCCTGTTGAGGCAAGTGCAGCAAAGGTAAAGCGTAGTGCATCAGTGCCAAAGGAGGGGATACCATCAGCAAAATCTTTGCGGGTAGCTTTTTCAATCTTCTTTGCCATCTCGGGTTGCATTAAACCGGTGAGGCGTTTCTTCACCAGGTCTTCCAGTTCAATGCCATCGATTAAATCTAATGGGTCGAGCACGTTACCTTTTGACTTGGACATTTTCTGCCCGTGACTGTCGCGCACTAAGCCGTGAATATAGACTTCTTTGAACGGGACTTCGTCCATGAATTTCAGACCCATCATGATCATGCGGGCAACCCAGAAGAAAATAATATCAAAGCCGGTAACCAGTACACTGGTTGGGTAAAATGTTTTAACCGCGTCGGTATTTTCCGGCCAGCCCAAGGTAGAGAAAGGCCATAGCGCGGATGAGAACCAGGTATCAAGGACGTCTTCGTCTTGTGAGAGTTTTACGTCATCACCAAGATGATGTTTTTCACGAATCTCTGCTTCACTGCGACCGACGTAAACATCGCCTTCTTCGTCATACCATGCCGGGATGCGATGCCCCCACCAGATTTGGCGACTGATACACCAGTCTTCAATATTGCGCATCCATTCAAAATAAGTGTTTTTCCAATTGTCAGGCACAAATTTGATATCGCCATTTTCAACGGCTTCAATCGCCGGTTGCGCGAGTGGACCGGCTTTAACAAACCATTGGTCAGTGAGTAACGGTTCAATGACGGTACCACTGCGATCACCGCGAGGTACCATGAGTTTATGGTCAATAATATTTTCTAATAAACCTGCTGCATCAAGATCAGCAATGATCTTTTTACGCGCGGCATAACGTTCTAGCCCCTGGTATTCAGCAGGGATCAGTTCGGCATGTTCATCCTCACCACCGATGATGTGTGCATCAATGGTAAAGATATTAATTAAACCGCCATTAGGCTGATTAAGCAGTGCAAGTTCGTCACGATGGTTTTGCCAAACACCGTAATCGTTAAAATCATGTGCGGGGGTTATTTTTACACAACCGGAACCGAATTCAGGATCAACATAGTCATCGGCAACAATCGGAATCTTACGGCCACTTAACGGCAGAGTAATTTGTTGACCAATTAAATGTTGGTAGCGTTCATCACCGGGGTGCACGGCAACCATGCTGTCACCCAACATGGTTTCAGGGCGGGTGGTCGCAACCACAACATGACCACTGCCATCGGTGAGCGGGTAACGCATGTTCCACATGTGACCGTTTTCTTCTTCGGAAATCACTTCCAGATCAGAAACGGCGGTGTGTAAAACCGGATCCCAGTTAACCAGGCGTTTGCCGCGATAGATCAAACCTTCTTCATGCAGGCGTACGAAGACTTCGCGTACTGCTTCAGATAAACCATCATCCATTGTAAAACGTTCGCGTGACCAGTCGAGCGAAGCACCCATACGGCGAAGTTGTTTGGTAATGGTGCCGCCCGATTCGCCTTTCCATTTCCAGACACGTTCAAGAAATGCATCACGACCGAGGTCATGGCGAGTTTGACCTTCTGTAGCTAATTGACGTTCAACCACCATTTGGGTGGCGATGCCAGCATGATCACTGCCTGCCTGCCATAGTGTTTTTTCACCGCGCATACGATGGAAGCGGGTAAGGGCATCCATAATGGTATCTTGAAATGCATGCCCCATGTGCAAGCTGCCGGTGACATTAGGCGGTGGGATCATGATGCAGTAGGGAGCCTGATCGGCATCGTCACTGTCTTGTGGTGCGAAATAACCTCTGCTTTCCCAAAGGTCGTACCAGCGTTGTTCAATATCTTGCGGTTGGTAGGTCTTATCCATTTTCTAAATCATCATCTCGGCTAGTTGGAACTGGCAGTGCCAGTACTGTAAGCCGCGCATTATACCGGAATGACGGGCATCCCGGCAGCAAAAACAGACGATTTAGTGCGGTAAACGGTTAGTTAGGTCGCGCAGGAAGTGTTTTAGGCTAATTTCCATGACTTCCTGGCTGTCTGTATCTTGATCCTGGAGGTGTTCGCGGGCATCCAGCATTATATCGTTAACGATATCGCTTAATAATGCGTGGAGTTCATGCAAGGTTTTTTCCATGTCGGCTGTCGCCGCTGTTGATAATGACTCGGTATGGCAATTGGGGTGCACAACATTTTTCAATACGGGAATATTTCTTTTCACGACCTCATAAACAGGGCATGGCGCGATTTCTTCTAGTACGAGTGGATCATCATATTGTTCAGCGGGTTGATTACTAAAGGGCTCATGAACAGCATAATGGGGCGCATTGCTGTTGTACAAGGCGTGCTGTGGGATCCTCTGGTTATGATCAAGCAAAGCCTGTAAAGAATTGAGTACGCTCTCTAATGAATCTGGCGCTATGTGTGGTGAGAAAGAGGCCATGCTACCGTCCTTTGTCATTCTTGGACTGGCAGTGTGCGACAACGGTATAAAGTAAACTGTGAGCCATGTCGCAGTTTAGGCGGATACTATTTAGCCTTTTAATTCATGGGTATTGAGTTGGTAGCCGCGATCACGGTAAAACTTGAAGCGTTGGCGAGCTTGCTGACGTTGTTCTTCGTCACCACTGACAATTTCAGCAACACGTTCAAAACGCGAGAAAAATTCGGGAATAGTCGATGCCAGATTAATCATGACATCATGTTTAAACTCGGGATCGTGGTCGTGACCTATGATGACTTTATCGCAGGCCTTGATATCTGTTCCTGCCGTTGCCAGTGAATGAGGAATAAAGCTGGTTTGGTTAAACGTCCAAAGCAATTTATCCAACTGCTGTGCCTGCGCCTCATCATCAGCATGTATAAAAACATGGTGTCCTTGATGAGAGGCTTTTGCGGCAAGTTTGCAGGCCGTGTTGAGTTGCTTGCTTTGTGTCAGGTAAAAATCAACTCGCGTCATGAATTACTTCTTACTGGCGACTTTATCGAGTAGATATTGAGTCATCATTGGAACAGGGCGACCGGTCGCGCCTTTTGCGGCACCACTTTTCCAGGCAACACCGGCAATATCAAGATGAACCCAGTTTAATTTCTTGGTGAAACGAGACAAGAAACAGGCGGCCGTGATTGTGCCGGCTTCACGCCCACCGATGTTGGCGATATCGGCAAAATTACTTTTGAGTTGTTCCTGATATTCATCCCACAATGGCATTTCCCATGCGCGATCACCGGTGTATTTACCCGCGTTAAGCAAATCATTGGCTAAACCACGGTGGTTACCCAATAAGCCGGTTGCATGAGCACCTAATGCAATGACACATGCGCCAGTGAGTGTTGCAATATCAACCACTGTGGCGGGATCGTAACGTTCACTGTAGGTCAATGCATCACAAAGAATTAAACGACCTTCGGCATCCGTGTTAAGCACTTCGATAGTGAGTCCTGCCATGCTGGTAACAATGTCACCGGGTTTATTCGCCAGACCGTCCGGCATATTTTCGCAACTGGGCACAATACCAACAACATTGATGGGCAGTTTTAATTCGGTCACGGTATTCATTAAACCAATCACACTGGCTGCGCCACACATATCAAACTTCATTTCATCCATGGCGGGGGATGGCTTGATAGAAATACCACCGGAGTCAAAGGTAATCCCTTTGCCGACAAACACATGCGGTTGACTGTTATCTCCGGCACCGTTGTATTCCATCGTAATAAATTTAGCGGCTTCACGACTACCCTTGGCAACCGACAAAAGCGAGCCCATACCGAGTTCTTCCATATCAGCTTGTTCAAGCACGTTAACGGTTAAGGCATCATGTTGCTTACCTAATTCAATCGCCTGTTCGGCAAGGTAGGTCGGCGTACAAATATTGCCCGGTAAGTTGCCAAGACGACGAGCGACCTCAACACCATTGGCAATCGCATGACCGTCAATAAGTGCTTGTTCTGCTGCAGGAAGATCACGGCGGCTGGTGACAGATAAAACCAGTTTGCGTAGTGGGCGGCGTTCGTTATCCGTATCACTTTTAAGTTCATCAAAACTGTAGAGTGCATCTTTGGTTGATTCAATCGCCTGACGAACTTTCCAATAAGCATCACGACCTTTAACGGTGAGTTCAGGTAAAAAGCTCACCGCATCCATTGCTCCGCTTTCATTCACGGTTTTTGCGGCGGTTGCTGTGGCCTTACGGTAGGCGGCATCATTAAATTCACGTTCTTTACCACAGCCAACCAGCAGGACTCGGTCACAAAGTGTGTTGGGTACATTGTGGAGTAATAATGTTTGTCCTGCCTTGCCTTCAATGTCGCCACGGCGGATAAGATTCGAGAGCCAGGAGTCACTAATTTGGTCAAGCTGTTCGCCAGCGACAGAAAGGCGGCGCGGTTCAAATACACCAACAATAATGCATGCGCTACGTTGTTTTTCAGGGTGACCACTTTTAATACTAAATTCCATACTGACTCCTGCACTATCAGGCTGAATCTATCTGCTGATATGTGTACTATGTATTTTAAGACTTAATGAGTTATTGATAATATGATTTAAAACGACCTGCTTGTCCACTAGAAAAATTAGGTTTTTGCGGCGTTTTATGGGATTTGGTTGATTTCACGTGATAATACAGCGTTATATAATTAAAGAAGTAGCAACAACCTTGCTGGCAGTGATGGTTGTGATACTCCTTATTTTCTTTAGTTTACGATTTGTTCGCATTTTAGGCGATGTTGCAGAAGGTATTTTACCGGCTGAACTCGTTTTGACACTGCTTTCCTTGCAGCTATTAAAAAATATCGGCGGCATTATCCCTCTAGCTGTGTTTTTCTCCATTTTACTGTCTTTGGGGCGTCTTTACCGTGATCAGGAAATGGTTGCCATGACCGCGAGTGGTATTGGCCAGGCGAAATTAACGGTTTTCATCATGGTGTTTGCGCCACTGATTTTTATTATTAATGCAGCGACTACCTTATATATATCACCTTGGGCAGCGGCGAAAGCCGACAGTATTCGTCATGCCGCAGAAAACCGTTCTGAATTAAGTTTGCTGGCAGCAGGGCGTTTTGTTGAGTCGCGTGATGGCGAATTGATTATGTACGTTGAAGAACTGTCGGATGATCAACGTGAACTTAAAAATGTATTTGTGCAAAGTCGTAAAGGTGATCGCAAATCAGTATTGTCATCTGAAACGGGTTACCGTTACATCGATGAAAAGTCAGGCGATGAATTTATGGTGATGGTGGATGGATATCGCTATGAAGGTGAACCGGGGCAAGATGATTATCGGATTACGCAATTTGTTAAGCATGCCGTGCGAGTAGAGGAAAAATCAGTTGATGCAGCGGCATTGCATCGATCAGCAAAAACGACATTGTTCTTATGGTCCTCACCAGACTTGCGTGATACGGCTGAATTACAGTCACGTATCACTATCCCGTTCGTCACGATTGCCTTTATGTTACTGGCGATACCGTTGAGTAAACTGAATCCTCGCGAAGGACAATATGGCAGACTGTTTAGTGCCGTATTTGTTTATGTGATTTACAACAGTTTGTATGGCGCGGCTTATAACTGGGTTGCGCGCGACAAGGTGAGCCCTTACATCGGTATGTGGTGGTTGCCTGTTTTATTATTACTGGTTGCCGTAGCAATGGTGATGTGGCAAACCAGAGGTCAATCGAATTGGCTTAATGATCGTCTGCCGTGGTTAAGAGAGGCGGCCGCATGAAAATTATAGATCGTTATATTGGCGCCGCAGTATTCAGAAGCATTGCTTTAGTCTTATTGGTATTAATTGCTTTGGACGGTTTGTTTCGTCTCGTGCGCGAGCTTAATTCAGTTGGTACGGGTAATTACGATCAAAGTGAAATGTTAATTTATCTGTTATTAACTACCCCATCACATATTGTTGAGTTTTTTCCGGTTGCCGCGTTACTCGGTGCGATAACGGGTTTAGGGGCATTGGCAAATCAAAGTGAATTGGTTGTTATGCGTGCGGCGGGGGTTTCGTTGCTGCGAATCTCTGTTTCGGTATTAAAAGCCGGTTTTGTTTTAATTTTAGCCCTAATGTTATTGTCTGAATTCGTGGTGCCACCGGCAGAGCAATTTGCTCAATCGCGTCGTTCTCAGATGTTAGCGGAACAAACCGCATTAAAGACTGTTAATGGATTTTGGTCGCGTGACTCCAAAAGCTTCCTGAACATCAGAGGGATTAGTCCAGGCGGGGATATTAGTGATATTTATATTTACGAGTTTGATGATGAGCACCAACTTCGCACGACAACACATGCCAATAAAGCAACGTATGAAAAAGGTCAGTGGATTTTAAATGGTCTCACACAAAGTGAGATTAGTATTACCGGAATTAAAACCCGTCAGTTTGAAAAAGCAGAATGGGATTCATTATTAAGCCCGGCGTTAATTAGTTTAATTGTTGTAAATCCATTACAGCTGTCAGTGCGAGATTTATACGGTTATTACCGTTATTTAAGTGACAATGGTCAGGATGCAGAACGCTATGAGCTGGCATTTTGGTCTCGTTTAATGATGCCAATTTCAATTGCGGTGATGTTGTTACTGGCGGTGCCTTTTATCTTTGGGCCACTGCGTGCGGTGAGTATCGGGCAACGTATCTTTATTGGTTTTTTGGTAGGGCTGGGTTTCTTCCTGTTTAATCAGGGCTTTAATCATATTGGTGTAGTTTATAATATGCCGCCATTACTGAGTGCCAGTTTGCCTGCTTTGAGCTTTCTTGCACTTGCCATTGTGATGATACGAAGAATCTGATTAAAAGATTATTTGGGTTTTTTATCGAGCTTGGGTAACACGACAACTTTGCAGTTTGAAAATCGATCTTGCCAGGCAAGTTTTTCCTTATCAACCAGTATCCATAAAAAATTCACGGCAAACACCACCCATGCGGCGATCCCCAGAAAATAAAGCGGCGTGTTTGTTTCGTTTTTGATGATGAAATAAACGCCGGCACCGATTAATGCGAACGAGGCAACACCTGCCATAAAACGTAACAGCGCCTGGCTCCAGCTAATAGTAGAGCCATCTTCATTTTGAACCCGTAAGCGCCATGCACGCATGCCGAGCGTTTGACCATCACGTGTCCAGAACCAGGCAAAAAAAGCATAACTTAGGATAAATAAATAAGTTTGGAAGTAAGGATTGCCTGTATCAGCTGCTTCACCACCCATAAAAGGAAGTGCGATAAAGCCGGCAATGACGATAAGTGCCATTAGAAGCAGAATATCATAAGCAAAAGCACCTAATCGGCGTAATAAGCTCGCAGCGGGAAGGTCGGTGTTATGTTCAGAATTCATGGTTGTTTTATCTTACATTATGTATATAAATAGTCGGGTAGCCGTATAGTACAGTGAAAATATTGTTACTTCATCTTAATATCGGGTTAAAACTAGCGTGGTTTTAGTTAGTGTTCTTGTGCATGGACAAATCCGCATGAATGTCGGTATTAGTGCTATGATTAGAACAATAAAATTAATTTAGCTTTAGGTTATACAGGTTTTGGCAGATTCCAGAGCAACAATTATCCCCCGCGCAGAGCATTGTATCTCTCGCTCTAGTATGAGTGAGCAGGCAATTAAGGTTTTGTATGGACTCAAAAAAGCAGGTTTCCAGGCTTGTTTGGTCGGTGGCGGTGTGCGTGATTTGCTGCTCGGGCTGGAACCGAAAGATTTTGATGTTGCTACGGATGCTAGCCCTGAGCAGGTTAAAGAAACGTTTCGTAATTGCCGCTTAATTGGCCGCCGTTTTCGCCTCGCTCATGTTGGTTATGGTCGAAATATCATCGAGGTGGCGACCTTCAGAGCTAATTTAGAGCCGGAAGGTGACGATGTACACGTTGAAAATGGCCGCATTATTCGTGATAACGCCTTTGGCAATATAGAAGAGGATGTGTGGCGGCGTGATTTCACCGTCAATGCCTTATATTACGATATTAAAAACTTCTCAGTAATTGATTACGTTAATGGTTACGACGATCTTAAGCAGGGGGTTTTACGTTTAATTGGCGAGCCAACAGAACGCTATCATGAAGATCCAGTACGCATGTTGCGTGCGATACGTTTTGCCGTGAAGTTAGGTATGCGTATTGAAGAAAAGACCGAAGCGCCTATTTTTGAATTAGCCCATTTACTGACGGATATTTCTCCTGCGCGTTTATTTGAAGAAATTCTGAAATTATTCCATTCAGGCAAAGCCCTGCAAACCTTTGAAAGTTTGCGTCACTATGGTTTATTTGCACCATTATTTCCACAAACAGAGGCGATTTTGGCAGAAGAAGCGGAAGGCTTTCCGCATACTTTGATTTGTGAGGCGTTAAAAAGTACCGATAGGCGGATTGCATCCGGCAAGCCTGTGACCCCGGCATTTTTATTTGCGGCAATGTTATGGGAACCGATGCAAGCAGCAATGGCGCCAATGCTTGAACAAGGCATGCCGGCCATTCAGGCTATTCAAGCAGCAACGGATCAAGCCTTTAGTAAACAGCGTCAGGCAGTATCCGTTCCAAGACGTTTTGCGATCATGGTGAAAGAGATATTTGTATTGCAGGCAAGGTTAATGCATCGAAGTGGCAAGCGAGCCTTACGCACATTAGAGCATCCACGTTTCCGGGCTGCTTATGATTTCCTTTTAATTCGCGCCATCGCAGACGATAGCTTGTCCGAATATGCGCAGTGGTGGACGAAAATTCAGGATTGCGATAACGCAGGGCGCGAAGCCATGTTATTGCCCAATGAGAACAAGAAAGGCCGCCGTCGAGGTCGCCATAAACCCAAATCAATATAGTCCAATGCAAAAAGTGATTACCTATATTGGTTTGGGGAGTAATTTAGATCACCCTGCACAACAGTTAGTGAATGCGATAGAGGCAATAAAGAAATTACCGCAAACAAACTTTATGGCGAGTTCGTCTTTTTATTCCAGTAAAGCACTTACATTGGGTAACGATTCGGTTGTACCGGATTATGTGAATGCAGTGGTATCAATCGAAACACAGATTGATCCACTTGGCTTGCTTGATGAACTGCAAGCGATTGAATTTGCGCAGGGTAGGGTTCGTACTGAAAAA
>JALTKS010000007.1 GCA_027006175.1 Gammaproteobacteria bacterium
AACTCATCAATTGCGGCGAGGTTAATCGCCCCCAGACGCTGAATACGATTTTCAAGTTTGGTGACCATCTCAACCCAGGCAGGTTCAGTGGCATCGTCAGGTAAGCCTTCCAGTAATTCTTCTAATGAAAAACCTGTTTCCTGAATTTGTTCCTGTAATGTTTGCAGACGAACATTAATTCCCTGAAAATCCATTCGCAACTGTTCCAGCTGGCTACGCACTTCCTGTACTTTACGATCTGCATTACCACTGTCATCCGTCGTTTCACGCATGCCATGTTCAATATCTTGTACATTCTTACGTGCTGCATTCAAACGCTCTTCTACTTCTTGACGCATTTTCAGGGCGGTAGATAATTCTTGCTCCATTTCCCTGAACGGCGCATCGCTGTTAGTAATTTGCTGCTGCAACTCAGCACTACGCTGACGTAAATTATTTAATTGTGATTCAATTCGCTGCATTGCATTACGGGTAGAGTTCAATTCGGTATTAATTGATTCCATTTTCAATGCAAACTGATGTGCTTCATCGTGGTCTTGTCGTGCTTGCTCACGTGCCTGTTCTAATTGTGCACGCAAATTATCACGTCGCTGTTCCAGCTCAGCGCGCTGACTTTCAATCGTTGCGGCTTCTGATTCGGCTTGTTGTAATCGTTGTTTGGCTGAATCAACCGCTTCTGTATCAGATTCAAGTAATCCGGATAACTCTGATAACTGGGTTTGAATATGTGTCGCACGTGAACGCAACTGTTCCAGTCGTGTTTCCCGATTCGCCAATTCTGACTTGATCGCCGATAACTGCTGATTAGTTGTATCTAGTTCTACTTGTAATTCATCACGACGTTGCTCATGACGATGCAAGGCCTCACGCCCTTCATTCAATAATTGCTGCTGCTCGGCAACCTGACGACCTAACTCAGCAATTTGCTTGTCACAATCTCTAATTTCCTGTTCACGTTGTAAAACACCCGCGCGTTCATCCGCATTGCGTGTCATACGTAACCAGTTAGGACCAACCCAAACACCATCTGCGGTCACAACAGATTCATGTGATGCGAGGCTACTGCGTAAAGAAAGTGCCTGCTCAACAGTTTCGGCGGTATAAACACCGGCTAATAATGAGTTTAATGACCAATCAGAGCTTACAAACTGAGATAACGCAGGTGCAATATTACTGTTCGCTGCCGTATTAACATTGGCTGATTTATCGATAATACCCAGCACACCTTTATCCAGTGCTGACAGTGCCGAACCAAGACTGCCTGTTTGTTCAACACCAATCGCCTGTAAGTGAAAACCTAAAACAGTTTCAACCGCTGTTTGCCAGTGGGCTTCCACATCAATGGACTCAGCTAAACGTTTCGCATCGTTTAATCCGTGTTCACTTAACCAATCAGTTATGCCTGCATCACTTTTGCCTAAGGCTTCTTCCTGCAAGGCTTTTAATGACGCATACCGACCCTGTTGTTCCTGTAGGCCACGACGAGCTGTATCTAACGTACTGACATGTGTTTCATTCTGTTCACGTTGACTTGTAATGAGCTGCTGACACTCAGTGAGCTGTTCCGCTTTACGCGTAACGTCTGCAGCTGCATTACTCTGTTGCTCTGCCAGGGCAGCCAGTTCTCGTTCAAGATCATCCGTACCTAGTTGCTGCAATTCTTCCTGATAACGCGTAACACGGGTATGCAGTTGTTGCTGATGTTCTTCAAGATGTTGAATGCGTGTTTGTTCAACCTGAACAGTCTTACCCGGTTCAGCCGCATGACGGTTAAAGTCTTCCCAATCAATCTGCCAATCCTGCATTGCTTCTTCAGCTTTCGCATGCGTTTGGGCAGAGGCTTGTTCTGTTTCGCGTGCTTGTTCCATGGCTGGTTTTATTTCAGCATGGTTGGCATTTAATTCGGTAATGCGCGCTTCATCTGCTGCAAGTGTTTGTTGCGCTTCTTCCAGTGTTTGTTTTAATTCAGCGGCATCATTTTGCAATTGCTGACGTTTTTCTTTGCTGTGCTGAATCGCTTGCTCAATGCGCGCAACATCCGCACCCAGTTTGTAATAATCACCCTGCACTTCATTAAAATGATCATGCGCTTCGGTATGCTGCTCACGCATATTTTCAAGTTTTGATTCCACGCCGCGTAATTCGGCAACGGCTGCTTCATAAGCGGTTTCTTTTTCCGCAATCGCTTTCTTTTGTACTTGTGCGCTTTCATCCACACCACGATGACGCAATGCCAATAATTGCGCTTTTGCAATACGTTCTTCCTGTTTTAATATTTTATATTTTTCAGCGGTGTTTGCCTGTCGTTGTAAGTGCGCTAGCTGTTTACCCAGCTCATCACTTAAATCATTAATACGCTCAAGATTTTCACGCGTATGTTTAATACGATTTTCAGTTTCACGACGGCGTTCTTTGTATTTTGAAATGCCAGCCGCCTCTTCAATGAAGTGACGCATTTCTTCAGGCTTGGCTTCAATGAAACGCGAGATCATGCCTTGTTCAATAATCGCGTAACTACGTGGCCCCATACCAGTGCCGAGGAAAACATCCATCACATCACGGCGACGACAACGGGTGTTGTTTAATGAATAAACAGAACTACCATCACGACTCACCGTACGTTTGATTGAAATTTCATTGTAGTTGGCATACTGCCCGCCAACACCGCCATCGGTATTATCAAATATCAATTCAATACTGGCTTGCCCAACGGGCTTACGTGTTGCCGAACCGCTGAAAATAACATCTGCCATGGATTCACCACGCAGGAACTTGGCTGAGCTTTCACCCATCACCCAACGTACAGCATCAATGGTATTGGATTTGCCACAGCCATTAGGCCCGACAATACCGGTTAAATTACTGGAAAATGAAATCGTGGTCGGGTCAACAAAGGATTTGAAGCCGGACAATTTAATCTTATCGAGACGCATACTTGAATATCTTGCTCTATATTAGTTCTTGTTTGGTGTCTTACTTGGCTGGCATCATATCATCATCACTTGTCAGCCGCATCAGGAATCCTGTATCTTTCGCACCATGACTACACAACCTACAAAAACACTCGAGACTTTCGAGAATCCTCAGACTGAACGTGATTACACGATACGCATTCGCATCCCCGAGTTCACCTGCCTTTGCCCAAAGACTGGACAGCCTGATTTTGCGACCCTACATATCGAGTATATTCCAGAAAGTCTCTGTATCGAACTGAAATCATTAAAACTCTACGTCTGGGCTTTTAGAGACGAAGGTGCTTTTCATGAAGCAGTGACGAACCAAATCCTTGCTGATCTGGTTAAATCTTGTTCACCTCGGTTCATGCGACTCACCGCAGACTTCAATGTACGTGGTGGCGTTTACACGACTGTCGTGGCCGAGCATCAGGCCGATGATTGGGTTTCAACACCGCCGGTTCAGTTGCCGTAATTTTCACTATCAATAAATCATAAAGTTAAGAGTCAGTGTTTAAGCAAAACATTAACTTTATGGGAATAAAATAAGCACATGGCTTTATCGATTGGTATTGATCTTGGCACCTCCGCTTGCCGTGTTGCGGTGATAGATGAAACCGCTCATGTGCTTCACTTATCTCGTGCTGACTTACCTCCGCCTGTGGACAACGGACTACGCTGCGAACAAACCGCAGATGACTGGTGGCAAGCCTGCCAGCGAGCGCTCTCTGACGCCCTCTCTCATGTTGATAAAACCAGGGTGGCACATATCGCCGTTGATGGCACCTCATCCACCCTGTTGCTTTGTAATGCTGACGGCTTACCCATGAGCCCGGCGCTCATGTACCGAGACCAACGCGCCCACGATCAAGCCAAGCAACTCAAGGACTACGCACCGACCGAAGCAGCGGTTCACAGCGCTTCTAGCAGCCTTGCTAAACTATGTTGGCTTAAAGATGAGGGATACCTACAAGATGGTCTGAAAGCCCTTCATCAAGCAGATTGGATTAGCGGTCAACTACGTGGTCACTTTGACAGCAGCGATGAAAACAATGCACTGAAACTGGGCTATGACAGCGTTAAGCAATGCTGGCCAACATGGCTATCACACTGCCAGCTCCCCAGAGATTGCCTGCCAAATGTAGTACCAGCCGGTCAGTATTTAGGTGATATTAGCAGTGATATGGCTAAACAATTTGGTTTGCCGACACATTGCCAGATTATCGCCGGAACCACTGATAGCACCGCCAGTTTTATTGCCTCCGGGGCTAAAAATCGGGGTGATGCGGTGACCATATTGGGTTCGAGTCTGGTCATTAAGATCCTCAGTGATAAGGCTATTTTTGCGCCGGAAATGGGCGTTTATAGCCATCGGCTGGGTGACAAATGGTTAGTAGGCGGCGCATCAAACAGTGGTGGTGCCGTCCTTAAACAGTTCTTCAATATTGAGCAAATAGAAGCGCTGAGTCGAGATATTCAGCCAAACACCCCGTCAGGGCTCGATTATGTTCCATTACTAGGCAAAGGCGAGCGTTTCCCTGTAAACAGTAAGGACTTACAGCCCTGTTTTGAACCCAGACCGGATAATGATGTCGATTTCCTACAGGCAATACTTGAGTCAATTGCTAAGATTGAACGACAAGGATATGAAACATTAAGCAAATTAGGCGCACCCTCACCCGTATCCATAAGAACCTGCGGCGGTGGCGCACATAATCGTGCCTGGCAGACAATACGCCAAAGCATGATGAATAGTTTATTCTTAGAAGCAAATCATCAGGAAGCAGCCATTGGTGCTGCCCTACTAGCAGCAGGAAACACACATGATTAAAGACAGTATTCAGGGCGCCAAGTATTTCTTAAGCGGTTTTTCACTTATACGGAAACCGGGAGTACGCCGCTTTGTGATTATCCCGTTTATTCTCAACATACTCATTTTTGCTGTGTTGATTAACTACAGCTATCAACAATTCGGCGATTTACTGAATTGGTTAATTCCATCTGAAGATAGTTGGTTGAATTGGTTGCGGTGGATTTTGATACCGATCTTTTTCAGTGTTGTCGCGGTTGCGATGTTTTTCCTGTTCACCATTGTTGCCAGCATCATTAGTGCACCATTCGCCGGGCCACTCGCCGTTGCGGTTGAATTTCATTTAACAGGGAAACAAGACACCAGCGACTTTGTCTGGCGAGATTTCCTGGCCTCGATTATTCCCAGTATTATTTCTGAATTACAAAAGATGCTCTATTACATTGTCATCACGCTACCGTTTATTATTTTATTTGTTATCGCCTTTTTTGTTCCGCTGCTGAATGTGGTGGCATCCATTGCCTGGCTGCTGGTCACGGCATGGGTACTCTCCGTGCAATACGCAGATTATGCCTTTGACAACCACGATATTGCCTTTCCAGAATTACGCCAACGTTTAGGTAAGCGCCGTTTTATGGCATTCGGGTTTGGTGGGTCTGCAATGGTTATGATGTCGATACCTATTATCAACTTTATTCTGATTCCCGTTGCTATCGCTGGCGCAACAGCCATGTCATTTAAAGAATTTGATATTGAGTAGTCCATGAATCAAGAACACTTACGCGAAGTGACTTGCGGCTTACAACAAGATGGTAAGCTCACCAAGCGTTGGTTTAGTTCTCAATCAGCTGACTTGTTCGCCTGGCACGACAATGATCTTCTGGTTCGCTTTGAATTTTGCTACAACAAACATACTAACGAGCATTCACTGCGCTGGCAAAATAACGCAGGGTTCACACATGCACGTGTTGATGATGGTGAAGGTAACGCCACCAGCAAATCATCCCCGATACTTATTGATGATAACAATATTGATAGTGATTATATTTTCACCCAATTCAAGCAATTATCCGAAAAAATTGATGCCGATATTCGGCTTTTTATAATGCGAAAATTATTGGGTATTGTTGTCGAGTATTAGTGAGAAACAAACTCACGTATTCGTTTTATCGCTTCTCGTAAATTTTCAATGTCTGTCGTATACGCAAAACGCACATGCTTGTTTGCCTGATTATCGCCAAAATCAATTCCCGGCGTTATCGCAACCCCCGCCTTCTCTAATAGATCATTGGCAAACTGAAAACTATCCGATGAGAATTTTTCACAATTTGCATACAAATAAAATGCACCGTCCGGTGTTACGGGTATATCAAAACCAATATCACGTAATGCGGTTAGCAAATAATCGCGCCGTTCAGAAAACGCCTTACAACGCTCATCGAGCATCTGTCTTGTTTTCGGTTCAAACGCAGCTAACGCTGCATATTGTGCAACAGTAGGCGCAGCAAGAAACAGGTTTTGCGCCAATCTATCAACTGCCGACACATAAGCATCGGGCACAACTAACCAGCCTAAACGCCAACCCGTCATACCAAAATATTTTGAGAAACTATTAATAACAAAAACATCATCCGCAATCGACAATGCTGTTTTTGGTTTTTTGCCATAGGTTAAGCCATGATAAATTTCATCTACAACTAACGCGCCCTGCTTTGCACTTACAAACTCATGCATTAATTTTAATTCATCATCGTCAACAATGGTTCCGGTTGGGTTTGATGGTGATGCCAGCATTGCCGCAACCGACTTGTTTGTCCATGCTGATTGTAGAATCGAATTCGTTAATTGATAACGAGATTCAACCCCCACTCGTGCTGCGATACTTTTACCTTCGTTAAGGCGCACAAAATGACGGTTACATGGATAACCGGGATCAGCCAACACCACTTCATCGCCTGGGTTAATTAGAACATTAAAAGCAAGCTGTAATGCACCTGATGCACCCGGCGTAATTACAATACGCCGTGCAGGTACATCAACGCCGTAATAGTTCTGGTAATACTGACTGATCGCATCTCGCAAAGCAGGCAAGCCCATGCTGGGCGTGTAATGTGTCTGTCCTGCCTGTAAGGCATCCATTCCCGCGTTGATGATCGGCTGCACCGTAACAAAATCGGGTTCGCCAATTTCCATGTGAATAATTGAACGTCCTTGTGCTTCCAGTTCACGCGCACGCCCCAATAATGCCATGACATGAAATGGTTGAATATCATTGAGCCTATCAGCGAGCCGTGGCATAAAATATTGCCTTAGTTAATTAAATTAATGTTTTTAATAACTCAACGTTTACAAATGATGCGCCTGCGGCATCCCCTGCCAACACATTAAATGCTTTGTCTGGCTCACCCAAATTATCAAGCACCAGAGTGGCTTGAGAGAAGTCATCTTCTTTTGTATAACCATTGACGGTAACAATAGTTTTCAGATTGGCTGCACTGGAAGAAAGAATGCCGTTTAATGAATCTTCAAATGCCAAACATTGATCAGCCGGCAGGCCCATTTTTTCAAGCGCGTAATCATAAATATCGGGTGCCGGTTTTTTGGCTGGCACAATATCACCCGCGGCAATCACTTCAAACCAGTCCATCGACTCTGCCCCGAGAGTATGTGTCAGCAAGGCTTCAACATTAACCGGCGTTGTGGTTGTCGCTATAGCCAAACGTAACCCCGCCTGGCGCACTTCATCCAATAAACGACGTACACCAGTACGCAATGGAATGGCTCCCTGTTCAAGTAACTGGGTGTAGTGTTTGGTTTTGGTCTTATGTAGTTCTGCAATGTAATCCGCTTCGTCATCGCTCGGCAATGTTGCATCGGTATTATAATTATCAAGATAATGACGTATTCGTTCCTTACCACCGGTTACTGCCAGTAACTTGCCATAAAGCGCTTCACTCCACTCCCAATCCAGCCCGGACTCCGCAAATGCCATATTAAAGGCCACACGATGACCATCACGCTCGGTATCGGCCAATGTTCCATCCACATCAAATATTAGTGCTTGTAACGTCGTCATAATCTATAAACCTATGCAATATAAGGAAATTATTAATAATCCGCCTATCATACCACCTGACCAGAATATTTATTAGTTTGAGCAATGTCGGATAGTTATTGCTCAAAAGGCTAGTTTTTGGTATAAATCCCTGCTTAATTATTTGCAATCAATGCAAGAAACAGGACGCAAGTGTATGGCTACAAAGAAAAAAGTGGCAAAAAAATCGACAGCGAAAAAAGCTGCGAAGAAAAAGGCTACCACTAAAAAAGCCCCTGCTAAAAAAGCAGCGACTAAAAAGGCAACAAGCAAAAAAGCGGTGGCTAAAAAAGCGACCAGCAAAAAGAAAACCGTCAAAAAAGCAGTGGCGAAGAAAGCCCCTGCCAAAAAGGCGGCCAGTAAAAAAGCGGTTACAAAAAAGGCTGTTAGCAAAAAAGCAGTTGCGAAGAAAACAGCGACAAAAAAAGCCGTTACTAAAAAAGCACCCGCTAAAAAACCGACTCGCAAAACAGCGTCTACTTCAACCCAAAATGTCGAAGTGCAACCACTCTATGGCGAACCTTATAAGTTCAAAAAAGGTGAGGAATACATGAACGAAGATCAAGTCGCTCATTTCCATAACATCTTAAATGCGTGGAAAGCTGATTTAATGCAAGAGGTCGATAGAACGGTTCATCACATGCAGGATGAGGCGGCAAACTTCCCTGATCCGAATGATCGCGCTTCACAGGAAACTGAATTTGCACTTGAGTTACGTTCTCGTGACCGCGGACGCAAACTGGTTAAGAAGATTGATGAATCAATCGCCATGTTAAAGAATGAAGATTATGGCTATTGTGAGGTCTGTGGTGTCGAAATTGGTGTACGCCGTCTTGAAGCACGCCCTACTGCTAATCAATGTATTGATTGCAAAACACTTGATGAAATCAAAGAAAAACAAATGGGCTAAATGTTTGTTATACGGCAACAATTTAAAATAGCGAGACAGTGTCTCGCTATTTTTTTGTACGCATATACATGAACGCTTCATACCGAGGTCGTTTCGCCCCATCCCCTACAGGACCATTACATTTTGGTTCCCTGATCGCCGCAGTGAGTAGTTTCGCTCAAGCTCGCCAACAACAGGGGAAATGGTTGCTGCGTATCGAAGATGTCGATTTACCACGTTGTGATACAACCGCGACAACACAAATCCTTAAAGCATTAGAAAGTTATGGCATGATATGGGATGAAGATATTATTTATCAGAGTCAGCGCAATACGCTTTATCAAACCGCTCTCGATGAGCTAAACAGTAAAAATTTAAGCTATGGCTGCGCTTGTAGCCGCAAGCAAATTAATGAAAATATGTCCTCCGCAAACAGACGACTCATTTATCCGGGCACCTGTCGCGATGGCCTCCCCAACGGAACATCAGCACGCTCTATTCGGCTACGCACTGACAACAAAGAAGTCCACTTTAATGACATCGTACAAGGTCACTATTCACAAAACATATTAAAAGAAGTGGGTGACTTTATTATTAGACGTGCTGACAATCTTTTCGCGTACCAACTTGCTGTCGTTGTTGATGATCAGGAACAAGCTATTACCGAGGTTGTTCGCGGTAGTGATATGCTTGATTCAACACCACGGCAGATATTGTTACAACAGTTATTAGGCTATTCAACCCCACGTTATATGCATATTCCGCTGGCAACAACACCAGATGGAAACAAGCTAAGTAAACAACATCACGCAAGCCCTATTCCTACAGACGATCCACGCCCCACCCTTATTAAGGCACTGGCCTTTCTTCAGCAACAACCACCCGCTGATTTACGTGACTGTGATATCAGTTCCATTTGGGCCTGGACCTTTAAGCATTGGACAACAAAGACTATTCCAGCTCAGCACAGCATCCTCTATAATGATGACAATGTCTGACGAAAACCCATACAAAACAGCCAGCCTTGGATTCTTCAAAGGAATCCGTCATTGGCATGAATTTGATGCCTTCTGGCAACAAATTGAATCACTCAATGATGGTGAGTGGTTTATTTATGATACCCACCATCAACCGCCGACTAACACAGCCAGCGTGAAAGAATTTAGTGAATTCTTATCCATGTCACATCAACTTTTACACGAACAACATCAAGAGGAATATTGCGGTATTGTTTATGTTGATAATATGCAAAACCCCAGCTTTATAAAAGTTTACGATCCCGGTAATTTAGGTGTGGTCTGTGGCTTTAGCGATAACCCACCCCTGCCAGGGTGGATACTCTCAAGACTGCCTCCCTGTGATTTACATAAGCCGGAGCCCGTTTCTATCTGGAAAAAATATCTACACCGGTTTCATTAAACTCATGTCTGGAACGAAACATTTCACACCAGCATGTTGTTTATCCAATCCTCACATTCAAACATTATGGCCCAGTTTGTTTAGACGCCCTGTTTCTCTCTCACTTCAACGAGAACGTATAGAGTTACCTGATGGTGATTTCGTTGATTTAGACTGGGGAGAAAATACACATGGTCCGATTGCGATTCTTTTTCACGGTTTGGAAGGCTCAGGAAATTCCAGTTATATTCGTGGATTAATGATGGCACTCGGGCAACAAGGTTGGCGTACGGTTGTAATGAATTTTCGTGGCTGCAGCGGTGAGCCCAATCGACTCGCTCGCGCTTACCATTCTGGTGACACTGGTGATATTCAATTTATTATTACGCTTGTTAAACAACGTTACCCCGATACGTGCATGGTTGCCGTTGGTTACTCGCTTGGTGGCAATGCCTTATTAAAATATTTGGGTGAAACAGGCAGTACTAGCCAGCTTGAATCAGCTATTGCTGTATCTGTTCCGTTTGATTTGGATAATGCAGCACACACATTGAGAAAAAGTGGTTTTGGAATCTACCAAAATCATTTACTAAAAAATCTCAAATCGACGGTCTTGTCCAAAAAACAAATATTGGCATCCATTATCGATATCAATGCGGCGATGAATACTAAAAACTTCCATGAATTTGATCATATCGTAACGGCTCAACTACACGGTTTCCGGGGCGTCGATGACTACTATGCTCAATCCAGTTCAAATCAATATATTTCATTGATTACAACCCCTACCTTGATCCTTCATGCTAAAGATGACCCGTTTCTGCATTCATCCGCAATTCCTGATAAAAAAAACATCCCCAAATTGGTGCAGCTAGAAGTAAGCCCTCATGGTGGACATGTTGGTTTTATCTCTCAACAAGGCTATTGGCTAGAACAAAGAATCCCTGAATTTTTATCCCACTTTTTAAACAGATAACAATATAATTTTTGTCTAAACTGGCATTTTGATATACATTATTAGATATAATTACAATACTCAGAGTAACCCATGTACAAGCTATTTTATTCTTTACGAACAATGTCCGTCGCAGTATTTTGCGGCATCATTTTAAGCCTGAATTCGCCAATTATAAGTGCGGATGAAACTGCCAATAAAACCGAAACACCTCAGCAGACTGAATTTAAGGAATTAGCCAAACAAGTGCTTGAGGTAATGGATCAATGGGCCCGCTCATGGGCACAATTAGAGCCTCGTGGTTACATCTCAAGTTACAGCCCTGATTATATTGGTAAAGGATTCCCTTCTCACTTCGCCTGGGCCGCAAATAGACAGCAACGATTACAAAAACAAAAACGAATTCAACTGTCATTAACCAATGTCACGCTTCGCTCAAGCAAACAAGGCTATTTCACGGTTACATTTACTCAACATTATCAATCAGATACATACAAAGATGTCACTGAAAAACAATTAGACTTTAAGCTTATTGATGGTCAATGGTATATCATTGCTGAAAAAACGCTGGCAATAAAATAGTTACCATGATGCTCGCAAGCAAAATAAAGAATATTTTATGCTTATTATTGCTTTTTTCTGTCACAACGGCTGCCTATGCCGAGCCCTTTCGTGATGGTGTCGTTGCTTATCAGCAAAAAAATTATAAACAAGCGCTAGAAACATGGCTGCCCTTGGCAGAATCAGGTCATGTGCTCGCTCAAACGCTTGTGGGAAGCATGTATGCTTATGGTGAGGGTGTTGAAAGAAATGATGAGGCAGCCTTTAAATGGCTGGCACGTGCGGCTGAAGCAGGTTCATCTCAAGCACAATATAATCTCGCAATTCTTTATGAAAATGGTTTCGGTACACCCACTGATAAATCAAATGCATTAAAGTGGTTTAAAGCTGCTGCTGCACAAGGCAGAAAAGAAGCCCTCACGCGGTATAATGCATTAGTGAATGAAACAACAGTGCCAGACACAAGTAGTCGCGTTGAAACTAAACTCAAGCCAGCCCAACAACGTGTTCATATGATACTTAACAGAGATGATACCGAGCTACTTGGACCACCCAGTATAAAAGTCTATGGTCAACAGTGGGTTAATCAACAGCCACAAGATAATTACACCATACAGCTTGCTGCCAGTATTGAACCCAGACTCATCAGCGCATTTAAAAAACATATCCAATTAGACTCCGAATATGCTGACACACTCTCAACACATAATGGGCGGGAATGGCATGCGGTGATCTATGGTAGTTACCCAACCGTTAAAGAGGCCAAGCAAGCCATATCACAATTCCCTGATAACTGGAAAACATGGCGACCCTGGATTAAAAAATTCTCAAGAGTAAAACACATAAAAGAATAATCCATAAGTAATGCCACACTAAAAAGGGTCGCTATTGCGACCCTTTTTAGTGTTTGATGTTAGCGAGCAATGATTATGCTTCGCCGTCACCAATCGCTTTCATACTTAAACGAATACGACCTTGTTTATCGACTTCAAGTACTTTGACTTTGATAGAATCGCCTTCGGTCAGTTTGTCGCTGACATTCTCAACGCGTTCGTTAGAAATTTGTGAGATATGAACCAGACCATCTTTACCAGGAAGAATGGTTACAAATGCACCGAAGTCCATAATCTTGGCAACCGTGCCTTCGTAAATTGTTCCAACTTCAACATCAGCCGTCAGTTGTTCAACGCGTTTACGTGCTGCCATGCCTGCGGCGTTATCAACAGAAGATACTTTCACTGAACCATCATCAGAGATGTCGATGTTTGCGCCTGTTTCTTCGATGATAGAACGGATTGTTGCGCCGCCCTTACCGATAACATCACGAATCTTATCCGGGTTAATCTTGAACGTCATGATGCGTGGAGCATAGTCAGACAGTTCTTTGCGAGGTGCATCAATCACCTTCGCCATTTCACCAAGGATATGAATACGAGCATCGTATGCCTGTGTTAGTGCCACTTGCATAATGTCTTTGGTGATACCTTCAATTTTGATATCCATTTGCAAGGCAGTAATACCATCAACTGAACCGGCAACTTTAAAGTCCATATCGCCAAGGTGATCTTCGTCGCCCAGAATATCCGTTAGAACGGCAAACTTGTCACCTTCTTTAATAAGACCCATTGCAATACCGGCAACCGGTGCTTTAAGTTCAACACCTGCATCCATCATCGCGAGTGATGCGCCACAAACAGAAGCCATTGAACTTGAACCATTTGATTCAGTAATTTCAGAGACAACACGTACTGAATATGGGTAGTTTTCCATATCAGGCATAACACCTAAAACACCACGCTTCGCCAGACGACCATGACCGACTTCACGACGACCCGGATTACCAACGCGTCCTGTTTCGTTAACACTGTATGGAGGGAAGTTGTAATGCATCATGAAGGCATCTTTAGTCGAACCTTCGAGTGCATCAATAATTTGTGCATCACGGTTAGTACCTAACGTTGTTACAACCAGTGCCTGTGTTTCACCACGCGTAAACAAGGCTGAACCATGTGTACGTGGTAACACACCAACACGAACATCAATACCACGAACAGTAGATGTATCACGACCATCGATACGCGGGTGACCATCAATAATACGACCACGAACCACTTTCTTTTCTAATGAACCAAACGCAGCAGAAATTTCATCTGCACTTGGGCCATCTTCGCTAGCAAGTTGTTCGATCGTTGCCTGACGTACTTCATCAACTTTGGCGTAACGCGTTAGCTTCTCAGCAATTTGGTAGGCTTCGGTTAAACCTTCGGTAGCAACGGCGGCAACACTGGCAGCCAATTCTTCATTGGTAGCAGGTGCAGTCCATTCCCACTTTTCAGTACCAACTTCAGCAGCGAATTCAGAAATAGCCGTAATCACTGTTTGCATTTGTTCGTGACCGAACATCACTGCGCCGAGCATCACATCTTCAGATAAACAGTTAGCTTCAGATTCAACCATCAGTACTGCGCTTTGCGTACCGGCAACAACCAAATCGAGATCAGATGTTTTTAGTGATTCAAAACCGGGGTTTAATAGATATTCACCATCACGGTAGCCAACGCGTGCTGCACCAACTGGACCGTTAAACGGTGCGCCTGAAATAGCCAGTGCTGCTGAAGTACCAATCAACGCAGGAATGTCAGGATCGATATCCGGATTTAATGAAATAACCGTAGCGATTACTTGTACTTCGTTCTTGAAACCTTTCGGGAACAAGGGGCGAATCGGACGATCAATCAGGCGTGATGTGAGTGTTTCTTTTTCACTTGGACGGCCTTCACGACGGAAGAAGCCTCCTGGAATTTTACCCGCCGCGTAAGTACGCTCCTGGTAGTTCACTGTTAAAGGGAAAAAGTCTCTGCCTTCTTCTGCAGTTTTTTGTGCAACCGCGGTTACCAACAATACAGTGTCATCAACACTGATCATGACGGCACCACTTGCCTGACGTGCTATTTCACCCGTTTCAAGGGTGACAGTATGATCGCCATACTGAAACGATTTCTTGATCGAAGCCACAAGGGAATCCTTACGTGTAATGAATAAAATTTGTTCTTATTTACGCAGACCAAGGCTGGCAATAAGTTCACGGTAACGTGTTACGTCTTTGCCTTTCAGGTAGTCAAGCAACTTACGACGCTTGTTAACCATTCTTAACAGACCTTGACGTGAATGATGATCGTGAATGTGTTTTTTGAAGTGCCCTGATAAATCGTTAATACGTGCGGACAAAATAGCTACTTGCACTTCCGGTGAACCGGTGTCTGTGTCGCTACGTTTATTGTCAGAAACTATCTGACCTTTTTGTTCAGTACTGATGCTCATTTAATACTCCTGATCCGGCCCCATGCAGGATTTTCGAAGGCGCGTATTTTAAACCGCAACTACTCAATAAACAAGGAAAAAATCTGTATTAAGAGGCTTCTGCCTCGATATTTAACAGACGCTTGGGGGTCACACGCCCATCTTCGAGTATTTGGCCTACTCCAATGAAGACAGACTCATCAGCAAAGAGGCTCACCCAACCCGACGTGGGTGCATGCGGCACGGTAACAGCCTGCCCCTGACGCAAGTAATACGCGGCATCGGGTGATAATTTGACCTCTGGCCAGTTAATTAGCGCTGTTTCAACCGGTTTAACGTAGTTATTCAGTGCTTCTCGGTCATTTTGCTCGGCATCCACCAATGTTTCCATACTCACCATGTCTTGTTCCGTAAACGGCCCCACAGCGGTACGTCGTAGAGCAATAGTATGAGCCCCGCAGCCTAATTCTGCACCGATATCCTCAATCAAGGTACGGATATAGGTGCCTTTAGAACAGATAACGTCCAGACTGAAGGTGTTTTCAGTGATATCGAGCAAAGTCAGCGAATATATACTGATTGGACGCGCTTCTCTTTCGATTTCAATACCTTGGCGTGCTAACTTATACAAAGGTTCGCCATTGTGCTTCAAAGCAGAATACATCGGTGGGATCTGCATGATATCACCGGTAAACTTTTCAAAAATAGTCTCAAGTTGGGCTTTATCAAAGACGGGAACCGGCTTTTTCTCGAGTACATCGCCTTCTGTGTCACCCGTGCTGGTCGTTACCCCTAACTGCCCTGTGACGCGATAGTGTTTTTCTGTATCAACGATAAAGTTGGCCATTTTGGTCGCTTCACCGAAACATATTGCAATTAAACCACTGGCAAGTGGGTCAAGGCTCCCTGTATGCCCGGCTTTACGTGCAAAAAGTAGATTTTTAACCTGTTGTAAGGCTTTGTTTGAGCTAATCCCGAGTGGTTTATCCAGAATAAGGATGCCGTTGACGTTGCGGCCACGGTTATTATGTCGGCGTCTGCCCATGAGGATTATTCTTCTTCGCTATGTTCATCGCTTTCAACGGCATCATGAATCAATTTTGCCATCGACATGCCCTTCTCAAGCGACTCGTCATAGTTGAATTTAAGTTCTGGCACAATCCGTAATCGCATGGCTTTGCCTAATTCACGGCGAAGAAAGCCACTGGCTTTACGTAGTACGTTGAGGATTTCATCATGACTGTATTTATCGTCAAGGCTGGTAACGAACACAGTTGCATAGGCAAGATCACGCGTGACTTCGACTGCCGAGACGCTTAATAAATTTAAGCGAGGATCTTGCATATCACGTTGTATCACTTGTGCTAACTCACGCTGAATTTGATCAGCGACTCGTTCGCTACGCGAAAATTCCTTAGCCATTAAAGTTTACGTTCTACCAGAGTACGTTCGTAAACTTCGATCTGATCGCCCGGTTTAACGTCATTGTAATTCTTAACGCCAATACCACACTCTGTACCTGATTTAACCGTATCAACATCATCTTTATGGCGACGCAAGGACTCAAGTTCACCTTCGTAAATAACCACATCATCACGCAAAACACGAATTGGGTTAGTACGTTTAATGGTGCCTTCTGTCACCATACAACCGGCAATAGCGCCAAGTTTAGATGAACGGAACACGTCACGTACTTCGGCAAGACCAATGATTTCGTCTTTGTAAATCGGTTTAAGCATGCCCAGAACTGAGCTTTTAATTTGGTCAATCGCATCGTAAATAATACTGTAGTAATGAAGATCAACATCTTCATCCGCAATCATCTTCTTCGCGGTTGCATCTGCACGAACATTAAAACCAATCATGATGGCAGAAGAGGCAACGGCTAATTGAACATCCGACTCGTTAATACCACCAACACCACTTGATACGATATTAACACGCACTTCATCGTTAGAAATTTCACGGAGTGCTTCACCTAATGCTTCAGCAGAGCCATGTACATCGGCTTTAAGAACGATGTTCAATGCATCAACATTTCCGCCTTCCATTTGCGAGAACATATTTTCCAGTTTAGCCGCTTGTTGACGTGCAAGTTTGTTATCACGGTGCTTGGTTCCCCGGAACTGTGCCACTTCACGCGCTTTACGTTCACTATCAACAACAATCATTTCATCGCCCGCACCCGGCGTGCCAGACAGGCCTAAAATCTCAACGGGAATAGATGGGCCAGCCGACTCAATTACTTTGCCATTTTCATCTATCATGGCACGAACTCGACCAAATTCAGAACCACATAAAATAATGTCGCCCTTCTTCAAGGTACCGTTCTGAACCAGAATACTCGCAACCGTACCACGACCTTTATCCAGGCGTGCTTCAATAACAACACCTGATGCTTTGGTATCAACAACCGCTTTTAATTCTAATAGTTCAGACTGCAACAATATTGCATCTAATAATTCAGGAACACCTTCACCGGTATGTGCAGACACTTTCATAAACATGACGTCACCACCGTATTCTTCCGGTACAACTTCTTCTGCAACCAATTCATTCGTAACTTTAGCTGGATCGGCTTCTGGCTTATCAATCTTGTTAATCGCAATAATCATCGGCACACCCGATGCACGTGCGTGTTGAATAGCCTCTTTAGTTTGTGGCATCACGCCATCTTCTGCGGCAACGACGATCACAACAATATCAGTCGCTTTAGCGCCACGGGCACGCATGGCAGTAAAGGCAGCATGACCAGGTGTATCCAGGAAGGTAATCATGCCCTTGTCAGTATCGACATGGTAAGCACCGATGTGCTGCGTGATTCCGCCGGCTTCGCCATCAGCCACATTTGCTTTACGAATATAATCCAGCAGTGATGTTTTACCGTGATCAACATGACCCATAATGGTAACAACCGGTGCTCGTGTGACTTCATCACCTGTTAATTCCTGCTTAACAGATAAAATTTCTTCTTCTGCGGCATTCTCCACCATCATTTTTGGTGTATGCCCCATTTCTTCAACAACAATTGCCGCTGTATCCTGATCAAGCATTTGGTTAATGGTTACCATACTACCCATGCCCATCATTACCTTAATAACTTCACCCGCTTTAACTTTCATTTTTTGTGCGAGATCACCAACAGTGATGGTTTGAGGGATTTGTACCTCATGCACAATAGGCGCTGTAGGCATTTCAAAAGCATGCTCTTCCGAACCACCTGATGAAACAGAGTGACGCTTACCCTTGGTACGTTTTTTACGGCGACCTGACTTGTCACCGGAAACATGTAATTCTTTGCGTCCGTATTTGGTTCCACCTGACGATTTTTCTTTATCTTTAGCCCGTCCTTTAGCTTTGCGAGGATCACCAGTTGCTTTCTTTTCTATATCTGTGGCCGGTTTTTTATCGACTGTCTTGGTTGCTTTAGCTTTAGCTTCTGCCTCAGCGGCTGCCTTTAATTTCTCTGCTTCTTCCTGTTCTGCCTTAACTCGTGCAGCTTCATCTTCCTCAGCTTGTCTGGCTTCGGCTTCTTGCCTGGCTTTGGCTTCATCTAACGCGCGTTGTTCTGCTTCTTGCTTTAAGCGTGCTTCTTCTTCGATACGCGCCTGTTCTTCTCTGAGCTTTTCTTCTTCTGCCTGAACAACACTGCGTTTAACGTAAGTGCGTTTCTTGCGCACTTCCACATTAACTGTTTTGGTTTTGGCACCACTGCCTACACGCAACTCACTGACCGTACGTCGCTTTAAGGTTATCTTTTTGGGCTCTGCATTCACTATGGTTTCTTTATCTGCATCCTTTCCGTGTGATGTACGCAGATAACTAAGCAATTTTGCTTTATCTGTATCAGAAATTTCTGAATTTTCATCTTCGGCAGTTAGGCCAGCATCCACGATCTGGCTAAGCAATCTCTCTACCGAGATACCCACTACTTCTGCTAACTGTTTTACTGTTACGTCAGACATTCATCACTTCTCTTTAAGTTGTCTTGTTATTAACCCTGGTTTTCTTCTTCAGCAAACCATGGTTCACGTGCTTTCATAATTAACTCTGCTGCACGCTCATCATCGAGGCCTTCAATCTCTACAATCTCATCTACCGATTGTTCAGCCAGATCTTCCATTGTAATAATACCCTTCGCCGCCATTTTATGAGCCAGTTGCTCATCCATGCCTTCCATATTAAGAAGGTCGTCAGCAGGTTTTTCATCGCCAAGTAGTTCTTCTGATGCAATCGCTTTTGTCAGCAATACATCTTTTGCACGATTTCGTAGTTCATTAACAATGTCTTCATCAAACTCTTCAATTTCAAGCATTTCTTCTACAGGAACGTAGGCAACTTCTTCTAATGAAGTAAACCCTTCCTGCACGAGAATAACTGCAATTTCTTCATCCACATCCATTTGTTCCATGAATAGCTTCTGAACTTTATCTGACTCTGAGTCACTTTTCTCTTCCGCTTGCGCTTCAGACATGACATTAAGTTCCCAACCAGTTAATTCACTGGCCAGACGCACGTTTTGACCGCCGCGACCAATCGCTAATGACAATTGATCTTCAGCAACGGCAATATCCATCGTGTGCGAGTCTTCATCAATTACAATTGATGCGACTTCAGCAGGAGACATTGCATTAATTACGTATTGTGCTGGATTCTCATCCCATAAAATAATATCAACACGCTCACCAGCTATTTCACTTGATACTGCTTGCACACGTGAGCCACGCATACCAACACAGGCACCAACAGGATCAATACGCTGATCATTACTCTTCACTGCAATCTTGGCGCGTAAGCCGGTATCTCGCGCTGCGCCTAAAATTTCAATTAACTCATCACCCACTTCAGGCACTTCGAGTTTAAATAATTCAATCAAGAACTCAGGTGATACACGACTAATAAATAATTGCGGGCCACGTGGTTCAGAACTGACTTCGTATAAGTAACCACGTACCCGATCACCGGTTCGCACGGGTTCACGTGGGATCATGTCTTCACGTGAAATCAAGCCTTCCGCATTGTTGCCAAGATCAATAATGACATTGCCGCGTTCAACACGCTTCACCACACCCGTTACCAACTCACCAACACGATCCTTGTAGGCATCAACAACTTGCGCACGTTCTGCTTCGCGTACCTTTTGCATAATAACTTGCTTGGCTGTTTGCGCTGCAATACGACCAAAGGCTTCTGATTCCATTGGCTCGCTGATGACATCACCTATCTGCACGTCTGGATCACGTAAAACAGCTTCTTCATAAGTCAAAACAGAGTCGCGTGTTTCCGGATCGAAATCCATAACATCGATAACATCCCAGGTACGGAAAGTATCGTAATCACCGGTTTCACGATCAATCTCAACACGCACACCAATTTCGCCTTCGCTTTTATGGCGTTTCTTTGTGGCTGTTGCTAATGCCGCTTCAATTGCGCCAAAAATAATTTCTTTTTCAACGCCTTTCTCATTCGAGACTGCATCAACAACCATTAGTATTTCTTTCGACATATCCTCTGCCTCTGTTCCTGCAATACCGGCTTGTTACCACTCCGGTTTCAGTTTTGCCTTATCGATATCTGCAAGCGAAAGCGAAATGCTTTGCTCATTGTCTAAATCCAGCAGCACCTTGTTATCTTCAACACCGGCAAGCTGCCCTACAAATTTTCGTTGTCCGTCTATTGGGCTATGCATTCTTATTTCTGCACGTTCACCGATGAAACGCTCATAGTGCGCGGCAGTAAATAAAGGTCGCTCAAGTCCTGGCGACGATACTTCCAGGGTGTACTGACCCGACAATGGTTCTTCAACATCCAGCACGCCACTAATTTGATGGCTCGCTTTCTGACAATCATTGACGTCAACACCCTCTGACGTATCTATATATACCCTTAATATGGAGTGCTTACCCTGTGCGGCATATTCAACACCAACCAACTCATAACCCAGCGCATCCAGTGATGGCTCGATCATTGCCGCTATTTTTACTGCCTGTTGACCCATTTCATTCCTTCCGGAAACAAAAAATGGGCACAAGGCCCACTCCAAAAATCGCTTTCTAACCACAAAAACCGTGAAAGCGCGCTGATTATAGCTCCGAGACCGGTAAAACGCTAGTACTTCATGGGTTTAGAGGGCTGTTTAAACATATTTAACACAAAAAAAGCCTCCTAAAGGAGGCTTTCCAGACATTATTATAATAACTATTCTTCATCGCGTCCTTTGACAATAAAGGCATTTGCTTCAATATGCTCAGGAATTCGTCTCAAAACGCGTAAATAAGCCCGTTTAGCTGCTTCATAATCCCCCTGCCATGCTTCTGCTCTGGCAAGATAAACCCATGGGGTAGCTGATGCTGGGTAATGTGCTGCCAATATGGACGCGTGATTCTTCATCACAGACCATTTGCGCTGCCCTTCTTCGCTCACCAACAACCTTACATGGGCAGTAAAGTGCCAGGGGGCACGCTGCAAGATTTGTTTTGCATAACGTGCAGATTCCTTCCATCTTTCCTGAGCCAACAATGGCAAGGTTAAGCCCAAACGGGCATCAATTGAATCAGGGTTAAGCGCCAGGGCTTTTTCATAGCTACGAATAGCATCATTATGGTTACGCAATAAATAATTTAGCCAACCATAACGGAGCAGTGCATATTCAGCCGTATTACCACCGGCGCTAAGATAAGGTTCAATCAGTGCCGCCGCTTCTTTATACTTTCCTTGTGCTTCTAACCGATGGGAATCACCCCATGTATTAGTTTCTTCTAAAGCAACCGTGTTCAGTGGTGCCCATAAAACGAGTAGCACCCAGTAACAATACAATTTTTTCATTATTGCTTACCATTTTTTACTGATATTAAAGTAAGCGTAACGGTTGTCGTATTCATCATTAATAGATTGGTTATCATAACGCTCAACACCCGCGATAAATAACACATCCCAGGAATCGTTTAGATCCCAGGCAGCGCCAAGCGAAAGTGATCCTTTTTGTATATCGGCAAGGTTATAAACAGACGCCGCATCCGAATCAACTGCAAATATTCTTTCACCCACTAAGGCTGTCGCGTAAAAACGGTCAACACCCAATGCGGCACCTGGCTTAAAGTAATGCGTCAATTTAGCTTCCAGCGCTTGTGTACTGCCTTCACCTTGAGTACGCGCACTGTTTGAAGAGTCAATAAAATAACCACGTAGTTGCAGCCAATCATATTTATTATTAAAGGCAAACCCTACTGTTGGCGTCCACTGATCCAGACTCAAACTTCCTGCATAGTTTGAATGTGTGTAACCTAAATCCACATACCAATTCTTACTTGTCGGAATAAAAGAAATCTGCGGAGCAATAATTCTACCTTCATCCGTACTTTTAGTTGCATCGTTATTATCAACTTTATACAAATCTAAACGAAGGGTGAATTTTCCAGATACTTTATCCGGTGTCAGATAGGTTCTTGCACTGGCATAAAAGACATCTTGATCGATATCTTTAATATTAGATTTAAAATCGATTTTAGTATTACTGTAACCTAAGGTAAAACCGACTTTATCCAGGTATTCTGCTGATACAAATGCACCAATGCTATTGACATCATTACGTTGTGTTGAGCCACTATAATCACCGGTGCTCGCCTGAACGTCTAACTTAACATCCCACTCTTCTCCAGCCATAACGGGTTGAGATAAAGAACTTAGTAATACAAATGAACCCAATAGTAATTTGTAACTTTTCACCATTCACCTTCCTCTTCTAGACACAGTCTAATTACGATAATAAACTAATTTCTGTTTGTGGTATACCCTGATCCTCCAGGGTTAATATTTCTTCCAAAACGACCTCTACCTTTATTCCATTTGTTTTAAGCAAAAGATGAACACAGCCGCGATGAGGCACAATCTCTACGTTTGACTCTGCTTTAACAACAATACCAGGAAGCAGAGACAATTGATGTACACCTGTTTGATGCCAGGTATTATCTCGCTTGACACGATGATAAAGGCTGTCTAAACCACCACCTAAAGGCCTTATCACACTACGTAAAACCTTATGTAAATAGCTTACTGGTAATAAACGATCTGAAGGCTTATCTTGCCATTCAATCGTTGCATCTGCCAAAGGTGATAAGCCCAATGACAATATCCACGTATCTAACAAAATATCTTTCGGTCCTTGCCGACAATAGAAGTATAAAACGCCACCTTCCTCCATGTACCGTGTCGAAGCACCGCTGCCACTCGTCAGCAGAAAATGCCCTTCTAAATCCATAGAGGCAGTAAGGGTTTGTGTTGTCCAGGTTGATTCATCCGTACTGTACCGATAGCGTAATTGCAGGCCTAACGGCATATGCAATGCGTGCTGAAGTAAGCCATCTGATTTCAACACACTGATATGATCCCCTTCATCCGGGCGACTTGCCAGGTAGAAACCTGCAGCAGCATCGGTATCTGACTGCACCGTTACACCAACAAGATGGAATGACTGTGTCGGGCTACCCAACACGGCGGTTGTTTGTACATGCATATGTAAATGAGGTTGTGGTGAACGACCTGTATTACCGCAGCGTGCTAATGGCTGCCCCGGTATTAATCGCTCACCTTCTACAACGGTGACACTTTCTTCACGCAAATGAGCAAGCAAAACGTATAAGCCACTATCAAGGTAAATAAGAACAAAATTCCCCCAGTTGTTTTTAGCATCAACTTCGCCAGGTGGGTTATCAGGCAAGTTATCCTGGTAACGAACAACGGTTCCATAACAAGGCGACAATACCGGCAAGTCAAAACAATAATAGTCATTCAGGCTTGTGCCGTTATTTCGGTAACTACAACCCCGTTTGGTAATAATAAAATCAAGCGCATGTTGCCAGGGAGGCTGATGTGTATGCGGCCCATTAAAGCCCTGGTAAATATCCCAGCTACCAAAAAACGGGGCTGCTAATGGAACACTATCCGGCTCGGCGCCACGACTTTTTGCCAGTCGTGCCTGTTCATAGCTACACTCAGGTAACGAAGGCGATTCAAGCAATAAATGAGGTGGCGAGGTGGTTTGACGCTTTCTCATTGCGGCAAGAACAGTCAGCGTTGTTAAAAGAAACGGTATCGCTAAAACCGGCAAGCTGTATATTTGTAATACCCCTTGCACCGCCATTGCCACCACAGAAGAAAGTGCCGCAGCCACCATTGCCAATAAAAAACTTTGCCAACTGGGAATAGTAAAAACACCACCAACCGCTATCGCGGTAAGAATAAAATTAAACCCGCCCCACTGACCCATCACGGGATGAATACTACCAGTAAGCCAGGTTAATAAACTATAACCAACAAAATAACCTGTTATCGCCAACAACGCTAAATAGCGTGATGTTAATAACAAACCAACAAAAAACATTAAACCAGCAATAGGATGAGGGATAAAAAACGCGGATCCTAATGCCACTAAGAAATTATCAACAAAGCCACCAAACAAGGGATCAATCGGTGTTGATGGAAATAAATAAACACTTAAATTACCGTAGGCTTGTGCAGCAAAAAAACAGGTAAAGGCAACCATCACAAAGGGCAAACTTAATACTGGCAAATGCTCAAGACGCCATAACACATCAGTTAACGCCACGGTTAAAATCACCGCTAAAACCGCACCCATAATAATAAGAACAATCAAATAATTATCGAGTCGATAAACAATACCTAATGCTAGCCCAACCAATAAACTGTTATAAATATGTAAGCCTTCAGATAGATTTGGAAATGACAACATACGTGCTGTTATCGTACCAACAATGGCGCCAATCAAACCGGCTAACCCTGCATTCGGATACCAAAAACTGGCGCCTAAAAATAACACACCAATAAGCCAGTTATTAGAGAAGAGGATCGTTGCGTAAGCACGCAACAACCCTTCTCCAAAATCATGAAGCTCTTTTAATAGCGTATTATTTAGCACGATTAAACGTCTTCATTCTCCATAATAGAAGAAGTTTGCAGATGTTCAGGAATACGTTCAAGTGTTGTCATATGCTCCAGGTCTTCTGCTTCTCGAATCACGGTAACGTCTCCATCACCGTGTGTCATCACGACATTTGGGCGATATTCAATAAACTGCATCCATTGAGTATTGTTATAAGCACCAACCGGTGAAATCACCATGCGATTACCAATACTGAGTGGCGGCAAACTGATACTTGAGCGCACCACATCAATATTCATACAAAGCGGGCCATATAAAACCGTTTCCTCCGGGATTCCTTCCGGTTCCTGCGCCAATTCTACTTTATGATCATACCAGAAGCCGGTAAACAAGAGATTGACACCTGCATCCAGTACCGCAGAACGTCGCCCATCGGGCAGATGTTTCGTTGCCACGACCGAGGTAATCAGGCTACCGGCATCATCAACCGTTGCGCGACCTGTTTCAAGAATCAAAGTTGGTTGAGGTTTACCGCGGGTAGTACGGCCACGCGTTGCTTCCAGCAATGTGTCACAGATCACCTGTGCATACTGTTCAATTTCAGGCACAACCTGCTCGGGTGGTAAGTAACTACCATGTAGCGCATTTCTTGAAGCAAAACCACCACCGATATCGATGCTGTTAATTTCACAACCCGTTTCATTTTCAGCAGATTCCATAAAGGCACACATGATTCTCACCTGTGCTTCATAAGCACGCGTATCAAGAATAAAGGTACCGATGTGGCTGTGTAATCCTTTTAATTCAAGGTGGTCACTCGCACCAATACGGCGTGCTGCATCCATTGCCTGTCCACTTTCAATATTAAAGCCGAAACGACTCCATGGATCGGTAAAACCAGTATCAAAGTTTAGGCGTATCGTGACACTAACAACACGTTCTGCATCAGCCGCAACCGATTCAAGTGTATAAAGTTCATCCAGGTTATCAATATGAATTCTGGCACCTTCGGCAACGGCCTGTTCCAAAATTTCACGTTGCTTATGAGGACCATTAAAAATAATTTTATTGCCTGGCACACCGTGCGACCGTGCTTTTTCATATTCAAAGGCAGAGACAACCTCTGCCCAGGCACCTTCCTGATGCATCACTTGACAGACAGCACCTAGATAATTGGTTTTATAAGACCAACCATAAATAACATCGGGGTAGCGTGTTTCAAAGGCATCAATAAGACGCCGGGCATTGTCGCGTAAACGCTGCTCAGAAAGTATAAATAATGGCGAGCCAAAGCGAGCAACTAAATCATCGATTTTATTGCCATCAACTTCAGTACGGTGTGTTGGCACACCGCCACCACCAAATTTATTTAAGCCACCTATCACATGGGGCGCTAACGATGGTTTCATCCAGGTTTTTTTCTGTTCACTCATTGTATTCACTCGCTCGTCGTAGTCTGATCCAGTCCGCCATAGACTGTCATCGATTCAAATTGTTGTAATGTAATCACCGTTTCCTGTGCATAGCGTATAAACATTTTTCCTACTTCAGGTGTCGGTATATCTGCTGGTAGAGAACCGGTTTCAATCAAGTCCACTAGTAGTTTAGGTAAATTGCACCCCACGCCATAAGAAAGATAAATCCATGCGGGGAAACGTGGGTTTATTTCAATCAAGTAATAGCGCCCATTTGCGTCACTTAATACTTCGACTTCCAAAGGGCCTGACCAGCATAGTTCTTTGACTAATTTTTTAGCAGTTTCCAGTAAACCTTCGTCATAGACAGAAATGCCCGCCCATGCTTTACCTTTATCAGTCAAGGCACGTTTACGCATCATGACACTGCCGTGCAGCCCGCCTTTGCCGTCACCGATGCCAGTTAAATTAACTTCTTCACCTTCCACAAACTGTTGTACTAAAACGGGTAACCCCCACTCATTAGCAATACGTCGAAAGGCTTCTGCTGCTTGATCGGCATTATGTGCAATTGCTGCATCATAAAACTGACCTTTAACAACCAGTGGGTATTGCCAACCTTCGTGAGAACACTGGTAGAAAAAACCCGCATGTGTAACACGCGTTGTTTGTGGATAATCCAAACCGGCATTGCTGGCCAATTCATCCAAACGATCTTTATTGCGTTTTTGAAGCTGTTCCGCATCAGGCAACAAGCATTTAATACCCATGCTTTCTATCTCAGGTAGCAGTCGTGCGAAACCAAGAAGCTCTGCATCAAGACAGGGTATCAAGATGTCTATCTTTTCATGTGCATGAATTGCCTTAAGTCGTTCCAGCAATGCATCTTCACCGGCTGAAGGATAAGGCAATAAATAACCCGCATCACATTGCTCACGCAAATATAAACCCGGATCGATGACATCGTAACTCAAACCAATAATACGCCCTTCAAAATCATCTGACTCGCGTAAACAACGCGCGACGGCCAGACCAGGGCCTGGATTATCAGGCTTGGCATTCATACCCGTAACAGCAATATTCAAGTTTCTCATCAGCGGAAGGCCTTACGCATTTCAGCACTGAATTCCAGAAGATCTCTTTCTGCCTGACTGGCATCGACATCCCATTCGGCGACGATCTTTTCAATAATTTCTGATGTTGAATTGTTTTTAACCATCAAGTTCAACATTG
>JALTKS010000008.1 GCA_027006175.1 Gammaproteobacteria bacterium
GTTGGTGCCGATAATTATTCGGCAGAAGAACAACGTACTACCGGACTCGTCTATCACCCTGCTGATCGCGCATTACTTAAAAAAATGGCTGAAAAGACAAAGGCTAAAAGTTATTTAGCTGGCAACAGTCTTTCATTACAACAAGCTATTGCCGACATTGAACAGCAACAATATAATCAAGAGAAAAAAATTTCACGCCATTATCGCCAAAGCCTTTATCAATGGCCATTATTACTCGCACTCATATTATTAACACTTTACCAGATGCGCTCACTGGTAGGTAAACAACCATGAGTTCGCTTAGTTGGAATATGCCCTGGCTGTTGTTAATAGCAGTACAACCTGTCATTTTGTTGTTATTGCGAAAATACGTTGAGACAAAACACCTTAATAATTACGTAAAAAAGGAATTACAACCCTGGGTTGTAATACGAAATTCAAATAGGTTAAGCAACGGCGCATCGATACGAAATATTACCTATTATCTTGCCTGGGTGTTATTTGCCATCGCAGCCGCCGGCCCACGGTTTGCCGATGAAACATATACTAATAATAGTCATCGCAACGATATAATGATCGTACTCGATATTTCTCAGTCTATGCATGCTACCGACCTTGTACCAAACCGGCTACGACAAGCACATAAAAAAATAAACCAGCTTGTCAATACGGCAACAGATAGTCGTATTGGTATTATTACCTATGCAGCGAAACCACATCTCTATGTGCCGCTGACTTATGACAAAAAGGCATTACGCTTTTATATTAAAAATCTGAGTTTTCTTACCCCGCCAAGTCAGGGCAGCAAACCACTCTCTGCACTAAAACTGGCGAAGCAATATATAAAAGAAAATGCCATTAACAAATCTATTCTTCTAATAACAGATGCCGACACCGATCTTGTGGAAAATGATCTATTAAAAGAAGCTACTACAGACTTCCTGGAAAACAATGTTACAGTTCATACACTTCTAATGGCAACTAATAATGGTGAAGCTGTCCCCGCCTTTAATGATGGCTGGATAACGGTTGATGGTCGCCCTGTTATTAGTCGCCCTCGTCCAGAAAACTATCAATATCTTAGCAACAAAACCGGTGGACTCTTTAGAACATCCGCAACAGACAACACGGCTATTAATAGTATTATTGAACAAATTAAAACTGACTCCACTCTTTCAGCTAATGAAACTACGGAAAAAAACTGGCGTGAACTATTCTATCTGTTTCTTATACCCGCTATCTTGTTTCTCTTTCTTAATATGTTTCCTTATTATTTACCCCAAAAGAAACTATTCTTAAGAAAAACCAACCATGTAAATGTAATGATAGTGACGATTTCACTTATTGTGCTTTCAACTATCAGTACAACAGGCTTTGCCAGTCAATCTGATGCGCTTCGTGCTGCCTATACGACTTTAATGAAAAAGCAGTATGTAAAATCAAGGGAATTATATTCTGCCATTGATGGTTTCGATGCGCGATTTGGAGAGGCCATATCATCATACCGCTTATCCGACCACCCTCGTGCCATTCGTTTATTTGAGCAAGCCGTTCTGCTTGCCGAATCACCTGAGGATTTCACCAAAACATTATACAATCTCGGCAATAGTTATTTTCAAACAGGCAACTATGCACTGGCAATATCTAACTTCAATAGTGCTTTACTCTATACCCCTTCTCATCAACCAAGCCTGATGAATAAAGCCTTTGCAGAAAAAGCACTGTTAGCAACAGAAGAACGAAAAAAACTACTTGCCATTACAAGTCGTGCTGGTCGAGGCCCCCGTTCTGCGCGTGCCGACAACGATGTTAGCTTTTCTGAGAACAACAATATCTCCCTTGATAACAGTGAATTAAATGATCTTGTTAGCAACAATAGCAATACCAATAAAGAGGTTGATATACCCGAATTTATTATCCTGAGAGGACTTGAGTTTGCAAACCAGACAGCAGTCAATAAGAAAAAGATTAAAGACACTGCTTATAATAGTGCGCTTAATAACAGAAGCCTGTCAAAACTTAATAAGCTACTGGATAATCAGGTATTATTGTGGCGAAGGATATTTGAAATCGAAGAGGGTTATCCCGCTCCATTAGATGAACCAGACGTTTTACCGGGTGTTCCAGCATGGTAAAAATACTCACCATAGTTATTCTGTTTTTAATGCCACTATTATCCTACGCAGACGGTATGTTGCGTCTTATTACTGATAAAACCCAGGTGGAACTGGGCACACCTGTTCAGGCGACCATCATTGCAAGCAATATAAATACCAGTATTTCATTAATTGATATTAGCCATTTAAAGAATAATTTTGGTCTTGAAATTGTTGAAAGCTCAAATAAGCTAGATGACAACAATGCCATACAGGAATTACGCATAAACCTTTATCCACGACAACCCGGTTCAACCCAAATAGAATCTGTTCAATTAGGTAAATACAAATCTATGCCGATAGATTTAGTCGTAAACCCCGCACATGTTATTGGTAGCAATGTTACCTTTGAATCATCTTATAGTGCTGTAAGCGCATGGCAGCGACAACAAATACGGATTACTAGCTCAGTTATTACAACATCAAAGTTTGCACGCATTGAATTAAGTGATTTTAATCAAGAAGGTATCGATACATATAAATTAAAACCAACCAAAAAAATACTCAGTGATGGCCGCTACAAAATAACTGCCACCTGGGTCTTATACCCGCTTTTTGATGGCAATCAGTTATTCACCCCACCCTCGGTCAATTATTGGTTAAGCGGCAAGATTCAAAGAAAGTTCTTTCCGCCTGTTAAACGGCTAAATATAAAAAAACTGCCTTCCTATATACCACCGCTGATGCCAGTAGGAACACTTAATGTAAGCAGTCAGCTGATATCCAGCCAACATTGGCATATTGCTTTATCAAGTACTGATATTTCGCCGTCCACCTTATCGACGCTAGCTATTCCTTTAAATAATAATACAAACATAAAATTCGGCAATGTAGAATCAACGACTAAACTAAATGATAATTTTAATAATACCGTTAGTATTGAGATACCATTAAGTTACAGCCGTAGCGGCCTCTATGATTTACCTGAACTTGTATATAAAACATTCAACCCACATACCGGCAAAATAGTTACGCTGCGACGAAAAACTGACAACGCAATTTTTATCAACGACTGGTTGAAAGTTATTTTGTCATTACTCGCTGCGTACCTGGTGTACAGCGTGCTTTCTACATCTATTTCCTATGCAACCAACGCTATTAATCGATATAAAAATAAAAAACAAATACTGGAATCTCTGCTTCATGCACAAAATCCCAATGAACTTCATTCACTTCTTAATAAATATGCTGAAATCATGCGGTGGGGAAAGAACCTTTCTTTAAATCAATGGGGTGAAATTTGGTCACGTTATGAAAATACATCCGCCAATGATATTATTGATGAATTATCGTTAGCCTGTTACGCGAAGAATCGACTACATCTGGAACAGAATAAATTAAACAAGAAAGTTTATGATTTTATAACAACTTGAATAAAATTCGATATTTATTTCTTTGCAAAAGAATAAATTGCTCTAACTTCATTACCCTTCTCATTATATTCAACCGACCGACATATTCGTTTAACCAATTCTACGCCACGCCCAGACAAACCTGAATTGTCTTCTAACGTTGCAGATGATTTTTTAACATCAAATCCTGAACCAGTATCTTTTACATCAATAACGATAACCCATTCATCATCTATTTTCTTTTGTTCAATGCTGATCATTATTGATGCATCTGTCAATTCAGACAAACGTTTTTCACGTTGCGAAAAGTATTCCATAAACCCTTCAGGGCTTGATTTCAAAGATGATTCAAGCCGAAGTAATCCATGATCAAGTGAATTGGTAAAAAATTCACTCATAACAGTATATAACCGCTCCTTATGTCCATGAATAACATTAATTCCGTTTACCATATCTAACAATAATGGGACTGGGTTGGTTTCTCTTAGTGAGCCGGCATCAAATGAAATACTTGCAGACCATCCTGTCGTAATTCTTTTTCTTTCAATAAGATCCTTATTATCTGCATGCCACGTATCAACGTTTTTATCCAGGTTAACTTCAATAATAGATATATCATCATTAATTTCACCATCTTCTGCAAAACTGAATAATTCATCGACAATATTATTTAAATTCACATGGCTCGATTTGTTTCTTTCAAATAGACCAAGGTAATTATCCATACCAAATTTTTCACTATCTTTATTGCGGGCATCAAGTAAACCATCACTGCACATATAAATTAACTCATCACCTTTTAAAGAGGAAATATCAATCTTTCGATCAAATTTATCATCAGAGACTATTCCCAGAGCGGTATGAGAAGATGCAATTCTATTGATTAAATTACCATTACTATCAGTAACAATGATGTCAGGCATACTGCCATTCCAGGCACTCATGGTGGTTCTCTCTTGATCGATCTCAATTAAACTGGCTGCACAAAACATATTCAATGGAAGGATCTTTTTTAATCGCTTATTGAGTTCAACGGCAATATCACCGATAGAAAAACCTTTGACAGTCATTTGATGAAAAATATCTGACGCAGGAATAGCACCAATAGCGGCAGTTAGTCCGTGGCCGGTGAAATCACCTAACATGATATTAAGTCCACCTGATGGGGTATGGGCTGAAAACAATATGTCACCATTAAAATTGGTAACGGGGCGCATATATTTTCTTACGCTAGATAAAACATCGTGCCCTTTATCTAAAACAAAATCATATATATGTTCTGCGACAAGCAAATCCGCTTCAGCCTCTTCATTTAAAGCTTCTAATCTTCGCTCATGCTCTCTCAAGCTATCATGCAATTTTTTAATTCGCGATAAAGCAACAATCTTGGCGTGAATTGCTTCAGCGTTATATGGCTTATTCAGGTAGTCATCTGCGCCGCATTCAACAGATTCGGTTAGAGATGAAGTTTCTACAATAGAGGTTATAACAATAACGGGAATAAATTTGTCGCCGGAAATCCTCTTTATTTCTTTTGTTGCCGTATAGCCATTCATTACCGGCATCATAAGATCCATTAACACTATATCAGGATCAAATTCAATATACTTCTCAATTGCTTCTTCGCCATTTTCTGCTTCTATAACTGTATAGTCATATTTCTCAAGTATTGAGGACAATACACTGCGACTGAGCTTACTGTCTTCGGCTATAAGTATTTTCATTTAGGCAATATTAAACATTGTTTGAAAATTCGCCATCTTTAGCATCTCAATTATATCTGGACGGCAGCGTGTGATATTAATATTGGCATTATCACCACCGGCTTTTTCTCTTAACAATAAAAGCATTCCCAGTGCAGAGCTATCCAGATCTTCAACTGCTCCCATATCGATAGTGTACTTATCACCTAAACAATCCGGATCTGACAATATTTTTCTAAAATCACTATTCATTGAAAAATCAAACCTGCCTTGAATAGTAATACACACCTCATCATTAGCACTATCCTTGGTAATACTTATGCTCATAACTACTCCTTTCTTAATACCTTACTAGAACAAATCAATCTCTCCAGATTCCATCTTATCCTGCGCAACCGGCGAATCATTTATACCTTTCAAATATTCAACACTTCTATTACATACCTGATTCACACTGTTTATAGAAGCAACTATTTCTAGTTCATTTGATGCTTGTGATTGGCTATTAATCGTTTCTGTAATATCATTCGCAATATGCGTAATATTGTTACTGCGTTGTGACACATGCCCTGCTAACTGTGTAACAATATCGCCAAATTGCAGTGACCGTATTGCTACATTGACGGAGTTATCAAGATTATCTGCAATGAGTGAAATTTCCTGCATATTTGTATCGGCTTGTTTCTGCAACTTACAAATAATATTTGATATTTCAGTATTCTTGGTTTTTGCATCAATCACAAAACGCATATCTCGTGATGCAATGCCATCAATAACTGTTCTTGCGTCCTTGATACCATCTATTGCATCCGCAACGACATCATGAATTTGATCACTAAATTGAGTCGAACTCATAGAAAGATTTCGTACTTCGTCTGCAACAACAGCGAAACCCCGACCATGTTCGCCAGCTCGTGCTGCTTCTATGCTGGCATTCAATGCAAGTAAATTAGTTTGATCTGATATAAACTTCAGGTCCTTTAATAGAACCTCGATAGAAACAATCTTCTCACTCAAATCATCTAACTTATAAACCAGACGAACACTTTCCTTACTGGTATTCACAATCGTATCAATGAAATAATTCATCATATCTTCGGTATCTTTTATAAAATCATTGATCGAAGCACTATCACCATTATCCGTCTGACTATCGCCTAACATTCCGCTTACGAGTGATTTCTGCTCACCCGCATATCTATTCATTAAACTAAAACTTTCTGCCAATTCTGTCGTTGCTTCAGCAACCATCTTTGATATTCTTTCTACCTCTTCACTGATCGCCGTATTCTCATGTGAAATACGACTTGCTACACCTTCATAACATTTATGTTGTGTTTTGATTGATGACAATAGCCCCTCTTTTTCATCACTATCTTGCCTGGAACAGCTTTTTTCTCTATGTAATCTTTTCTGGATGGTTCCAAGCCAAACGAAGAAAACAGCAACTACAAAAGTTAATGTGTGAAAATCATAAAACCATAACCCTGCTATAAGTAATGTATATAAAAGTGGTGGAGCATTGTCTCTTAATAAACGACTAATATTTGTCATGACATCCATCCGACATTCCCTAAAATTCCTATATATTTTAATCACTTAAACAAACACAGTTATTGTCAACTCTAATATAGTTAGCTATCGACAAATGACACAAAATAATTAGTAAAAATATGCTGAAAACTTGTTTTAAGCGGGAATGGGCAGCCAAATATTAATGATTGTTCCTGAGTCATTATGGTTACTTATAGAAATTGTTCCATCGTGCATCGCCACAATTTGTGCGCAAATTGCCATCGTAATATTCAAACCTTCGCCATGTAACATGACATCTTCAGTGTAAAACGGATCAAAATAGTGATTAATCTGTTCCTCAGATATCTGCTCACCACCATCTAAAATTTCGATAGCAACACCGTCGTTCTGGTCTTTATCGTGAGATGAGAATATCCTACATACTACCGAAGAAACTGAATTATTCATTGCTGTGGAAAATAAATACACAAATAGTTTCTGCATCAGCTCAAAATCACCAAAAAATTCAATGCCTTTGTCTATTTTGTATTCTAAATCCAAATTTTTTGGTGATTCACCTAATAATTGAACAACATCTGTGATCAGATTTTCTGCATCCATCACTACTAACTTATTGCTTGATGACTGTTTCAATTTCGCTAGAAACAAGATCTTGTTTATTTTATCACTCAAATTATGAGCAGCATTACCTATATTTAATAGAGATGAAGATACAACATCATCTAAACCACCTTGTTTTATCAACAAGTCAGATATGCCTATAATGTGATTTAACGGCGTACCCATCTCATGATTAATTAGACTAAGGAAATCTGTCTTTAACTTATTCACTTCTTCCATTGACTTAAGTTTTGCAAACACATTCACTTTTGCGAGGATTTCATCTATATCAAACGGCTTTGCAACGAAGTCATCCGCACCTGACTCATAACCTTTGATCCGTTCTTCAGTAAGTGCCTTTCCAGAAACAAGAATTATTTTTATATTACGAAACTCAGATGACTCTTTAATTCTCCGGCAAACCTCATAGCCATCGATACCAGGCATCATAATGTCGAGTAAAATAATATCTGGAGGATAGTCTTTCACATCCTCAAGTGCTTGTTCTCCGTTAGACGATGACCGTAGGTTAAAGTCATCACCAAAAATCTCATATAAGATACGTATATTACGAGGTTCATCATCAACTATTAATATATGTGGTTTATTACTCAATATTCATTACATCATTAATT
>JALTKS010000009.1 GCA_027006175.1 Gammaproteobacteria bacterium
GCCAATATTACTGTCGGCGGGCTTTCTGCCATCGTTGATAATATTCCTGTCATGTTTGCGGTATTAACCATGAACCCGGATATGTCCACAGGACAATGGTTACTGGTTACCCTGACAGCCGGTGTTGGTGGTTCATTACTGTCTATCGGTTCTGCTGCAGGTGTTGCATTAATGGGTCAGGCACGCGGTCAATACACTTTCTTTGGTCATCTCAAGTGGATGCCAGTTATTGCGCTTGGCTATGCTGCCAGTATTGCCACACACTTTTGGATCAATGCATCACTGTTTTAAGTTAACTCGGCACGTTGCGCATCAATCGCCTGTCGAGTTAACACACTCCGCGTTTCATCACATAAACGCCCATTCAATGAATCGGCTAATGAGCGTGCTGTGCCTAACATGCCGTCATAGGCTTCAAGTGCCGGTAATGGATTAGGTAAAGACATCATTAATAAAAGTGCGGGTGTTGTCATGCTTTCCATCTCGGATAAATCAAAAATACCCGGCTCAACGGCATTAACAATACTAAAGATACTTTTACTATTTGGCCCCAGGCAGTGAAAAACATTCATCTCCCCATATTGCATACCGAGTTGGGTCAAATGGTTAAGTATATCTGCACCAGAAAACACCTCTCCTTCTCTTGCCAGTACATGTACCGCAATAATTTGATCCGGTTCACTTACAACAGGATCATCGGAAATATCAATATTCCCCAGTTCCATTTCATTTTGTTCCGGCTCATGAGAAATAATTTCCTCTAAAGCCTCGAGCTCGGTGGTAATATCATCAATAGAATTTTTAACAAGCTCAGGATCGGAATCTAAATCAGGCTCATCTTCAGTTTGAGGTATTTCTTCCTGAAGGCTTGCTTCAACCTCTTCTTGCCAGTCGTCCTGAGGTTCATCTTGTACATCATAAGCATCAGTTTCATAGGCAGTAGAAACTAATGTTGTGTCTGTTTCAGGATCACCGCTATTTCGGCCAATGATATGCGACTCACCATCATCCGCAACGCCCCAGCGTGCATAGCGATCATGTTTTTTTTGTCGTTTAATGCGTTCCCAGCCATAGATAACAGCAATAAAAACAGCACCAATAACTAATAATGTAATGCGCAACGAGTCCATCAGCGCTCCAAACAAATTTTATTATTGAGAGTCACTACGACTCATTTGGTTCTACATTGCAGCCAATGTGGCTGCTTCATCAACATCAACAGTTACTAATCTTGAACAACCCGGCTCATTCATCGTCACACCCATCAACTGCCCTGCCATTTCCATGGTGACCTTATTATGGGTTATGAATACAAACTGAATACGATCAGACATTTCTTTTACCAACTCACAGAAACGACCAACATTGGCATCATCGAGAGGTGCGTCAACTTCATCAAGCATACAGAAAGGTGCGGGGTTTAATTCAAAGATTGCAAACACCAATGCTACCGCTGTCAATGCCTTCTCACCACCTGATAAAAGGTGAATGGTGCCATTACGTTTACCCGGTGGGCGAGCCATGATGGTAATACCTGTATTCAACAAGTCATCACCGGTTAATTCCATGTACGCATGACCACCGCCGAACAGACGAGGAAACATTCTCTTCAAGCCATCATTTACTTTATCGTAAGTTTCTTTGAAGCGCGTGCGCGTTTCTCTATCTATCTTACTGATTGCATTTTCCAGCGTGGTTAATGCGGCAACCAGATCTTCTGTTTGCTTATCCAGATATTCTTTTCGTTCTGAGCGTTCTTTAAACTCATCAATTGCGGCGAGGTTAATCGCCCCCAGACGCTGAATACGATTTTCAAGTTTGGTGACCATCTCAACCCAGGCAGGTTCAGTGGCATCGTCAGGTAAGCCTTCCAGTAATTCTTCTAATG
>JALTKS010000010.1 GCA_027006175.1 Gammaproteobacteria bacterium
AACGATTTCTTGAGGAATATCCGGCAGTTTCTTGAGCTTTTTCATTGAAATTTGAATAAAACCCATAATACCATTTAGAGGTGATTTAAGATCGTGGGTTATGCCACTGATATAGTCTGAGCATTTTGCTTGGTTCATTTAACATTCCTATAGTGAGACAGGAATGATAATAAATGGTAATTATGACGAAATGATGAAAGTGTTAGTGCGATTATTAAAAACCACTTTCACGCAATATGACAGATAAAGCAAAACGCCAAAACCGCCCTAAAATACTCTCTGATTCAACCGGCATTTGGATAATGCCACGCTCTACATGCGTTAAGTTAAGCGGATCAACAGGTTTCAATATAACTTTGTACACTGTTGCATCTGTCATCATCTTACCCGTGTTATCGGGTGAAGCGGCAACATCGCCACCATAGGTTTGAATGAACCAGGGAGATTTCATGTCTCGCGTGCTCGCCGCATCAATGTTGACAATACTGGCATTGAACGGTGATACAACACCCGTATTTGAATAGAAACGTGCAGGTTCGTTTACTAATCGTGACACTACATTTTCAGGTACATAGGTTTCAATTAATAACTCTTTATCATCCGATATCTGCATTAAAGGAAGATCACTATTAACCCAACGCCCTTCGCGCAAGGTTTCATCAATAGACAGCACTTTTCCATCAAATTCGGCAACAAGTCTTAATGCCTCTTTGCGCCCTTTTAATGCGGCTAATTCTGTTTGTGATTCACGTAAACGTTCACGCGTAATGTCACTAAACTCAATCATTTGTTCAACTGTTCTTACCCGTGATAATTGTAATGAGAGTGTTTTTACCTGCAGTGCGGCCTTGTTATAGGCACTATTGAGCTCAGGTGATTCCAGTTCAATAACAACATCACCTTTTTTAACGGTGTCATATTGTTTTCTATTAACATGAACAATACGTGCTGATTCAGGACTGTATAGTTGCGTGTAATTAATGGGCCTTAATACAGCGACACTTTCACTGTCTTGCTGCCATGGAATAATAAATAAAATGATAATCACGGCTAATAAAGAAGCAGAACGCTTAGTAGCTTGATTCCATTTTATTTTATCTTTTAAACTAATCCATACAGATACTTCTCTGGCGATAGGCTGCAAGATGAACACCCCTATTTCAACGGCCATTAAGAAAAAACCGAGCGGCTTAAAGAAAACATAATAAACTAACACAGCAATACCGATAAACAGGAAAAACCGATAAATCCATGTTCCTATCGCATAGGCAATGAGAATATTAGGGTTACGTACGGCATGCCATTCATCTGGGCGCTCCCCTATTCCGAATAATTTATCTCTTAACCACCATTTTGCAAGATTAAAAGATCTGTCTTGCAAGTTAGGCGTGTCAAGAATATCACTCAACAAATAGTAACCATCAAATCGCATAAAAGGATTCAGGTTAACCGCCAATGTCATGACCCAGCTTACAGAGGCAACCATGAAGGCCATACTGCGCAAAACGCCTTCCGGGAGAAAACTCCATAATAATGTTGCTATGACCGCCAGCGATAATTCAACCATCATCCCTGCAGCAACAATATTTAATCGCTCACGCCGACTGGTTAAACGCCATGAATCTGTTGTATCCGTATAAAGCACAGGCCACATCACCATGAAAGCGACACCCATTGTGGGGACTTTTAATCCATAATGTTTTGCCGTATATGCATGCCCTAGCTCGTGTGCGATTTTAACAAAAACAATCGCTACCCCATATGCAATGGCGCCTTCTAATGAAATAAAATTGGTGAAACTATCTTTGAAACCTTCCCATTGCCGACTCACTAAAAACAAACCAACAAAGAAGCTAATAAGTAATCCAATCAATAT
>JALTKS010000011.1 GCA_027006175.1 Gammaproteobacteria bacterium
AAAGCACGTGACTTAAAAAAACGGGTGTCATCGTATTTTCGGAGCAGCGGGCTTGCCGCCAAAACATCGGCATTAATGAAACAGGTTGCTAATGTGACGGTCACGGTTACGCACACAGAAACCGAAGCGCTTATTTTAGAGAACAACTTAATCAAAGAATTTTTACCGCGTTACAATATTTTATTGCGCGATGACAAGACCTACCCGTATTTATATCTGTCAACAGAACAACAATTTCCGCGACTCGGGTTTCACCGTGGGGCAAAAAAAGCCAAAGGGCGTTATTTTGGTCCGTACCCGAGTGCAGGTTCGGTACGAGAAACCTTGAACTTGTTGCAAAAACTGTTTCCAGTTCGTCAGTGTGACGACAGTTATTATAAAAATCGCTCACGACCTTGTTTGCAATACCAGATTAAACGCTGCTCTGCACCGTGTGTCGGGTTTATTGAAGAACAAACCTATGCAGAAGATGTGCAAAATACAATTTTGTTTTTAGAAGGCAAGGATGATGCCGTGGTCAAGTCGCTGGTTAAGCGTATGGAACACGCCGCTGAAACATTAGACTACGAACAAGCAGCAATCGTGCGTGATCAAATTGCACGACTAAAAAGCCTGCAAGAAACACAATATGTCAGTGGTGAAAAAGGCGATGTGGATTTAATTGCTGTTAGTGTTGCTGGTGGCGCGAGTTGTGTTCAGGTGTTTACGGTGCGCGGTGGGCATCATCTGGGTAATCGAGCGTTTTATCCCAGGCATCAAGTCAACACCACATCAGAAGAAATCCTGTCGAGTTTTATTCCACAATATTATTTGGGCGGTGGTCGCAGCAAAGGTTCACGCCGACCGATTCCCGCACAAATAATTGTGAGTGTAAAACCCAACGATCCGGATTGGTTGGCGCAAGCGCTGAGTGATCAAGCAGGACATCAAATAAAAATCAGCCACAATGTGCGCGGCGAACGCGCACGTTGGCTAAAAATGGCACAAGACAATGCCGACTACTCAGTAAAACAACACCTCAATTCTAAAAGCAGTTTGCTAAAACGCTTTGAAGCACTTCAAGATGCACTCGGACTCGAATCTATTCCGCAACGACTCGAATGTTTTGATATAAGCCATACTATGGGCGAAGCAACTGTTGCCTCATGCGTGGTGTTTAATACCGAAGGGCCACTAAAGTCAGATTATCGCCGCTTTAATATTGAAGGTATTACCCCGGGTGATGACTTTGCTGCCATGCATCAAGCCTTAACACGCCGTTATACCAAAATTAAAAAAGGTGAAGGTGTTGTGCCGGACATCTTATTCATTGATGGTGGCAAAGGGCAGTTATCCCAGGCAGGGGCAGTGCTAGAAGAACTGCAAATTGCGGGTATTACCGTCATCGGTATCGCCAAAGGTGAAGCGCGCAAGCCTGGCGAAGAAAGCCTGTTCTTGTTAGGGCACAAAACGCCCTTTATACTGGCAGCAGACTCGGCAGCATTGCATCTTATTCAACATATTCGCGATGAGGCGCATCGATTTGCCATCACAGGCCATCGTGCAAGGCGCGCTAAAGCACGTCAAAAGTCGGTACTTGAAGACATACAGGGTCTGGGTGCCAAACGCAGACAACGATTATTAAAAGAATTCGGGGGCTTACAAGCCGTGGGTCGCGCAGGCGTTGAGGATTTAGCTAAAATTGAAGGTATCAGTAAAGCACTGGCACAACGTATATATGATGTCTTTCATGCAGACAGTAACTAACTTATGAAATTAAACGTACCTAACATCCTCACCCTAACGCGTATCGCGGTTATTCCGCTGTTTGTGCTGGTTTTCTTCCTGCCGTTTGAGTGGGCGCGACCCACCTCTGCCGCAATATTCGCCATTGCCGCCTTTACAGACTGGCTAGATGGCTATTTAGCCCGAAAATTGAACCAGACATCCCGTTTTGGCGCCTTTCTAGACCCGGTTGCCGATAAATTAATGGTGGCGGTGACCTTAATCCTGCTGGTTGTCGTCGATCCGACCGCCTGGCTAGCACTTCCCGCCATCGTGATTATCGGCAGAGAAATCGCCATCTCTGCACTCAGAGAATGGATGGCTGAAATTGGCGAGCGTACCCAGGTCGCCGTGTCCTATATCGGTAAAATAAAGACAGCAGGGCAGATGTTAGCCTTGTTATTACTGCTCTACAGGGAACCCCTTGGTAGCTTTCCAACCTACGAGGTAGGCTTAGTGTTGCTCTATATCGCGGTTGTCTTAACCCTATGGTCAATGGTGATTTACCTGAATGCCGCATGGCCAGCACTCACGGGTAAAGATATTGATAATAATAATGAAAATAATGGCTCTAGCGCTTGACTCTAGCCGCGGTGTCTCTACAATACGCACCTCATTTAGCGGGAATAGCTCAGCTGGTAGAGCACGACCTTGCCAAGGTCGGGGTCGCGAGTTCGAATCTCGTTTCCCGCTCCAAATACAATCGGGGAAGTGGTCCAGAATCACTTCCCCGTTTTTGTAAATGAAATACGGCGGAATGGCAGAATGGCTATGCAGCGGATTGCAAATCCGTGGACCTCGGTTCGACTCCGGGTTCCGCCTCCATTTATTTACATTTGAAGCCCCTCTAGCCCAGGTGGCGAAATTGGTAGACGCAAGGGACTTAAAATCCCTCGGTGGCAACACCGTGCCGGTTCGATTCCGGCCCTGGGCACCATTTATTTTAATAGGTTCCAGAGACCTAATTAATCAAATCTATTTTAGACTCGATCTGTTTTTGCTTCGGTATGTTGGCGTTAAAGCATGGCAATTGGGGCAAAGCAGTCGAAGGTTTGATAACTGATTATTTTGATTTTCTCCATTATATTCCCTAAATCGTATGTTAGAACGTCAATTTTGATCTTTAGTTCGCCATTCGATTTTTCAGCAAAATCTTTACACCATTTTTCAAAAATAGTGTAGCCGGTTGTTCCGGCATCCCATGTGGTTTGTACTTTGCATGTGTGACCTTTGGCCGCGACCGTATTCCCAAGCCAACTGCTGTAGTACCACCAACGGCGACTTGCTTTTGTTGCGATCTTTTCGGTCGTTTTTTCTATTTTATTTTTGTTTTTATCTTTACATAATAGATTCCTCAATTAACTATGGATGTACATCGATATAAAGTAAGACCTTACTTTTCCTCCTTCTCTGATAAACGACGATAGGCTGTCGTTAATGCAGTATCATCACCCACATTTCCTGGAAATATCACGACAGGCATATCTGGAAATTGGGGGTGGTTATTCGGGCAGCATACTACTGAGCAACCCGGAAGTATTTGCCCTACAACACGGGAAGTGCGTAAAGCTAACCCTTTGCTTAATACATCATTTGATGTGATTCCACCTTTACTAATAAGGAATCCTAGCGAAGTGGGTAAATTCTGAACAATCGACATTAAAAATTCAGACACTTGTTCACCGAATGCGAGACGTTCGTGCTGATCAGAAAATTCTTTTTCAACACGGCTCGTATAAACAACAAAACTCATGTTGTTGGCATGCGTGTCGTTTACTTTTTTAATGATGTCACCAAGCAAGTTATCGCTATCAACGCCGACGCGTTCAACATCAACTTCGATGGCAACAATATCAGTTTGACGCATCAGGTTTTCTAATTGCGCGGTTGTTTTCTTTACATGCGAACCAACAATAATCGCGCCTGGTTTTGCATTGCGCACATAACGATACATGGCATCAGCCGCCACAGGTTGTGTTGGTAAACTGGCTAGCGAGGTAAGCAAACTTGCGCCGCTGCGGAATAAGAAACGTTTACCTTGCTGGGTAGCTTGTTTCAGATCGTTGGCAAAATTATCAAGATCACTTTGTTGCTCACAATCAACGGCGCAGCAAGTGTTGTTAGTTAACCTCATTAAATGTGTCAAGCTGCTATCACGCACTTCATCAAGTAGAAAACGTTCAACCTGATTAGCGGCAATACGACCTTGTGTTTTTTCCTCAACATAGTCCGGCAAGTAACTATGACTATAGGAAAATACAGAGTCACGTGCAAATTCAGTTTCATGAACGGCAACTTCTTTGCCATCGATGACTAAATAATGAACACTATCACGTGTGATTCGTCCGCCTTCGAAAAAAGCCGGCACGAGAAAATGCGCATCAAACGGGCCTAATTCGTCTGCAATAACATCCGTTTCAACAGGGTAATGACCACGTAATGTTGAATCTGATCGGCTCACAAGAATCGGGTTAATAATATGATCTTGTTGCTTTAACGAATCCAAAACCTGTTTTATGTTCTGACAAACTTCGCGGGTGATATCAGCAGCACGTTGTGCATCTAACCCACGTGTGTTTGTTAGAACAAAAAACAGCGGGGCAGAATCAAGCATCGCCTCGCGTAAGGTTTTAACATCCCACTGTGTTAACAATAAACAGCTGTGCACAGTTTGTGACCCTGTTGGGTCATCATCGATTACAATAATTTTTGTTTCAGTCATCATTATTTCGTTAACGTTCTAACACGTTCAATCATGGCGTCAGCAGAAATACCATTAAAGCCCATGAGTTCAGTTGGTGTCGCGGTTGTTTCACCACGCTTCCAGGCAAACGTGTCTCGTTTGGGAGCACGTGTGCGCAGCAGCACCGGTTCAAGTGGTGCACTAGGGCCGCCACTTACCGCAATTAACACGTCAGCATCAAATAAGTTGTTAAACGTATCGTCATCCATAAACTGGCCATCGGGTTCAGAGACCGTGTCCCATGCCACATCGGTAGGACGATAGAGGCGACGCGGATTAACCACGGCAACAATACGTACCTTGTAACCCTCTGCTTCCAGGGTTTCTTTCGCTTCAAATACAGGTAAGAAAACCATGTCGCCCGTTACGGCAAAAACAACGGTGCCTTTATCGCCAGATTGACTTTCGTAAATCACGGCTGCGCCTTCTTCAATAGCGTGTTCAGCTTCTTTCACCGACATGTAAACAGGCAGTGGACTTTTAGAGGCAATAATCACCATGCCCTTATTAAAGGTATTGGTTGCCCATTCGTAAGCCACTTGAATGGTATTGGCATCACAAGGAAATAACGGAAACACATTACCGTTACGCATCATGCCTGCAAAGTAATTTTCAATTTCCGGGCGTTGATGCGTCCAACCATTACGGCCTTGTTCAAGTGCGCCCGCCGTAAACATACAGACCACAGACGGTGTTTTACGACGTAACTCAGCCATTGCCTGTGTCACTGTTTGTACAATAGGCCAACCGTTAATCGCAAAACTTTCATAAGACAACCACAATGAACGCGAGCCGAATAATGACAAGCCAGCAGTCAGACCCGCACAGGCATCTTCATTGAGTGGTTCGTAAACTTGTCCTTCCGGTTCCTGGTTGTACATCGGATCAACCGTCGGGTGACGAATCTTTAAGGCGTCATTAATGTTCTTCATGGCAGATGCTTCATTGCCATCGGCATTGGTTACAATAAAACGTTCATCTGCTTCACCAACAGCGGCAACCAGTGCGCCCATTGCTGTAGAGGGCACAGCTTTTTCATCTTTACTGAATTCGTTAATCGGTAATTTGCCGAGTGGTGCAAGATCTAACACATGCTCAGTAACCGATGTTTTAACCGCAGGGCCGCCGCCAGCACGGCTAAAGTTATCACGCACAATTTGCCATGCTTGTGGATTTAAGGCACGACGTTGCAAGCCAGCAATAATATGTGGCTGGTCAAGCGTGTCAGCGGGATACAGGTTATGCGACTTAGAACCAACGGCATGCACACCCGCACCTTTCATTTGTTTAATAATGAAAACAGTCAAGGTGCCGTTTAAGGCAGACTGTGCTGCTTTGTCCATTCCTTCAAGTACGGCTTGAGTGAATTTCAAACGATTTTCGAATGAGAAGAACGTGCTGTCGATGTACGCACCTTCCTGGTTTGAATCATCAAATTCTTTCGCATCGATTAATACCACTTCTTTAAAGCCATGACCTTTCCAGTAGTTGGTCATTTCTTCATTAGTCATGCGCGACACCATCGAATGATGTTCCTGGCTATAACCATTCCACACGAGTGTCGGTAAGAAGTTAGTTGCTTTGGGGAACGACGTATTAAAATGCATCATCGCAGAAAGTATGTATGGCTCACCCATGCCACCATCACCCATAGTAAACGGGAATAGTTTTTCAGGGTGTAACAACGCGCCCGACATCGCAAAATGCTGGCCTTGTCCTAGTGGGCCAGCAGGGGCGAGCAAACCAGGAATGGCACCGGATAAATGCCCAAGTAAACCATCACGCTCTCTAAACCGTGTGTGCATATCTTCAACGTTGTTAATGCCCATGGTTTCAAGAGATGAATCTAAAAACATCGCACTGTAAAAACCAGGCGCATGGTGACCCACTTCGGTCACAATATTAGTGTGACCCAGCATCACTAACGCCGCGTACGCATCGGCACTGGAAGCAAACCCGCCCGGGTGACCTGAGCCTTTTGAACCACACACTTGTAAAGTGAGGTAACGGAGTGCATCAGCCATTAATTGTGTTTGAAAGACAGCATTCTCATCACTGCAGTCGCTAATGGCGGCTTTATTTTCATCAATGACCGCTGTTGCGGCTTTGGTGTCAAATGCAGGCCATGCATCACCGTAATATCGAATACCTTCACAAAAAGACGGGGTACTTGAGGCTTTTGTTGAACTCATTGTTACAACTCCTAAAAATAAGGTGATGTCATTTTTTAGATGACACAACCATAAAACAGTTATACGCTGTTTCGCAATACGTAATCGTTTTCACAATGCGAAAACAGCAATGGCTTCCCTGTAAATTAAATAATGACAACGAGGGATTGCTAGAATATAGAAGATGTAATAGTATTTCACAATACATAATCGTTTTCATATTATGAAAAAGGAAGATCATGAGTAACAAGACATCTATTCAAGTTATTGATCGCATGGCGCTTTTACTGAATGTTATTGCGCGATATGACGACACCGTTAGCCTAAAAATTCTTTCTGCCGAGAGTGAACTGCATACATCTACCGCATATCGGATACTTTCATCGTTAATTGAACATCAATATGTTGAACGGGACGAGGCAGGGCAATACCGTTTAGGGATTAAATTATTGCACCTGGGATCACATGTTCGTCAGCGTGTTGGGTTGCGTGAGCAAGCAAAGCCGATAATGGAGAAATTACGAGACGAATTAGGCGAAACAGTCAATCTCACTATTAGAGAAAATGACGAAGTGGTTTATGTCGAGCGATCTATTAGTGGCAGAATGATTCGTGTTGAACAAGTTATAGGTAGCCGGGCACCCTTGCATGTAACGGCTGTGGGTAAATTAATGTTGGCAGACAGCGGTGAAAAGGAATGTCGTGATTATGCTGAAAGAACAGGCTTGCCGGCATACACCGAGAACACAATCACTGATATCGAAGAATTACTGTGCAAAGCAGCTGAGGTGAAAGCCAATGGCTTCGCCTACGATGATGAAGAAGCCGAAATAGGCGTTGGCTGTATTGGTGTATTGTTACGCAGCAGCTCAGGAGAAATAGCGGGTGGTTTGTCTATTTCAGCACCGATAGATCGCCGTAAAGAAGAGTGGGTTGCTGTAGTACAAGAAGCAGGGAAGCGCCTTTCTGAAAGTTTAGGGTATTTTGAGTAA
>JALTKS010000012.1 GCA_027006175.1 Gammaproteobacteria bacterium
GCGGCTTCGGCTTCGTCTTTTTCAATGCATTCACCCATCATGTACATAAAGCCAAGCCCATGTTGTGCGAAGGCGTAGCCTTGTTCTGCGGATGCGCGCATCCATTTCAGTGCAGTGGCATCGTCTTTTACCAGTCCTAAACCGTTTTGGTACATGATTGCCATGCGGTGTTGTGCTTCGGCGTTGCCTTGTTCGGCAAAGGGCGATAAAAACTGTTTTGCGCGGCTAAATTCTTTTGCTTCAAATGCAGCCATGCCACTGGTTAAATCCATATCAAGACCGTCTGTATCAGACATAATTGTTTCCACCTGTTCATCAAAAATTTGCAGGCTATTTTGACAGAGGCGAGGGCTAACAGCCAGTAAAAACTCTGTATTTCCACGTAGTTAACAGGTCTATAGTGAGCTTGGGGGATGAAGATTTTTTCATTTTTGCGTATAATATCGAGCCCATTTTGAATGACTGCAACACCGGAGTAATGAATGATCTTAACGGCCTATATAAATGACACGGCGTACGATTTTGACGTGCCACAGGAAATGCTTGATGAAGGTGAATCCTTTTTCAGTAAAATTGATGCCGATATGGATGGTGGCTATCAGATGAGCCGTGAGTTTGTTGAAAAACCCGGTCGTAAAGAACGTTGTCAGATTGCTGCGGATCGTATTCTTGATGCGCTTAGCGAAGGCAATAAGACGCTGGCATTATTGTTATGTGCCTACATCATTGATCGTATGCCTGGTGTAACAGTGGCTCATATTGATACAGAAGGTGATATATTCAACACACACTTTGGGAATGCGGCTGAGCACGTACCCAAGACGTTGGTAACAGATGAAGAAGCGCGAACTAAAGCCAATGAAGGTTTGAGTGATATTTATAAAGTGGGGCGCGTGTATAAATTTTCAGTACGCGACTCCATTACCGGTAAGTGGGAAGAATCACCGGCAGTAAAAACCGAGGAAGAGGCAAAGAAATTACGCGCAGCGGCATTTGATAAATTATATAAAGAGTCAAAAGGGCGAGTTATCTCGCTGAATGATTAAGTAAAACCGGGATAGAGAAACCAATATGGCTATTCGTATGAAAACAAAATGGCATCGTTCGAAGCGAAGCCAGCGTAACATGGAAGGGTCTCGTAAAGAGCGTACCATGACGGATCTTGCCGGTATTATTGCATTCAATATCTGGAAGCTAACGCGTGAAATGTACACCAACATGGAAAAGGACGGTTTTCATTTTGGTGAAGATGAACAAGTGATTAATATGTTCATTGAAATTATTGCCTTTATGATTCAAGTTGGTGACAGAACCGTTTACGGTAAACTAACCGAAGATGAACGCCGTGAATTTGTATCGGCAATGGCGTTAGATTTAACCGACATGATTGAAACCAATAAACGCGAACTACTCGGTGAAGGGGAGTACCGCGGTGCCATTGTAGAAAAACTCAACAGCCGTTTTGGTGAGTACTCAGAGTGTCCTTACGATGATGATGGTCCTAGCTATGAATTCCGCCGTTTACTGGCACACAGTATTTCTCAGGTAATGGCAGAAACAGATAATAAATGGGTGCTGGAACAAATCATGGATATTGAAGTACCTAAAGCGTTAAAGAACTTACATCGCATGTTGAAAGATGTGCTGGGGCTGAATAAGCGTAAGTAAAATAAAGCGGATTAGGGACTAAACCATCTTTGTTAGTAGAACAACAAACAAAGCGACCAGGGCAATAGGGATCACAACACTCATCCAGTCTTTATTCTTTGCCTCATTACTTTCCTTCATCGCAGAACGCAGGCGCGGAAAGATTAATACCATCATAACAATGATCCCAACAGCAGAACCAATTTTCAACCAATCCATACTCATCTCCAAATCATAAAAATAAAACCCCGGCAAGCCGGGGTTCTAGTGTTTACCTAAGCCGCGAAAAATTAATCGCTTGTCGCACCAAGAATATTAAGCAAACTAACAAAGATATTGTAAATGCTTAAGTACAATGATGCTGTTGCCATCAGGTAGTTTGTTTCACCACCGTTAATGATTCTGCTGGTGTCGTATAAAATAAAACCACTCATGATCATAATAACAACCGCCGAGATAGCTAACGACAACGCTGGAATAGCAAAGAAGATATTGGCAAGTGCGGCACCAAGAACAACAAACATGCCAACCATCAGGAATCCACCAAGGAAACTAAAATCTTTGCGCGTGGTTAATGCGTAACCGGATAAGCCCAGGAAGATGATACCGGTACCACCTAGCGCAGTACCAATGAGTTGAGGGCCATTCGAAAGCGCGAGGTAGTAATTCAGCATTGGTCCAAGACCAAGACCTAATAAACCGGTGAAGCCAAAAATAACAAAAATACCGGCACCTGAATTTGCTGTGCGTGGCAAAACAAACCAGATAAGCGCAATAGCACCTAAGCTGCTAATCATGCTGGCTGTTTGACTCAAGTTAATTGAAACTGAAACAGCCGCCATCAACGCACTGAAGATCAGTGTCATTGAAAGTAGGGTGTATGTATTACGAATAACCTTATTGGTAGCGAGTACCGACTCGCGGGTACGGCTTACTGCAGGTTCATTTGAAAACATGATATTTCCTCATCTCTTAAATAGTTTGTTTGTACTTATATGTATGACCACAATCGGTCAGAATTTATCCCAGCATACCGGTGAAACTAAAAAAAACAAGCATTGTGTGATTATTGTTTCATCAACGGCTAACTACTTTATAAATATGGGCAAAATCATTCAAAACAAGACTATACATACCGTCTTTGTCGTGTAAAATAGCCGCCACTTTGGAGAGGTGACTGAGCTGGCCGAAAGTACCGGTCTTGAAAACCGGCGAAGGTTTATCCCTTCCGTGGGTTCGAATCCCACCCTCTCCGCCATATTAAACTAAAAGCCACCTGTTCCAGGGTGGCTTTTTTAGTTTCGAACCCAATTAACAATACTAGACAGATATGGCGCATTGACATAAATACAAAAACCAACTAAAGTGACAAATAAGGCGTATTATGCCGCATAAAGTCTGATAAACAGACAAAATAGGCGACTTATGAAATTCATTAATGATCTTTCAGATGATGCAGTGCTAAAGGAAATTGGCAATCGCATCACTCAGTATCGCTTAAATCAAGATAAAACCCAGGCTGCGCTGGCCAAAGAAGCCGGTATTTCTAACCGAACCATGGCCAGAGTTGAGCATGGTGATTCGGTTCAGGCTTCGAGCATTATTCGTATTTTGCGAGCATTGCAACTGGTAGAAAACCTTGACGCTCTTATACCCGCGCCAGCGGTGAGCCCGGTTCAACAATTAAAAATGCAAGGTAAGCAGCGTCAAAGAGCCTCTTCGAAACCCGCGAAATTAAAAAAGGAAGCACCATGGTCGTGGGGAGATGAGGAATGACAATTGCCGAGGTAAAGCTTTGGGGCAAATCTATCGGAGCGGTAAGCTGGGATGAGGATGCAGGACTTGCCCATTTTGAGTATGACTCTGATTTTATTCACAGTGGTATTGAGGTTGCACCACTGACGATGCCGCTTTCAAAGCAGATTTATTCATTCCCTGCTTTGCCTCGAGAAACGTTTCATGGTCTACCCGGTTTACTCGCCGATTCATTACCAGATGATTTTGGTAATGCACTGATTAATGTTTGGCTCGCTAATCAGGGCAGAACGCCTGAAAGCTTTAACTCGGTTGAGCGTCTTTGCTATACAGGTGTTCGTGGCATGGGCGCGTTGGAATATTCGCCATCACAGGGGCCTTTTACAGGCAAATCTGAATCAGTTGATGTAAAGGCATTGGTTGAACTTGCCAGCAGGATTTTGACTAAACGAAATGCGCTTCAGGGCTCTTTTGACACTGAACTTAGAGAAGATTCTTTACAGGATATTCTGCGTGTTGGCACCTCGGCAGGTGGGGCCAGAGCTAAGGGAGTTATTGCCTGGAATCAGAAAACCAATGAGGTGCGCTCTGGCCAGGTTAAGGCAGGGAAAGGTTTTTCATACTGGTTGTTGAAGTTTGATGGTGTTTCGGGCAACAGGGATAAAGAGTCGGAAGATCCGGCAGGCTACGGACTCATCGAGCATGCCTACTACCGTATGGCGAAGAAAGCAGGGATCGACATGGAGGAGTCACGCCTACTCAAGGAGAACGGCCGCAGTCACTTTATGACTAGACGTTTTGACCGAACAGCTTCCGGCCAAAAGGTTCACATGCAATCCTTTTGTGCCATGGAGCACTTTGATTTCAAGAAGGCAGGTGCTCATTCTTATGAGCAGACACTGCGTACGATTCGTAAACTGGGAATGCCGATGGCAATGATTGAAGAGCAGTTCCGGCGTATGGCATTCAATATTCTTGGCCGTAATCAGGATGACCATGTAAAGAATATTGCTTTCCTGATGGACAAGTCAGGTAATTGGTCGCTATCGCCAGCCTTTGATATGACCTACAGCTATAACCCTCAAGGTGTCTGGACGAGTCAGCACCAAATGTCACTCAATGGCAAGCGTGATGATTTCACGATTGAAGATTTTAAAGCCTGTGCGAAAAATGCATCCATGAAACGTGGCCGAGCAGAAGAAATTGTCCGACAAGTGCAAGAGGCTGTATTGCAGTGGACGCATTTTGCTGAAAAATCGGGTGTGACGTCAGAGGTCGCTGACGGCATTGCCAAAACGCATCGAACAGAAATTCTGAAGTAGAGCCTTTCGGATTTACGTCTATTCGTTAAAAATCACCCTAATACCATTAAAATCCTGCTGGATTACATGATAGACTACCCGCCTGTAAGAAATTACTTACATTTACCTACAAAGTTCATCTAAAGTAGCCTAGGCTGTAAGAAAGATGCTGGAAACGGCAATTGAGGGAGAAGATTAATGGCGATTAGAATATTGCTCGTCGACGATCACGAACTGGTGCGTACGGGAATACGCCGTTTACTGGAAGATTTCGATGATATCGATGTCATCGCTGAAGCCGACAGTGGCGAGGTAGCCATTGATCTTGTTCGTAAGCTAAACCCGCAAGTGGTGTTAATGGATGTCAATATGCCCGGCATAGGTGGGCTTGAAGCAACCCGCAAACTTATTCAAATTGCACCTGAAACCAAAGTTATTGTCGTCACCATTCATCTTGATGAACCGTTCCCAACACGTTTACTCGAAGCGGGTGCATCGGGGTATTTAACCAAAGGTTGTGCGGTAGCCGAAATTGTTGATGCGGTTCGACAAGTGAGTAAAGGCAAACGTTTTATCGGCAGTGATGTTGCACAACAGCTCGCGCTAACGATGTTACCAGGCAGTGACAAATCACCCTTTGATGCCTTATCGCAACGTGAGCTTCAAGTTATGTTGATGGTCACACAAGGTCAGAAGATACAGGAAATTGCAGACAAGCTTTGCTTGTCACCCAAAACAGTCAGTACTTACCGGTATCGTTTATTTGAAAAGCTGGATGTAAAAAGTGATGTTGAATTAACGCATCTGGCAATGCGGCACGGTATGATTGACGAAAATAACAAGGACTAGCCGGAGAGGCTTGTATGAGCGCACCACGGATCCGTGCACCAGAATTACCCGACACGTTGGAATGGTTTAACACAACAAACGGGCCAATCAAGCTTGCAGACTGTCGCGGCAAAATTGTCTTACTCCACTTTTGGACATACTGCTGTATTAATTGTCATCATGTTTTACCTGAACTGGCCGAATTAGAACGCCGTTACCCGGATAATCTGGTCGTCATCGGTATTCATTCACCTAAATTTCCGAATGAACGTATTGGCGACAATGTACAAAAAGCCATTAATCGGCACTACGTTCGTCATCCGGTTGCCCACGATCCTTCATTCACTGTCTGGAAACAATACACAATAAAAGCCTGGCCATCGATCATCTATATTGATCCAGAAGGCTATATAGTGGGTGTATTACGAGGTGAAGGCAAAGCAAAGCAATTAGATAAAATGATTCAGCAATCTATTCAAGTAGCAGAAGCTAAAAAAATTTTACGAACTGAAAAAATTCCCACGCGCACAAAACCGGAACCTGATCTTGAATTAAAATTTCCGGGTAAGGTTTATGCAGGCAAAGATCGGCTTTTCATTAGTGATAGTGGGCATAATCGTATTATTGAATGTATGCCAAACGGTCGTGTTGCGCATATATTTGGTTCGGGTGCGCCCGGGTTGATTGATGGCAACGGTGCAGAAGCCGCCTTTGATAACCCGCAAGGTCTGGTGCAGTCAGAAAACTTTTTGTTCGTGGCTGATACAGACAATCACGTTATACGTCGTATTGATTTAATTACCCGTGATGTATCAACCATTGCAGGCATGAATCAACGCGGCAAAGTGAAAAACTTTGATGTTTACGATGATGCCTTGCAAGTTCCGCTTAATTCACCAATGGCGCTTGAATATGACGAGGGTGTTTTATACATCGCCATGGCCGGTTCACACCAGATTTGGGCGATGGATCAAAACAAACAAACAATTAAAGTACTCATCGGTACCGGCGTTGAAGGACTCAAAGACAATAATGGGCAGTTAGCTATGCTGGCGCAGCCTTCCGGGCTCTCCATTGGTGAAGATATTGAGAAGCATTTGTTCTTTGTTGATGCAGAAACCTCATCGATACGATCAATTCGTTTACGAGATAACCACGTCAACACGATTATTGGCGAAGGTTTATTTGAATTTGGCGATACTGATGGTAAAAAAGGCGTGGCTAAATGCCAGCATCCACTTGATGTTAGCTACGATCCGGTGCGTAAAGTCCTGTGGGTTGCAGATACTTACAATCACCGACTCCGCCGGCTTAAAATCATTAATGGTGTTCTGCAATCGGTTCGTCTAAAAGATGAACTGCATGAACCAGGCGGACTAAGTGTTAAAGGAAATATGCTTTATATTGCGGATACCAATGCTCACCGGATCTGCAGTGTCGATTTAAACAGCGGTTTGATGCAAGAAGTTGAGATTTTTGAGGTCGAATCGCATTAAACTACCCCCATGAATAAAAAACAAAGTAGTTTTGATGTCAGTTGCCAGCGTTGTCCACGCCTGAGCCATTTTCTGAGTGAGGTTCGCGAAGAGTACCCGGACTACTATGGCAGACCGGTGCCTCCTTTCGGTGTTAAACAACCGCAGTTGCTCATTGTTGGTTTAGCGCCAGGCTTGCATGGTGCCAATGCAACAGGGCGACCTTTCACAGGGGATTATGCCGGTATCCTTCTTTATGAAACCCTGCATAAATTTGGTTTTAGTAATAAACCTGTTTCAGAATCAGTTGACGATGGCTTGAAACTAAAAAACTGTCGTATTACTAACGCGGTGAAATGCTTGCCACCCCAGAACAAACCCACCACAGAGGAAATTAATGTCTGCAATGCCTTGCTGCAAGATGAACTACAGGCATTAACAAAACTCCGGGTTGTATTAGTGCTTGGGCTTATTGCGCACAAAGCGGTGCTCAAAGCCTGTAACGTCAAAATAAAAGCATTTCCGTTCGGACATGGCGCGTGCCATCAATTGCCGGATGGACGTTGGTTACTCAGCTCTTATCACTGCAGCAAATACAACACCTCAAC
>JALTKS010000013.1 GCA_027006175.1 Gammaproteobacteria bacterium
AAAACACCACTTGCTACATGTGTGCATGTCGTTGTGGTATTCGCGTTACCTTGCGTGAAGGTGAAGTGCGCTACATTCAGGGTAACCCTGACCACCCGCTGAACAAGGGTGTGATTTGCGCGAAAGGTGCCTCGGGCATTATGAAGCAGTATTCGCCGGCGCGTTTAACCAAACCGCTCAAACGTAAACCGGGCAGCGAACGTGGTGCTGGTGAGTTTGAAGTGATTTCATGGGATGAAGCCTTCGATACCATGGAACAGCGTCTGAGCCACATCCGTAAAACGGATCCCAGGAAATTTGCCTTGTTCACTGGTCGCGATCAAATGCAGGCGCTGACCGGTTTGTTTGCCAAGCAATTTGGTACTCCGAACTATGCGGCGCACGGCGGTTTCTGTTCCGTGAACATGGCAGCAGGCATGATTTACACCATCGGTGGTTCCTTCTGGGAATTCGGTGGACCGGATCTGGATCGTTCCAAACTCTTTATTATGATTGGTACAGCGGAAGACCATCATTCCAATCCAATGAAAATTGCCTTGTCCAAGTTTAAGCGTGACGGCGGTAAATTTATTTCGATTAATCCTGTTCGTACCGGTTACTCGGCCATTGCCGATGAATGGGTACCGATTAAACCGGGTACCGATGGGGCATTAATTCTGGCACTGATTAACGAAATTATTAAACAGGGTTTGTTTGATCGCGAATTTCTGGTGCAATACTCAAACAGTGCCCAGCTCGTCAACATGGATGAGAACAGCACCGAGTACGGCATGTTTGTACGGGCTGAAGTGCCGGAAGAAGAAGGCTGTTTTGATCCACAAAATAAACTTTGGTGGGACATAGAAACCAACAAGGCGGTGGTGACACATACCGATGGCGTAGAACCACGCTTACTCGGTGAGTTTGAACTGGATGATGGCACCCCGGTAAAACCGTCATTCCAGTTGTTGGTTGATCAAGTGAAAGAATACTCGCCTGAATGGGCAGAAGGTATCACCGGCATTCCGGCAGAGACTATTCGCCGTCTTGCCTATGAAATGGGCGTGACCGCACGCGATCAAAAAATTGAATTACCAATAGCCTGGACAGATGTCTGGGGTAAAGATCATGAAACGGTAACGGGTAACCCGGTTGCTTTCCATGCCATGCGCGGTCTTGCCGCACATTCGAATGGTTTTCATTCGATTCGGGCACTTTCTATATTGATGAGTATGCTCGGAACGATTGATACGCCGGGTGGTTTCCGCCACAAGGCACCTTTCCCGCGTCCCATTCCGCCGTGTGCCAAAACACCGACCGGTCCTGACGGCGTTAAACCTGAAACACCACTAGGTGGTATGCCGCTTGGTTGGCCGGCTGATCCGGATGACTTGTTTGTGGACGATGAAGGCACGCCCGTTCGTATTGATAAAGCGTTTTCATGGGAGCATCCACTGTCGGTGCACGGCTTGATGCACAATGTGATCACCAATGCATGGCGTGGCGATCCTTACCCGATTGATACCTTACTTATTTTCATGGCAAACATGGCGTGGAACTCGTCCATGAATACTTCTGAAGTACGCCAGATGTTGAACGACAAAAATGACGATGGCGAATATAAAATCCCGTTCATTATTGTCTGTGATGCCTTCCAGTCTGAAATGACCGCATACGCTGATTTAGTCTTGCCAGATACCACCTACCTTGAACGTCACGATGTGATGTCGATGCTGGATCGTCCTATTTCAGAATTTGATGGCCCTGTTGATTCGGTGCGTATTCCCGTGGTGAAACCAAAGGGTGAATGTAAGCCATTCCAGGAAGTATTGA
>JALTKS010000014.1 GCA_027006175.1 Gammaproteobacteria bacterium
ATGCCACCCTCAACCACCTGCGCATTAATCCCCCCATGCCCCCGCATCGCATTGTAGCCACCCGGCCCAAGAATCTTTTCCATCCGCGAACAAGGAGGGCAAGTTCCACTACCTTGAAATAATACCTCACCAATCATAAAACGACTCTTGCGCAAGGCATAAAGATTAATACCTGACACCACCAGATTTCGCCGTAACCACTCCGCTGGAATTTCATCATGTCCCGTTATCACCGCCATCACCGGTAAATGCTCGGCCTGAATCAAGGTTACCTGCCGCTTACCACCTTTACGTTTGGTTCGGTGGTCTCCTGCCAGACCGCGTTCGGCAATCGCCTCTACCTGATCGAGGGTCGTTAGCGGCTCTCGCTTCATTTCACGAATACCTATCCAGTCAAGCTTGCCCTTTTGAGGCATGGTTGCCAAAAGGCTTGCCATGGTTACTGATGAATCTTGCATGAGCTTAGGTTCACTTTATTGTCTAATAATTTATTTTATTTCGGCACGACCAATCACTCGTGGGTCACTCGCAGCATCTAATGTATTAGTGTTTCGTTCCCACAACACCACCTGCATATTACCGTAATCATTTTGCAAGCTCAGAGTATGACCTCGTAATTGCAGATCGGCTAACTGCTGTGGTGTAAAGGCACCCTGTTCATACTGAATGACATCGGGTAAATATTGATGGTGATAACGGCGCTTACTCACCATGCTCAGTGCATTACCCCCGTTCAGGTAATCGATGATGCCATGCAATACCATAGTGATAATGCGACTGCCTCCCGGTGTCCCTAACACCGCCACGCCACGCGGTGATTCAATAAAGGTTGGCGACATACTTGAAAGCGGACGTTTGTAAGGCACTATCTCATTCGCCTTGGCACCCACTAAACCATACACATTCGGCACACCGGCTTTGGCTGAAAAATCATCCATTTCATCATTAAGCAAGACACCGGTTCCCGGCGCAACAAAGCCACTGCCAAAGGGATAGTTGACACTCAATGTCGCGGCAACACGGTTACCTTGACGATCGATAATGGAAAAATGCGTGGTGTCTGTGCCCGCACCTTCAGCCGCATCTGCCTTGGGTAAAACAGAACTAGGTGTGGCATCATTCATGTCAATACTGCGGCGCAGCATCTCATTATGCTGGCGACTCATTAATCTTTTAACGGGGACATCCACAAAATCACTGTCACCTAAAAACTCAGCGCGATCACGGTAGGCACGGCGCATTGATTCAATCACGATATGATCAAAATGCGCCTTGAGGTCAAAACGATTAAAACCATCGATTTGTTTCAAAATAGATAGCAGCGCAATCCCGCCGGATGAAGGCGGTGCAACAGAAATTACTTTCGCCTGGCCAATCATGCCGGTTAAAGGTTTACGTTCCACCACTTTATATCGCGCTAAGTCTTCCAGACGCCAGATACCCCCTGCGTCACGCGCACCTATCACTAACTTCTGAGCAACAACACCACGATAAAACCCCGCCGCCCCTTTAGCCGCCATCGCCTTTAATGTATTCGCTAAATCTGGCTGACGAATGCGATATCCCAATGTAGGAACCTGATTGTTTTCCAGAAAAATAGCCGCCGCTTCTGGTGAGGCCTGTAATGCCTTTAAACGAAACCCTGCCATGCGCTGATAAAAATCATCCACGACAAATCCATTCTCAGCAATACTAATCGCCGAGGCTAAGGAATCTTTTAATGCTAAATTGCCATACTTAACTGCCAAATGTTCTATCGCGGCGGG
>JALTKS010000015.1 GCA_027006175.1 Gammaproteobacteria bacterium
TAAGTGGCTACCATGAGAAAGAAGGTATTACTGAGAGCATGCATAAATCTTATGACCTCGTTTTAGAAAAACCGGTTCCGGGTAAAAAACTGATTGAAAGCATTGTCTCGCTTTTATCTTAAAAACCGACTTGTTTTAATCAAACAGGTTTATTAAAACTGGTTTTACATGATGGACATTCTTTTTTCTGGGTTTTTGACCATGAAACCCAGCTAGCCCATATGGCTGCCTCCTTAAACACATGTTTGTATAGTGACGTATCGCAATATGGACAACGCATGGTTTTATATCCGTAACGGCTTAATGCCCAGATAAGACCAACCCCTGTAATCATCATTGCTATTGACTCAACATATAGTCCAACAAGCACAATACTGACTGCGAACACTGTCGCAACCAGCAATTGTTTGAATTTTCTTGTTATGAGATCACGTCCATTCATGGGGATTCATGCACTCTAAAGATTAAGATAGAAGAATAGGTCTCAATAATTCTCTAATGCCTATTTATCAAGCTTATTGCCACATTTAGGACCTTCTTTATTTATCATCAATATTACCAAATACTATTTTCAGATAAACATAACAGCTGAGTTAAAAAAATCCATTTTGAACAACTTGTATGGTTATTTCAAAGCAATTATTTTTATGACTTCAGGAGGATACACATGACAGTAATTTATACATGAATATATATACTCAGGTTTATTATCCTTAACGTAAATAAAAATATCATACGGGAAACCAGCTGTGCTAAATACTCTTAAATGATAGCCAGTGTCATACGTTGCTTTTTTACCAATTTCTTTAGATAGATCTTTGTTTAAATTAACTACTTGATAATCAAGTAGCGTTGAGAGATGGGTATTGCCAAAAGCACCACGAGCAATTATTTTTCCTTCAGTAGTAAATTCCATAGGTGAGAAATTATTAAAAATATTCTTTTCTTCAATTACATCCAAATAGCCTCTGGCATTCAAAAAAACTTCCTTTTCTGATTTTTCCCATCGATAACTATTAGTTGATGTAATTACATGATTGCCATCATAACAACTAACTCTAACCCATTGATCTACTGGAGCACCTAAAACGAATTTTTCTTTTCCACAGTCAATTATTCTATAACCTAAATAAAGATATAGGAACCCTACTACTACAGTAATAGTTATCAGAAAAATGGTGGTTTTTAATATATTTTTAAACACAACATTATAGCTAACCGGCGCGATGCTTTTTCGCGACCGTGTTTAGCGCTTTGTTAGCCATAATGTCATGCAAGCCGCCAGAAACATATTTATGAAGAACGCTAGATACTAAGGTTTGGTACGGGATACCTTCTTCAAGCGCACGTCTCTGAAGAGACTCAAGATCACGGCTCGAAATTCTGATGTTTATTCGTTTATCTTTTTTGAATGTTTCTTCAGCCGCAGCTTGCAACATTTTCTTACGTTTTGGCGTAAGTACTGATTTGAATTCACCTGCTTCAAAGTCTTTTAAAATTTGTTTCTCTTCTTTACTCAATTTAGGGTCGCTCATGATGATTCTCCTAAGTATAACTTTGTCGCTTTTCTGCTAGGAATAACTGTTTTTAAAAATATCTCTTTTCGGTCTTCTACATACGGAACCAGGTACGCATAATCATCTATGTTTATTACAAATACGCGTTGATTCGGGTATTTGTCACTATTGGGATGCTCAATATCGTCCAATAATGCACCCTGTTGTATATAGAACACTATATCTTCAAATGAAACCCCACGTTCA
>JALTKS010000016.1 GCA_027006175.1 Gammaproteobacteria bacterium
ATTCTGCTGCGTCCAGGCCGTACGTGTGCTGATTTTACTTGAGGGGGTATGCACCTTACTATTTCATGGGTTAGTTTATCCCATTTAGGTGTACAGATTTATTAAGCCACAACAATGCTTATAATTAGTCGCCCCTGAAGAATACATAACTCATTAATAACAAAGATAAAATCACTAAAAACAGGTAAAATAGTTTGCAAGATAACCAGCTTAAGTGCTTAAAACCTTGCAAACTATGAAACCTAAAACACCCGATAATCACCCTGATTTATTCCGCTCCCAGCTTTCACAAATGTTAAATTTATCACACCCCCTGTGTCGCTTAGCCGATCAAATCAACTGGTCTCGGTTAGAAGAAAAAATTGAAGTGGTGTATAGCGATGGCTGTGGCCACCCCGCATTACCGACACGTTTATTAGCCGGTCTTCACTATCTTAAATACACCTTTAATGAGAGTGATGAAAGCGTGGTTGAGCGCTGGGTTGAAAATCCTTACTGGCAATATTTTTGTGGCTATGAACAATTACAACATAAGCTACCACTGCACCCCACCACGTTAGTTAAATGGCGCAACCGTGTGGGTGATAAGTTAGACAGTTTACTCGAAGAAATACTGAACGTTGCCATCGAAACAAAAGCCCTTAAGCGTCATGCCTTAAAGCATGTAAATGTCGATACCACTGTGCATGAAAAAGCCATCGCCTTTCCAACGGATGCCAGGCTCTATCATAAAATGCGTATCACGCTGGTGCGCGAAGCGCACAAACGAAATATTAATTTGCGCCAAAGTTTTAAAAAAGTCGGCAAAAAAGCCTTCATCATGCAAGGGCGTTACGCGAGTGCAAAACAAATGAAACGTGCTAACAAACAAACCCGAAAACTAAAAACCTATTTAGGGCGTTTAACCCGTGATATAAAGCGTAAAGCGCCAAAAATGGACGATGATTTAAAACAATTAATTGAACGATCGACGGCACTATTAAAACAAAAGCGGCATGATAAAAATAAAATTTACAGTGTGCATGAACACGCAGTTCATTGCATCGCAAAAGGTAAAATACACAAGCGTTATGAGTTTGGCAGCAAGGCCTCAATTGTTACCACATCAAAAGACAACTGGGTTGTCTCGGCACAAAGTTTAGATAATCCATACGATGGTCACACACTAGAAGGTGCGCTGAATCATGTCACGCAATTAACCGGTATCACACCCGAACATGCTTATTGTGATATGGGTTATCGAGGCCATGGCATCAAAGAAAAAACGAAAGTACATTTAGTTGGAAAAATACCCAAGCGCGCGACAAAAGCGTTGCGAAAATGGATGAAACGCCGAGCCGCAGTTGAGCCGATTATCGGTCACTTAAAATCGGACTACCGACTCAATCGAAATCACTTAAAAGGTAAGTCGGGTGATCGTGCTAATACGGTTTTAGCAGCAGCGGCATACAATATGGCCAAGCTACTGGCCTGGTTTTATTGGCCTGAATATTTTAGCGCTCTGTTTAGTGATTTTAAGTTTGTAATGAGGTCGTCGACTGAAAATACAGGGCGTTTAATGGGGTAATCTTCAGGGACGACTAATTAGTAAATGTCATTTGAACGTAAATGTAGACGCAAAAAACGAAAAACCTTTAATCCGTCATTCCCGAATGCTTGTATCGGGAATCCAGTGACTTTGTAACACCTAAAGCCGCTGGATCCCAG
>JALTKS010000017.1 GCA_027006175.1 Gammaproteobacteria bacterium
GTTTACGTGATTTGTTGTGTAAGTGGGTTGATCGTGCTCCTGTTCTTTTCATGTTTTTGATGTTTGCACTAGGCATCATTTTTTGGGGTGGATTCAATACCAGCATGGAAATGACCAATAACGAAGAGTTTTGTATTAGTTGCCATGAAATGCGGGAAAATGTTTATAAGGAATATAAAACAACAATTCATTATACGAATCGAACCGGTGTTCGCGCGACGTGCCCCGATTGCCATGTGCCACGTGAATGGGGCTACAAGGTGGCGCGTAAAGTGGCGGCAACCAATGAGTTGTATCATAAAGTGATTGGTTCGATTGATACCAAAGAAAAATTTGAAGCAAAGCGACTGGAATTGGCAGATCATGTCTGGACGAGTATGAAAGAAACGGATTCACGAGAATGCCGAAATTGTCATGCCAATGAATTTATGAAATTAGAAAATCAAAGCAAACGATCAGGCCGCAAACATGCTCGGGCAATTAAGGATGGCTTAACCTGTATCGATTGTCATCGAGGTATTGCTCATCAGTTACCAAAGAATTTTGATTCAGATGGTAAATTGCATGCTTCATTTAAAGAAACCAAGCGTCCTTGCGGAGATTGCCACAAGAATCTGGCACAGTCAGACGAGCCAATAACATGGTAGATGAGATTGACCCAAGTCGTCGTGCTTTCTTTCGCCGGGCAGCCGGTAAGGCAGCGGAAAAAGTGGTTGAGCATGCCCAGGCAAAGATTGAAGCCCGAGCCACTCGCTGGATCAGGCCACCGTTTGCCTTGCCAGAGTTAGAGTTTATTTTGGCTTGTACCCGATGTGGTGATTGTATTGAGGCTTGTCCTCACGAGGTACTATTTCCTTTGGCAGCTAGTTTTGGTGCTGATGTTGCCTCAACAGCGGCGTTGGATGTTTTAAATGGAGGTTGTCATCTTTGTGAGGATTGGCCCTGTGTAACGGCTTGTGAGCCTGATGCCTTGATTTTCCCCCCGGATAATCAGACTGAAATTCCTTCAGGAAAGCGTCTATTCCCGAAATTGGCGCATGCTGAAATTATTAGCACTGAATGTTTGCCGTACCAGGGACCAGAATGTGGTGCCTGTGAAGGAAGTTGTCCTGTCCCTGATGCGCTGGTTTGGCAAGCAACGAAACCAACTATAAATATGGCTTATTGCGTAGGCTGTGGATTATGTCGGGAAGCGTGTATTGCTAACCCGCCTGCGATAATGGTTCAGTCTTTAAATAAAAATAAACATGAATAATAACAAGTATTTATATAGATAAGATCGAACCAGCCTAATAAAGTAGATTAAGTTTAATTGTCGATTGTATTGAGACGAAGCAAACCCCATTAATAATAATTATTTATCATCCATCACTTTTATCGCGCCATTAAAAACTATTGCTCAATAACTCACAAAGTAGAACATTTTAGACTTGGTTATCATCGTATCTTGATTTACACTGTCGCCTGTTTCAATCACGCTTGTCTTTGGTGCAGCCCGTTGTCCGGATTTGAACGGATAAAGGGAGTAATAAATGGGGCTTTGTCCCATTTATAAAGCCTCCATTTGCCAGCGTGATAGAACTGCACGAGTACGGTTACCGGTGTGAAGACACCTTCCTGCTCTTCATGAATTTAATAACGATAGAAATATAAACCGAGGAAGTGTCGATATGTTCAACACCAACCCCTTTGATGCACTAACAGCATTGATATCTACAGACATTATGCAGGGCTACATTATTTTAATGGCTATCCTGGTGTTCTTGGGTACAGTCCTGGATATGATGCACAAGAAAAGTGCCAAATACTTTGCCCTGGATACGGCGAAAAATGATAAAAACGCCAAGCGTGCTGTCAGTACTGGCGAAAAAGCTGGAATTGCCGTTGCAACAATAGCAAGCGAAGTGATTACTTCCAGCGAGTTCTGCAACACAAAACGTAGAATTTCTCACCTTTTAACTATGTACGGTTTTATTCTGTTTGTTGCATCAACTGCGTTGATGATTTTTGGCAGCACAGCAGAAATCCTGCCAGTACTTTGGCATACCGGCGCAATCATGCTTTGCCTTGGTGGTTACTGGTTCTGGTTCTCTATCCGGGTTGATGTGAATTCTGAAGGTGTTAAGTGGTATCAACTCCGTCCTGCAGATATCTTTATCGTATCGCTTTTCACAACAGCAACATTCGGTTTGATCTGGTCTTACCTCCAGTCTACTGGTGGAAACGTTGCTGACATGGGGTGGACAACCTTGTTCTTTGGTTTATTCATTCTTTCAAACACAGTGCTTTTCTCTACTGTGTTCTGGTCGAAGTTTGCACATATGTTCTTCAAACCAGCAGCAGCATTCCAGAAACGCGTTGCTCACGCAGATGGCGGTCATTTGAATCTTCCTGGTGACTTCGATTTGTCTTCACCTGAAGTACAAGCAAGGTTCCCTGATATCCCTGAGTACATGGGTAAGAACCCGGTAGACATGGGTGCTGGTATTAGACGTGAACCACCAAACCACTACTAAATAACAATTTAAAGTATTTTAAGAGAGAATATTATGCCTACTTTTGTATATATGACTCGTTGTGATGGTTGTGGACAGTGTGTTGATATCTGCCCATCTGACATCATGCACATCGATAAGACATTACGTCGTGCTTACAACATTGAACCAAACATGTGTTGGGAATGTTACTCCTGTGTTAAAGCCTGTCCTCACCACGCAATTGACGTTCGCGGTTATGCTGATTTCGCCCCATTGGGCCACTCAGTACGTGTGCATCGTGATGAAGAAAAAGGCACCATTGCATGGCGCATCAAGTTCCGTAACGGCAAGAAAGATATGGAACTACTTGCACCAATCACGACTAAGCCTTGGGGAACTTGTATTCCACAACTAGCTAACGAAGCAGCACCAGCTGACAGTATGCGTGACACTGAGCTGCTATATAACGAGCCTAAGTATGTCGCTATGAATGACAATGCTTTAATGACACTTGAGTCAAATGGCTTAGAAATTAAAGAAGGGGTTTACTACTAATGGGATACAAGACAATTATTGAAGACGATATCGATATCCTGGTAGCTGGTGCCGGCCTTGGTGGTACGGGTGCTGCATTTGAAGCACGATACTGGGGTAAGAATAAGAAAATCGTTATCGCTGAAAAAGCAAACATCGACCGTTCTGGTGCGGTAGCACAGGGTCTTTACGCAATTAACTGTTACATGGGTACACGTTTCGGTGAGAACAATCCTGAAGATCACGTACGTTATGCGCGTATCGATTTAATGGGTATGGTTCGTGAAGATCTCGCGTTCGATATGGCTCGCCATGTGGATTCAGCTGTCCATCAGTTTGAAGAATGGGGTCTACCTATCATGCGTAACACCAAGACCGGTGCTTACCTGCGTGAAGGTCGCTGGCAGATTATGATTCACGGTGAATCTTACAAGCCAATCGTTGCTGAAGCGGCGAAGAACTCGGCTGATAAAGTATATAACCGTGTTTGTGTTACACATTTACTGATGGATGAAGCTAAAGAAAACCGCGTAGCGGGTGCTGTTGGCTTCAACGTACGTACTGGTAACTACCACGTATTCAAGTCCAAGACTGTTATCTGTGGTGCAGGTGGTGCTTCTAATATCTTTAAACCACGTTCAGTAGGTGAAGGTGCGGGTCGTGTATGGTACGCACCTTGGTCATCGGGTTCTGCTTATGGTCTTATGATCGAAGCTGGCGCGAAAATGACACAAATGGAAAACCGTATTGTATTAGCACGTTTCAAAGATGGTTACGGTCCTGTTGGCGCATACTTCTTACACCTTAAAACATATACACAAAATGCTTACGGTGATGAGTACGAATCAAAATGGTTCCCTGCTCTACAAGAAATGGTTGGTAAAGAATACCTGGATCCAGAAGCGTCGCACGCGACACATCGTCCAATTCCAACATGTTTACGTAACCACGCAATCATCAGTGAAGTGAATGCAGGTCGTGGTCCAATCCACATGGTTACAATGGAAGCATTCCAGGATCCTCATTTAGAAGAAATTGGCTGGCATAACTTCCTGGGTATGACGGTTGGTCAAGCGGTACTTTGGGCTGCAACTGACGTTGATCCCAAGTACGAAAACCCGGAATTAACAACGTCTGAACCATATGTAATGGGTTCACACGCGACTGGTTGTGGTGCCTGGTGTTCAGGTCCTGAAGATGTTTCACCAGAAGAATACTTCTGGGGTTATAACCGTATGACGACTGTTGAAGGTCTGTTCGGTGCAGGTGATGCGGTCGGTGGTACTCCACACGCATTCTCATCTGGGTCTTTCACTGAAGGTCGTTTGTCAGCTAAGGCTGCTTGTAAATACATTGATGACGGTAAAGCGGAAGGTATTCGCGTAACGGATGCACAGATTGCTCGTCGTAAAGAAGAAATCTACAAGCCACTAGAGACGTACACGATTGGCCGCAATGAGATTGTTGCAGGAACGGTGAACCCTAACTACATCAACCCACGTCAGGGTCTGGATCGTCTACAGAAACTGATGGATGAGTACTGTGGTGGTTTCGGTGTGAACTACATGACTAACGACAAACTTCTGAACATTGGTCTTAAGAAGATGGCTATTCTTGGTGAAGATCTGGAAAAAGTGGCTGCTGAAGACATTCACGAACTACTTCGTGCATGGGAACTGAAGCACCGCTTCCTTACTTCTGAAAGTGTATTCCAGCACACAATGTTCCGTAAAGAAACTCGTTGGCCTGGTTACTACTACCGTGGTGATGCAATGAAACTGGATGATGAAAACTGGCATGTATTGACCGTTTCTCGTCGTGATCCTAAAACAGGTGAGTACACAATGGAAAAAGCGCCTCTGTATCACCTGGTAGGTGACATTGAGGACAAAGATCTTGCTAAATTAAAAGCAGAAGGTCACCACTAAGCAAATAAAGGTTTGATTGGCTTGATTTTTAAGCCAGTTACACAATATTTGCGGATAATAAAAAAGGACTAGCATTCGGTGTTAGTCCTTTTTTTATCTATTTAACGACTTGAATTACAGCGTAATTGATAGCATATAAAGAGCGCTATATTTTTTATTGAGATAGTCAGATGAATATTATTGAAAATACAGATGAAGAAATTTTAGAACATGCGCACCCAATGTGGGCTGATCTTGTTAAGTATTCTAATGAAGGCAACTACGGTGCATTCACACGAAACTTCTCTGCCTCTTTTATGAAAGGCGCGAATGAAGTTGAAATGGGTAAGCAGTTTGCAAGAAGTGATTTGGCAAAAAACCTCTCAGAAGATTATTCCTACCTTGGGATGATACGCCGTGGCGAATATGTCACCGTGCTTTATAAAGTAATTCATAAAGAAAGCAAAGCAGAATGGCTGGGAAGACTTGTGCTTGGTTATGAAAAAGATAAAGTTAAAATTTTTGGTGCGACCCTGTTCTAGGACTAGAAGCAGAGAAACAGGTTTTTTTACAGCGTTAGCAAAACAGGTTTGAATGAGTATGTCAGATATCATTGAAGACGAAAAGTTCGTCGAATTAAATTATAAAGTTGTTGATGACAAAACGGGTGATGTGCTCGTGACTGTGGATTACCCGCTGGGTTATGTTCATGGCGTCAATGATGTGATGTCGGATGAAGTGTCGAAACACCTTTATGGTAAAAAAGCCGGTGATATTATCGAAGTGCCGATTGACATGAAACAGATTTATGGCGAAAGAGACGAATCACTTGTATTTACCGACAACATTGAAAATGTGCCAGAGGAATACCGTGAAATTGGTATGACAATCACCATGGAAAATGAAAAAGGTGAGCCAAGAAGTTTTATCGTTACACGTTTTGATGACAAGACCTTAACCGTTGATGGTAATAACCCATTATGTGGCAGAGAAGTAACTTTTGTTCTGGAAGTATTGTCGATACGTGATGCCACTGATGAAGAAATTGAGCTCGGCGGTGCAGTTGATGCTGATCCCGATTTAAATGAGATACTTGAACGAGCAGAATGAATTATAGTAAACCTTACATTATATATCCTGTCAATCATGTGTTGGAACGCGCTATTGCGAGTTCTCTTTGTCTTCTTGATGAGGAAACACTGCAACATGCGACACCTGACAGGACGGCGCCTGTTGCCGACAATTTTCTTTACACACGCGGTAATTATGAACAGCATAGTTTTAGTGCAAATATTTTTGAACCATTATGTGCTGCACTGCTTGCAACCCTGACAGATGAGCTTCGTGAACAAGATGCACAGGGATGGGCGGAAAAACAGAATCAGCTAGGAAATATTCTTGCTGCCTTAGGTCAACAACAGCACGAGCCTGAATTATTTAATAAAGCGATTGAACGTTTTTCACTGGCACTGGAAGAATATACCCAGGACGAGTCGTCACTGGAATGGGCAGCAACCCAGGCAAATCTGGCAACAGCACAACAGGCGCTAGGGCGTCTCGAATCTGATGCAAAACTATTGAATAATGCCGTTGATGCTTATACTGCAGCACTATTGGTATACACGAAGAAGGAAACGCCCGAAGAATGGAAGCTCATCATGTTACAGCTGGGGATGACCTTACATACCTATGGAACACTCCTCAAGGGTAATCGTACTTTCCAGAAGGCAGTTGTCGCCTATAAAAATGCGATTCCATCACTCGATGCAGATAATTATCCGGTTGAACTGGCAGCAGCGCATAATAACTGTGGCGCGGTGCTGGTTAACCTTGCCGAGTCAGAAGAAAATCCTGATCGTTTTGAAGAAGCAGTAAGATCGTATGAAACGGGCTGGACAGTTTGTATGGAGCAGCAACGTCCTGTGCATCTGTCTGTGTTGTGCAGGGTTAATAAAGTAACGGCTCGTAATGAGTTGGCAGCATTAAAAAATGATGCCGTGCTGGCAGAAGATGTGGCTGATGAATTTGAAATCATCATGGAATGTTTTCCACATGCCCTACAACCGCTTTGTCTAAAGCATTGTGAGGCGCAGATAAGTCAGGCGCAGAAGTTAGCGGGTGTTTCTGCTGCTTAAATATTGCTAGTGATTTAATGCAAAATAGATAACTATAGTTGGCAGTTCAAATCCGTTCTGAAAGTTTGTAGTCGATATTAATAAAGGCACCAATCTCAGCACAAAATTTAATGACACGTGCACCAAAACCAACATCGGGTGACGTTTCATCCTTATCAATAGACAAAGTCAACTCCAC
>JALTKS010000018.1 GCA_027006175.1 Gammaproteobacteria bacterium
GGCACATTGATGCCGTTTAAAAAAGGGAGGCGTCCATTTCATCACTCCACCGGACAAACTTGTCTGTCACGCCTTTTGCGGGGCAAAAGTCTTGCCAGCCTGCGTTTGCCGGTGAGTTCAACCGTTAGGCGATAAAAATGGATGGAATTGTACCAACTATTGCAGCAATACTACTATTGGGGTTTATTGCTACGTTGCTAACAACTATGGTTCTTTGGTTTCTTTCATTTAGAAAGAGATTTAAATCGAAAACCCCATATCACATATCAATTTTTTGCACTGCATTACTTGCTGTTATGTTTTTTATTGCTTTGATCTTTTCCTCAACAGGTATAGGTATTGAGCCTAGTATGGTTATATTTGGCTTATTATTAGCATCCGGAATAGCAAATTATCGTATAGCAAAAAATACAGTTAATTTAAGAAAATGAGTGCGCCTAACAATGCAATCAAGATCGTTCGCTTATCGCTCACTGGGACATTTAAAAGCGGTGCTTCCGCACCCACTTTTAAACGCCCCTTATCTTAAACGTTAGGCATCAGGAAAAAGTCATGGCAAATGAAAATATTAGAAAGCATCTAAGGCAAGCACTAAATGAAGTAATCGGTGCTGAGGAAAAGAGAGTAACTGAAATACTTAATGACTCGGACACTAAGATAGCTGAAGGTATTGAAAAAATGAAGCCTCTAATGCAACTGCTTCTTGCATTAAAGCAAGAAGTCGGCGATGTGCCCGGTCTTGATATATCACTTGCCGAACATGGCCATATGGCTACTGTACGTGCAGATACATCAGTAACACATGACTCATATTCTGTATCAACAAATTATGATAATTCAAAATTTAAAATAGAAGTGTTTAGTACTTTCTCTATTGACGGCTCAATACATGAGGAAGCAATAGAGTTTGACACTGCCGATGAAGCTATGGAAAAAATAATTGGTCTTGTTGGGAAACATATAGGCGGCGAACGGGCACAGTCGGAAAGGACAAATTCCTAACAAATAGCTCCAGCGGACAATTTAAAGCGGCACTTGTTTTGCTTTCGCAAAAACGTGCCACTTTAAATTGCCGCTGAGCATGACGTTAGGTATATTATGGAATTAAGTGGCGACCAAAGGATTGAGCTGGAACAACACTTGTTAAAACTTGTAGAAAGCTATGACAAGGCCAGCCGTGCTAGCAGGGAGATTGGTTGGGTATATTTAAGAGTGATTACTGTCGGCTTCATGATAAACATATGGCTGTATTTTGAACTTGGTGATTATGAAGACTCAAGACTTAGTTATACCTATAGTGCGTTGCTAATGACCACAGGAATATTGCTAATATTATTTGGCATATATTCTTGGATAAAAAAGAAACAACTGATTAAAGTAGAAAAAGCGTCCATTTCAAATACCGAGAAGATAGTAAAAGAAAGATTTCATCTTGAGTACTGTGAATGTGATATTGGCCAACATTTCTTTTCACCTGAAAAAAAGAAAATATGGAATGTAAATCAAAGTATTTTGTTTGGAGAGCACTCAACTGAACGACAAGTGCCATTTATATGGAAATAACACCTAACAAATCATCTATGGACGCCCCCGTCAAGAGCAGTGATTAATTAAACGATAACATGTCATTACAAGAATAAGATTGCGTTCGTCTATCCGGCCTCTTTGTGGTCTTATTATTGCGACCGGGCCA
>JALTKS010000019.1 GCA_027006175.1 Gammaproteobacteria bacterium
AAAAGTTACAGGGATTAGAGGTCTTGGCAGTCACATCACCAACAACTTTGTGTACCGACTTGGTCGATGACAGTCTTTTTTTGTTGCACTAAAATCAGAAAAATTAAGCGTTAGTTTTTTCTTGCTCTGCAACTTGTTTGCGAACCTCATCCATATCAAGTTCTTTTACTTTGCCGATAATCTCAGTCAAGGCCGCTTCTGGCAATGCACCGGGTTGTGAGAAAACAATAATGTTTTCACGGAAAATCATCAAAGTAGGAATAGAACGAATCTGGAACATTTGACCTAGTTCCTGTTCTTCCTCAGTGTTGATTTTGGCAAAGGTAACATCGGGATTCTCGGCAGCAACCTTCTCAAAAACGGGCGCAAAGCCTTTACATGGGCCACACCAAGGTGCCCAGAAATCCAATACAACAATGTCGTTGTCATCAATAGTGGACTGTAAGGTGTCCTTGGTTAAATCGACTGGCATGTTCATATCCTCGTTAAAATATCAGTGTTCACTAATATAAGGATAATATCTGAGAATACAAGGGGGGGTATTGTCTAATTGTTACCCATGTATCAGGGGGTAACACTTGACATTACCCCAGAAGAGAATATTCTTAATTCTAGAATATAGAATGGTTATGAGTATGAGTATTAAACCACAAGACATCCTTTTTTTGCTGAAACTGATTGCGATAGGCAAACGGGATTGGTCCTACAATGGGCTCGCCCTTGAACTGGGTATGAGTCCATCCCAAGTCCATGTAGCAGCAAAACGTGTGGTTGCGGCCAATTTGGCTAATAAGGATGGGGGGCATATTGTGCCCAATATCCGTAATCTTGAAGAATTCCTGTTTCATGGGCTGCAATATGTGTTTGTGCCAAAGCGAGGGGCATTAACTCGTGGTATGCCGACTGCGTATGCTTCGGCGCCAATGAAAGGTCAGTTTGTTGTCAATGATGAGCCGTTACCGGTATGGCCTGATCCAGAAGGGGAAGTGCGAGGAGAAGCTTTATCTCCGATTTTTCGATCGGCCCCTATTGCAGCAAAACGAGATCAAGGCTTATATGATTTACTCGCACTAGTGGATAGCGTGCGTGCCGGGCGTATCCGTGAAAAGAATTTTGCGAAAAAAGAATTAAGCAAACGGTTTGCAAATTATGGTTAAAAGACAAAACCCGAATATTGAGATTGTAACGCGCGCGGTTGAACAACTTGGCGAGCTTGCCGATGAGATGGTGTTTTTAGGTGGGTGTGCGACGGGATTGTTGATCACAGATGAAGCTGCGCCACCTATTAGGCAAACAGTTGATGTGGATACTATTGTGCAAGTGAGTTCGCACGCAGAATATTATCAGTTATCAGAGGCATTACGAGAAAAGGGGTTTCGTGAAGATACATCTGAAGGTGTACCGCTGTGTCGGTGGCAAGGTGATTCTGTTATTTTAGATGTGATGCCAACTGATGAAAGTATTTTAGGTTTTGCAAATAAATGGTATGTTTCTGCTATGGAGCACGCACAGGAAATATCGTTACCATCAGGGCATACTATTAGAATGGTATCAGCGCCATATTTTTTAATAACGAAATTGGAAGCTTTTGATGGACGGGGTGATGGTGACTATCAAATGAGCCATGATATGGAAGATATTATTGCTGTATTGGATGGACGTGTAGAAATTGTCGCAGATGTAGATGGTGCAGATGAGAAATTACAAAATGAATTGAGAGTTCGATTTAAAGAATTAAGTAATGATATTCATTTTATTCAATCCATAGCGGGTCATATGCCACCAGATTCAGCAAGTCAGTTACGCGTAACGCACGTGCATAAGGTCATCAATACAATAGCAAAGATAAAAGTGGCTAATAACTCATAGTAGTCATTACTAAATTTAAGCGAGCGGCGAGTTAATACTGGAAGCAGACGGATGGGGTATAGTGGCGATTGACGGGAGCCGACCCCATAGCAGACATTCAGATTATTCTCGATAAAGAGCAATTACAAATGGATTTTCTAAAAAAACTATTTCAACGGAATGATAATAAGCATCTCACGCAACTTGGTGATGCGGTTGAGCTTCGAAGCATTGAAAAAGAATCTAGCACGGTAGTTGGGTTACCTACGGCGCATCCTCTTCCTGATAATTGGAGCAAGGCTTTCACTGATTTTCTTAATAAGTACCCCCAAGTTTCGGTAGCATACCTAGTTCAGATTAATTATCTAAATAATCCTCAAATGGCACCAAGTGATTTCCCATGCCTCACGCTATGTATTGATATGGTGGGATCATTTGATAAGTCTGTTTTTTCAGAAATCAGTACTAACGCGCAAAAAATTGTAGATGGTCAATTAGACGGGTGGCAGTTCCTTGATATTTTGCCTGTTAGCGAGGAAATGAGAGAATCGCTCAGCGAGCGTATCTTTCCATTTTATATGCTGAACCGATAAGTACAGAGTAGATTAAATATTCGCTAATGGCCGTCTTTAGAAGTTAACCAGTAGCAACTCAACCTCTGCTTCCGCTGATCAACAGACCTTCACGATAATAATAACCATGACCACTATTGGCCTAAGGCTGCAATACTAACAACACCTACATATGTTGCTGAAGCGCCCAAGCCACATGTTCACGCACCAATTCTGATTCATGCTGTGTTCGAGTTTGCAATGCATTAATAACCTCATCCGATGTTGTCGCATTACCCAGTGCTACGGCAATATTCCGTAGCCAACATTCGTGACCTATCCGACGAATTGCACTGCCTGCCATACGGTCTAAAAAAGTTGCTTCATCCCAGTTAAACAGTTCAATCAAACTGACATGGTCGAGTGAATGTCGCGGCATAAAATCGACTTCATGTGACAGTTGTGCAAAGCGATTCCACGGGCAAACTAATTGGCAGTCATCACAGCCATAAATGCGGTTACCAATTTGTTTGCGAAACTCAATAGGTATGGTGCCGCGCATTTCGATGGTTAGGTAACTAATGCAACGACGCGCATCGAGTCGGTTGGGGGCGATGATGGCCTGGGTTGGACATACATCAATACACGCCTGGCAGGTGCCGCAGTGATCGGAGGCACTATCATCAATCGGAAGCGGTAAGTTGATAAATAATTCACCAAGAAAAAACCACGAGCCCGCATCGCTGTTAATCAGGTTGGTGTGTTTGCCTAACCAACCCAGACCGGCTTTGTTGGCGAGCGCTTTTTCTAAAACAGGGGCGCTGTCGGTAAAAGCGCGATATCCAAACTCGCCAATGTGGTCGGTGATTTTATTGGCAAGTTTCTGCAAACGGTTACGTATTATTTTGTGGTAGTCACGCCCAAGGGCATAGCGTGATATGTAGGCTTGTTGGGTGTTGGCAAGTGCAGAGTCCATGTCGTGTGCATTGGGTAAGTAATCCATGCGCACAGAAATAATGCGCAATGTGCCGGGTTCGAGTTCAGCGGGTCGGCTGCGTTTGGTGCCGTGTTTTTCCATGTAGTGCATGTCCCCATGCATGCCTTCATCGAGCCAACTGTTTAAGAAACTTTCTTCGTTCGACAAATCCACATCGGCAATTCCGACTTGCTGAAAGCCAAGTTCTTTACCCCATTGTTTAATATCAGAGGCGAGTGCTGCCATCTGATTTTCATCAGCAGGATCGATCTTAGGGGGTGAGGCTTTTTCAGTCATAGTGCTATGATACCGGTTATGCGCCGTTTACCGAATGCCTTATACACCGCCGACGAAGTTCGTGAACTTGATCGCCTTGCGATTGAGGCGTTTGGCATTGCCGGCGCAACGTTGATGACGCATGCGGGAAAAGCCGCATTCGATGCGATGCGCGAGAAATGGTCACGCGCACGAAGTATCGCTGTGCTAGTGGGCACCGGCAATAATGGTGGTGATGGTTTTGTTGTGGCGACACTCGCTAAAGCCGCCGGTTACGACGTACGGCTCTGGCAGGTGGGTGATGGCAGCCGTTTAAAGGGTGATGCACTGACCATGGCGCAGCGCTGGCAAGATGCCGGTGGTGATATTGAAACTTTTACCCCTGATCTGGATCTCGGTGGTGTTGAGATTGTGGTCGATGCCTTATTAGGCACAGGGCTTAATAGTGAGGTTAAGGGTGATTGGGCCGATGCCATTCGCGCCATAAATTACAGCCATGCGGCCGTGTTGGCGCTTGATATTCCTTCGGGGCTGGATGCCAATAGCGGTTCAGTTTTAGGTATTGCGGTGAATGCACATTTAACCGTGACGTTTATTGGCTTGAAACGAGGGCTATTAACCGGTTCGGGTCCTCGGCACGTGGGACAGCTTGTTTATGATGACTGCCGTGTGCCACCCGATGTTTTAATGAAAATAACGCCCTCATGTTCGCGGCTTGGTTTTAAGGGGCTGGGGCATTTACTGGGGCCACGTCCTCGCGATATGCATAAAGGCGAGTGTGGTCATGTGCTGGTTATTGGTGGCGAGTCGGGTATGAGCGGGGCGGTGCGTTTAGCGGCGGAGGCGGCGGCGAGAGTGGGCGCAGGTCTGGTCAGTGTTGCGACTCGTCCGGTACATGCGGCCAACATCAGTACGGCGTGCCCTGAATTAATGTCGCATCCGGTCGACGATGTTGCGGCATTAAAACCCTTGCTAGCCAAGGCCTCGGTGATTGCGATTGGCCCGGGTCTTGGGCAATCCGATTGGTCGAAACAGATGTTATCCGCCGTATTAGAGCAAGATCGCCCGATGGTGGTGGATGCCGATGCACTGAATTTACTTGCCGAAGAACCGGTGTCTCGCACGCAGTGGGTTTTAACACCTCACCCCGGTGAAGCAGCGCGTCTATTAGAGACGGATACGGCAACGATTCAACAAGATCGGTTTGCCGCCGTGACCGAATTGCAAAAACGCTATGGCGGGACGGTGATATTAAAAGGGGCAGGAACCTTGGTTGCCTCGGCAAATATGCCGGTGGGGCTGTGCAGTGAAGGCAACCCTGGCATGGCATCGGGTGGCATGGGTGATGTACTGACCGGCGTGATTGCGGGTTTATTAGCTCAACGAGCCCCCTCAGATACCATGCAGGCATTAGCCGCACGCTTAGGCGTTTGCGTCCATGGTCGCGCGGCCGATTTGGCAGCGCATCATGACGGTGAACGCGGATTACTTGCCAGTGATGTGATCGCGATGCTGCGAGAAACCGTTAATCCGGCACAATTTGGCTGATTGATAGTGTGATGATGGCATTTCGTATTGATACCGACCAACAAATGCAGGCCTTAGGCGCTCAGCTGGCGAAGGCGAGCGGCGGGCAAGGGCGCATTTATCTCGATGGCGATTTGGGAACCGGTAAAACAACACTGGTACGGGGCTTAATACGCGCGTTAGGCCATGAAGGGGCGGTAAAAAGCCCAACATTTACCCTGATTGAGCCGTATCAAATCGGTACTAAAAACATATATCACTTTGATTTATATCGTCTTTCTGACCCAGAAGAGCTCGAGTACATGGGCTTACGTGATTATTTCATACCAGAGAGTCTTTGTTTGGTTGAATGGCCTGAAAAAGGCGGAAGAATGCTACCGTCCCCCGACTTGTTGCTGAAATTAACCCATGATAGCACTTCACGCGATGTGACGGTTTCTGCCATGACAGAAACGGGTGAAGTGATGCTAAAAACACTTTCTATCTAATGTTGTTTTTTAAGATCACCGTGTATATACTTAATATCAATATGATTTTTCATATTAATTATTATAATAATATATCGAATTAGATAAGGTGCGTGGCATGAGAAATCTCTGGATTGCCATTTTGTTGTTCATAAGCTTGCCAGCATTAGCCGGGCAGGCTGAAGTTGTCGGTGTGCGCTTATGGCCTGCACCCGATCATACCCGTCTTGTTTTCGATTTAAGTGGTCCTGCCGACCATAGCTTGTTTACCCTCCCTGATCCTGATCGGATTGTGATTGATTTAAAGAATACCGGTTTGCGTAAAGAGCTTGTTACTGATTTGAGCAACGGCCCAGTGAAAAGTATCCGCAGTGGTGGGCGTAACGGCACTGATTTACGCATTGTGCTTGACACTAAATCGACCATGCGACCCAAGAGTTTCATCCTTAAACCTTATGGTGAGTACGGCGACCGTTTGGTTCTGGATCTTTACCATGTCAAAGGTAAAAAGCATAAAGTTGTTAAAAGCGCACGACCGACTGCCAAAAAACAAGCGAAAGCCAAATTACGCGATGTCGTGATTGCGATTGATGCGGGGCACGGTGGTGAAGATCCCGGTGCACGTGGTTATAGAGGAACGCGTGAAAAACACGTTGTTTTAGCGATTGCACGCCGCTTAAAAGCATTGGTTGAGAAAGAACCTGGTATGCGTCCGGTGATGATTCGTGATGGCGATTACTATATCAGCCTTCGTGGCCGTGTTAAAAAAGCACGCCAGAAACGTGCGGATATATTTATTTCCATTCATGCCGATGCGTTCCGTAATAAGAAAGCCAAAGGTTCATCTGTTTACACGCTATCGCCTCGCGGCGCGACCAGTGAAGCCGCACGTTGGTTAGCTGAAAGTGAAAATAAAGCTGATTTAATTGGTGGCGTGAGTCTTGATGATAAAGATGACTTGCTTGCCTCAGTACTATTAGATTTGTCTCAAACAGCCAGTCTTGAAGCGAGTTTGGATGTGGCGGATCATATTCTGGGTGGTTTGAAACGTGTTGGTAAAGTACATAAACATCGTGTGCAGTCAGCGAGTTTCATGGTGCTAAAATCACCGGATATTCCATCCGTGTTGGTTGAAACCGCCTTTATCTCAAACCCTGAGGAAGAGCGTAAGCTGCTGACCAGGTCATATCAGAAAAAACTGGCTAAGGCATTAATGCAGGGTGTGCGTAAATATTTCCACCGTTTCCCTCCTCCGGGGACACGTTTGGCACGTCGCCATGTCATTCAGTCGGGTGATACGCTTTCTGCTATTGCCCAGCAGTATCAGGTGCCTGTCACCCGCTTGCGTAATATTAATCAACTTAGTGGCGATTCAGTAAAAGTAGGCGAAGTGCTGCAGATTCCTGTACAAACAAGCGATAGCTAGGCTTAAGCCCTTACCATTTTTGCCAGCTTTGATTTAAGCTAGCACTATGAGTTCACCTACCGACCCACATATTCAACAATTACCCGTTCAGCTTGCCAATCAGATTGCGGCAGGTGAGGTTGTTGAGCGTCCAGCGTCTGTGGTTAAAGAGTTACTTGAAAACAGTTTGGATGCCGGTGCTCAACGGGTCGATATTGATATAGAGCAAGGTGGCTTACAAAGTATCCGTATCCAGGATGATGGTGTCGGTATTTATGAGCAAGATTTAGCGCTCGCTTTATCGCGTCATGCCACGAGTAAAGTCAGTAGTTTGTTTGATTTAGAACACCTCGTTAGTTTGGGGTTTCGTGGAGAAGCCTTACCCAGTATTGCTTCTGTTTCTCGTTTACAAATCATTACCCGTCGACACGATGCCTCACAGGCAAGCAGGATTGAAGTCAATGAATCGGGAGAAATCAGTAAAGTACACCCTGCGGCACATCCACAAGGAACAACGGTGGTTGTCGATGATTTATTTTGTAATGCACCTGCAAGGCGGCGTTTTATGCGTGCCGCAAAAACAGAGTTTTCTCATATTCAAGATGTCGTGCAACGCATTGCCCTGGCACGTTCAGATGTGGCTATTCAGTTACGGCATAATAACCGCCAAATATTAAAAGTAGCGGCGGCAACGGACGCGGTTTCTTATCAAAAACGTTTAGCCCGAATATTTGGACAAGACTTTGTTGACGCTGCATACAACGTAGCAGAAGAAGCAGATGGCCTGCGGTTAAAAGGCTTTGCTGCACCGGCAAGTTTGCATCGTGCTCAAACTGATCGTCAATATGTCTATATTAATGGTCGCGTAATTAAAGACCGTGTTTTATCGCATGCAATACGCCAAGCCTATGGTGAACAATTACCCGAAGGTCGTTTTGCCAGTTATTGTTTACACCTTGAAATTGATCCCGTATTGGTAGATGTGAATGTTCACCCAACCAAACATGAAGTCCGTTTTCGTGATGGTCGTAATGTCCATGATTTTTTATTTTCCGCTGTACAGGGTGCATTACAAGGACAAGCCGCGGCAGTAATACAAAACAACCCCGTTGTTAGTGCGGCACCAACAATGACGCGTGAAGTGAGAGAACGTGCAACCGTTTATGCCATGCCTTTACGACAAGTGGTTTCGAACAATGTCGAGCATCCCTTTGGTGATGTTGTCAGTGTCCTGGCGGAACGTTTTTTATTATGTGAAAAGGCATCACAACATTGGCTGATTGATACACAAGGTTTGTTATCACAGGTTTATTACCAGCGATTAAATAATGAGTTTGAGCAACAAGGTATTGTGGCTCGACCCTTATTATTACCAGAGCGACTAAGCATAAAACCTGAGCAGCTGGATGTCATTGAAAAATCGATGAGCAAAATAAACCAGCTCGGTTTTGATATCAGTATCATGAGTGATACCACTGCATTATTGCGCCGTGCTCCGGTTGTTTTGCAGCAAGCGGATCAAGCCTCGTTGCTATTCGCTTTATTGGACTCGCTCGAAAACAATACACAGACGCTTTTAACCTTGGCTCATGATGCGGCACTGTCGACACCTCTACCAGAAGGTTTGCAAGCCTTACAAAAATGGTTGGCAACACTAATAGATTCAGTGGAACTTGATGAACAGGCAGATTGGTTATTGAATTTAGATGCATCGCGACTAGAACAACTCTTTCCTGAGACATGACAACCACGAATCAACTTCCTGCTGCGTTATTTATTATGGGGCCAACGGCGTCAGGTAAAACTGATCTTGCTATGTCGCTGATGCAGCATTTACCGGTAGAACTAATTAGCGTTGACTCCGGGCAGATTTATCGTGACATGAATATTGGTACGGCAAAACCGGATGCCGACACCTTGCTTAAAGCACCGCATCGTTTAATTGATATACGCGATCCTGCCGAACGTTATTCAGCGGCTGAATTTCGTGATGATGCATTGCGTGAAATGCAGGAAATTACTCAGGCTGGACGTTTGCCTGTATTGGTCGGTGGCACAATGCTTTATTACCGTGCATTAGAATATGGATTATCGCCGTTGCCGGCAGCAGATGAGCAAGTGCGAAAACAACTCGAAGCGGAGTCTCAAGAAATTGGCTGGGCAGGCATGCACCAAAAATTGGCAGATATCGACCCGGTGGCCGCTGAGCGAATTCACCCAAATGATCCACAGCGTATTCAGCGTGCTCTGGAAGTTCATGCCCTGACGGGCACAACAATGACGGAGTTATATAAGGCTGAGCCAGAGTCAGTTTTCCCTTATCAGGCCATAAAGCTATCCATTAGCCCGGATGATCGAAGTGTATTGCATGAACGGATAGCGCGCCGTTTCCATCAGATGTTGGAACTTGGCTTTGTTGAGGAGGTCGAATCTTTGTACCAGCGTGGGGATCTCAATCTGGATATGCCATCAGTAAGAACAGTGGGTTATCGGCAGTTTTGGCATCATGTCAGTGGTGAATGTTCGCTGTCGGAAGCAACGGATAAGGCTATTATAGCAACGCGACAGCTCGCCAAGCGTCAGTTAACCTGGTTGCGAGGTGATGACTCCATTCAGCGATTTGATAGTTTAGCGACAGATTTGTTAGACCAAGTCTTGAAAAGGCTGGCAAATAGCCCAATATCCCTAAACATAGTTGGTTAACAGCAGCATTGTTTTTGTTATAGTAGGTTCTCGGTATTATGGATTTGCCGAGTTTTTGTAATATTTTGAACGATTTTTTTGCAGGCGGTGGTTAATGGCGTCATTGTTGTCGACATCATTATGAAGGCCCATAAAAACTATAATAAAGGAGTACGACATGAATAAAGGGCAAATGTTACAGGATCCATTTCTTAATGCCTTGCGCAAAGAACGGATTCCGGTTTCCATCTTTTTGGTGAATGGCATTAAGTTGCAAGGCCAGATCGATTCATTTGATCAATTTGTGGTGTTGTTAAAAAACAGCGTCAGCCAAATGGTGTACAAGCATGCAATTTCAACCGTTGTGCCGTCACGTAACGTCAAAGTTCCTGGAACGGAAGACGCGGGCAATAAATAAGTCACTGTTCATCGCTGGGGGTTCCATTGTTTGATCGTCCTCGCAGCGGTGAACGTGCAATTCTGGTCCATCTTAAATTTCCACAAGAAGACAGTCGCGAAGAGCTTGATGAGTTTCGCGAATTAGTCACGTCTGCTGCGGTAAATCCGGTCGCCGTTGTAAAAGGCAGTCGCAGTAGTCCGCATCCACGCTATTTTGTGGGTAGCGGTAAAGCAGAGGAAATTAAATTAGCGGCAGAAGAACATAATGCGGATGTGGTGTTGTTTAATCATGTATTAAGCCCGTCACAAGAACGAAATCTGGAAGAATTGTTAAAGTGTCGAGTGTTAGACCGTACCGGTGTGATTCTTGATATCTTTGCACAACGCGCGCAGTCACATGAAGGCAAGTTACAAGTTGAACTTGCGCAGTTAAAACATCTTTCAACACGCCTGGTTCGCGGTTGGACACACCTTGAACGACAGAAGGGCGGTATTGGTTTACGTGGACCCGGTGAAACACAGTTGGAAACAGATCGCCGCTTACTTTCCGTGCGCATTAAAACGATTCGTAAGCGTCTTGCGAAAGTGCAAGGACAACGACAACAAGGGCGCCGTAATAGAAAACGACGTGATGCAATAACCGTATCGTTGGTGGGTTACACCAACGCGGGTAAGTCAACATTGTTTAATCGGATTTCCGGTGCGGGTGTGTTAGTTGAAGATAAATTATTCGCCACACTAGACCCAACGATGAGACGCGTTGACCTTGGGCAGAATGAACAAATAGTCTTGGCTGATACGGTAGGGTTTATACGCCACTTGCCTCATGATCTGGTCACAGCATTTCATTCGACGTTAGAAGAAACTCGTGAAGCTGATTTGCTTTTGCATGTAGTGGATGCCAGCAGTGAGCGGCGCGATGAAAATATAAGTTCTGTCAACATCGTTCTGGATCAAATTGAGGCCGACAAGGTCACACAGATTATTGTTTATAACAAAATTGATTTATTACCTGATGCGCAAGCACGAGTGGATCGTGATGAGCATGGCAAGGTATGGCGTATTTGGGTCTCTGCGGTAACAGGGGCGGGCATGGATAACTTACGTAAAGTGTTATATGAAGTCTGTTATGACCAGTCTGAACTATATCGCCCGCAGGAAGTTTTTGAAGGTGAAGAATACGATAAGTACGATAGCCGCAATATGGCGGAGTATTAGCATAAAATTACCTAATTAATAAGGTTGCAGCTACTGCGGAGGCAACTTACAATCGAATTATAAATTTAACTAATTGTGTTGACACAATAACTGGAGTTTAACATGGCTTGGAATGAACCTGGTGGCTCAGGCAACGGAAACGGTCGTGACCCGTGGGGTAACGGCGGTAAAGATCAGGGACCACCTGATATTGATGAAGTCGTTCGTAATCTACGTAAAAAAATGGGCGGCTTGTTTGGCGGCAGCGGTAGACGTTCGTCTGATGATGGCAACGGCAATACCGGCATTGGTGCATTAATTATTATTGCCATTGTTGGTTGGTTGGTGATTGATTCCAGTTATATTATTAATGAAAAAGAACGTGGTGTGGTGTTACGTTTTGGCCAGTATGTTGAAACGATTCAACCTGGTTTTAATATTCGTATGCCAAGACCGTTTGAAAAAGTATTACGTGTTGATGTTAATACGATTCGTTCATTATCTATTGGTAAAAATTACGATGAATCGTACATGCTGACACAAGATGAAAATATTGTTGATGTGCGTTTTGAAGTTCAATACCGAATCAAAGATCCACGTGATTTTGTTTTTAATGATGCAACACCATCTAACTCATTACGTCTTGCTACAGAATCTGCCGTGCGCGAAATTGTTGGTAAAAGTGGTATGGACTACGTCATTAAAGACGGTCGTACTGAAGTAAGTTTACGTGCACGTGATCTAGTGCAAAAAATTATTGATAACTACAACACCGGTATTGAAATCACCTCGTTTAATATGCAAACAGCGAAAGAACCAGAACAGGTTCGTGCGGCGTTCGCCGATGCGGTTAAAGCGCAAGCGGATGCTGAGCGTTACAAAAATGAAGCGCAAGCATATCAAAATGAAGTGGTGGGTAAGGCACAAGGTGCGGCGCAAAGAACAATACTGGATGCAGAAGGTTATCGTGCACGAGTAGTTGAGTCTGCTGTGGGTGAGGCGAGTCGTTTTAGTCAACTATTATCTGAGTATGAACGTGCTCCTGAAGTGACACGCGAACGTCTTTATATTGAAACCATGGAATCAGTACTAGGGAATAGCACCAAGATCATGACGGATTCAGAAGGCGGTGGTAATAATTTGCTGTACTTGCCTTTGGATAAGATTATGCAGCAATCACAAAGCTCTAAGGATACAAGCGATGCGACAGCCTGGTCTCCAAGACAATCTAGTTCCTCAAAATCGTCTCAGAATAGACAGTTTGTTGCACCACGTAGCCGGGGAGACCGCTAATGAATAGTCGATTTTTATTAATTATTGCGGCCATAGCACTTGGTCTTGTCAGTGTCTCTGTTTTTACCGTTGATGAACGCGAAAAAGCGATTAAATTCCGTCTGGGTGAAATTGTTCGTAGTGATTACACGCCAGGTATCTATTTACAGTTACCGTTTGTGAATAATATTCGTAAGTTTGATGCCCGTATGCAAACCATGGACGCACGTCCTACACGTATTATTACCAAAGAAAAGAAATACGTATTGGTTGATGCGTTTGTGAAATGGCGTATTGGTGATATTGAAAAATATTACATCACCATGGCCGGTGATATTCGTCAGGCAAATGTGCGTCTTGATCCGATTGTTCGTCGTCAACTGACTCAGGAATTTGGTAAACGCACGATTCAGGATTTGGTTGCTGGTGATCGAGAAGCAGTGATGAATATTTTAACTGCAAATGTAAAAAAAGAAGTTGAAAAATACGGTATTGAAGTTATTGATATGCGCGTTAAACGTGTTGATTTTGAAGATGATATTAGTGAAAACGTCTTTAACCGTATGCGGACAGAACGTGATCGGGTGGCGCGTGAACGCCGCGCTAAAGGTCGTGCGGAAGGTGAACGTATCCGTGCCGATGCTGATCGTGAATACACAACGATATTAGCAACCGCTTATTCAACGGCTCAGACAACTCGCGGTAACGGTGATGCTACAGCGGCCAAGACTTATGCTGATGCTTACGGTAAAAATAAGGAGTTTTACTCGTTTTATCGTAGTTTAGCGGCTTATAAAAAGTCATTTAGCAATAAAAGCGATATCATATTGATCCAGCCAGATTCGGATTTCTTTAAGTATTTTGGTGGTTCGAAGGCGAAAAAATAGGGAAAATTGCGTCGCGCAGTGATAAACTGCGCGGCGCACAACAGTCCGGGTGAGCGGTCAGCAGGTTTAACCGCGAAGTGCTCGGCTTTTTTGTGGAACAACATATATTTATGTGGCACGAGCTGTTCATTGCGGTCGGGTTAATGCTGGTTATCGAAGGGATTTTGCCATTTTTAAGTCCTAAAACGATGCGTGGCGTGCTGCTTCGTATGCTGGAAATGGATGATAAATCTTTACGCATTTCTGGTCTGATGAGTATGTTACTCGGGCTTATTATGATTTATATATTACGTTAATTGATGAAAAATAAGATGAAATCACAAGAAGCATGGTTATTACCAGAGGGAATTGAGGAACTGTTGCCGGAACAAGCGCAGCAGCTTGAAGCCCTGCGCCGTGATCTCATTGACCAAATGCGCAGCTGGGGCTATCAGCTTGTGATACCGCCCTTTGTGGACTACATGGACTCATTGCTTACTGGCATGGGGAATGATCTGACATTACAAACCTTTACCCTGACGGATCAGATTTCAGGTCGTCAAATGGGTATTCGTGCAGACATGACGCCGCAAATTGCACGAATGGATGCTCATCAGCTAAAGAAAGATGCACCAAACCGCTTATGTTATTTAGGTACCGTGTTACGGACTCGCTCGGATGATTTTGCAGCAAGCCGAAGCCCGATTCAGTGTGGAGCAGAGCTCTATGGTTCATCTAGCATCAATAGCGATATTGAAATTATTCGTTTAATGTTAGCAACATTGAGCAAAACGGGTATTTCTGATGTTTACCTTGATCTTGCTCATGTCGGTATTTATCGTGGGCTTGCCAAGCAAGCGGGGCTTGATGACGAGCGCGAAGCGGCTTTATTTGAAGTATTGCAACGTAAGGCGATCCCTGAGCTTGAAGCGATGTTGGCGGAATGGTCACTCGATGCCAATGTATCATCAATGTTACGTGCACTCGTTGATTTGAATGGCGATGTAGATGTGATTGAAACAGCCAAACAGGCATTAGCCGGGGCAGAGCAATCTGTATTAGTTGCCCTGGAAAATTTAGCTGGCATTGCAACGGCGTTGCAAACACTGACACCTGAAACCCGTTTGTTTATTGATTTAGCCGAATTACGCGGTTACCACTATCATAATGGTGTGATGTTTAGCGCCTATCTTGCCGGACAAGGGCAGGCGATTGCCTGGGGTGGTCGTTACGATAATATTGGCAAAGATTTTGGGCATGCACGTCCGGCGACGGGTTTTAGTACCGACTTAAAATGTTTATTGGAAATGGCTAATACCGTTGTTACGACGCCGGCAGCCATTTTTGCACCATCAGGAACGGAAGCAGGTTTATTATCAGCTATCGCGAAATGTCGCGATGCGGGAGAGTGTGTCATTGTAGAATTACCAGAACAAGTCGGTTCAGCCTCGGAATTAGGTTGTGATCGCCAATTGGTAAAGAACAATGATGGTTGGGAGGTGGTTGCACTTTAATGTCGCCAAGATGGCTACGAGTGTGATCGGTTTTTTTATTTTTTATACAGGCAATTTGGCATGGCTAAGAATGTTGTTGTAATTGGTGCTCACTGGGGTGATGAAGGTAAGGGTAAGGTCGTTGATTTATTAACCGATCAGGCTTCAACCGTTGTGCGTTTTCAAGGTGGGCATAATGCAGGTCATACACTGGTTATTGATGGTAAGAAAACAGTTTTACATTTGATTCCGTCTGGTGTCTTACGTGAAAACGTTGTTTGTTTAATTGGTAATGGCGTGGTGTTGTCACCGGATGCCTTATTTACTGAAATAGATGAATTAGAAGCGGCCGGAATTCCAGCGAGTAAACGCTTAAAGATCAGTGAAGCATGTCCTTTGATTCTGCCTTACCATATTGCACTGGATCAGGCGCGCGAAATTGCGCGTGGTAAGAAAGCCATTGGTACAACGGGGCGTGGTATTGGCCCTGCTTACGAAGATAAAGTTTCTCGACGTGGCATTCGTTTGGGTGATTTATTCAACGTTGAGCAATTCGCCGTTAAATTAAAAGAAGTGATGGAGTACCATAACTTTGCACTGGTGAATTACTTTAAAGTTGACGCAGTGGATTACCAGCAGGTTTACGATGGCATCATGGCACAGCGTGACCGTTTGTTAGCTATGGTTGATGATATTCCGGAATTGCTTTATCAGGCACGCCAACGTGGTGAAAATGTTATGTACGAAGGAGCGCAAGGCACTTTACTAGATATTGATCACGGCACATATCCTTTTGTGACATCCAGTAATACAACCGCTGGCGGTGCGGCATGCGGTAGTGGTACGGGGCCAAAAGATCTTGATTATATTTTGGGCATTGTTAAGGCCTATACAACACGTGTTGGTAGTGGTCCTTTCCCAACAGAATTATTTGATGGTACCGATGCGCATACGGATGAAGATGGACGCCACATGGCTGAAAAGGGTGCGGAGTTTGGTGCAACAACGGGTCGCGCTCGTCGTTGTGGTTGGTTAGATGCCGTGAGCTTACGCCGTGCAATTCGTATTAATAGTATTACAGGCATGTGTATTACAAAACTGGATGTGCTGGATGGTATGGAAACAATTCGTATTTGTACGGGTTATAAATACCAGGGTGAAATTTGTGAAGTAAACCCAATTGGTGCAGATGCCTTTGAACAGTGTGAACCTGTTTATGAAGATATGCCGGGTTGGACGGAATCAACCGTTGGTGCGGCCACCTTTGATGACTTACCTGAGAATGCACGTAACTATATTACGCGCATTGAAGAAATTGTTGGTGCACCTGCCGATATTATTTCAACAGGGCCAGACCGTGTTGAAACCATTGTTCGTCGACACCCGTTTGACGAATAATTGATAGCTCACAATATGACTCAAGGATGTGTCATAACAGTAGTTGAGAAACCAGTAATAATTCCCATAAAAGTTAAGATGTAATGCCTTCAATGTTTATATCATTCGATATTTGCATTATTTAAATACTGTCGGCTTTCAATCCAATAACCCATATTTATCAGTTAGTTCAGTCGTATTGAATTTTACTCCAGGCAACCCAAAAAATTTAATCACTCAAGAAAACAATAAAATTGTCGATATTAATGTATCAAAGGACTGATTTAATTGATTTATTTTGAGGTGAACCAGTGGAATTTCTGCAGTACCTGTTTTTTATGTTATTGATGAATGCGGATATGCATGGAACGGCACATGCGCATACAGGAATGAAAGTCTCACATAATGGAATAAATATTGGCGGACTTAACACGTTGGTTTTTTCAATGATAGAAAAATTCTTGAAAAGAATAGAAGCTGAATGCTATTACAAAAATGGTTTCAATAAATGAGGCCATCCATTGCTAATAGGTTAGGCATCGGGGCAACGATTCTTGTCATTATAAGTGTCGGCGTAACAAGCTGGTTATTTTATAACAAAACAACTGAAATATTGGTTAATGAGGCAATAGAACATAGTACCAAGCAAATGAATGTAACGGCTGAAGCATTGTCAACAAGGATTAATGCACCAGGGGAAGATGTTCTTTTTTTGTCAGGAACACCACCAGTTCAGGGGATATTAAGGGCGAACAGTAATAAGAATAGATATGACCCTAAAGACAAGTCGAGTTATGCGCAATGGAAACAACGGTTAGAAGATATATTTTTGACAATGTTAAGAACGAAGCCTTCTTATCTTAAAATTCGTTACATTAACAAGTATGGTAAAGAGATTGTTGTTGTTGTCAGAGAAAATAATAATTTAACTGTTATTGAAAATGAAAAATTACAAAATAAGTCAAAACGTAAATATTTTCGCCAAACACTTAGGTTGCCAAAGGGAACATTATATTTATCTGAAATTAATTTGAATCGTGAGTATGGGGAAGTTAGTTTACCTCGCCAGGAAGTATTACGTAGCGCAACTCCCGTGTTTGATGAGAAAACCAATGAAGTTGCGGGAATATTGGTGATAACAGTTGATATAGGACAAGTTCTACATGGCATCCAGAGAAGGATCAACAATGTAGGAAAAGAGGTTTTTATTACAAATGACCATGGTGGCTATTTATTACACCCAAATATTAACAAGGCATACGGTTTTGATCTGGGTAAACGATTCCGCATACAAGAAGACATTCCGGAAATTGCCGAGCTTTATTTTCCCGAGAACAAAAAGAAGCAAGCCGTATTTCGCTTGAAAGACAGGGATGATCAAACAGTTGTAAACTTTGCGAAGCTGTATTTTGACCAATCCAAACCAGAAAGGTTTATTGCGTTAGCAATAACAGAACCTTACAGCCAGATTCTTGAGGAACAAAGAAAGTTATTAGAAGGCATTGTTATTGTTAGTATTGTTCTGGCAGTTGTTGCTGTTTTATTAGCTATATTCTTTGCATATAAAATATCCAGACCAATCAATCAGATCACTACAATTATTGACGACTATATTCATGATAGAGATTCAACAGCTATTATGCCGGTCGAAAATAAAGATGAAATAGGTGTTCTTGCAAGAAGTTATCTTACTTTAATAGCTCAAGTTGAAGAGGCACAAAAAGACCTTACCATTATGAACAAGAGACTTGAGTCACGCGTTATTGAGCGTACCCATAAATTAGAACAGAGCGAGCATCGTCAGCGTAGTATTGTTGACAATATGGCTGATGGATTGATTGTAATGAGTGATCAGGGTGAGGTTATTTCGTTCAATAAAGCGGCAACTGATATATTCGGTTACGACGGAAGCGAGGTTGTTGGATCAAATATTAACATGTTAATGCCTGAGCCTAACCAATCACAGCATGATAGCTATCTTGAGGACTACAAAAAGAATGGTGTGAGAAAAGTGATTGGTAAAACAAGAGAAGTTGAAGGGCTTAGAAAAGATGGAACTGTTTTCCCTATGGAGCTGTCAGTGAGTGAGATGTTGATAGATGACAGAAAAGTTTATACAGGTGTATTACGAGATATAACAGAAAGAAAGCAGATTGATAAATTGAAAAACGAGTTTGTCTCAACTGTTAGCCATGAATTACGAACTCCTCTTACATCCATTAGAGGTTCATTAGGCTTGGTGGTTGGAGGAGCATTGGGGGAAATTCCTGATTCAATTAAGGAGATGTTAGTCGTTGCAGAAAATAATGCTAAACGATTATTGCTATTAATTAACGATATACTCGATATGCAAAAGATAGAAGTTGGTGAAATATCATTTCGATTTGAAGAAATGGATCTGACTGTATTAATAAAAGATTCTATTAAAGAGAATGAGGCATATGCAAATGAATATGATGTTGAGTTTATTTATGAATATGATTTGGATAATGCCTATGTGTTCGGAGATAGAGACAGGTTAATGCAGGTTATGGTTAACTTATTATCGAATGCGGTAAAATTTTCCCCAAGGGGAAGTGTTGTTAAGATTCGATTATTCAGGAAGAATAAATTCTTGTGTGTATCTGTTGTGGATACCGGGCCAGGTATACCTGAAGATTTTCAATCCAAGTTATTTGATAAATTCACACAATCTGATTCATCGGTTACGAGAATAAAAGGAGGTACAGGGTTGGGTTTGACAATTACCAAGGCTATTATTGAACGCCATAATGGGAAACTGTCATTCAAGACAAGCAGAGAAGAGGGGACTGTATTTACGGTAGAATTAATTGAAATTATTCCCCATAAAAATCTGAAATCAGCAGATATGATGGGTGGCTGAGCTATAGGTGTATATAGTAGACAACACGTTATATTGCATACTATGCTCATATGAAATAATGAGAAAAATAAATTCAGGAATATCAAGTTTATTATTATTGATACTGACAAGTATTGCATTCGTTGTTATTGCTGAAACGTCATTGTTGGACAAAGAGACACTCTCTTATGTAGAAAAAGAATACGGTTCAGTTGCAAGGAAACGGGTAGAGACATGGGACAGTCTTATGCGAATTGACCGAGCTACGCCAGAAAAAGAAAAATTAGAACGCGTCAACGACTTCTTTAACCAAATACGATTTATTTCAGATATCATTCACTGGAAAAAGAAAGATTACTGGGCAACACCGATAGAGTTTATAGCTACAAATGGTGGCGATTGTGAAGACTTTACGATTGCGAAGTATTTCACTCTTCGGGAATTAGGTGTTGCAGATAAAAAACTCCGTCTGACCTATGTTAAAGCAATTCGCCTTAATCAGGCACATATGGTGTTGAGTTATTTTGAAACACCTTCATCTGAACCCCTGCTACTTGATAATTTAGATAAAGAAATCCGTTTTGCTTCAAAGCGACGCGATCTCGTGCCTGTTTACAGTTTTAATGGTAACGGTTTGTGGTTAGCAAAAGAGCGTGAGCAAGGACGTTTAATTGGAAAATCCTCAAGAATTGGCCTCTGGACAGATGTAATTAAACGCATGCAAGGGCTGAATACTAAGGGGGCTAAGTAAAACATGATGTGTTACGAAAATTATGGGAAACTAGGATTATGACTCTCTATAGACAAATTGTGTTAGTAGTGGTGGCACTGAGCATATTAATGTTTGCTGGTACAGCGGTGATTAATATTCAAGACACGCGTAATTATTTAGCTACGCAACTTGAATCACATGCTCAGGATACCGCCACATCATTGGGCTTATCTCTTTCACCTCATATGGCTGAGAATGATAAAGCACTAATGATTTCAATGGTTGATGCGATTTTTGATCGGGGGTATTACAAAAATATAACATTGCGTAGAATTGAGGGAGAGGTGATTTGGTCGCGCCAGTCAGATACTAATATAGATGAAGTGCCTCGTTGGCTGGTTGATTTGATTAAGCTGGAAGCACCAGAAGCAACATCGATCATTATGTCGGGTTGGCAGCAAGCAGGTGAAGTCTTTGTTAAAAGTCATCCTGGTTTTGCGTATCGAACTTTATGGCACACTATTACTAATATGCTGTGGTGGTTTTCAGGTCTCACCATTGTTCTATTGTTAATCGCTGGCTTTGCAGTGAGGTTGTTGTTGCAACCATTAGAACGCCTTGAGGCACAGGCTATCGCTGTCAGTGATCGCCGCTATGATGAAATTAAACAAGTACCTCATACCCGTGAATTACGTAACCTTATAAAAGCCATGAACTATATGACGGGTAAGGTTAAAAAGATGTTTGAAGAGCAGTCTGAGTCAACCGAACGATTACGTAACCTTGCTTTTAAAGATTCACTAACCGGATTGCAGAATCGCCGCTATTTTGATGCTGCATTAAATAGTAGTTTAAGTGATACCGGTGAGCATCAAGAGGGAGCGTTATTTTTAGTTCAAATATTAGACCTTCAGGCAATTAATCAGCGCCTCGGCTTTGACGTAGCTGATGCACTATTAAAAGCGGCAGCAGATATTTTAAACCACTGTGTAGAAACAATGGACGATGCAATTGTTTCAAGGTTGTCCGGTGGTGATTTTGCGATAATTGCTGAGCACCTTGATGAAGAAAAAGCTGAACAAATTGGCAGCGAAATATGCCGCCGATTAATGCGACTTCATGCTGAAGACATGATTGATACTGAAAGTGTTTGTCTTGTTGGTGTGGCGATGTATAGCACAGGCATGTCATACGGTGATGTTTTATCGCGAGCAGACAATGCGTTACAAACAGCAAGAACGCAAGGCGTGAATACCTGTTCTGTGTATTATGCACCTGAAAAAATGAAGGATGACATGCCAGGAAGGCAGGAATGGCAGGAGATTGTACGTGATGCAGTGGCATCAGAGAAAATCATATTACATGCTCAGAATGTAACGGATGCTAATACCGTTGAGACTATTCTTCATCGTGAAATCTTATTACGTTTGCAAGGGCCGGATAATGTGCTTTGGACCGCAGGTATGTTTTTGCCTGTTGCAGAGCAGATAGGCCTGGCTCGTGAACTTGATCAAATAGTGATACGAATGGTGCTTGCGGCGGTAGCATCTAGACTGGGCGATCAACACTTAGCGATAAATATTTCTGCTACATCACTGCATCAAATTGATTTCATTGCCTGGTTTGAATCAATATTGAAGCAAACGGGTGTGCCAACTAACTCAGTCGTATTTGAGGTGTCTGAATCGACACTTGTAAGAGATTTAGAAAGTGTTCATCGTCTTGCAGAGATTGCTCGCGCACAGGGTTATGGGTTTGCTGTCGATCATTTTGGTCGCGGTATGACGGCATTTGGCTATCTGAAATCATTACGCCCTGATTATGTAAAAATTGATGGTTTGTATATGACAGATCTGGTGAATAGTCAGGATGATCAATTTTTTGTTAGCTCTTTATGTAAGGTTGCACATAGCCTTGATATTACGGTGATTGCAGAAGCCGTTGAAACAGATGCACAACTAAAGGTTCTTCAGAATCTTGGTGTTGATGGTGTGCAAGGCTTTGGTATTGCTCGACCTGTGCCATTATAAAGCTAAAGAATATCATTTTCATCGATCATGAGTGTGTTTTCCTCGTTTAAATTTTGACGAGCACGTCGTCGTTGCACTAACTTGTGTTGTGCAGCGATCGGAAGCTCGGTAAACAAGACAACATTCTTCTCAATGAGGAGCTCAATTAAATCTTCAAGTACTCGTACGAGTTCATAATCAGAGCTCGTTAGAAACTGTAGTGACTGCTCCCCAGATGAATTCAAATTTAGAAAGCCAATAACGTCAGGGTGGCTTGCCGCCAGATGCTCTGTGTCCTCGGAAGGCGCTTCGGCATAGATCGCAATGATCTGATTATCACTACCTCGCTTTATGTACGGCATAAGCACCACCTTAAATTGGTTATTATCATTTATATTATAAAGATTATAGGTAATTTACCGACAACACTAAATACTTAATATTTGCTATAATATACAGTAACTTTTGGGTGAACACTCGATAAATGCTGAGCAATGGGGCTATTGCGGGAACAGGTGGGGTAGTATCACTGTATGGATAGTACAACAGATGATTTATTAGAATGTTTGATTAAATTAACCGAAATAGAGCATCGTCCTCTCTCTGCGGATGCTTTGCGTGCGGGTATTCCATTAGTCGATAACCGTTTAACACCTGAATTATTTCTTCGCGCGGCAAAACGCGCTAATTTAAGCTCTCGCGTTGTTCAACGCAATATTACGGCCATTCCTGTTCAAGTATTACCTTGTGTGTTATTGCTAAAAGATAATGCGGCCTGCGTTTTAACCTCAGTCGACGCTGATGCGGGTAATGCAGAAGTTCATATGCACGGTAACAAAGACAAAGAAACTATTTCCTTGTCTGAACTGGAAGCACTTTATACCGGCTATGCAATTTTCTCTCAGCGCGAGCATACATTTGATGAGCGTACGCCAGAAGTGATCAATGTTCGAACAAGACACTGGTTCTGGGGCGCGATGTCTGATGCATGGCCTATTTATCGTGATGTATTACTAGGCTCGTTCCTGATTAATTTATTTGCCCTGGTCTCCCCCTTGTTCATTATGAATGTATACGATCGTGTTGTACCTAATAATGCAATTGAAACACTCTGGGTACTTGCTATTGGTGTAACTATCGCGATGGTCTTTGATTTTATTGTTAAATCATTGCGCGGTTACTTTATCGATCTAGCTGGTAAAAAGGTGGATGTAACGTTATCAGCACTTATTTATGAAAAAGTAATGGGGCTTAAGATGCATGTGCGTCCTGCGTCAGTAGGGGCGTTTGCAAATAATTTAAGGGCATTCGAAGGGATACGCGATTTTATTACATCTGCAACCGTTTCAACCCTGGTCGATTTGCCTTTTGTTATTCTTTTCCTGATTGTAATTGCATGGGTTGGTGGGCCTCTGGTGTTTGTCCCATTAGCTGGGATACCCATCGTTATTTTCTACTCCATGTTTATACAAAACCCTCTGCAAGAAGCAGTTGATCACACTTTCCGTGGTGCATCGCAAAAGAATGCCATGTTGATTGAAAGCTTAACGGCAATGGAAACCATTAAGTCACTGGGTGCCGAAGGCATTATGCAGCGAAAATGGGAAAGTGCAGTTGGTTATATTTCAACCTGGAGTTTGCGTTCGCGCATGCTGTCGTCTTCATCAGTGAATGTAGCAACGTTTGTGCAGCAAATGGCAATGATAGCCATTGTTGTTTATGGCGTTTACTTAATAGGTGAAGGTCAGTTAACAACGGGTGGGCTGATTGCTGCAGTGATGTTAACCGGTCGCGCACTTGCCCCGACAGGTCAATTAGCGAATCTTGCTACACAGTATCATCAGTCTAAAGCAGGTTTGAGTTCGCTTAATGATGTAATGGATTTGCCTGTTGAGCGACCGATTGAAAAAAACTTTATACACCGCCCTAAATTCGAAGGTGCGGTTGCCTTGCATGATGTTAATTTTTCTTACCCGGATTGTGAAGAAAAGTCATTGGCTGACATTTCATTTAGCATTAAAAAAGGTGAACACGTTGCATTAATTGGTCGTATTGGTTCGGGTAAAACGACAGTGGAAAAATTGCTTATGGGGCTTTATGAAGCGCAGGAAGGCGCTATTCGTATTGATGGCATTGATACGCGGCAAATAGATCCAATCGATTTGCGTCGTAATATTGGCTATGTTCCACAGGATATTACGCTGTTTTACGGTAGTGTTCGTGACAATATCGTTTATGCTATGCCCAATGCAGATGATGAGACGGTATTACGTGCTGCACGTATTGCAGGGGTAACTGACTTTGTTGATCGGCATCCAATGGGTTTTGACATGCCTGTCGGCGAGCGTGGAGAAGGTTTATCGGGTGGCCAGCGTCAAGCAGTGGCCATTGCAAGAGCATTGTTATTAGATCCACCCATCTTATTGATGGATGAACCCAGTAATTCAATGGATAACTCAACTGAAGAACAGCTAAAGCAACGACTGACTGAAGTGGTTAAGAATAAGACATTAATTCTCGTGACACATAGAGCGTCATTACTGAGTTTTGTGAATCGTTTAATTGTATTAGATAACGGTAAGCTAATAG
>JALTKS010000020.1 GCA_027006175.1 Gammaproteobacteria bacterium
AAGTATTCCATCTCATCGTCAAGTTCAGATTCTAAGAGATCTTTGTACCAGGCTTTGCGCTTACCATTCTCACCCGCACTCCAGCGATAGCCACGTTTTTTCAAGTCATCTTTTTTCTCAAATGGTGAACCTTCTGCCCACAGGCGAATATTGGTTTGACGTGCTGTTTCTAATAACCGCTTTAAACTTAAATCACCCGATACGGGTAATGGATGAGATAAAACCTCTATACCGGCCTGACAATCAATGGTTGCGCGATGTCCTTCGTAAAAAAAACCATATTTATAGGCAAGAAACTCTAGCTTTACGCCTTCAACCCCTTCTTCGTTCCAATTAATATCACCAATGGAGCACGCCCAGGAAATCTCTTTAAACTCATCTAATAAATCTTCACAAAAGGGGCGATCAAAACGTGCATTGTGTGCTATCACTATCGCTGCTTCTGACAACATTTTTTTTATGGCTTCCAGATCTAGCGATTGTCCTTTCACCATTTCATCGGTGATGCCGGTTATTTGTTTGGCTATTTCAGGGATCGGCATCTGTGGATCATTAAGGCCATTGTACTCAGGCAAGATTCGATAAATTCGCCCTGCTGCATCAAACTCAAACGGCACCATTGCCAGCTCGATAACTTTATCTGAATCAGGATCTAAGCCGGTGGTTTCAGTATCGAGAAAAATACCGATTCGTTTAGGCGCATCATTAGGCGCATGATATGCATCAACGGGAACAAAGCGCTTGATGAGTCGATAGTCGCCCGTTGCTTCGAGTTGCTGTATGCAATCATTAATCATCTTTATTTCCATTTCATCGCCCTAATCAGGTTTTTTATCTTCTCATATTTATTGGTTTTATTCATACAAATAAAACAGATAAAACAAATAGTTATCTCTAAAGCACCGCAAATAACCCTTTAACCACCAAGGAATATAATGCCAACTATTTACCTTGATAACCAGCCTCATAAAACTATCCTATAACAAGCAATATCAGTGGACGATATAACAAATACTAATGGATATTTTTAATCGGACACGAGACTGCCAATATGCACTATTTTATAAAGCTCAAACACCTTCTGCCTTTTGCCTTGTTATATACCCTGTCTATCAACGTCAGTGCTGATATTGGTATTGTCGCCATTGCAGTAGATGCCAACTTGCAGAATCAAGGTGCCTTTGAAGCCAATGCCGGTATTAATGAAGGGGATGTTATCAGTACCGGTAAAAATGGCAATTTAACCATCTTGTTTGATGATGAAAGCATGTTAACACTCGGCCCCAATACTAAAGCTGAAGTTGTTAAGTTCAGTACAACGCCTGCTCCGGGTGTTTCTGAAATTAAAATTATAAGTGGTAATTTTAATTTCTTTCCTGGCACAATTCTGGAAAATGGCGGTCAGCAATTAGTTACAAACCTGACTGAAACAAGCAAAGGCAGCACAAACGTAAATCATAGTGAAAAAATTGAATCACCTCATCGCTCATCAGCATCTACTGCTGTTTCGAAAATATCGTCTCAGCCTGCTCAAGAAGAGGAATTAAACTCAACAGACGCCGGCGCAACCTTAAGTTCGATCAACACAGCTGATCTTGCTTCAACAACTAACGTAGCGAAACCAGTTATAGCTCTTGTGGTAGCAAGTTCTGGCGCAACGGATGGTGCTAATGGTGGCAACACGTCAGTATCCGGTGCCGAAAGTGAAGAGGCCCCTGTCGCAGCACCTGTACTAACCTTTACCTTAGATCCTGCCTACCATATTGAAACAAGCCATGAAGCGCCGCATTTGAAAGCAGGTACAGCTAATGGGCATGTGCCACATTCATAATTAAGGAAAATTATTTACGACAAATTAACCTTCAGAAAGGCACACCACTGTTTAAATAATGTTTCATCCGCTGCCGCCACAGCGGAACGTGGTTGTAATGAAAAATCAAAAACATCCTCACCTTGCAGGGTGCAGGACGAACCTTTCATCTCATTAAAGACTAAATGACCTGCAGCATAATCCCAGATATTTTGTTTACCGTGTAAATATAAGTGAAAACGTCCTGCCGCTAACCAGCACCAGTCCAGGGCAACACCACCGAAACTACGCTGTGAACTATATGGCGGCTGCACAGCAATACGTGATGCAAGCTCAGGGCTTAAACGTTTAAAATCAATTACTGCCGTTGATTTATCAATTGAAATATTAGCCGACAATTTCTTTAAAGGTTCATCGTTCAACACTGCGCCTTCACCATTTGTTGCGCTGAAACATTCATCACGTTCAGGGTCATAAACCATCCCCCACATTACCTTCGCCGACTTTATGTATGCCAATGAAACCGCGTAATAGGGTATTCCTGCTGCAAAATTACTTGTGCCATCGAGTGGATCAAGTATCCACACGCCTTCCTCTGAATCCAGAGCCAAACGCTGCTGTGCTGCGGTCATTTCTTCACCAAGAAAACTTATCAACGGATAGGTTTCAAGTAGGCATTTTTCAACCTTTGATTGAACCGCTAAATCCGCCTCTGTCAAGAAACTTCCGTCTTGCTTATTGTTTCTTATCACATTAGCAAAGCGAGGCTTTAATTCCTGTTTAGCAATTTCTTTTATTGCTGCAATAATTTCTTTATTCATTTTTACAGGGTATCTCTAATCAGTTGCGTTTTTCGCCGCAATCCACTGCGACATATATTTTGTACTCGACATTGAGTGATGTCTAAGCATGGCACCATTAAAATTATTCAGGCGATGTTGTTCAAGGTTGTTTGTTACCTTGTTTATCTTTTCTATTAATCCTTGTCCAAGCAATTCGCTATTATAATTTTTCTTCACTATTCCCAGACAACGTGATTGAGCCCTTAACCACGAGGCTTGATCGCTATACAATTCTACCGCAGCGGCAGCAAATTCAGTCATATCATTACTCACTACTCCCGGCCACTCATTTTCCAAACACATTCCTTCTGCGCCTATTGATGTTGTCACACTTGGTGTTTGTGTCATCATAGCATCAAGTAACTTGCCCTTAATCCCCGCACCAAATTGCAATGGCGCCAAACAAACGCGACTGGCTTCTATTACCTCTAGTGCGCTTTCAGCCCAACCTTTGATTAAAAACCCTGTTTTCGGATTATTCAATGCGGTTGCTTTGGGTGGAGGATAAGCCCCATAAATATGTAGTTCCGCATCTGGAATCTGTTGTTTTATTGCAGGCCATATTTTTTGTAACTGTAACACCGCATCCCAATTTGGCGCATGCCTGAAATTACCGATACTGACAAAATGATCTCGCTCAGAAAATGATCTCATGTGCTTTGGTAGAGCAGATAAATCAACCATAAAAGGCAGATAGTGTAACAACGACTTATCAACCTTGAACGTATCAATAAGCAACTCCATTTCAAAACTGGAAATAATCAGTGAAATATCACTGCGTAATATAGCGGCAATTTCTCGCTTAGCGATATCACTGAATAAATCCGTTTGCGACATACTTCGCTTGGATTTATACGCCTGATGTCTTGCATGACGTAAACATTGCAGATCTTCCGTATCCAGAACCCTCACCGCATCAGGGCAATTCTTCTCAACCCGCCAGGCAAACTGCTCTTCCATCATAAACCGATCAAAGACCACCATATCCGGCTGATAGGCTTTCACATATTCATCAAAGCTGTCGCAGTTTAATTTAATCGTCTGACTCGATATTCCTTCCGCCGCCAAATCTGCCCTATGTTCGGTGTCTTGTGCCGGGGTGGCAAATTCAACCTGCCAGTCTTGTTGCCTGAATAATCGTAACAACGACATCATATGACTGCCCGCAGCCGATGAATCAGGCTCCGGCCACACATAGCCAATGACTAATACTCGCTTCATTTCATTCCCAACTCTCAAAACAAGTCGGCAGCTTATCCTTTATCACAACAATCACGTTAAAAATTTCTGCACCAACTTGAACTTTCTACGCACCAAAATAGTGCCAAGCATCCATTCCTAATCTAACATTAACCATTATAAATGTATAAATACTAACAATAACAATATGATAGATAATACCCTCGCATATGGCATTGTTATTGCTAACACCCTTAGCAATAACAAAATATATTCATTCAAATTTCAACGAGGAAGTAATCATGTCTTATTTAGAACCGACAGAATTTGTGACAAAAATGGTGGATGCAGGTGAGTCTAAAATTTATATGTCTGCAAAAGACACTTTAATTCGTGCATTTATGGCAGGTGCCATCCTTGCGCTTGCCGCCGTATTTGCTATCAGTGTTGCAGTTAAAACAGGTTCACCATTGATAGGAGCGGTTCTTTTCCCAGTTGGATTTATCATGTTGTATCTCATGAAATTCGATTTACTTACCGGTGTTTTTACACTTGTTCCTCTCGCGCTGTTTGATAAAAGACCGGGGGTGACTGTCAATCAAGTACTTCGCAACTGGGGGCTGGTTTTTATTGGTAACTTTGCTGGCGCACTCAGTGTTGCATTCATGATGTCGTTTATCCTTACCTATGGCTACAGCATTGATGGCGGTGTGCTAGCGGCAAAAGTAGGAAGCATTGGTGAAGCAAGAACCATTGGCTACAAGTCACATGGTATGGATGGTTGGTTTACGATTTTTATTCGCGGCATGTTGTGTAACTGGATGGTTTCGATGGGTGTTGTAGGTGCAATGATATCCACCTCAGCAAGTGGCAAAATGATGGCCATGTGGATGCCCATTATGCTCTTCTTCTTCATGGGCTTTGAACACTCGATTGTTAATATGTTTTTATTCCCATTCTCAATGATCATGGGCGGTGACTTCACTGTTATGGATTATCTGTTATGGAATGAACTTCCAACCGTATTAGGTAATTTGGTTGGAGGTATCGTATTGGTTGGCCTACCACTGTATTACACTCACGTAAGAACAAGCCCAAGCCGCTCTTTATAATGATGAAATACGTCAGCCACCAACATCGGTGGCTGATGTTATCCATCTTTGTCATATTAATCTTATGCACTAAATGCTAAATTTATGACCTAAGATTAGCCAGGCTTCATTGATATCTAAAATGCCCAATCAATTAAAAATATCCGTAGGCCAACATTCCGATAAAGGGCGTAAGCAAATTAATCAGGACTTTTACGGTGTCTCGATACCTAAAGAGCCTATTTTAACCGCCAAAGGTGTTGCCATTGCGCTCGCTGATGGAATCAGCAGCAGTGATGTGAGTGATATTGCGAGTAAAGCCGCCGTTACCGGTTTTCTGGAAGATTATTTTTGCACCTCAGAAACATGGTCGGTTAAAAAATCTGCCGAGCGCGTCTTGCTCGCAACCAACTCGTGGTTATATTCACAAACGCAACAGAGTCATCACCGCTTTAATAAAGATAAGGGTTATGTCTGCACCTTCAGTTCCGTCATTATTAAATCCACCACGGCGCATATACTGCATGTTGGCGACTCACGAGTTTACCGGTTACGTAATGGCACATTAAAACAATTAACTGAAGATCATCGCGTGTGGGTCTCATCTGATAAAAGCTACCTAAGTCGTGCCTTAGGTATGAACCAGCAAATGGATATTGATTATCATTCGGTCACTGCAGAGGAAGGCGATATATTTCTTCTGGCTACAGATGGTATTTATGAATTCACCGATAGCAAATTTATTATTGATAAAATCAATCATCATAAAACCAATCTGGACCAGGCAGCACAAGATATTGTTAGTGAGGCGCACCAACAAGGGAGTGATGATAATCTTACCGTACAAATTATTAAGGTTGATAGCTTACCCAGTCAAAGTGCTACAGAGATTTATCAGCAATTAAACGAATTACCCTTTCCTCCCATATTGGAAGCCAGATCCAACTTCGATGGTTACAAGATAATCCGTGAAGTCCATGCTACCAGTCGCAGCCATATTTATTTAGCCGTTGATAATGAAACCGAGCATCAAGTTATTATAAAAACGCCCTCGGTTGATCTACGCGATGACCCTGCTTATATAGAACGACTTCTGATGGAAGAATGGATTGCTCGGCGTATTAAAAATGCACATGTTTTAAAACCCTGCACACAAATCAGAAAACGTAACTACCTTTATATTGTGACCGAGTTTATTGATGGTAAAACATTATCACAGTGGATGATAGACAACCCAAAACCTGACATCGAAACAGTACGAGGAATCGTTGAGCAAATTTCCAAAGGGCTATTGGCATTTCACCGAATGGAAATGCTGCATCAGGATCTACGACCTGCCAACATAATGATTGATAATACCGGGACGGTAAAAATTATTGATTTTGGTTCAACTCATGTAGCGGGGCTTCAGGAAATAACAACATCGACTAAACGTAATGATATCCTGGGAACAGCTCAATACACAGCACCAGAATACTTTTTAGGTGAAAGCGGCACACACCATTCAGATATGTTTTCACTTGCCGTAATAACCTATCAAATGTTATCTGGCAGACTTCCCTATGGTACCAATGTTGCAAAATCCCGCACTAAAGCGGCGCAACGAAAATTATATTACCACTCTGTTCTTGATGATGAGCGTGAGATACCCGCCTGGATTGATGAAACGCTTAGAAAGGCATTAAACCCTAATCCATATAAACGTTATGATGAACTCTCTGAATTCATTTATGATCTACGCCACCCTAACAAACAATTTATTAATAAAACTCGACCACCATTAATGGAACGTAACCCGTTATTATTCTGGAAAAGTATCTCATTTATTCTCAGTGGAATTATTGTTTTCCTGTTATTCAAGTGATCTTCTGAACGTCAGGAAACACCCCAATTTTTTATTAGTTTGTTACGATTTTCTTCAATAGCCTCTTTAACATTCTCATACATAAAAAATCGTGGATAACTGTCAACCAACTCTTTATGAAGTTTAAGGATATGTTGTTGCTTGTCTGGATCACTAATCTCTGCAATATGCCTGAAACTTTCATCAAGCTCCTTGCCTTGAATCAGGTTATATAATGCCAGATAGAAATCTGACTCAACGATTGAGTTCTTCAAATTCTTCAGCGTCTGATATGCGTGGAATATTTCAGCTGCACTGCCTTCGTCTAATGCCAGCTTGGCCCATTGCACGGCTTGTTGAGGAAAGTATTGTTCAATAATGTCATGAGAGGCTTTTAATGAGGCATAATCTCGCACATTTGCCATTACCTTTAAGCTGTGTTCAAAAATAGAAATATCATCCTTATATCCACCTCGTTCCAGTACTTTCCTGTATAGCCATACTGTCATGTATGTAAAATATTTACCTTCCTCTAATAGCTTGGCTGCTGTATATAAGGCTTCTGTATTATTCGGGTAACGTTCTGCCAATGCATAAAATGTTGTGTACTGATTACCACGAGGATCATCTTTAACAATAATCCGAGCATCCAGAACAGCAAGCTGCGGACGTAAACTGTCCAAATAGCTACGCTCTTTCAATGCTGTCTCTAACCAATCATAAGCTGAAGAAAGTGCGCCTTGTTGAACCAGTTTTTTAATATGTGATGTTGCCAGTTTTAATGATAAAGCTCTTAATTCTGCATCAGTAGGGTTATCCCGAATATCAGGTTCAATGGTATTTAATGCGTTTACAAAATCAGCCTCTGCACTCAGTAATTGTGCCGTCTTGATGTGTTTATCTCGTTCACTCGGGAGCAACAACACTACTACGATTACTGCAACAACAATTAGAGCCGCAATAGAACCGTATTTGGATTTTGATGGTTTTTTATGTTCCGGCTCAACAATCCCTTCTCGAATCCCTTCAATCACGGGACCTTTGTCACTCAACCATACACATTCAGTTAGACGCTTTGCCAAATCCGAGTCTGGTTCATCAATAACCTTATATACACGGATAGGATGTGGAATACCCTTAAATACATGCTCTCCCACCTCAGCCGAAGGTGCTTCGCGACGATTCATGGTTTGATACACCGCCTCAGTGAAATAAACCTCACCCGCCTCGGCAATACCCTCCAGACGAGCTGCAATATTCACCGGCTCACCCATGATGTCATTATCCATTAACTCCACATCACCGACATTAATCGCGACGCGAATTTCCAACTTTTCATCTTGATGTAAATCTTTATTATGCTGTCGCAACACTTCCTGAATAGTGACGCCACATAAAACCGCATCCGTAGGGCTTGAGAAATACACCAGATAAGCATCACCAATGGTTTTCACCACGGTGCCATCAAAGTATTTAAAAACAGGAATTAATAAACGAGCATGATTATCCATCATCTTCGTCATAGCATCACGTGTAGAGGATGAGGTCCGGTGTGTGAACCCTTTAATATCCGTGAACATGATACTTAAATTACGTGTTGGCATTGATTACACTCCGTTGTAGCCAGCATTTCGACCATCAAATTTATTTATTGTCATACTAAAGTAAAATGACTCCTAATACACCTAAGATTCCAGTAACAATCATCGCTGGACCAATAATATATCTTAAGTAATGAACCAGCCTGACACCTGGATGTAAAACACTCATCTGTGGATTATCCGGATTAACGCTGACAACCAGTGCTACTCCCTGTTGTTGTAATTGACTAATCACTTTATTTGCCCAGGCTTTCGAACCCGATACAGCGCTGTAATCAATCGTATCACCTTTATACTTCTTCCCAAGATAAGAAAATTCATATTCAGCGACAGGGCTGTAGGTCTGTTTGTTTCCTGTTGCCATTCCAGATGCAACTCGTGTAGATAGGAGTGTTGCACTCACGGTCGGCCACTTATTGCTTTGACTTGCTTCCTGATGTGATACATAGGCACCTATGCTAACAAATACGCCTAGTAGTGAGAGCATCATCCAACTTGTATTCACCCAAAATGGAGCACCATCAGTCATAACCGCTGTAAAACCAACAGCCGTAAAAAGAACAATATAAACTAAAACAAATAATGGATTTTTTGTTACTAATGTAACCAGTTTATTTTCACTCATTGATGATTGACTCTTCGACTAGCAAACTTCTTTTATTAAATATTGAAAATCAGACTGTAGAGTTTGCTCTGTTGTAAATAACACCCCACGGTGATGCATGTACGTCGAACCAGCTCTATTCAACTCTAACACCAGACCCGCTGCATCTGTTGCAGTGGCACCAGCCTCATTAAAGATTGCTGCTGTTGCAGCAAAGTCCCAGATACTGCCGCCACCTTGTTCAGGTTTAGGACATTTGAAATAAACTGCGGGTGCATTTTCCAAAACAGCACATGCATTTAAAACAGCACCATTACTTTCCTGTATTTCTAAACCTGAATAGCCATTTTCGATGGCAAGCGTTGTGAGTAATTGCTTTAATTCAGGGTAATAACCCTGTTGTAACATTCCTCGATCACAAATCTGTAATAATGGTCTGGAACTTTTTGACCTATCGGCTAATACCCATTCCTGCCCATTACGCAAAACACCCTGTCCTTTTACTGCAGAATATAATGTATGGGTAACAGGATCATAAACCACACCGATAATTGGTTCTCCTGTTTGTGCTACCAATGCAATAGACACGGAGTAGCCCGGCACAGATTCTGTAAAAGCGAGTGTTCCATCCATAGGATCGACACACCAAAAATAATCTTTCTCTAATCGTGATTGATCATCTTCTGTTTCTTCGGTTAATAATGCCAGAGCATATTTTTTACAGGTGGGCTGTAATGCTTCAACAATAATGGCTTCGCTTTTTATATCCACTTCTGTCACAACCTGCGAGGCAATGCTATCCCCAGCTTGCTTATGTTCTACTTTAACCGTCTTGCTGGCATACTCTTCAATTAACTTACCTGCTTGTGTGGCCGCTAATACAGCACACTCACCAAGATACCTTAAATCATCCGCAGAAAGTTTCATCATCAGGCCGATGCCTGTTTAAGTTCGGCAATCACATCACTTGCAAGGCGTTCACTATAGCTATTTATCTTCCAGTGTCCCGGGCTCCAGCCTTTCAGAAAACGATGAAAATCGGTCCACGCAACGGGATATAGTACACGCCACTCTGCTTCCAGCGCATCGAGATCCAGTGTATTACCTCTATCTAGCAAAGCCTTTCTTAATGATGAAAAATAAACATTGAGTAACGCAGCTTCATGGCGTTCACAATCTGCCTCGTAGAGGCAACTACCAATAAAATAAGCAACGTCTTTCATACCGCACCCGCCACCAACATATTGAAAATCGACTGCCGCTATTTTCAAGCCATCTTCAGAAAAACAAAAATTGGCAAGCTTGGCATCACCATGCACAAAGGTTTGGTAGTGCGCAGCGTTCAATCTTTTATCAATCTGTGCGGCAAATAACTTTAGATCCCCATCCTTCATTTCAGATAATTCATCAGGGCGAGTATCAAGATGCCAGTAGCTACCTATATCCCATAAACCGGTTGGTGACTGCCCCATAAAACGCGCATGAAAATTAGCCAACCAATTTAAACAGGCATGAATTTGTGGCATGGCTACCGCGTCTTTTCTTACCGGGTATCCATTAGCATCCAGATCTTCTAATACCATTAAAAATTCATCGTCATCATATTCCAGTGCCAGACATTCTGGCACACGGCAGCTTTCATCACATTGGCTTGCCCAATCACGATACCAGGCACTTTCTACTTGATAAGATTTTATTTTTCGTAAATGGGAAAGGTCAGTATTCCAACCTCGAGGGTGGTGCGCCTGATCCGGTAATTTAACGTGTTTAACAATGACCGTTTCCCTATCGGCGCCACGTAGGCCATAACGCATAATCTTTCCGTACCCACTCCAAAGTGACTGAATATCTTCAAGGTGAAAGATTGCTTCTGCCGCTGTTGCAATACGCAGCGTTTCCTGAAAATCTTCATTCATGGTGGGGACTACTTTTCCTGTGTTTCTTTATGCTCAGAATTAAATTCTATGGGACAGGTACTTGGCAGTAATGAGGTGAAAGCATTATAGGCATAATAAAATGCCAACAATCCGAGTCCCATTCCTAATGCGGGATAATCTAACTGGCTTCCTATAAAACCACCTGTCGTAATAAATAGCATTAAACATGAGAAGTAGGTTATGGCTGCGATAAACCACTTTAGCTTACTCTGCCACCCGGAAAGTGTGCTATTAACTAATCGATAAACAACACAAGGTCCCAGTAGCGCTACCGACAGCATAAGTATTACCACAGCCCTCGCGCCCACGATACCCGTAATATAATTTAAATAGTCTTCCATAACTATTTCCCCCTTGTTTTTATTATTTTTTAAGGTAGGAAAATACTATCATCCCGTAGGCTTGCGGTGTAGCCCTGATAACGCAAAACCTTTATAGATAAATATCCTCACTACCTACTTGCCATATTTCATGCTCGTGCATCACTGATTTAAAGTATTCGCTATTTAGCATAAAGTTAAACCAGGCATGTAATTTACCGTATGGCATTTTATCAAACCACGGTTTATCAACCATCGCAAACATATACACAAAAGGAAATATCGCTATATCGGCAACACTCATATACTCTGAGAGTAGAAATTTATTTTCCTCTAGCATCTCATTCAACTCTTCAATAAATTCCTCACCACGCTGCCGATAATATTCCCGAGGGTGCTCTGCCTCATTATCTGTACTTTTATAGTAATAAAGATCATCTTTAAAAGAGTGATCATTTATTTCTACCAGCATTTCAGTTTCATTCAGATATTCATTTTCCTTTCCGAGGAAATTTTCAGGATCATGCTGCTTGAGTGCCCACTTGGCAATATCCCAACTTTCATCAAAAAATTCTTCATCACTAATAACGAGCGAGGGCACGGTTGCGTGAGAAGAAACAGCCAATGCCTCTGGCGGTAATTGACTCAATTCCACATTTCTCAATATAACTTTTTGTTTGCTATACTTTAACGCCATACGTGCACGTTGGCAGAAAGGGCAATTGTTGGAACTATAAAGGATGGGGGTATTTAACATAGACTAATTATATAATTTATTATCATTTTAACGTTTAATAAGAAATAATACTGTCAATCAACAAAAGCCTACATTATTTCTACAATTGTATATGCAATAAACGAAGTTAATACCCCGATGGCTAATATTCCATAACTTAATCTTAAATTAGTGTACTTCTTATTAAGCACTTGTCCAATTTGGTAAATATCCTGCATTATCATTTCATGCGCGTTTTGGTTGCTTTGCAATTTACCACTGAGTTCTTTTATAAATTCATCTTGATTCAGTTCAGTAAAACCACCAAAGAACAAAAGATTGCCGTACTCTTTACCATCCTTTGATTTCTTGCTTTTAAACCGTGGCATAATAACTAAAAGAGAAAAAATAGCGGCTAACGTATATGCAATCGTCAGCATCCAGATAGGAACACTGAGTAATTCATTTTTATCCAGTATCCCTTGTGTCACAGTAATAAAAATCAGGTACGAACCCAATATAACATTGGCTTTTTGATCCGCCATCATTCCCAGCATCACATGATGTTGCTGGGAGGTTCGCAGAACATAAATAATGTCATGCTTGTCTTCAGGGGTTTTGCTTATAGACTCTTTCATTAACTCGTGTCTCTCTAATCAAGATTTTTCTTAAACTGTCATCAAATCACATCGTAACGCATATCAAAGATCACGACATCAGACACTTGTTACAAATAATTTATGTTCAACACGTGACGTAATACCCAGCTTAGAAATATTGCTATTTGTCCCTATTGTATATTAGCATTAACTAATATTAAGAAGGTATTGACGATGTTGAAGAAACTTATTCTTACGCTGGTATTATTATTTTCCTTACCATTCAACGCATTTGCCGATGTACTGGTTCTAGTGCCCGGCTATCTCAATGGTGGTTATAGCTGGCGCATGCAGGGTATTACACAAAGTCTGGTTGCCAATGGCTGGTCGGATGGCGGTAACTTTATATTAGGTCCCAATGGTGTACGACTTGATCTCCCCCCTGCTGCTAGCAAACACCGGTTTTATAGCGTAGAACTCCCTGGTGAAGCACCGCTTCCCATACAGGCAAACTATTTGAATAACTATATCGATGCCGTGCAAGCCATGCACCCTGGCGAAAAAATGATTCTGGCTGGCCACTCAGCCGGTGGCGTGCTGGCTCGCTATATTATGGTTACCCGTCCAACACTCAATATCGACACATTAATTACTATCGCCAGCCCACACTCCGGCACCGATGCTGCCGAGGTCGCTAAACTTATTTCTGATAGCCCAGCCTCATGGATAGCGCCTCTGTTCGGTCTCAATACGATAAATCGTTCCAGAGACCTATATCGTGATCTTGGTCGACCTGATGGCACCAATTTACTGAGTTGGTTGAATACACGCCAACACCCGAAGGCAAATTACATTTCAGTTATCCACCTCAATGATGAATGGGTCGATGCTGGCAGCCAGGATATGAACAACATCCCTGTACTTGCAGGCAAGAGCACTGTTGTAACAACAAATACGGGGCACTCGCTCAATCCAGCTGATGGCGTATTGCTAGCAAACGTCCTGGCGAACCTGAAATAAACGCAATGACTTGATTTTGAGCATATCTGTACTATTTTTAGCTAAATACCATTAGATACTTATGGTAATAATAACTAAAACAAACAGAATCCAGGGAAGGCAAAACAATCGAAATCGTGGCAAGCTGGCGCTGGAGCCAGCCGATTTGCGAAAAAACCAACACTACATTTTATATGGCTGGTTATGAATACGATATTGAAAAATTAACGAGCGATTCACGTTTTTTTATTGAACATGTGCTGGAAGGGATACCAGACCATATTATGGAGGTTGAGTCTACCTATTAAACCATCAGGTAAATTGATTTTATCGCAAGGCTCAAGCCACTCACCAGTAACAAAATACTCACGATCTGATTAAAACGATGATCATTCATTTTTATATGTAAATGTTGCCCGACATACATTGCCAACATTAAAACCGGCAATAACATTAACGCTAATACCACTATCTTTTTCGTAAATAAATCTGAATAAAAATAACCTAACATTCTCGCGCCACCATCAACCAAAAATATCATTGTTATGGTGGCTCTAAATTGTTGTTTCGTCACATTGCGCATTTTAAGATACAAAACATAAAATGGTCCACCGGTACCAAATAAAGCACCAATCAAGCCTGCTGAACTACCTGCCGGCACCGCCCACCAACGACTACCCGATTTAATATTATGCGGTAGCAATGAATAAACTGCATAGCAAAATATGAAAACACCCAAGCTCAGGGTAAGTACCGTGACATCGGCATTAACAAGTAACCATAAGGCAATCGTAATTCCCGCTAAGGAAAAAGGTAAAAGGGGCAATAAGTCTCGCCAAACAACATCACGGCGATAGGTAATACTTTGATACACCGTGCCGGTGTAACTGACCAACGCCAACACAGGCACAATAAATGGAAGGGGTAAAAAGAAGGCCAGCAGCGGAATAGCAACCAGACCGCTACCAAAACCTGACAAGCCTTTAATCACATAGGCTATAAAAATAATAACAACACATAAGACCAGCTCGTTTATTGTTAGGGGTAATAGATCAGCAAGCATACAAAGGCAGAGATAATTAAAAAACAGTCGCCATTAATTGATCTGTTTGTATCGGCTCATCAATCACCCAATCATCACCATCTTCTTTATATGGATAAACAAACAAGACCGATGACTGAACAGTTTCAATTTGTACACCAATCCCCGAACCACTGTCTGATTCAAGTCGCATAACAACCGCCGTTGCAAATACATTCTCATTCGCAACAAACTCTTTTAACTCACTGACAACATTATTAATCTGTTTTGAATAAGCGCTCTCAGGCATTTTATCCCCGGGGCAATTCATCTTCATGTCTTCAGAATCATTAAAGCTACGAATACCAAAAGGAATAATTAACTTATATTCTTTTAGCATTTCATGCGCTGTATCAACACTCAATAATACCAACTGCTCAATTTGCTTTTGTTTATCCAACAATGTCGCCCTCATTCAAACATAAATTAATCTTCAAAAAGATCATTCGATAATATAACGCTTAAATATGGTGCATACGTTAGAACAGCGCCTTGAACAATGCCCAGTGCCATAAACGTCTCGGAAAGTACCACTAATAATGATTCATTTTCAGGATCTTGTTTTACAGCTTCTAATGCGGAAAGCAAAGGATTAATGCTGTCCTCCTTTACGAACTCTCGTAATGCCACAATTGAGTCGTCGATATCTTTTGCATTGATGTCGTGAATAATATTCATAAATTTTATGTCAATCCTGATTGATGTAAATAAAAATAATTTTCTTGCACGATATGTTATTCAAGCGCCATGGATGCCATTTTCATTGTACTTTCAAACGATTCTGCACCCGCAATAAATAAACCATTATGACAAAACATTGCGTCCTCAATACCCGTTACGTCTTTGAGCGCTTTATCCGATAAACCCGCCCATGATTCAGGCAGCGATTTTCTGTCTTCGAATGAACCCAGTTCAACCGGTACCGTTTGAATTCTCCATTGCCCCGTCTGAGAGGGGTAAACCACATATAATGCCTCGTCCGATAAGGCATGAACGGTTCTTTTCCACGGGGTATATTTTTCCAACACAATCACTCTTGGATCTTGTGCATTATCAATGGCTTTAGCCACAACTTCTTTCGCACTAATACCCCCGTTAGCCGAGGCAATGAATCGTTCTAACACTGTTGAAGCAAAATCAACCGCTTCATCAAAACAGCTATCAAAGTGACTTTCTTCTTGCCACGTCGGGTTAAACATTCCTATCGTTTGGCTAAGGCTAATACCTTTATAAATACCGTCGACATGACCACAATCAATGGCATCAATCGTAGAAACCAGACCCGCATCAACTGCATTGGCGACATCCTGATTACCCTGGCATATTTCTACGCCATACTTCTGCCAAATTAAACCAAACGAAGAATAGGGAATCCCGTTTTCACGCTCACCTGCGCCACCACGCTGGTGATGGTCAAAACGGTCTGACTCTGCATCATATTCACCGCCTACATCTACCACGATATCTGCCTTGGCAATAAGGTCTGAATCACGGGTGCGAACAAGCTTGAAAGAAGAGAATATGCGCTTCAATGCGGCAATACTGAAAACATCATCTGCATGAAAATTACCGTTATGCGTTACTATCGTTTTATCATTCATTTGTGTTGTGTCATCGTTGAAAGGGCTAATAAGGTGTCGGAAAATTTATTCGCGGATTCTATACGAAGACAGCTAACAAAAATAGTTGATTTTTCTGGATAGGCTTAAACTGACGCGTTTCAGGAAGAACAGCTTAAATGCGATACCCCGCCGAGCTCACTGAACTCGCTCGGCTTGAGCCTATAGTATTTTTCTTCCACCTCTTTTGACTGCTCGGCGTAAGGCTGATTCATCACGTCCTGCAGTTCTCGAACAAGCGCGTAGTTTCCCGTCGCCGCTTGCTGGTACGCCGGCACGAGCAGCCACTCTCGTAAACTGTATTTCGGGTTAACCTGTTTCATCTGCTCGCTTGAGTCGGTAACAAGCGATTTCCATTTTGTCAGCCACGCTGACCAACGCTGGTCCATTTCTTCATTCACCTGACTGTAGAAACTCTTTTTAAGTGGCTTACTGTCTTCCGGTATCGAGGAAAGTTCACGGAAGAAGATCGTATAATCCACCGACGTTTGCACCATGAGCGTAGCAAGTTCACGGAACAACACTGCGTCAAATGTAGCCAGTCCCAGTTTAGCCGCAAACATTTTTTCCAGCTCCATTTCCATCACTTGCCCAAATCCTTTTTGAATCTCGTTGAGCTGATTTAGTGAATCAGGATGTGTCTCCAGTAATGGCTGCAACGCGGTACAAAACATGTCGAAGTTGCGCTGTGCTGCTATTGGTTGACTGAAAAAAGAAAAGTGTTCCCCGCCTCCCGTCCATGGCTGATAGTGTGGATCAAAAGCATCACAGAAACCGAATGGACCGTAGTCGAGTGTGAATCCACCGACTGCGCAGTTGTCGCTATTGAAGTTTCCCTGGCAATAACCGACACGGATCCAGTTCGCCACCAGTGAGGTAAGGCGGCTGCGGAATGCCTGTGCAAGCAACACAACTTTTTCTTCAATGCTTAGTTTCTTTTCAATCACCTCAGCATACTCACGATCAATCGCGTGCAATACAATCTTCTCAAGTTCTTCCAATGCAGCTGGGTGTTCCTGCTTTCGGGCACGACGACCAAAGAGCTCGATTTGTCCAACCCGAAGGAACGATGGTGCAACGCGTGTCGTGATCGCAACGGGCTCCTCTATCATCATATCGGGATCAGTTGTTCGTGATCCTTCCGAGTACCAGGGGCGATCAACTATCTCTGACTTCGACACATACAAACTCAATGATCGCGATGTTGGTACCCCAAGCGCGTGCATGTGCTCCTGCGCCAGAAACTCTCGAACACTTGAACGCAAAACAGCGCGACCATCCGCACCACGGCAATAAGGCGTACGACCGCCCCCTTTCAGCTGCATTTCCCAACGTTGATCATTAATAACCACTTCCAACACCGAAATCGCGCGACCATCACCATAGCCGTTGCCGGTTTGAAACGGGCACTGTTGCGTATATTCGGTGCCAAAGATAGAAAGCGCATAGCCAGTCGCCCAGCCCAGCTTGCGCATCGGCTCTGGTACCTGCGAGGTATCACCTGTGAATAATCGAATAAAATCGGGTGACGCTGCCAGACTATCGGCAAAACCAAGTTGCTGAAAAAAATCTTTGCTGTGGACAACATATTCTGGATCAGCGATGGGCGTGGGATTGACGGGAACATAGTGCCCCGTGAAAACCTGTCGTGGCACATGATCAGCACCGTTTGGTTTCGCATCAGGATCGCAGTTGAGCGACTCTATGAATGAGTAGTCTGCACATGTTGCGAGATCGTCTAGTGTGTTTTTCATAGGATAAATAGCATCACGAATAAATGGAGACAGATTGAACCTGATATATGCGAATGAAGTATGATTGACAATATGTCAAATATGACATAATGTCAATATATGAATGCCACTGACAAGGATTTAGTCTGGCTGCATGGCGATGTTAAATCACCACCTTTCTCACCAGAGGCCAAGCACCACACCCAAGCATATAATTAATATATGCAAAGACAGGATTAAACGCTATGAGCATGAAAGCAGCTAAACGCAAAAAACTTGAAGCCACTGGCTGGAAAGTTGGTAATGCGGCTGATTTCCTTGGCTTGTCTAAAGAAGAAGTCGCTTACCTTGAGCTCAAACTCAAATTAGCAACTCAATTAAAAAATCTTAGATTGAAGCGCCACTTAACCCAATCGGATTTTGCTAAACGTATTGATTCAAGCCAATCACGTGTCGCTAAAATGGAAACAGGTGATCGTAGCGTTTCTATTGATTTACTTGTTAAATCATTATTTGCTTTGGGCGTAACGAGTAAAGATATTGGTAAGGCGATCACTCAAACAAAATCAAATGCAGCTTGATGATTATTTCAAAAAACCCAGTGAAGACTAAAAAACACCCAACCAAGAATAAAAAACAAACCACCCAGTGGTGTAATTGGACCAAATATTTTCTTTTGGGTTAACGCCAGCAGATAAAGTGAACCGCTAAAAAGGATAATACCAACACCAAAACAGACAGACGCCCAGGTTAAATACATACTTTGTTCAATGCCTTGGGCAATCAGTGACAAGCCAACCATCGCGAGTGCGAAAGTATGATAAAACTGGTAATCGACCCCTGTTCTGAAAACAGACTGCATCTCGGATGATATTTTCTTCTTTAAACCATGCGCGGCAAATGCGCCGAGGATGACTGATAATCCGCCAGATAGTCCGGCGATGAGCATAATTAATTTTGCCATGGTGTTATCTCGTTATTGTTGTTAGGTATATTAGTAAAGACTGTGGTCTGAAGTTCCCTTATTTTTACAGCCAAAGTAATTCAGCTACTTCATTCATTCTTTCATATTAAAGTTCGCTTATCCCTAAGTCTCGTAAATAACCATATGTCGCGTCATAATAGTCACATGGTCGAGTATGATCATCGTTATCACCTTCTGGAACAAATAGAACCATGCCCTGCCTTGCCCTCGTCAATAAAACTCGATAAGCATTCTTTTGATATATTTGCCGTTCAAACTTGCGAATCTTCTGCCATTTACTACCTCGAAATGACCAGTGATCCCACTTTTTATCGGCATAACGGAAATCTGCATCCCAAGCCATGCAAACCCAATCTAATTCTAAGCCTTGTACATCAAACTCAGTGCCGACATCTTCAAGGTAATATGATGATCTCACATCATCTTTTCCATTTAAAAACCAATGCACAGGATTTGCTTTTACACGAACATCAATTGCATGAGGTTTTAGTCTCTCAGCTTGTGACGAGACCACCATTCCATAACGCTCAGAGCCACGAGCTTGTTCACGAACCCAGTTTTTAGCCTTATCAAGATCTCTTGTTAATACTATTGGATAATTTTCTTGAATCGTTAATAAATTCTCTCGTGCGGCATCTATATCAAAATCCAACAGTTGTTTTACGAATAAAGAAACTTTCTCACTTCGAAATGCTCGCATCGATGTCTGTAAATGTAATTCAGGAATAAATTTAACCTTTGAATTATTCTTAGCCTGGTTAACTATCTCACCAGCACCGTACTCACTATCTGTTAATTTATCAGAAAGATAAATCTTCCAATCAGGAAAAGCCTGTTCAATTGCCTCAAACCATTCACTAATACCAGCTTCACCCGTATTAATCTCCTGACCGCCACCAACTAAACAAACAATTGTTGCCCAATCAGGATGCCTATCCATACATGAAATCAAAAACTCAGGCTCAGACTGTTTGAAGTTCGGCTTATTTTTCTTTTCACGCATGAACTTAATTGTTTGTTCTTTCGACCACGCTCGTTGAGCTTCATCAAATAAAACAACATGTTCTACTGGGGGCTTAACTAAATCAACAAGACCTTCATCACGAAAATGATGAACATTTTGAATAAATGCCTTTACTTCACTTAATGCATCACCCTTACGGATTTTATCTCCTGTAGATTTTACTCTAGCTACTTTGTCACGTGCTAATGCTTCTTGGAGTATTTTCACCAATGGCCCATTTCCCGAAAGAAATACACTATAAAGTTCATCATCCGATTTAATATGAGTTGTAGCAATATCAAGACCAACTAATGTCTTACCCGCACCCGGAACACCTGTAACAAATATTATCGATTTTTCAGCATTATCTTTTGACTGTTTTATTATTTGTGCGACTGAATTAGATGTGTCTGATAAATTTACGGCACTTGAATCACTACGAGAAATCCCTGCTACCGAATGTCCTTTATAAAGTGCTAGTGTTGCTTCTATGATTGTTGGTGTTGGCTTATAACCACTACCCTCCCATTCATCACCATCTATTGGCTTCTCGTTCTTGTTTTTAAGAATTTCTTTAAGTGTTTCTCCTAGATTGAGTGCATTGCAGTAGATAGGTGAATAAATGTGATCTGCTGAGATAACGTTATCATGGCATTCTAAAGATGGTGCATTTGTTGCTACTAATATTGGAACTAATATCACATGATGACTACCTTCATGAAAATTACGTAAATCTAATGCGTAATCCATAACTTGATCTATATCAGCAGCCTCATAAGTTGATGCACCTACTTTAAATTCGATAATAAAAATGGCTGATTCAATTATAACGATGGCATCAATTCGCCTACCCATTCTGGGAATTGAATATTCAAAATATATTCTCCCATCATAGCCACTTAATACATCTTTCAATATTAGAACTTGCTCAACCCAAGCGTTTCTCTGAAATGCCGTTAAATCAAACGAGTTCTCCTGAGTCATTTGACCAAGGATTTGTTCTGGCTTCTGTTTACAGAAATCAGTAATAGAAGAAGAGTAATATGCACGTTTCATTATTTAGCTTTTGTTCTAATTTTATCTTGAGTGTCAACGCTTAAAAAAATTAAGTCAACAAAAAAGCCCGCATTGAGCAGGTTTTTTGTAATACTTAAGTAATGCAAGGTTGCTATGCTAGCAATGATGGTAAAATAAAAGATGTCATCACCCTTTTATTTAGTCCATTAAGTAAAATAGCGTATTTATGTTTCCCTGTTACCCCAATAACCTGGCAAGCGTTTTTGATGTGCCACCGCCAATATCAATATTTCGTCAGCCGATTCAGTATAAATAATCGTATAGGGAAATCGCCTTAAGATTCTTGTTCTGTACCTACCCACTATAGGGGTTCCAGCCTGCGGTTGTGTTTTTATATATTCATAGGTCACAGAAACTTCTTCAATAAATTCTGCTCCAAGACCAGGTAGCTTTGATTCGTAATATTCTGCAGCCATTTTCAGCTCTTTGCGAGCTTCAGGCACTATTCTGATTTTCATTATTTTTACATCCTTGTAAAAATGGCGGTGTTCTATTTTTTGTTATATTGCCCTTTTAGTTCTTCCATGACCATATTGGCATCAAGAGGGGCTGATTTTTCTCTACAGCTTACTTCTTCAAGCCACGCAGTTTGCCATTCCTCCTGACTCAAATTCTGTTGCTCTTCGTCAAGACTGACAATCAGTTCATGTGCCAGACGAGCGCGCTCCTTGCTCGGTAGGCTAAGCATTTCTTGCTCAAGTTCTTTTGTGGGTCTTGCCATGCTTACTCTCCTTGTCTGTTAGCATGATTTAATACTAGGCTTTTTTATAAATCTCCGCACCTGCTTCAGTAAACTCTTTCGCCTTTTCCTTCATCCCCAAATCAATCGCAACCTCAACACCTTTACCCTGCTCCGCTGCATAATCTCTCACTTCCTGCGAGATCTTCATCGAACAAAACTTGGGTCCACACATGCTGCAGAAATGCGCGACTTTATGCGCTTGCTTAGGCATGGTTTCATCGTGGAAGTCTCTGGCACGTTCCGGATCTAACCCAAGGTTAAACTGATCTTCCCAACGGAATTCAAAGCGTGCTTTTGAAAGTGCGTTATCTCTCACCTGTGCACCGGGGAAGCCTTTGGCTAAGTCACCCGCATGCGCCGCTAATTTATAGGTAATAATCCCTTCACGTACATCGGCTTTATTCGGCAAGCCAAGATGTTCTTTGGGCGTAACATAACAAAGCATGGCGCAACCGTACCAACCGATGTTGGCGGCACCAATGGCGCTGGTGATGTGGTCGTAACCCGGGGCGATGTCCGTGGTCAATGGTCCAAGGGTATAGAAAGGTGCTTCGTGGCAGTCTTCCAGTTCTTTTTCCATGTTCTCTTTGATCATTTGCAGTGGCACGTGACCGGGGCCTTCGATCATGACCTGAATGTCGTGTTCCCAGGCGATTTTGGTTAACTCACCAAGCGTTTCCAGTTCACCGAATTGGGCGGCATCGTTGGCATCTGCAATGGAGCCGGGGCGTAAGCCGTCACCCAATGAGAAGCTAACATCGTAGGCTTTCATGATTTCACAGATGTCTTCGAAATGCGTGTAAAGGAAACTTTCAGTGTGATGACTCAAACACCATTTCGCCATGATGCTGCCGCCACGACTGACAATGCCGGTAACACGGTCTGCGGTCATCGGTACGTAGCGCAGTAATACACCGGCGTGAATGGTGAAGTAATCCACACCTTGTTCGGCTTGTTCTATCAGGGTGTCGCGGAAGATTTCCCAGGTGAGATCTTCGGCAACGCCGTTTACTTTTTCGAGTGCCTGGTAGATAGGCACAGTGCCGATAGGCATAGGTGAGTTACGTAAAATCCATTCACGGGTTTCATGGATGTTTTTACCAGTAGAAAGATCCATTAAGGTGTCGCCACCCCAACGGGCTGACCAGACCATTTTTTCCACTTCTTCTTCAATGGAAGAACCCAGTGCGCTGTTACCGATGTTGGTATTAATTTTCACGCGGAAGTTACGACCAATAATCATCGGCTCGATTTCCGGGTGGTTGATGTTGGCAGGAATAATCGCGCGACCGGCAGCAATTTCACTGCGCACAAATTCAGGGGTGATTACATCGGGAATATTGGCACCGTGATCTTCGCCTTTATGCTGACGCAATAGCGAGGCATACGCCGGATCGGCACGCATTTCTTCAAGGCGATTGTTTTCACGTATGGCGATGAATTCCATTTCAGGTGTGATGATGCCTTTGCGTGCGTAATGCATTTGCGTCACGTTTTTGCCGGCTTTGGCGCGACGCGGTGTTTTAATATGTTCAAACCGCAGGTGTTTGGTTTTGGGATCACTGGCACGTTCAACGCCAAATTCTGAACTGGGACCATCAAGCAATTCAGTATCACCACGTTCTTCAATCCAGCCCGCGCGCATGGCAGGTAAGCCTTTTAACAGGTCAATCCTGGCTTCCGGATCGGTGTAGGGTCCCGAGGTATCGTAAATGGTAATGGGTAAATTCGGTTCTTCGCCGTCTGCGGTTTGCGTTGGCAGGGTTGCCACTTCACGCATGGGCACACGAATATCAGGGCGCGAACCTTCTACATATATTTTTTTGGAATTAGGGAATGGCCGGGTAATGTCATCTGACAGTTGGGCGGTTTTTTTAATAAAATCTTCTGGGATGGCACTCATGCTTCGCTTCCTCGCCCTCGTGTTGGGCATTATACGAGGGAAGCATGTGTTGGCTTCCCTTCGCTGATATTAGTCAGATCAGGTACTAAGAGTGTTTCTCAACGTTGCCTGATTCAAGCACCGTACCCCTAGCCGAGACGCTATATTATATGATGCATTGCGCCAGTGCCAGCCATGCATATAAAGACCTTATATATTATAGAGTTATGATTTTACTCAGACTTAAGCTGTTTCCAGCTTGAAACCAGCCTATGCACCCATAAGCATTTCCAGTGCTAAGGTGCTTGCCTGATAGCCTGAAACTTCATACTCTTTTGTCCGCGGAAAAATGCTTAACGGGGATAATAATAATGCACAGCACCGATCACCAACTTGCACGCCACAATATGGTTGTACAACAAATTCGCCCCTGTAATGTGACCAATGATCACCTGCTTGAGTTACTTGAAACAGTACCCCGCGAGGCGTTTGTGCCTGCCGATTGCGAGAACCTTGCCTTTGCCGATACCCAGATCCCACTGGGTCATGGTCAAACCATGATGAAGCCCCTGGTTGAAGCGAATATGTTGCAGGCGCTGAATGTGCAGCCCACTGAAACCGTGCTGGAAATTGGTACTGGCAGTGGTTTTGTCACCGCATT
>JALTKS010000021.1 GCA_027006175.1 Gammaproteobacteria bacterium
GTTGAACAAAGCCGCAAAGCGGCAGAAAAAAAATAAAACCATCCCTGTCGTATAATTTCCTCACCCACTTCTGGGCCACATTGAAAGGAAATTGTAACATGAATACTAACGACAAAAAGCATTTCGATAAACACTATCAACAGTTGCTTAAATGCCTTAAATTACAGGGCAAAGCCGATAATACAATCGATTCATATTCCCGCGCACTACGTCGAGTTGCAGATTATTTTGATTGTTTACCCGAACAATTAACGCCCGATGATTTAAAAGATTACTTTGCCGCACTGGTGGAGTCACACTCCTGGAGTACCGTTAAAATTGATCGGCTCGGGCTGCAGTTTTATTGGCGACATGTTCTAGGCAAAGACTGGCAGTGGGTTAACATAGTCAAACCCCCGACAATAAAAAGCATACCCGATATTTTGACACTCGCTGAAATTGAGCGCTTAATCGCCGCCACCCAAGTATTAAGGTATCGTGTTTTTCTCCTGGTCACTTACTCAATGGGGCTACGCCTGGATGAAGCATTAACCTTACAAGTCAGTGACATTGATGCCGAACGTAGGCTCGTGCATATACGTCGTGGCAAGGGGCATAAAGATAGATTACTCCCGTTGCCAGATATCACCCTGCAAGCACTGCGCGTACTCTGGTCTAAACATCGTCATCCCACCTTATTATTTCCCAACCCTATGGGTAAATTGGAGAAGGTTAAACAGGCCAAAAATCACATGGATCGAGGCGGCGCACAAAATGCCATGCGCGCGGTGGTGAAAGACTGCAAGATTAAAAAAAAGTATCCATCCACACACTGCGCCATAGCTTCGCCACGCACTTACTTGAACGCGGCTTAAGTCTACGCCACATACAACACCTGTTAGGCCACGCTAGCCCCACCACCACCGCACGCTACGCGCACATCACGGAGTTCACAGAAAAAGATACCCGCACCACCTTAAACGCCTTAATGAATGACATTCATATCGATTTAAAAAAGGTGTAATCATGCAATTAAAATCCATCATCAAACAATACAAAAGTGCCTTAATTGATACACATGGTAAACACCTTCAGCCCAATCAATGGCAGGCTTTAAACGCACTTGAGCGATGTCGAACAAAACAATCAGGCGAGCTGTATGTGCAATGCAAACACTGCGCGCACGCGCATTGGTCTCCGATGTCCTGCGGACATCGTCATTGCCCACAGTGTCAAAACCATGAAGTTAACCAATGGCTCGACCGACAAAAACAAAAGCTATTACCCGTTGATTATTTTATGGTGACGTTTACTTTGCCGGCACAATTAAGAGAACTGACGAGACTTCATCAGAAAACGATTTACTCCATCTTTTTTGATTGCGTCAAAAGCACCTTAAAAGACTTCGGCTCAAACCCCAAAAAACTTGATGGAGAAATGGGCTTAACCGCCGTATTACATACCCACAATCGAAAATTAGATTATCACCCGCATATACACGTGGTGATACCGGGCGGCGGTATTAATCCATCACGCAAGCAATGGAAAAAGCTAAGCGGAAACTACTTATTTAATGCGTTTGCTTTAGCCAAGGTATTTAGAGCCCGTTTCCTCAGCGCATTAAACCACCATCACTTGGGCATCCCTCACGGGATGCCCAA
>JALTKS010000022.1 GCA_027006175.1 Gammaproteobacteria bacterium
CTAAATTTTCTGACAATCTCGAGTAGCCTGCTGCCAGGCATTGGATGATGGCGAATCGAACCGAGCGTAGCGAGATTCCCTGAGCCAGCAGCCAATGACTGGCTGCAGGCTACGAACCCAAAATAAACACCAAAAACTTATAAATACCGCCGAAAAGATTTCAAATTCTTCCGTAACCGCTGACGCTGCACCTCCCACGGATCACCCCAATCAAGCCCCGCCTTCATCAACCCTGCACATAGCTTCAACTCACCCTCAATATCATCCAAATGCACAAACTCCGGCGCCGGCCCACAAGGAGCAACACAATCCATGCCCCCCTCATAACCTTCATTGTGATAATTCCCCAACGGCAACGAAATACCAATCGTCTTAATTCCCCACGCCGTCATCGCCGTTGCCTCACACGACCCACCATCCATCACTCGCTTCTGATGTTTCTTCGGTAAGATCTTTAACGCTAAATCAGATAAGACTTTCAAACTATCCGCATTAAAAACCGTTCGCCAATCACCCAAACGTACCACCGGACCTTTACCAATGATCGCTCCCGGCAAGGTACGAGAGGCTTCCAGACTGATAGCAATAACCGGTCGCGTTGCCGATGTTAACCAGCCTGACTCAAGGTGTGCGACTGCACCAACAAAACCGACCTCTTCACCTCGCGTTAACAAGCCAATAAAGGCCGGTTGTTTGGCGCTTTTAGATTTAGCCCGCATTAATTTTGCCGTTTCCAAAATCGCGAAGACGCCGACCAAATCATCTGCTGCCCGGGTATAAAGTCGTTTGCCACTTTTCCAAACAGGTCGGCGAAAATCGAAACCACCAAATAATTGAGTTGCTGAAGTTTTTATTTCTAACGCTGAATCAAGAACCACTTCCGCCGTTTCTATCGCACGTTTATCTTTACGTAATTTTGTTTTTCTTAGTGTGCCTTTGCACGTAACACCCTCATTAGTTGCAAGCCAGACCTGGCTCCCATTCAAATGTTTTTTAGGTGATCCACCAAACCACTTAATGGCTAACCTCGTTGGGCTTAACCAGCGTACTCCGTGAAAACCGGGGTGATCCATGTGCGCAATAAAAACCCGCACAGGCTCTTTGCTACGTTGATTCAATATTTTTTTATAGGCCTTTGCAGATGCAACACCAACAACAATATTGCCATGTGGATCGAAAAAATAATCGACACCGGATGTCTGTAACTGTTGCTCTACTTCAGCAATAACCAGCGATTCTTTAAATGGGGCGGTAGGACAAGCCAGTAATTGTTGAAGTCGTTTAAATTGTGCTGGCTTCATTGATGCTTAACTCGATTTTTGTACAGTAATAATATTTTGCCATGCGCTATCTAATTTATCGGCAGGCAGTGCGGGTCTTAAAAAATGACTCAACTGTTCATACACTTCATCAACCATGTAAACGCCTTCTGGCATACCTTTTTCGAAGGCACCTCGGCGAGTGAAAACAATATGACCAACAACGGGTATATCACCCGCGATTTCCTGCACTGCGTTGATACGAGCCGGTAACTCAAGTAACGGGTTATGAAATTTGTGGCTTTTAACGCCAATCATTTGCGTCCACTCATTGATATTATCGCCACCAAAAAGCCGACCGACATAATCCCGAATATCTAAAACAATCAGACCGCCATCGGTCAACAGCAAACAATCAATCCATATTTGACCGTCAACACTGTCTGGAAGAAGAATATTTCGTAGTGATTTATGAGATAAATCATTAATGAGTTTATTAATTTGGCGCTGATGTTGGTTACGTTGGTAATAACGCACAAACAAAAACACAATAACCACAGCAATGACGACTGAGACTGCGATAAATACAATTGATTGCTTATCCATTGCTTACTCTAAATTCCATTCAACCTTAAGAAAACTTATGCCTGGTGCAAGGCATTTTCGATAATCTCTAATCTTGCTTGTGCCGCACTCATATCGTGACCTTTTTCTGCACAGTCACTTAGCAATACTTGAGAATCATTATACAGTTGCTGTATCTGTTCTATTTCAAATAACTGAAGTCCTGCTTCAAGCTCCTGTACATTTGCAGACAGCATTGTCGCTGCCAGATTATCCGGTTCAATTAACGATTCGGGGTTCAACATATCAACTACCAAAGGCACTTTCATTAGTTCAGTATGCATCGAGCGTGCTTCGGTTTCTTGCTGCAGTTCTGAAAGTGCTTTGGGATCATCGCCAGCACCGTGCTTTACCGCCTGCATAATAACCCCTATTAACTTCAATAGAGATTGCTGCGCGCCACTATTATCACCCGGCAAACAAGCCGCTAACTCATACAGCCTGTCTGCATCTTCCTTGAGTTTTAAAATAACATCGCTTTGCACATTTTCTGCAAGCTGGCTTGCTGAATCAAACAACTGCTGGAAATCCTGACTAAAAACGGATAACTGCGCGAGGTCTTCATCCTGAATTTTCTTTAACTGTGCCGCTGTAACGGTTCGCTGTTCCTGCGTAAAAAGAGGATTATTATATTGCCGTTGTAGTTGTCTTTCTCGACTACCCGGCAAATCACTAAATGAAAGCGTCATATTAATTCTTTAAAAAAGGAGTATATATGATTAAGCAAACTCGGTATCAAGCTTTGCCATTAACTCAAAATGACGCAAGAAAGGCCCTGCCATATTAGGGTTTCGAATCATCTGACGGTAGTCACCGGTTAAAAACTGCAATTTACCCGTTGACACTGCTACGCCTAATTTATTAAAACCAAATCCGTCAATTAACCATTCTTTCCATGCATCCATATCCGCACGTAAATCCCAGTCCAGAGTCTGACTCTTGAATTCACCCGCATAGATAATTGCGCCATTTTTCACTTCAACTATGCCGGCTGGTGTATTGTCACCCTTACGACCGAAACCAATATTTGATGTGAAATTCGCTGCGGATAATTTTTCGATCATCTCTTTATCATCGTTCCAGAGATATGCGAATTCTTGCATCCATGAATCTGAAAATATTTTAGCCATAACTGCTCCGGGGAAGATGAGAAAACGGTTTTCTCACTACTATTTTGTTGTATTTTACCAGAAATTAACCATATCAATAAAGAAATGCGCCACCATTAAGGGTAACAGGTTGTGTAGTCGGAGGTATAAAACACAGGCAACCAAACCAAATATTATGGCTGAAATCACTTCTGGCAATCCATTTTCCCAATGAACCAGACCAAATAGCAGCGATGAAATAACGATATAAACGACTGATTTATTGTACTTTATGGCTGAAGAGTAGACGAGACGCCATATCAGGCCTCGGAAAAATATTTCTTCAAACACAGCGGCGGTTATCGCCAAATAAACAACGGCTATATAACGAGTATTACCCTCAGGCACCATGGCACCGTAACTAAAGGTATTTGCTGAAGTATCAATAAATCGCCATGCCAGCCAGCCAAACGCAAAATAATAAATACTTAATATAAGTGTTGAAAGGACTGACCAGTTGATAATTTCACGACGCTGGAACGGTGTACTTAGTTTTGCTAAACCATAATCATGCAAACCGATGCCGTAATATCGATAGATATACAACAGGATAATGGATGGTAACGCTATCCAGCCCAATATATCCAATAACCAGAATAGCCATGGTGTTTCAACCAAACCACGGTTATAAACACCATTAATCATGCCAAAAATGAAGAATGGTGCGATAACCATGCTTACACGAGCAATATAATTTGAATACGCGTTGTTCATCTAATTTGCAGCGGCTCAGGCCCATTGCCTGCTTGTATTTCACCACTATCACACATTTCTAATACCTTGGAAATACACCCGCTTCATTAAATGTTTATTATTATTCATATATTTAGCATAGTTATAAGGGACAGGGCTCGCCATCTAGACTTCCATACTGTAGATAAATGGTCAAGTTTGAATATTAGCAATATCTAATATATAATGCAGCACAATTATTGAACGCTTTTGGAGTATTTAAGCATGATTATCAATGAAATAGATGTCGGTGAATTAGCTGCCCTGATGGATAGCAATGCTGACAACATTCAGATTGTTGACGTACGCCAACCACAGGAAGTTGCTGCAGGTGCCATTCCAGGTGTCGAAAATATTCCTATGGTCAGCATTCCTCTACGTGCGAATGAAATTAGTGATGACAAACAAGTCATACTTGTTTGCCGAAGTGGTGCTCGCTCTGGTCAATGCACAGCGTGGTTAATGCAAAACGGTAAAACCAATGTTCACAACCTGCGCGGTGGCATGATCGCCTGGGCTAATAGCGGCTTGGACGTTAAGCTCCAACAATCGGCATAACAACGATGTTGAGCTGGCTTAAAAATCTTTTTAATAGCTCAGCGCCAGACAAGCATATTGAGTCCAGTGCCCGTGCGGTACTGGTCTTTATGCGCAGTGTTAAAAATCATGTTGATCAACGTGATTTCATGATTCCAAATCACCATACTTTCTTTTATTGCTATGCCTATGGTGCAATCTCGGTTGAGGCAGCAAAGTTTAATCTTGATGAAACACAACGCTATGCGGCATTGCTACTGCTGTTTCCAAATCTTTCTGACATGAGTCCGGATGAAATCAGTGGGTTAATGAACCGCTGTATTAATCATCTTCAAGAGGAAGAAGGTCAACGCTTTCAACAAGATGGCGCTGAACACTATACCCGTTGGTGTGATGCTGATCCGACCGTAACGAGTATATTAGGCAAACTCTTTGCCCTTAGAGAAAAAGAATTAAGTAAGAAAAACCGCGCCATCGTCTATCCCTGATGGGTTATTATTCCCCGCAAGACAAACTGCTCTAATACAGATAGTGAATCGAGGTGGGAAAATAATGACCGGGCAAATACAAATGCCAGCTGTAGATGATGATAGCGTCCGTAAGGCCGCTGCCAGTGCTGCCAATGTCGCCTATTCCATCCCCAGTATTTCTGATCAAGAGAAATCTGAGCTTAAACAACGCATAAAAGATCAATTAGCGGCTAAAGATGCTGTACTGGTTGCTCACTACTATGTGGATGCCGATATTCAGGAACTCGCAGAAGAGAGTGGTGGCTACGTATCAGACTCACTCGATATGGCGCGCTTTGGTAACGAACACGCTGCCAGTACATTACTTGTTGCCGGTGTCCGTTTCATGGGTGAGACAGCCAAGATTCTTAACCCAGAAAAACGCATCATCATGCCAGACCTGGCTGCTGAATGTTCACTCGATATAAATTGCCCCGTTGATGAGTTCAGCGCTTTTTGTGATGCCCACCCCGATTACACCGTGGTGGTTTATGCCAATACCAGCGCAGCAGTCAAAGCACGAGCAGACTGGATGGTGACGTCCGGTATTGCCGTGGATGTCATCACGCACTTGGTTGAGCGCGGTGAAAAAATTATCTGGGCACCCGATCGCCATCTGGGGAGTTATATAAAAAAATTATCCGGTGCCGATATTTTACTCTGGCAAGGCAGTTGTGTTGTGCATGATGAATTTCGTGCTCAGGAACTCGCCAGGATGAAAGTAGAATACCCTGATGCGGCTGTGCTGGTTCATCCAGAATCCCCTGCAGCCGTGGTTGATCTTGCCGATGTGGTCAGTTCAACAACCGGACTGATTAAAGCTGCTGCTGAAATGAATAATTCGCGTTTTATTGTTGCCACTGACAATGGCATTTTCTATAAAATGAAACAGGCGGCACCGAATAAGATATTTATTGAAGCACCCAGTGGGGGTGACGGAGCAACCTGCCAAAGCTGTGCGCACTGCCCGTGGATGGCAATGAATAACCTGCGCAATCTTGCCGAGGTATTAGAAACCGATGCGAATGAAATACATATTGACCCAGCTATTCAGGCCAAAGCAATTAAACCAATACAACGCTTACTGGATTTTTCTGCAAAAAAATAACCTTGGACTTTAATCTTTTTGTCTTAACTCTTCGTGTATTTTTTCCAATGACGTATGGCGAACATCTTTACCTTTAACAAAGTAAATCACGTATTCACAGATATTGGTTGAACGATCACCGATACGTTCTAATGCGCGCGCTGCCCAAAGTACATCGAGTGCCCATGGGATTGAACGAGGATCTTCCATCATATAGGTAATTAATTCTCGAGTAATACTTTCATATTGTTTATCTATTTTTTTATCTTCTAACCAGGTCTTACTGGCTGCATCCACATCCATACGCGCAAAAGCATCGAGCGCGCCGTGTAACATTTGTCTTACCAATTCACCCATGGTTTCAATACTGCCGAAATGCCGTGATGCGGCTTGTTCGTTGGTATGTTGCATAGTCATTTTTGCAAAACGTTCAGCTTCATCACCAATGCGCTCAAGATCGGTAATGGTTTTAATTACTGCCATCACTAAGCGCAAATCACTGGCGGCAGGTTGACGACGTGCAATAATTTGAGTGCACTCCTCGTCAATGTCCACTTCCATTTGATTCACTTTGTAATCATTTTGGATAACCATTTCGCTTAAGCTCTTATCACGTTCAACTAAGGCTTTTATTGCATCGGTTAACTGCTGTTCGACCAAACCACCCATCGTTAAAACACGATTACGCACATCTTCCAGTTCTGTATTGAACTGCTGCGAAATATGTTTTCCTAAATCACTTTTATTCATAACGATTATCCTTGGATATTAGCCGTAACGACCGGTTATATAATCTTCTGTTTGCTTCTTTGCCGGGTTTGTAAATAATGATTTTGTGTCACTGAATTCAATCATCTTACCCATATACATAAACGCGGTGTAATCTGATACACGTGCTGCTTGTTGCATATTGTGCGTCACAATCACAAT
>JALTKS010000023.1 GCA_027006175.1 Gammaproteobacteria bacterium
GACACCTTTGGCCGTAAATGCTGCTTTTGGCCATGCCGCTAGTACAGTTTGTGGGGTCAGAAGACCGGCACCAACCGCAACAGCAACAGCACCTGTGGCCATTGAGCCCTTGAGGAATGTTCTGCGTTGCATAGTATTCACCTTATTATATATTTATGATTGACGTTTAAAGTGTGTAGAGCCAGTCAATAACGTCTTGAATTTCTTTCTTAGAAATAATTTCATGCTTTCCATAAGGGGGCATTAAAGTATTTGGGTTATTTGACTGTGGATCGTTTAGCTGTTTTTCCAGCATTGCTCTTTTAGGGAAACGGGCTTTCATGGCAACCAGTGGTGGACCAATATTGCCTGGTAATTTTGCGCCCTGATATGCATGGCATGCAAAACAGTTTCCTTTTTTACGACTTTCAGCAACTTTTTTACCTGCTGCTGCGTCTGCACTTGCTACCGTTGGCGCAAGTGTGAAGCTTCCTAGTAGTACTGCAATAGCACTAGCGGTCACTATCGTCTTTGCGGTTTTCCGCATCGCTCTCCTCCTCAAGTTACATACTTAATTATGGTGTTTTATTTGTAGAAATCGGACTACCTAAAACCACTGCTGATTGTTAATTCAGCGCCCTAACTTACGTTAATTGTTATGTGGCGGTTTATTATAAATACTTATTTAGCCAGTATTTTGGTCGTCGTAACTCTACGGTCAACGTAGACCATAGCATACCGAAGTGCGCGCGTATGGCAAGACCTAATTATATAAAATCTATTTAAGTATTTTCTAAGATACTGTTGTAGCTTTTAGCGCTATTTTAGAAGGCTTAAAAATGGCTTTCACTGATGAGTAATTGTTTCAGTTGATCGCGTCTGGCCTGAATTTTTTCCTGAAGGTAAAAATTGTTAGAAGGCAGTTTTAGCGCAGCCTCTAATTGCTGGATTGCTGAGCTGGTTTGACCGTTTAAATAATGGTATTCAGCCAATGATTGGTGTGCTTCCAGTTTAAAACCAGCTTGATTTTCAGCAAAAGAGAGCAGTTTGAAGAATTCAGGATCATTCAGCCGAAACGGTCGGTGTTTTTGTAATAACACCCGGGCTTGTTTGTAGTTGCCTAATTGCAATAGCGCTTGAGCATAAAAAATGGTTGTTGGGTGATCATGCGGGTAGTTTTGTAATGTTTGGCTAAATAATTTGAGCGCCTTCTCAACAGCACCCGATTGAAATAAAATATTCGCTTTTGCCATGATTAAACTGATTTGAGTTGGATATTTTTCCAATAAAGGTGAGAGTTGTTCGAGGGATTGTTGGTATTTCCCCTCTTTTGCCAGACTTAAGCTGTAAACATAGATAACCGCTGTCTTATTAATATATTGTTCACTTTCCAATAGGGTCCGATAACGTTTGGTCACTTTTTTTGGATCCATGCTACGTGCTTGAAGTTTTTCCCTGACGATATGAAATTCCAGATTCTCGGCGACCTGGCGATACGGGTAGCTACGAGCACGGCTACGAGCATTAGATATCCGTGTTGTAGAAACAGGGTGAGTACTGAGGAATTCAGGTGGTCGACTATAATAGCGCGATGCTTGTTGTAGATGCTCAAAGAAGCTGGCCATGGCATTGGGATCTAAATCTGACTTGGCGAGGGTTTGAATACCAAAAGAATCAGCTTCATTTTCATTGTGGCGCGTGAAATTTAATTGCGCTTGCAATGCGGCTGCCTGGGAAGCCGCTAAGGTTGCCTGACCTAGTTCACTGTTTTGACTCCCTATAATAATGGCGGCAATCAGACCCGCAATAGAGGGAAGGTTTAACTTTCCTTGCGCTTCGATCCCTCGAACCAGGTGGCGTTGAGTCACATGCGCGATTTCGTGGCTGACAACAGAGGCTAATTCACTTTCCGATTCCGTTGCTGTGATAAGGCCACTATTAATACCAATGTACCCACCTGGGGCGGCGAAGGCATTAATACTTCGATCATCAATAACAAAAAAGGTAAAGGATTGAGACGGGTTGTTACTGTTTTCTGCCAACCGATAGCCTAATGAGCGAATATATTCGCTAATAATCGGGTCTTCGATGATGGCAGATTGAAGACGAATACGCCGCAGCAGTTCTACACCAATTCGGCGCTCTTGATCGGGAGACAAAAAGGTATTAGCGCTATCACCCATGTCGGGTAATTGAATTGTACCAGCGACCGCAAAGGGTATATTAAGCCCAAATACGATAATAAGTACGTATATAGTGTGTCGTAAGCGCATGAATTAACAATAATATCCTATTTCTATGCAATATGACCACGTCAATCTTGGCATGTTCAATATTATGCCTTAGTTTGATCACGGTTTTATTGTACCGCTTGCCATTGTTGCTCAGTTGTCATATAAGAGTACTCTTGAATACTAATATCTTCGCATGTGGCAGAAATATATGATTTTCGAAGCCTGTGGAGCCTAAGCCCTAACTAAATTATCTTAAAGGAGATAAACATGGCTGATTTTGACCAAGAACTTGATGCATCCGGCTTGAACTGCCCACTGCCTATTTTACGTGCCAAGAAAACACTAGCGGGAATGGATACTGGTCAAGTACTTCGCATTGTTGCGACTGATCCTGGTTCAGTAAAAGACTTTGAAGCATTTTCAAAGCAAACAGGTAATGAATTAATGGATTCTGGTGAAGAAGGCGGCAAGTTCGTTTTCCGTATTAAGAAAGGTTAATTTTAATAACGCTTTAGGTTGTCTTCTAGTATTGAGCTAGCGAACAGGGAAACCCTAATCCTTAACTTTGAACATTATCTTTCAATAAACTTTGAAAGGAGATAAAAAATGTCAGGAAAGAAACTTGCTATTATTGCAACGAAAGGCTCATTGGATTGGGCGTATCCACCGTTTATTCTTGCTTCAACTGCAGCAGCACTAGGCTATGATGTAGAGATTTTCTTTACTTTTTATGGTTTACAGGTTGTTAAAAAAGACTTGAATCTTCAGGTTAGCCCATTGGGTAACCCAGGCATGCCAATGCCGATGGCAATGGATAAGTGGTTCCCAGTGTTGGGTACGGCTATTCCAGGAATGCAAAGCATCATGACGATGATGATGAAATCAAAAATGAAAGCGAAAGGCGTTGCAAGCGTTGAAGAATTACGTGAGCTTTGTCAGGAAGCGGACGTTAAAATGGTTGCCTGTCAAATGACAGTCGATTTATTTGATTTCAACCCAAGTGATTTTATTGATGGTTTGGAGTTTGGTGGCGCGGCGACCTTCTTCGAATTTGCGGGTGAAGCGGATATTACTCTGTATATCTAAGCGTCTGGAAACATCGATGTAAAAAAACCCAGCTTGATTAAGCTGGGTTTTTTTTTGAAACGTTAAGTATTAAAAACGCCAACGAGCCTGAGCACTTAGAATATTGACGTCAATATCATAGTCACCAACCAGATTACCGCGTAAGAAGTTTTCTGAGCCAGTGGCAGCAACTTTATTAACATTTGCGTTACCAAAGAAGAGATGTGCAAAGCCAACATCAATATTCATCTTATGCGATGGTTGATAGGTAAAACCGGCGGTTATCCATGTTCGATCAGCATCGGGTACACGGGGCGAAATAAGTGCTGAATTGGGTGTTGCTGATTCATCGAAGGCAAGTCCTGCACGCCATGTCCAACGCTCATCTTGTTGGTATGTCAAGCCTAATGAATAGCGGTTACTATCTTCCCATTCCAGAGTGGTTACACCATCTGCAGCAAGAGGGTTAGCAAAATCAAATCGTAGTTCTTGAAGTAGGCTCCAGTTTGTCCATGTTACATCCGCATTGATGGTCAGTTTGCTATTAACCTGGTGATTTAAACCAATTGAAAAACTGTCTGGTAACGTTACGTCTGCTTTTACGTCACCATTAACAAGCCCTGCGCCTGCAGCAATAGCCGTTGCATTACCTGTTGCGGCGTTGTTGGGTACAACGAAGTCAGCATCGCCTTCAAGGTTGTGTTTAATTCTGGAGCGGTATGCAACACCGATTCGTGTTGCAGGCGATGCTTGCCATAAAACACCGAGATTAAAACCAACACTCCAGTCATCACCTGATACTTCAACCTCTCCATCATCCGCTTGAGGAGAAAGTTGAAGCGCAGCACATGTACCGGCAGTTTGAGTTGCCGCACAGATGCCGCCAAAATCAATGGCGTTGGATAATGATGCATCGATGTATTGGACATTGACACCAAAGCCAAAGCTGAGAGCGTTATTTGCCTTATACGAGATGCTTGGGTTGATATTGATCGTTTTTAAGTCTGAACGTAATGCATAATAACGACCCACCCATCCATCATCATAATCACTGACTAAACCAAAAGGTGCATTAACACCAATACCGGCAGTCCATGTGTCGTTAATGGCGCGTGTATAGTAAAAGTTTGGCACGATCGCGACAGGACCCGCATCGCCACCTTCTTCATTATTAACATTTAGATTAGCGCCACCCAGAGCAGCCGCATTGGTTGATCCTTTGTCATTAAAGTTTGCATTAGGGTCAATGATATTGGCGCCAAAAGTGACTGTATTTCTTTTTTTCAGAAAGCTCATCCCAGCTGGATTGAAATAAATAGTAGATCCATCACTTGCTGCGCTGGAACCAGTTGCGAAGGCTGAACCTAGTCCGGTGACACTTTGTTCGGTAAGAGCAAAGCCGGCTGCTGATGCTGAGCCAGAAAAAATTGCCAAGCTAACGCCTACAGCAATCAAGCTAAGAGTATGTTGGGTGGTGCGAATCATTTGTAGCTCCCTGTAACAGACTTGTTGTACTTTGTATTGAATATGATTTTATTAATATGTTTACGCATAATGAAGCTGCTTGAATACAATGTAAAGCGAGTAATGGAATGAAAGCAGAGTTTTGTTGCGAAAAAGATACAAAACTGACGTGTTTGATAAATATAAGTAAATGCTAATATTAATATCGGTATGTACTGATTTTTATAAGTAATATTCATAAATCACTGTTTAATTAAATAATGAAAAGGTGTTGACAAGTCACATCAACATAGGGAAACTGTGGCTGTTGCAAGACACAGTGTGTTTATTTAGCAACAGCACGAATTGTATTTTGCATGCTTAGGTTTTTACCTTTGAATGCACCTATAAAAACATAAGTTTACGTCTGCTTTGGGAGGAGACATTTTATGAAATTTTCTAAACACCTGATTGCCGTTGCAACCGCAGCCGCTATTCTGGCACCAACGACCGCTTCGGCGACCGCGGGTTATTTTTCAATTGCTTACGGTGCAAAATCTCGTGGTATTGCGGGTGCAGCGACAGCACTTTCACAAGATACATACGCAGCAGCCGTTAACCCAGCAGGTATGGCGAAGGCAGCGGGTACAAACGATGTCGGTATTTTAGTTTTCTCACCAAGTCGTGAATCAACCACTCTTTGGGGTAACCAGGAAAGTGGCGCTGACGGTTTCATTATTCCAAGTGGTGGTTTTGTTCGTCAATTGAACAACAAAATGACCTGGGGTATGAGTATTTACGCTAACGGTGGTTTAAACACTGATTATGAAGAAAATGCAGGTATGGGGCGTAACTTGTACGGCTTCCCGGGTGAAGGCTTAGGTGTTGATCTGGCTCAACTTATTTTTGCGCCAACAATTACTTATGCATTGAACAAGAACCACACTCTTGGTGCTTCACTTTTAGTCGGTTACCAACAGTTTAAAGCACGTGGTTTACAAGGCTTTGCTGGTCTTAAACAGGATGGCACTACTGCAGGCACAGAAGCAGGTAACGAAGGCCTTACTAACCAGGGTTATGATTCAGCTTGGGGTGTCGGTTTACGTGTTGGTTGGCAAGGTAAAATCAGTAAAAATGTACATGTTGGTGCGGCGTACTCAACCAAGGTTTACATGAATGAATTTGATAAGTACGACAAATTGTTTGCAGAACAAGGTGATTTTGATATTCCTGCAAACTGGTCTATCGGTATCGCAGGTAAGGTTTCACCTAAAGTTACTTTATCGGCTGATTTTCAACGTATTGAGTACGGTGATGTGAAGTCAATTTCCAATGCAGGTCCTACTAATGCAGGTGCTAATCCATTTGCTGATGGCCAAGGAGCTTTGGGTTCAGATAATGGTCTTGGTTTTGGTTGGGATGACGTGAATGTATTCAAGCTTGGTGCAGTTTACGAGCATAATGCTAATTTCACATACCGTTTCGGTTACTCTTACAATTCAGAAACATTTGATGATGATCAATTAGCATTCAACGTGTTAGCGCCAGCAGTTATTCGCCATCACATCACGGCTGGTTTCACTTACTTGCCATATGCTAAAGATGACCAACAAGTTACTTTCACCTTCATGCATGCGGTTAATGCTAACCAGTCAGGTGCATTCCCAGACGCTTTCGGTGGTGGACGTACAAGATTAGAAATGTACCAAAATGCATTTGATTTCCAATACACCTGGAAGTTCTAAGTTAGTTTAGTTACATTGTTTGATAAAAAAGGCCATGCAATTGCATGGCCTTTTTTTATGTGTGGTATCTATTTCAGGTATTAATTGTGTTAGGTTATTTTCACCGCGTATAATTAGCGCTTATTTTATATTTCATCGGAAATCAAAAACATGTGGCGATTAAAATATTGCTTGTTT
>JALTKS010000024.1 GCA_027006175.1 Gammaproteobacteria bacterium
TTCACCAATGCTGGTGCCATGTAGTAAGCAAACAGTGTTGCCAGGGTGAAGCCTGATGCCGTCCCCAATAAGGTGTAGTTAATAACGGTTAACGGTGTTGCCCACTCCTGCAGGAATTTAATACAACCGTAAATCATCCCGGTACACAAAAAGAGCAAGAAGGTCACCAGTACGCCAGCAAAACCGATAATCAAAGTGAGATCACCACGCACAATCGTTTCATACCCAAATGAATTGAGATCCCAGCCGAGGGCATGTACACCACCGTACACGGCAATGGCACCAATCACCGTAGGTAACACAATCACTTCTCGTGATAACCATGATGTACGCCACATGGATGCCGCGCGCCATGCCCGCTCAGGGTGTCCAAGGTGAAAAATGGATGAAATTAAACCGGCAATTAAAAACAACACTGACAAGACACTGCCCCAGACATAAAAATCCTGGTTTTGTGCTGGCAGGAGTTCAACAACCGCATAACTTTCACCTGTGTACAGGGCTAAAAACAAGCCCTGACCAACACCGATTAAAGTCGTTAAAAATATTACTGAAAAAGCAGGATTCATTCTTTAGCTCCTTACCAACTGGTCACGTCATCAAGTGTTTGACCATCATCGTCAATCTGTGGACGTTCACCTTCTTTCTTAAGTGGGTTATCTGCACGTACCAATTCATCTTCGTGGATACGAATCTTGGTCTTACGACGTGGCAAGTAATGATTAGCAGGCTTGGTGCCCCACTCTGGCATTAATTGGAAACCGGCTGATTCACGAATTGTTTCTGATATTGTTGATTCTGGATCATGCACATCACCAAATAAACGCGCACTGGTTGGGCATGCCAACACACAGGCAGGTTTACGTTCAGACTCTGGCAAGTTCTCGTCGTAAATACGATCCACACACAGCGTACATTTCTTCATGACTTTCTGGTGTTCATCAATTTCACGTGCACCGTAAGGGCATGCCCATGAACAATATTTACAACCAATACATTTGTCGTAATCGACTAATACAATGCCGTCTTCTTCGCGTTTGTAACTGGCACCGGTTGGGCAAACCGGAACACACGGTGGATCTTCACAGTGCAAACAGGATTTAGGGAAATGCACTGTTTCGGTATTCGGGTACTGACCCACTTCATAGGTTTGTACGCGGTTAAAGAAGGTACCGGTTGGATCGGCATCATAGGGATTATCATCCGACATAAAGCCGGCGGGTCCTGATGTATTCCATTCCTTACAACTGGTCACACAGGCATGGCAACCCACGCAAACATTTAAATCGATAACAAGAGCTAACTGTGTCATGACTTGTTCCTCTTACCGGCGAAATATTTCAGCCATGATTTACGTTTATCTTGTCCTGGAACCGGATTATAAGTATCGAACTGCGGGAAGGTTTCCGCTGGCTCATTGTCCTCTGCCTTGTAAACGCGCACCCGTACATCGTACCAACCCGCTTGTCCGGTCACCGGATCCGAGTTAGAAATATGTTCGCCATCTTCATTGGCGGG
>JALTKS010000025.1:0-69561 GCA_027006175.1 Gammaproteobacteria bacterium
TTATCAGTACCACAAATGCCTGTTGGCACACCGGGTATGGAACATCCAAAACGTAAAGACCCTTACAAGGTTATTAGCTTTGATAAGCAAGGTAAGGGAAGTGTGTTTTCTGAGTATAAAAATTACTGATTAGTCAGTCTAAGGCTACATTACTTCATTTAAAGCATCCCGCTCACTAGATGTTGTGACTTGCAGATAGACCTTAGTCGGTTACACTAGCATCGAATCAATAAACGCAATCCTTTTGTTGTGATTTGCAGATAGACCTTAGTCGGTTACACTATGGTTTTGTTTTCATCTTTCATCAGCTTGTTGTGATTTGCAGATAGACCTTAGTCGGTTACACTTTGCTCAGAATTACAACGCCCGCCTGTTGGGTTGTGATTTGCAGATAGACCTTAGTCGGTTACACTAATGCAGGCGTTTCCTGACGACGAGCATCGGTTGTGATTTGCAGATAGACCTTAGTCGGTTACACTTCTGTGCCTCGATATCCGCGAACGTTGACGGTTGTGATTTGCAGATAGACCTTAGTCGGTTACACTAGATCCTATATATATCCTAATCCCTGATGCGTTGTGATTTGCAGATAGACCTTAGTCGGTTACACTAGACTCCATGCTCATACCGCCATCAATCGAGTTGTGATTTGCAGATAGACCTTAGTCGGTTACACTATTGAGGGTAATGGTATTAACGTCACCTGTGTTGTGATTTGCAGATAGACCTTAGTCGGTTACACTGCTGAACTTTATTTGAACACTAATACTGGTGTTGTGATTTGCAGATAGACCTTAGTCGGTTACACTACAATAAAATAACGCATCATTCCTCCAACAAGTTGTGATTTGCAGATAGACCTTAGTCGGTTACACTTTAAACAAAGTTAAATATTTATTTGCATTGTTGTGATTTGCAGATAGACCTTAGTCGGTTACACTGCAATCGCCGCCCGTATTCCCGCTGCGCGTGTTGTGATTTGCAGATAGACCTTAGTCGGTTACACTCTGCAAAGGAATCTAATTGTATTGGCTGAAGTTGTGATTTGCAGATAGACCTTAGTCGGTTACACTCGATACGTTGATCCATTTGTTGCTCTTTCAGTTGTGATTTGCAGATAGACCTTAGTCGGTTACACTCTTATTTCAGGGTCGGCTGTGCCAGAGCGGTTGTGATTTGCAGATAGACCTTAGTCGGTTACACTGCGCTCACCAATAAGGTCTTCTGAACACCTGTTGTGATTTGCAGATAGACCTTAGTCGGTTACACTGGGGTCAACAATGAAATCGGCAGTTTTCAAGTTGTGATTTGCAGATAGACCTTAGTCGGTTACACTAAAACCTGATTTAATTCTTATGTCTTCGTTAGTTGTGATTTGCAGATAGACCTTAGTCGGTTACACTACAGTTGCTGAGACTCTGGAACAGACTGAAGTTGTGATTTGCAGATAGACCTTAGTCGGTTACACTATTACGTGTAGTTCGTCTATTAGTTGTAAGTTGTGATTTGCAGATAGACCTTAGTCGGTTACACTCGTTTATATCGTTCATGTCGTCAGTGTAAAGTTGTGATTTGCAGATAGACCTTAGTCGGTTACACTAAGCAATACCTTTCTGCCAAATGCTTATTGTTGTGATTTGCAGATAGACCTTAGTCGGTTACACTGCATAACCTGTTTATGATCCCGGTAGTGAAGTTGTGATTTGCAGATAGACCTTAGTCGGTTACACTGTGCGCTTAAAATGGCTCACAGCCCAGAGTGTTGTGATTTGCAGATAGACCTTAGTCGGTTACACTCTTAAGCTTTGGAAACAAAGCGATGACATGTTGTGATTTGCAGATAGACCTTAGTCGGTTACACTTACAACCAATACAGCGTCCACATGGTAGTTGTTGTGATTTGCAGATAGACCTTAGTCGGTTACACTATCAAGTTTGATTCGTGTTGTTATTGAATAGTTGTGATTTGCAGATAGACCTTAGTCGGTTACACTTCATCAGTATCAATAACAGGTGAATTGATTGTTGTGATTTGCAGATAGACCTTAGTCGGTTACACTGATTTTTTCTCATTAGCTGAGTCCCTGTAGTTGTGATTTGCAGATAGACCTTAGTCGGTTACACTCAAACTCAAACAGGCATTATATACCTTACGGTTGTGATTTGCAGATAGACCTTAGTCGGTTACACTTGTACGGCACAAGCGAACGCAAATGGGGGGTTGTGATTTGCAGATAGACCTTAGTCGGTTACACTAACAACATCGAACGGCGTGTTGTCTTTAAGGTTGTGATTTGCAGATAGACCTTAGTCGGTTACACTTCCACGTCCTGGTCTTTTAACGCCTGCTGGGTTGTGATTTGCAGATAGACCTTAGTCGGTTACACTGAGCCGCCGAATGTTATACCGGCAGTGAAAGTTGTGATTTGCAGATAGACCTTAGTCGGTTACACTCATAAAGCACGCAACAATCCCCCCGCAGGCGTTGTGATTTGCAGATAGACCTTAGTCGGTTACACTTTGGTAAAAACCAGAGTGAACGTCGCCGTAGTTGTGATTTGCAGATAGACCTTAGTCGGTTACACTACTATTAACGTATAGGACTTATCCGCGTAGGTTGTGATTTGCAGATAGACCTTAGTCGGTTACACTTGGGCTTCTGATTTTGCTGATGCGTTCATGGTTGTGATTTGCAGATAGACCTTAGTCGGTTACACTAATTTCAGCTTTTGATGAAGCGTTAAGCAGGTTGTGATTTGCAGATAGACCTTAGTCGGTTACACTGCCTCATAGAACGCGGGCTGTTTGCGGAAGGTTGTGATTTGCAGATAGACCTTAGTCGGTTACACTATCTGTAGAATAAGAAATTGATTTAAAAGTAGTTTTTCTAACATGGAAGTTAGAAAAACTGTAATTGCTGAGGTGGTAGCTCAGTCTTAATACGCTTACTGCCATAAAAGACCTCGATATTGCTAAATTGTTTGTCTGTAATTTTTATTATACGTACTTCTCCATCTGGTGGAAGGTTTGATTTTATACGCTTTACATGAACATGAGCATTCTCGTCACTTGCACTGTGCCTTATATAGATTGAATATTGCATCATATTAAAGCCATCATTCAATAAATGCTTGCGAAAAATAGAGTACTGTTTTCTAGCTTTGGGTGTGTCAGTTGGTAAATCAAACATAACGATGACCCACATTGTGTTCAGTCCACCAAAATTCATTGCAGCGAAAGCTGTCGTGACCAGTTGGGATATATAAGTTTAAAGTTATTATTTTTAAAACTTTTTTTAAAATCTGAGACTAAATAGTGGCATGCAACCATAAGTGGCATGGTTTTATTATTAAATTCGACCATTTCAGAAGGTAGTTTAAGAAAAAGAGATTTATTTTGCTTGTTTACTTCGAAATTTGAGTTGGGATTATTTGTTGATAAATTGAACACAAGCCAGTCAATCCATGGACGAAATGGTTCCATTAAATCATCGACTAAGCAGAGACCATTATATTGATTTTGATGAAAAACACCGAGAGCAGGATGTAAACCGCTACCTACTACGGCTCGGGCGGTCATAGCTCTGACAATAGAATAACCATAATTAAGGAGACTGTTAATACCGGTTTCATTAATATTGCGGCGAAATTTATCGCCAAAAAGTAAATGCCAGTATTTTTTAGCTGCTTGTGCTTCAATATTTTCTGGATCACCAGATTTAATCTTTTTTGCAAGGCGATTAAGTTGCGTTGTATTTTTCCTGGCTTTTTGTAATGTTAAGGATTGTTGTATTATTTTGTTATGGACTATTTGTTTCCATAGCTGTTTTTTACAAGGTTTTGACATTTCTATTTGACTGCGTAAGACTTTATTATGCAATGCATTACCATCACTAATGGGTAGTAAAAGTGAATAGGGGAGATGTCGTTCATCACAAAATACAATGGCTGTATTATTCTTTTGGCAAGCGATAATCGATGCCTGTGTTAGAGTTATTTGTGAGTTTTCTAGTATGATAATACCAATGTCTTCAATTGGAATTTTACCAACTGTAACTTTGTCTTTATCTATAAATAATTGCTTATTTTTTAAATGAAGATAAGCGGGCTCACTAATATCAATTATTCGCTTAATCATGAAATAATCTCACCCAAAGAATTAACGTTTAAAAGCGTTAAATTCTTATTCATTAATGATGGAATAGTTAGTTCTCTATCGGGAAAGGTTTCATGGTCATTGTTCAACACAGATGCAGTATGAAGCCTTAACTTAATGCGTTTGTTAGGGCTATCGAGCATTTGCACACGATAATATTGAAGTTGTCCATTTTTAGTAATACTAACAGTGTCGTTAATATGCAAAGCCATGATAAATTTATACTCTGAACCATGATCTGTATTTATAATTGCCTGCTTTGTACAGTTAATTCCTTTGGCTCGGTGGCTTGCTTCCATAGCTGTAATGAAAACACCAGAATATTTCTCGCTGGGAATATGTTTTATAATTTCAACGTGATGCATATTACCATATGGCATCCATTTAAAAACATTTCCTTGCTTGTTTCTTGCTCCGAATTTTGATTTTTCCAATTTTTTCAGGGTAGTCGCAGATTGTAATATACGCACTCTCTTAATTGGTGTTTCCCCATCTTTATGATAAACAGTAACATCAGGTGCAAATGCTTCTTTAGGATTATTGTTGTAGTTAGCAAGGTGATTAATAACAATAGTTTTAACTTCGGGATCGATTATTTTTTTTGTTTGAGTTAGCTTGAAGTCGGTATTTAAATTTGCTCTATAGACAGTTCCTTTCCCTTTTATAAAACCTGCTCCTGTTTCTTCATGTAGGGCACCTGATATTTTTTTATGTGGTGTGTGAGAAACGATCATATTGTTCAAAAAAATATTTAGATCGTGTCGAAAATCATTCCAAGGGGTATCAATATGTAGATCTCTCAAGTTAAGTTCTGGCTGTCGTTTTTCAATGTCTTTGGCAAGACCTACCAGATTCTTATAAAAAGTTCTGTCGACACATGCGATAACTACGGCATCTATTGCATGATGTCTATGATCGGTACGTTCTTTTTTATTAGTATCACCAATCAGGCTATTTAGATCCCATTGGTGTCTTAGCCATGAAGTTGTAATTCCCTTGCTTACAGAAACATCAGCACCAAGTTGTTTAACATAGTCTAAGGTGAGTTTACTTATGTAACGTGTGTCGTTGAGCTGACTATTTATAAAATCACGATCTTGTAAATCATCGGATGTTGTAAAAAAACGATTCTTTTTAGCTTTTAAGTTTTTATATATTTTACCAGTTGATTGACTGATTTGATTCCATTTGTTTTCATCACTACCAAATGCGTCAATTGGTGTTCTTTGACCTTTGTATTGATTTTCGTTTGAAAAGCAAATGACCTTATTCATGTAGGAATCATCAAGCGATTGGCTATATGGAATAATGTGGTCAATTTCTATTTCTGGACTGAATAGCGTAGCAAGGTTTATTGTCTTGCCGCTATAGGCGCAGCGATTATCTTGTTCTTTCCATAGTCGATACTTGAGTTTATCTGTTCTACTCGGATATTTTGAAAGATTAAGGTGCGGGCTTTTTTTTGCTTCAATTTGAAATTTTTCAATCGCTTCTTCATTTGATTTGGTGTTTGCCAACTGTTGTTTTGTGAACGCCTTATATCGTTTGGTATTCATTTCGAGGTCGCGTGCCATTTCAATGCGAATATAATCCGGTTTACCATATTTTTTGATAAAAGAATTTATAAGCCGACGTACTTCGTGTAATGCTTTATTCACGATAGGGTTAGCCGTTTCTGGTGGTCTACCAAGCCGATCAGTAGTTTTTATTTGCTCCTGTTCATAACCATAACCAGCGGATTTCCGTGCTTCAGAGTAAATTTGACCCTTTTCCAGGAAGGGTAGTAATTTATTAATTGCTTTAACCGAAAGGTTTGAGTGACCAGGTTCAAATTCAAGCATACATATTTGAACAGCGGTATCTACATTGATGTCCCAATAATTAATAAGTCGTTTCTTAAGGACTGACTTTTTATTTATAGTTAGTATGTCTTCAACTAGATTAGATTGTTGTTCTTTTGTTAAATTATCCCAGTCAGGAAAAACCGACCTTATTTCACAGGCAGTCAGGTTGCCCTTAAGTTTTTTGTTATCTGTATCAAGGTTGAATTCTACTCCCCTATCAAGACCTAAGGTTTTTCTTATATCCGTTTTAAAAGTTGGTCGCGCCTTATGTTCAAATAGTTCGATAAGTTTAGCCTTATCGTTAGCGGTTATTTCTTTCCATGTTTCTGAATAGTAATCAAAATATTTAAGATTGTTTATGTCTTGTAGGTAACGAAATTGTTGGCAATCTAGTCTCGCTATATTTGCGCGGTTACGTGATTTTTCTAGCGAACATTTTCCTATTCGGTCGCTTCGTAATTTTAATGGTCTTTGGTAGAAGATTATTTGTTCGATTTGTTCTTTAATTTCGTCGGTAAGTATTTTATGGAATAGCCGTTGTTTCTCCCATATGAGTTCAAGCTCATCACGATACATTTGCCTATCGGTTCTTAAGTGCCCACCGTTACGTATGCGATTTCTTTTGCAGTCATGCATATTCAGTGAAGCAAGGTACTCCCCTAATGTTCTAAAACCATTTTTATTGATTGAGTTTCGTAACTCATTAATATCGTTTTTAAAAGCAGTTTCTTCTTTTGCGCGTTCAGATTTTGTATCTTCAATTTCCTCTAATGATGACAATATATCGATAACATCAGGATCATCAATCATGTCACCTAATATGGTTTTACGGTTGCTAAGAAAACCACGGCGCTGTACCAGATGAAGTAATATTCTTCCTAATTCAAAAAGCGTTACCTTTGAATCAAGAGCTTTAGCTCGAAGTTTATATGGATTCCCAATTTCATTAAGTATAATTTCTGGCTGTAGATGACCTTGGAGTTCAGTGGGAAGTAAGCCTAATTTTACCAGATAATTTAACATTCGTTGTTTACGGCGAGCACGCCGTTGAATAACGCGTCGAGTCAGTCGAGCATCACGTCGTTTTATATTCTTTGGTGTGGGTGTTTTTTCTTCAACAGCTTTGGGGAAAATGCGACTCCCTAAAGCCACAATTTTTGATGGCTTGTTATTGGTCGCTTCTAGCAACGCCCAACCAATGGAGTTAGTGCCCAGATCCAAACCCAAGATAGTCTTGCTCATTTTTATTATCCTTGTATACTTGAAATCAGTGTAACCGACTAAGGTCTATTGATTTGCTTTTCATACCAATGAAATAGTTATTTCGTAGGCACCGCTCTTAAGCGACCAAAGCCCTCCCTGTGGGGGCTTCTTCATTTTATTTTCCCTTTCCTGAATATAGCCTGAATATTTGTATGTATTTATAGTACAAATTAGCTATTTGGGTTTAATATTTATAATTTCCTTGCAAAATATTCCTTCTAGGTTATATTTCGTAGATGACATGGATGGTCGAATATACGGATGAGTTTGGTGACTGGTGGGATTCGTTGGCTGAATCTGCACAGGTTGAGGTGGATGCGGTAGTTAGGCTGCTAGAAGCCAAAGGTGCTCAGTTACCTTTTCCTTATAGTTCTGGTATTAAAGGCTCACGGTTTCGACACATGCGTGAGCTACGTATTCAGTATCAAGGTCAGCCGCTACGCATACTTTATGCATTTGATCCAAGACGTTGTGCCATACTTTTAATAGGTGGAAACAAGACGGGTCAGCCGCGTTGGTATGATCTTTACATACCGTTAGCCGATAGACTTTATGAAGAGCATCTTAATAGTCTTGACGAGGAAGGTTTTTGATATGGCAAAAGCATTTACAAAATTAAGACAAAAGATGTCGAAAGTGGCACAGGAGCATTCTAGTGAGATTGCACAAAAGATACTGGTATCGATGCCACTTCAGGAATTACGTCAGGCACGTGAAATGTCACAAAAGCAGTTAGCAGAAGCCTTAAGTGTTCGACAGGCAAGTATTTCAAAGTTAGAGCGTCGCACTGATATGTATATACACAGCTTGCGTCATTATATTGAAGCGATGGGAGGGCATTTAGATATAATTGCTCGCTTTCCAGATGGTGAAGTTCGCGTTAATCAGTTTGAAAACATTGATAAGAAATAGTCTGCTTGGTTATGAGTTTTCCTCAATAAATTCTTCTATTAGTTTTACCGGGATAGCACCCGCATCGGCAATACGTAATTTTCCTTCAGGTGTATAGATAAAAAAGGTTGGTGTACCAATCCATTGGTTGCCTGTGAGATCATAGTACATGCCCGCCACATCTTCGAGTGAGCCAATTAAATTAGGAAAATTTAATTTATGTTCATCTATAAATGCCTGTGCAGCAGCTTTGTTTGCCAGACCATCAACCGAGATGCCTAGCATCTGAATATTGCCATCGTTCTGATTTCGTTTTTGAAGGTCAACGTATTGGCTGGCTTCTTTATTACATATATGGCAATCAGATGCCCAAAACATCACAACCAGCCACTTTCCATTGCCGGTATAGTCACTGATATTGGCTGATTTTCCATTGAAGTCAGTAAGGGGATCGGCTGCATTAGCATATGAGAGGCTAAATAACAGTAATAAACCTGCTAACATCTTGATTATTTTATTATTTTTAATGCTGAACATAGCGACCTCATCTATTCATACTATAATAATATGGTTAATACCTAAGACAATAGTTTTTTTTCGTGGTTCAATGCACATTCGAATCAGGGGCAGTTTATATGCACGTGACATTAGATATATTTAAAACGGCTAAGATTAGTCGTGATAATTATCGACTTTATGTTGCGTTAAATTATCTGAGTTACCTGGGCTTTGGTGCGCATGCTTTATTTATTCCTTTATTCTTTTGGCTAGGTATTCCTGAGCTTGCCATTTTTAATATCTTTAGCACTTTGCTTTGGGTATTGTCCTATTTTCTTAATCATGCGGCGCATCATCGTGAAGCAATAATTTTTGCCGCCATTGAAAGTATCACTCATGCGGCGTTAGCCACTTACTTCCTGGGTTGGGATAGTGGTTTCCATTATTATTTTTTACCGATCATTTTATTTTTATTTATTAATCATAAACAAAATGTCCTGACCATTATCGTTGAGGCATTGATCATCTTTGCGGGTTATTTATGGTTGTCTATTTATACGCATGGTGCGGAATTTGCGGCGAGAGCGCCAGCCACTGTACTAGATGGTTTGCTTTACATGAATATTGCCGTTAATTTTTCTGCGTTTGCTATTTTAGGTTATTTTTTTCGAATCGCCTCGATTCGTGCTGAAGAGCAAATGGAGTTATTAGCAACAACAGACACGCTAACGGGATTATTTAATCGCCGAAAAATGCGCGAAGCAATTGATCAGGAAGTAGTTCGGTACCAACGAGATAAAAAACCTTTCTTGATCGCCATCACTGATATTGATCATTTTAAGCAGTTTAATGACAACTATGGTCATGATTGTGGTGACTATGTTCTACAACAAGTCTCGTTGTTAATGAAAGATTCTCTGCGTCAGCAAGATGTGGTGGCTCGATGGGGAGGTGAGGAGTTTTTGATTATGTTGCCAGAAACAGAAATGGAAGGCGGGATTCAGGCAATCGAGAAATTACGAGAAACATTGGCAAATACATTATATGAATATAAAGGGAATCAATTTTCCGTCACCATGACGTTTGGCGTAACACTCTATGATGGTCGCTGTGATGTTGATACCTGTATCAAACATGCTGACGAAGTACTTTATGCCGGTAAACGAGGCGGACGTAACCGCGTTGTTTCAACTCCAATTGTATAACGGGTTTTTAAGGAAATAGCACCTATATTAGCATAACCTAATATAGATGCTATACTATAGCGTAATATCCTTTGGACAACCTCATGACAATCGAAACCTTTGAATACTACTCATTGATTATTGGCTCTACAGGGCTAATTTTATACATGCTGTATATTATTTACCGTATGGGCAGGGAGTCGAAAGCCGGTCGTTATGGCATGATGGTGCTATTTATTGCATTGGGGCTCGGGTTTGTCGGGTTTATTGTTAAGACAATATTGGTTGAGTTAATGGGCTGAACATGGCGGGTGAAATCATTTCAGTTCGTGAATTACCAAACTATTTAGCTGTTAATGCGGTATTAATTCAGCAGTTCAATCAGTATCGTGATACGGATGAGGTTCGGCGTAGCCACTATTTTTCAGGGCGTTATGAAAATATATACCTCGATCTTGATAAAGTGCCGGCGATGCAAACCGTGATGCAACAGGCACATTGTTTTGCACAACAAATCCTCAATACATCCCAGGAACTGAAACGTGGTTTCTGGTTTAACCTTATGTTGCCAGGGCATGTGACACAGCCACATACACATGATGATGATGATGAGTATCTTTCTGGCGTTTATTACATCAATGCCCCTGAAAATAGTGGTGATTTACTGCTAAACATTGAATCAGAGTCTATTCAGGTTCATCCACAAGCTGGTAAGTTTGTCTTTTTCCCACCGGATATATCCCACCAGGTCACTGAGAATAAAAGTAATGACGAGAGGTTATCAGTGGGAATGAATTTTGGTATAGAAATAGACGATATCTAAGCGCAACCCGCTAAAGATGTTGCTTGAGATGTCGATATGCCTTAGACGTAGTCAACTCCATTGCAAAAACAGGATGCAAGATGCCGAATAACTCAAACAGCAGCAATGTTGATATCGAAAAGATGTTGCTGGAGTTACGTTTAAGTTACGTTGCTGAATTGCCGTTGCGCCTCGAAGAAATTGAACAGATTGTTCTCACGCTAAAACAAACCGATTCATTCACCGAAGATTACCAAAGCATATATCGCCATATTCACAGCATTAAGGGCAGTGCGGGGACCCATGGTTTACATATTATTTCGACAGTCTGTCATGTATTGGAAGACAAGGTTATCGAGGTTGAAGGTAATCAAACGTTAATTAGTGATAACTTTATAGAAAATGTATTGAGCTTTATCGATTTACTTCGCACAACCCTGGATCTTATTAATAGCAAGGTCGAGGATTTTGCAGAGGTCGAAGCGGAGCTGGAACGACTGAGTGGTAGAGGCAGTGAATATGAATATAAATGTCTGTTAATTATGGCGAGTGTTTTACATCGTAAAATGGTTACGTCTGCTTTTGAAAAATTTCCAGTTAAATTTCGTTACGAGACAAATGGTTATGATGCATTGGGGCTTTTGTTAAAAGAGCCTTTTGATATTTTAGTGACGAATATGGAAGTGTCAGATTTGCAGGGGTTACCTATTATTAGTGCTCTACGCATGTCGCATAATCGAAACCGGGAAATTCCAAGCATCTTGTTAACATCGGGTAAACTCCATACGTATGGAAGAGCAATTGATCCAAATTATGTAATAAAAAAGGATTCTGAGTTATTAGAAAACCTTCAAATTGCCGCGACAAATATTGTCAGAGGGTTAAATGAAAAATTAGAGGCTTGATTTGATTGATGATTCTTATCAGCGGGTCTATTATTCTTGGTAACTGTCTGGGGATAATACATGGCTAAAGGGTCTTTTCAGGTAATTTTTAGTGGCGAAATTATTGAGCATGCAGATATCGACATGGTCAAAAGTAATGTTGCACGTGTCTTTAGCCTACCGACTGATCGTATTGAAAAACTCTTTTCAGGTCGTCGCCTTGTTCTTAAAAAAGACATCGATCAAGTCACCGCCGAGCGCTATAAAACCACGCTACAGCGAGCAGGCGCATGCTGTGAGATAGAAGATACTGCTGCGCCAATCGTTGAAGAAATTAAATCAGTACCAGTAGAACAACCAGAACCCGAGCCAGATGAAAATGCTATGTCGGTTGCCGAGCCAGGTAGTCAGATTGGTGAGCATCAAGAGATGGTTGAGGCGAATATTGATACAAGTGCTTTCAATATGGCTGAAGTGGGAATAACACTGGCTGAATCAGAAAATGTGCCTGAGGCGAATATTGATACCACTAATATAGATATGGCCGAGGTGGGTATAACCCTGGCTGAACCCAAAAAAATTGAAGAAGCCAACATTGATACAAGTGGCATCGACATGGCAGAAGTGGGCATTACCCTGGCAGAACCGGAAGCGTTTCTGGAAGCGGAATTTGATTTGGCTGATTTAAGTTTGGATGAAGTAGGTGCAACGTTGGTTGAACCGAAATCGGTTCCTGACGCTAATATCGATACCAGTCAATTAACATTAGACTAGGCGGTTGTTTCTGGCGGATTAATTTTTGTTAATTTACAGGCAATTTCGTATTTATTCGTTTCTATTTTACTGCATCGAATAATATTTCCTGAACCGCTTAAGGCCGGAATGACCAGATTACGTCCCCGTTCCAAACGAACATGAATATTTGCTCCAACGTCTAAGGCACGTGCAGACGTAAATAACATTCCCGTTGCGGAAAAGTTAATGAGAAGACCCACGCTCCATCGTTCTGAATCATCAGAACGATGCATAACCGGGCATTTTGCGTTAATCCGCGGAAACACACGATTATTCGGTGTTTCTGCTAAATCACTGTTTTGCATAATTTATTTAGATTTAATTACTATCCACATAAGTAGTATAGGCGTAGATTCACGTAATGAAAGTTCAAGTACTAAATTCGATTTCATAGCCGCTAAATTTGCGTATATTGAGTACGCCGCAATCGAGTATAAGGTACTGTCCTTTAATACCTTTTAAGACGCCTTCAATATGCGGTGTTTTATCGAAATTAAGAGAGCTGACTTTGCTCGGGTATTCATCGATCGGATAATCAATCGATGTTTGTGCTGTTTCACTTAGCTTGAGCATGGCATCTTTACCGTATTGTGATTCAAGTTTGGCTAATTCATCAGCACAAGCAGCAAAAAGTGCATCACGGTGAGCGGCTAAATCAATGGTGTCGGCTGCACCTTTGAGCATTTTGCGCCAATCAGTGCGATCACTCACATGATTTTTGATAATCACTTCAACTAGCCCCGATAATCGGCGATGACTCACTTGCATAATGGCCAGTGCTTCACTTGCTCCCTGATCGATCCATCGCCCGGGAAGTTGGCGGCTAATGCCAACTTTAATACCAGAAGAATTCGCCAGATAAACATGATGGGGCTGCATGCAATGCTCATCACCCCATGCCGCATCACGACACGTTCCTTGATCATAATGGCATGTCTCTGGTTTCATAATACACATGTCACATTGCGGCAGGCTCTTCATACAAGGAAAGCAGTGCCCCTGACTATAGCTTTTATTGGTTTTGCGGCCACAGGCGATGCAATGAATATTACCGGTGGCTTTAAGGCTAATAGAATGACCGATGTGCGGGTTCATGGGCTCAAGGTGTTCATTGAGTGGCATTGCGTAGGCAACAGGAGATTCAAGCCTGGTATGCATTTTCTGCAAGTGACCTATTATTTTCATTATGAGTAAAGACCTTATGATGAGGTTAATAATCTTGCAGGTAATTATACATGGCAGAACTCATTCAATACGATTGTTGAGAATGTGATCTGATTTAGTGAATTAAAAACCTCAAGTTATAAGATCCTATACCGATACAGTTCTTATAGGATGCTATAAGGCATGGAAGATGTAGACGGTTTGGTGCCGTATTAAAATACTATGAATAATATCAAAAAGTTAAGTTACTCAGAAATAGACCCAATATATATAAGGGAATATTTAACCGAACATGCATTCAGTTGTGATTCTATTTCTCATCAAAAATCACTCACACTAGAAGCACTTGCTGGGCAGTTATTTATCCCACACCACCAATTTGCGCGCGCGCAATTATTGCGTGATAGCAAAGGTTATGCATTAGCTATTTTGCCTCTGGGTTGCCATCTGAATTTTGTCAGTATTAAAAATGAAATAGGTCGCAATGTTGAAATGGCCTGGCCAGAAGAATATTCAGCCTTATTCAGCAAGCTGGATAGTCAGGCAATACCGCCATTATCGATTCTTTTTGATATGGAATGTTTTGTTGATGCTGAGTTGATTAAAAACGAATCTATTTTTCTTCCGGATGGAAGTGGCCAAGGTTTATTAAAAGTGGCAGCGACTGACTTTGTTGCCTTACAGAAGACCCCACATATTATAAACATGACAGTCGAAATAACAGGGAGCGCTGCAAGCAAAGCAATTGGCGTGTCGAGCAAAACGAAACAAATGCGTGAAAAAATTGCCACGCTAGAAACATTACCAATGATGCCCGAGGTCGCCTCAAAACTACTTAAAATGAGTCGTGATCCAGAAACCATGCCGGAAGATATTGCGGCTGTAGTCGAAACCGATCCGGCGATTGTTGCTCAGGTAATGCATTACGCGCGTTCACCCTGGTATGGTTATAAAGGTGAAATCAATTCTGTTAAGGACGCTATTTTTTCCATACTTGGAATGGATATGGTAACAAACATGGCGTTGGGCATGGCGGCAGGAAAAGTATTTACGAATAAAGCAGAAGGTAAATTAAGCGCAAAAAACCTTTGGCAGCATTCAGTATATTGCGCGGCTTTAACAGAGGGCCTGGCCCGAGCAATGCCTGTACGATTTAACATGAAACCGGGTTCGGCCTATCTAACAGGCTTATTACATAACATTGGTTTTATGATTTTGGCGCACTGTTTTGAAGAAGAGTTCCTGGCGCTATCGACAGAAGTAATGGAGAAACCGAATACCTCTATCATTGATATTGAACAACAAGTATATGGGTTAACCCACGCCGAAGTTGGCGCTGATTTAATGCGCCGCTGGGACTTACCTGAGAAGGTGATACATGTAATGCGTCATCATCATGATGAGCATTATGAAGGTGAATTCCAACGGGATGTGTTGATAGTACAGCTTGCTAATCGCATCATGGCAAACATGAACATTGGCGATGAAACAAATCCTGATATAGATAACGAAATACTGGAAAAATTAGGCTTAACAGAAGCCGCCGTTGATGCGGTGGTAGAAACAATCTTTGCTGAAAACTCCGCTGAGCTTGATAAAATGGCAACGCTTCTTGCTGCGTAAAAGTAGTTTTTTTCTTTCGTAAGTTAATAACAAGCTAAGATCTCTAGCATTTCAAATAGACTAGAAAAATAAATCTTACTTCAGCCTAGGTATAATATCTTTTATATCGAATCCCAATTTAATGACAACTCAGAAAGCTGCCCGTCCTGGCTTTTCGACGAATTGGTGCAGCGCAGCGAACCTCTGAGGAGAGAAGCCAGGACGGGTAGCTTTCCCCCGGTTCATAGTTTAGATTTTTGTCTGTGGCACTGTACGTTTCTTGCTGTCTATTTAGCTTTTGTGGGTTGGAGTTTCACCACTCATAGAACCGCTGCGCGTTTCATTATGAGTACCCTACCCATCTCCGATGGGTCAGGGCAAAAAAAACCCAGCGCGGGGGCTGGGTTGGAAAAAATGTCACTCTTTTGGAAGGAGATTGACGCTAGGAATTATGCTTGAATAGGCGCATGGTTACTGTCAGGGTTTACTGAGAGTCGTGTAGGTTATTTCAGACTTTATGCTCACTCTTTTTAGCCCATAAGTATTATTAAAAAAGCTAACTACTTGAATAGATAACAATAAAACAAGGAGAGCAAAATGACAGGTAAATGTAATATTGTGTTTGGTTTTTTCTATTTGGTATTAACGGCAGCACTTGGCCCCGTGATGGTAAATAACTTACCGGATATCAGTGCGGCCGCGCAGGGTAAACAAGCGGCAATGGCACCGCTGCAATTAGCCGCAGACAGTGATTTTGAGAATCAGGAAACCCTGGAGCCCATGACAGATGGCGAGATAGCACGGGCAAATGCAAAAGCCTTACTGGCATTAAACGCACAATTGAATGCCATCGTACCCAATACTGCTATTAAAGGCGGCCCCCATGCGCACGGTAATCTCGAAGCTCTGTTGAACATCGCAGTGGGTTTAGTGTTACTGATCCTGACAATTGGCACCCGCTTTAAGCAAGCCATCAGTGCTATTTTTATTCTTGGAACCTTATTGCATTCCGGTGTTTTGTATTTGGGCGTTGTGTTCGGCATGGGCTGGGCTTACACATTACTTGAAACGGGCATCGGACCCGTGTTGATTTTGCTCGGCTTGTTATTGGCAGGTATCGCATCGGTAATGGGCATAAAAGACAAAATGGCCTAATTAATGCGAGGTTTGTATCCAGACATAAAACCCAATCGACAATGGCGTTTAGCGGTTGAATCACCGCATGAACTTTATATCGAAGAATGTGGTAATTCAGATGGTATTCCGGTGTTGTTCTTACACGGAGGACCGGGGGCGGGGTGTGTTCCATATCATCGCCGATTTTATGATCCAGAAATATATCGCATCATCCTTTTTGATCAACGCGGCGCAGGTTTATCGACACCGCATGCTGAATTGGAAGGCAATACGACACAAGCCCTTATTGATGATATTGAAGCGATAAGAGAAGACTGTGGTGTTGAACAATGGCTCGTGTTCGGTGGCTCATGGGGTTCAACCCTTGCCTTACTCTATGCACAAGCGCATCCGCAGCGAGTCTCGGGGCTCATTGTTCGCGGTATTTTTCTTTGTCGCCCGGAAGATATTCACTGGTTTTATCAACAAGGGGCGAGCCGGCTATTTCCTGAATATTGGGAACAATATCTTGCCCCTGTACCGGAAGCCGAGCGAGATGACATGGTCAGTGCCTACTACCGCCTCCTGACCAGTGACGATGAACTAACCCGACTAAAAGCAGCCAGAGCATGGTCATTATGGGAGGGGCATACTATTAGCCTACTGCCGTGCAAAGAAACCGAACAGAGCTTTGCTGCGGCGAAATTTGCTCTGGCGATGGCGCGGATAGAATGCCACTACTTTATTAATAATAGTTTTCTCGAAGACAACCAGATATTGAACAATATCGACAAGATCGCGCATATTCCAGCCATTATCGTGCATGGTCGTTACGATGTGGTGTGTCCAGTGGATCAAGCCTTTGCCCTGCATGCGGTCTGGCCTCAAGCAGAATTACAAATCATCCCTAATGCCGGTCACGCTGCCTCCGAGCCAGGCATCATTGATGCATTGGTGAGCGCCACACGGGACATGGCAAGAAGGATAGAGGCATGATCGGGTTATTACAGCGTGTTACCCAGGCGAAGGTAGAAGTTTCTGATACCGTTATTGGCGAAGTCAGTAAGGGCTTACTTGTCTTACTTGGCGTTGAGCGAGGTGATACCGAAAAACAGGCAGACAGGTTGCTGGAAAGATTATTGGGTTATCGGGTTTTTGAAGATGATAGTGGTCGCATGAATCTCAGCGTAAAAGATATTCAAGGTGGCATGTTGATTGTGCCGCAGTTCACCCTTCCCGCAGACACCCAAAAAGGCACTCGGCCGAGTTTTACCCCCGCTGCTTCACCGGAAGAGGGTGAGCGCTTGTATGATTATTTTGTTCATCAGGCCAAGGCTTTGCATGATGATATTGCTACCGGCCAGTTTGGGGCAGATATGCAAGTGAGCCTTGTTAATGATGGACCAGTTACTTTTTGGTTGCATGTTTAGGGGCTAACAAGGTTCAAATTCAACGAAAACACGTCCCCCTCATCTTATCGACGAATTGGTGCAGCGTAGCGAACCTCTGAGGAGAGAAGATGAGGGGGACGGGTTTCTGATTGCTTAGAGATTTTTGATCTGTGGCACGGGACTTTTCTCGCTGTTTAAATTTTTCCATGGTGGATGGGGCGAGCATAGATGCCTTGAACCATTGGAAATGGTTAAGGTACTTATAATGAAGCTCGAAGAGATTCTATAAGCCAGCCTATCGGCGTTTCATTATGGATACCTTGTGCTTATCTTCAAATTTTATCTGTGGTGCTGACGGTTACTTGCTGTCTCCTGTGCTTTAGTGGCTTATGGTTTCACCACTCATAGAACCGCTGCGCGTTTCATTATGAGTACCCTACCCATCTCCGATGGGTCAGGGCAAAAAAAGGCCGAGCACTTGCTCGGCCTAAACAGACTCACAGTTCATGTCTAAGAAACTGTAGAGAGGAGGTTCTTTAAAACGTTGTACCGATACCGATACCAAATACCCAAGGTTTGAGATCCACATCCACATCCGCAATACCGCCACCGACAGCTGTATTTGCAAAATGCGCAGTGGTATCAATATCAATGTATTTCACATCAAAGTTCACAAACCAGTCTTTGTTAATATCAACATCAACACCCGCTTGAGCGGCTAAGCCCCAGGAGCTGTCAATTTTCACTTTAGCAGTGGCTGTATCGAGGCCGCCATCCACTTCTTCGTCATAGAAATAGGTGTAATTCAGACCAACACCCGCATAAGGACGAACCGTTGCATTAGGGCGGAAGTGGTACTGTAAGGTTAAAGTAGGCGGTAAAACCTTGGTATTGATGATGCCACCTAAACTGGCAAGTGTGCCATCACCATCAACGGTATTGCTGGTGGTGCCAAGAATTAACTCGGCGCCCCAATTCGGGGTAAACATATAGGTAATATCGAGCTCTGGAACGGTATCGTTATCAACAGTAACGCCAGAACCGGCAACTGAAGCATTATCAACACGAATCGTGCTGGTGTCTTCATTTGTATTCAGGTGGATGATTCGACCACGAACAACCCAATCGCCGGCTTCATAGGCAACAGCACTGACGCTTGTCATGCCAAGGGTTAAAAGAGTGGCTGCAGCAAGTGCAGGTTTGAATCGGTTGTTCATTGTTTCATCTCCAAAAGCAATATCACGTGTTGGTGTTAAAAATAAGTGTTGGCTAATATTATGCGATAGCCGAAATAACACATTGATTTGGATCAAGAATTGTCATCGAGATGTCATGAACAGCTGATTTAGATGGGAACAGGTTTGTTTTGGGAATTATTCACCAAAATGTCAGTTTTTCGGTGTAGATTCGTACACACTATGTATAATAAAGCTTGATCGCATCACCGAGCGCGGTATCCTATGCGCCCGAAGTGATTGATTTATCAAGCAGAGATTGATTGGAAGCATAATGTCAGAACGTAAGGCCACAGTGGCCCGTAATACCAACGAAACCCAAATTGAAATTTCAGTGAATCTGGATGGCACCGGTGCCGCCAATTTTGATACTGGCGTGGCGTTTTTAGACCACATGCTGGATCAAGTGGCACGCCACGGCATGATTGACCTGGATGTTAAAGCCAATGGCGACCTGCACATTGATGCCCACCACACGGTTGAAGACATCGGCATTACGCTCGGTCAGGCAGTGGATAAAGCGCTGGGTGATAAATCAGGCATTCGCCGTTACGGTCACGCTTATGTGCCGCTCGATGAAGCGCTATCTCGTGTTGTGATTGATTTCTCAGGCCGTCCCGGTCTGGAATATCACGTTGACTACCCGCGCGCGACCATCGGTGAATTTGATGTGGATCTATTTGGTGAGTTCTTCCAAGGATTCGTTAATCACGCCAAAGCAACTGTGCATATTGATAACCTACGCGGTAAAAATGCACACCACGTTGCAGAAACAATTTTCAAGGCTTTCGGCCGTGCCATTCGAATGGCAGCGGAGGCTGACTCTCGCATGCAAGGTATCTTGCCATCAACAAAAGGCAGTTTGTAAACAAGACTGACTCACCTCATGACTAAGCTTGCTGTCATCGATTATGGTATGGGTAATTTGCATTCAGTGTCCAAGGCACTGGAGCATGTTGCTGATACGGGCGTAACGATTAATGTAACTGCCGATCCAGAAACAATATTGTCTGCCGACAAAGTTCTGTTCCCGGGTGTGGGCGCGATTCGTGACTGCATGTCTGAATTGCATCGTCTCGAATTGAGCGAGGTTGTTAAAGAGTGTGCAAAAACAAAACCCTTTTTAGGCGTTTGTTTGGGCATGCAAGCATTACTGGACAGCAGTGAAGAAAATAACGGCATTGATTGTCTCGGCATTATTCCGGGCACGGTACGTCATTTTGTCCATGGTATGAAAGATGATGATGGCGAAAAATTAAAAATTCCTCACATGGGCTGGAATGAAATTTTTCAAATGACACCGCATCCGCTTTGGAAAGACATTGAAGACGGTAGTCGTTTTTATTTTGTACATAGTTATTACGTTGAGTTAGCAAAACCTGATTTTATCGCCGGCTCAACGAATTACGGTGGTCCGTTTACATCGGCACTGGCAAGAGAAAATGTTTTCGCCATGCAGTGCCATCCGGAAAAAAGTCAGCACGCTGGCTTACAATTACTAAAAAACTTTATTAGCTGGGACGGCAGTGTTTAAGAGGATATGGTGAGATGTTATTAATACCCGCAATTGATCTGAAGCAAGGCAAGTGTGTACGTTTGCGTCAGGGAAAAATGGATGATGAAACAATATTTTCAGATGATCCTGTTGCCATGGCAGGACGTTGGGTAGAAGCCGGGGCAAGACGCTTGCACATCGTTGACCTTGATGGCGCCTTTGCAGGAGAGCCTGTTAATGCAGGCGTAATTCACGATATTGCTGAAGCCTACCCTGATTTACCGATTCAGGTTGGTGGTGGTATTCGCCATGAAGATACCGTGCAAACTTATTTAGAAGCCGGTGTGCAGTATTGCATTATTGGTACCAAAGCCGTGAGCGCACCACACTTTGTGAATGATCTTTGTGTTGAATTTCCAGGGCATATTATTGTGGGTCTCGACGCCAAAGATGGCAAAGTGGCGATTGATGGCTGGTCAAAATTATCACATCACGATGTTGTCGATATGGCGAAACATTTTGAAGACGATGGAGTTGAAGCCATTATCTTCACGGACATTAGCCGTGATGGCATGATGGAAGGTGTTAACCTTGATTCAACGGTAGAGCTTGCACAAGCCATTACGATTCCTGTCATTGCCTCTGGTGGTATTACCAATATCGATGATGTGCGCGAACTTTCCGCTGTTGAAGAAGAAGGCATTACCGGTGCTATTACGGGACGTGCCATTTATGAAGGTACGCTTGATTTTGCAGAAGGCCAAAAATTGGCTGATGAACTGACAGGCAGTAAATAAACCGTGGGTTTAGCCAAGCGCATTATTCCCTGTTTAGATGTTGATAATGGTCGCGTTGTAAAAGGCGTGCAGTTTGTTGATATCCGTGATGCCGGTGATCCGGTTGAAGTCGCCAAGCGTTACGATGAGCAAGGTGCCGATGAAATAACATTTCTGGATATCACGGCCAGTTCGGATAATCGTGACACGATTGTGCATGTAGTAGAACAAGTTGCTGGTCAGGTATTTATTCCCTTAACGGTTGGTGGTGGTATTCGTACGGTTGATGATATTCGCCGTATGTTAAATGCTGGCGCTGATAAAGTCGGTATTAATACAGCCGCGGTACATCGTCCCGAGTTTGTACGCGAAGCGGCGGAAAAATTCGGTTCGCAATGTATTGTGGTGTCGATTGATGCCAAGTGCGTGAGTGGCGAAGGTGAGCCAAAGAAATGGGAAATCTTTACGCATGGCGGCCGTAAAGGCACGGGTTTGGATGCCATTGAATGGGCGATCAAAATGGTTGAGTACGGTGCGGGTGAAATCCTCCTCACCAGTATGGATCGCGATGGCACCCGTGATGGATTTGATATTGCACTAACCAGTGCAATTTGCGATGCGGTAGATGTACCTGTGATTGCTTCGGGTGGGGTCGGTAACCTTGACCATTTAGCCGATGGAATCATCAAAGGTAAGGCAGATGCCGTGTTGGCAGCGAGTATTTTCCATTTTGGTGACCACACGGTGGGTGAAGCCAAGGCGCACATGGCATCACGTGGCATTGAAGTGCGTAGAATGGCGGCCAAACCTGCGGAATAGCATGGATTTTGCTACACTGGATACATTATGTCAGATGCCTGGTTAGATGAAGTAAAATGGACAGCCGATGGTCTGGTTGCGGTGATTGCGCAGGAATCAGCAACCGGCAAGATTCTGATGATGGCCTGGATGAACCGCGAAGCTCTGGCATTGACGGTTGAAAAGCAAGTTGCTGTTTACTGGTCACGCTCACGTGGCAAATTATGGCACAAGGGCGAAGAATCTGGTCATGTACAAATGGTCAAAGATATCCGTCTTGATTGTGATAATGATGTGATTCTGCTCGAGGTGGAACAGAAAGGCGGGATCGCCTGTCATACGGGAAGACATAATTGTTTTTATAAACAATTCCAGGATGGCAAGTGGGTTGCGGTTGAACCGGTTTTAAAAGACCCGAACGAGATATACAAAAAATAATGAGCGATGTACTACAACAATTAGCAGAAGTACTTGAGTCACGTAAGCAACAAAATGCTGACGAGTCTTATGTTGCCAGTTTGTATGCAAAAGGGCTCGAAACCATTTTGAAAAAAGTGGGTGAAGAAGCGACTGAAACCGTGATTGCGGCGATGTCTGGTGATAAAGAAAAAATAATTTATGAAACTGCCGATTTGTGGTTTCACACAATGGTAATGCTCGCCAATGCGGGTTTGGGTCCAGACGATGTGCTTAATGAATTGTCACGCCGTGTTGGTGTATCTGGGCATGAAGAGAAAGCATCGCGCACAAAGTAGGCGCGGGTAAAACATATAGTTTAGGAGAAATATTATGGGTTTTGGTGGCATCGGTATTGGTTCACTTATACTTATCCTGGTAATCGTTATTTTATTATTCGGTACCAAGAAGTTACGCAACGTTGGCTCTGATGTGGGCGGCGCATTAAAGAATTTCCGTAAAGCAATGAAAGACGGTGATGAAGGATCGACTGACACCGCTCAAATTGATAAAAAAGACAGCGATGCGATTGATGCAGAAGTTGTTTCCAAGGAAAAGGAAAAGAGCTAATATTTTTAGCTTCCTCCCATGTTTGACATTGGTTTTTCAGAACTTGTCCTGATAGCAATTGTTGCCTTGCTGGTCATTGGTCCCGATCGTTTACCGAAAGTTGCGCGCACGGCGGGTCTTTGGGTGGGCAAAATGCGTGGTTTTGTCTCATCTGTAAAAGCCGATATTGACCATGAACTTGCGGCAGATGAATTGAAAAAAATATTAAAAGAACAGGCGGATTCAACCGGTATTCATGAAATCATCGAAGATACAAAATCAGCCGCCGCGGATATTCAGCAGCAAGATTATGTGATGCGGGCAATTGTAGATGATGCGCCCGAAGACGATGGATCAGATCTGGATTCAGACAAAGACAAACAACCAGCAAAAATAGAGAAGACAGACGGAAATGAGCGAGGCGAATAATCCTGGCGAAGAACCTGTGTTCATGTCGCACCTCATTGAGTTGCGCGACCGCTTGCTACGAAGCGTGTTGGTGGTTTTTGTTATTTTATTGCCACTGCTGTTTTTTTCCGCCGATCTGTTTACCTACCTTACTGTGCCTATCATGGCAGTATTGCCCGAGGGACAACAGCTTATTGCGATAGACGTTGCATCGCCGTTTCTGGCACCGTTTAAGCTGGCGATATTTACCGCAATATTTCTTGCTATCCCTTATCTTTTGTATCAGGCATGGTCGTTTATTGCGCCGGGCTTATACCAGAATGAACGCAAGCTGGTCGTACCACTATTAATATCAAGTACCTTACTTTTTTATGCCGGGATCGCTTTCGCATATTTGGTCGTATTCAAATTAGTGTTTGGTTTCTTTTATGCGATTGCGCCAGAGGTGGTCAATGTCACGCCGGATATAAATAGTTATTTAGATTTCACGATTAAAATGTTTTTTGCTTTTGGTATTTCTTTTGAAGTGCCTATCGCGACTATCCTGTTCTGTTGGACGGGTATGACAACCCCGGATAAATTAGCCGATAAGCGTCGTTACTTCATCGTTGGTGTATTGATTGTTTCAATGCTAATGACACCACCGGATGTTGTTTCGCAGTTGTTACTGGGTATTCCTATGTGGCTTTTATTTGAAGCCGGCATTTTCTTTGCCCGCCGTATATTGCCAAAACGCAATAGTGATGACGACGATGACGTTGAGGACGAAGAAGAAAATTCAATTATGCCTAACGATGTCGCGGCAAAAGCCTCTACTACCGTATCAACCGGCGTTGGTGCAGCTGAACCACCAGCTGAGCCAGAGGCTAAAACAGAATCTGAACCTGAATTTGAAACAGAAGAAGAGTTCGAAGAGCCCTATGTTGAACCAACGGATGAAGAAATTGAGGCAGAATTCGATCGTATCGAAGCAGAAGAAGATGACGACGAAGATGATGATGGCTCTGATCCACAGTCACTGGAACCAGAGAAAAAGCCTGAATAATCCACTTTGATGGAATAATTGCGGTTAATTGCTGTCATAGCAATGGTGAAGTGTACAGTCATTAACAGGACCTCTGCCCATGCTACGCATTATTCTACTTTTGAGTTTTTTACTCCCAAGCTTTGCTTATGCTGATCTCAGCAATACCTTAAAAGGTAATTCATCCCCCTACCTTGCGATGCATGGCAATGACCCCGTGAAATGGCAGCAGTGGAATAGCGAGACGGTTGCACGAGCAAAAGCCGAGAATAAACTCTTATTTGTTTCGATTGGTTATTTTGCCTGTCATTGGTGTCATGTCATGCAAAAAGAGTCCTATCAGGCAGCTGATACCGCAAAGGTACTAAATAGTAAATTTATCCCAGTGAAAGTTGATCGTGAATTAAATCCCGCACTGGATGCGAGGATGATTGAGTTTGTAAATCGAACCCGTGGGTATTCAGGCTGGCCGCTGAACGTGTTTATTACTCCCGATGGGTATCCACTATTTGGCCTCGTGTATTTGCCGCACGATGACTTCACAGCGCTGGTTGAGAAATTGGCAAGTTATTGGGATGAAGATTCAGCCGGACTTATTGCTGATGCTAAATTAGCGGCCAGTGAACTTGCACCTGCCGACATCGATGTGACTAAAACATCACTTTCAGACAGGGTAGACCGCTTGGGTAAGGAATTTGTAAAACGGACCTTGATTGATGCAGATAAGTTTTTAGGCGGCTTTGGTGAACAAAGTAAATTTCCATCGGCGCCACGTGTAGCTGCTTTATTGGAACAATATAAAAAAACAGACGATGAGAAACTGGGTAAATTTTTAAAAACCACCTTAAACAGTATGCAGAAATACGGGCTGTATGATTCCCTGGGCGGCGGTTTTTTTCGTTATACGGTTGACCCACAATGGCAGGTGCCACATTTTGAAAAAATGCTTTACGACAATGCTCTATTAGCCAGACTATATTTTGATGCCGCAGAAGTATTTGAGCGAAATGATTATAGAGCAACCGCAATTGCTACAACACGTTTTATGTATAAAACCTTAGGAACGAAAAGTGGTGGTTTGGTTGCCAGCCTTTCAGCAGTCGATGATAACAATGTAGAAGGTGGTTATTACCTTTGGGATCGAGATGAGATCAAAAGCATACTCAGTCCAGGAGAATGGGCTGTCGTTGAACCGGCATGGAATATAGTGGGAACGCCGACCCTCGATGGTTTATTTTTGCCGATTGCAGAAGGTGATGTGAATGAACTCGCTAAGGAAAAGAGTGTGGTGGCGGCAGGTATAAAACAGCAAGAACTCACAAGCTTACTTGATGCAGCACGAAGTAAATTACTCAAAGTAAGAGCGAAGCGTGGCCTACCGGTTGATACCAAGCGTCTGGCTGCATGGAATGGTCTGGCTCTGTCTGCACTGATAAGAGCAGCGCAGGTGACAAATGATCAGCAAGATAAACAGGCAGCAAAAGATCTAAGAGATTTTCTGGTCAAACAGCTCTGGGATGGAAAACAGATTATTCGCGCACGCAATAAGCAAGGTAAAGCGATAGGCAAGGCAACCATTGAAGACTATGCCTTTGTTGCAGAGGGTTTGCTGGAGTGGGCACGATACACGAATAAACAAGAAGATTATCAGTTAGCGGTGGAAGTAACGAATCAAGCCTGGAAGCGATTCTTTGGTAAGCAGGGCTGGCGATTGAGTGAAGAGAATTTACTTGCTTATGGGATCAGCGAGCACGCAATTGCTGATGGACCAATGCCATCACCGGCTGCGATTATCTTACGTGTGACACAGGATATCCTTACGCAGGATAGTCATGCTAACTTACCGATGAAAGATTTCAGGATTGCGCTGGCAGCAAGTGAAGCAGAAGTACTGGATGACCCTTTCTGGTTCTCAAGCTATGTTGCTGTCTTAGAAGCAGCACGAGAATGAAGTATAAGATACATAATCGGTATTAGTAATAAACTTACAAATAAAGAGAAAGACAAGCCTGAAACAATGGTGATGGCCAAGGGCTGTAGCATTTCAGCACCTTCACCCAGTTTTAGTGCCAATGGCGACATGCCGACAACGGTTGTTAAGGTGGTCATTAAAATCGGACGCAGCCGTAATTGAGCAGACACAATCACTGCCTCGACAATCTCCATACCTTTGCTGCGTTGTAGTTCAATATATTCAACTAACACGATGGCATTATTAACAACAATCCCTGCGAGCATGACCAGACCGAGCATGACGGGCATGGATAATGGAATCCCAGTAACAACAATACCGATAGCAACACCAATCAATGCAAAAGGCACACTCAGTAGAATAAGCGCAGGATTCAGGAGTGACTCGTATTGAATCGCCATAACCACCAGTACCAGAAACAGCGCCAGCGCAATTAGCACCGTAAACAGTTGCTGCCCCTGCTGCAGTGCCTCTTTAGAGCCGCCATCATAAAAGCTATAGCCATCTGGTAAGTTCAATTCTTTAAGACGTTGCTCAATGTCAGCATGAACCCGACCGGCAATACCGCTGATTGAGGCACTGATTTCTACATAGCGTTGCTGTCTGTCACGTAATATTTGTGCGGGGCTAGCAATAATTTTAACGCTGGCGACATCACTAAGGTAAATGGCAGGGCGGTTATCACGTGAACTAAAGAGTAAAACAGAGTCAAGATCATCAGGCGATGTTAGTTGACTACGAGCCAGACGAAGACGAATATTATAACTGCGATCACCATCAATAAAGTCACTAACAATCGTGCCTTCTAATGCGTAACGCATTGCCTTGGCAATATCTTCAATATCCAGTTGTAGGGTGGCGGCACGATCCCGGTCAACAACAATGGCCAGTTCCTGACGCACTTCTTCTGATGAATGTTTAAGATTGCGTAAACCTTCGGTACCTTGCAGGCGTTGCATAATATCTTCGCCAATAAGATTCAGGGTTTCTAAATCGGGTCCTTGAATCCGCAAGCTGAGATCGTCATCACCGCGACTGCTACGGAAACCACGAATACCATAAGTACGGAGTCGCACACGAATCCCCGCAAGATTTTCTTTGCGGATTAGTTTATTCATTTTATCCTTCCACTGTTCGCTGTTTAATGTGCGTTGATTAACAGGCACAAGCTGTACAGTGAGGGTGCTCTTGTTGCTGGACTCATACTGTGAACGACCAAAAATAAATCCACCCACGATCGTAAAGACACCGGTGACTTCTGGTTGTTGGCGCAACAAGTTCTCGATACGTTTAACACTGCTATCCATTTCCGATAATGAAATACCGGGATCAGCACTGATACTGACACGAAGCTTTCCATCATCAAATTTAGGTAAAAATATTTGTTTATCAGGATTGAATATGATTAAGATACTGGCAATGAAACTGATACCTAAAATTGAAATGGTAATGATTTTATAAACCGTGCTAGATAATATAGATGTCAGTAGTCGTGAATAGCCTTGTTGAATCGATGCAATAAAAGCATCGATAGCAATGCGTAATTTGTTCACAGCTTGATGCGGTGAATGTGCCGCAAGTGCCGGCACCAGGGTTAAGGCAACAATCATGGATGCGACAATGGCAGCAGAAATGGTAAATATAAGTTCACGGAACAGTAAGCCAACAAGACCACCAATAAAGAGAAAGGGCAGTACCGCCGCCAGATTAGTGCTGGTTGATGCAATAATCGCGCTGTTTACTTCACCTGCGGCATTAATGGCCGACTGCGTTTCTTTGTCATAGTTATCATTAGCAGAAGATTGTTGGTCGCGTTGATGGCGTGAAATATTTTCCAACATCACAATCGTGTTATCGACCAACATACCAATACCGAGTGCAAGCCCACCGAGTGTCATAATATTAAGTGTCAGGTTACCTAAACCCATAATGATAAAGGTCACCATGATAGCAATCGGAATCGCGCTACCAATAATTAAAGTGTGGCGGAAATTACCCAGAAATAAATAGACCACGAGCATGGCTAAAATAGCACCACTGATAGCGGCTATGCTGGCATTATTGAGCGCATTGCGAACATAAATAGCCTGATCATTGACGTTTTGCACGGTGATATGGTCGGGCAGTAAGTCTTGTTCCTGTAGCCAGTCAAGTTGCTTAAAGACCGCATCAGCAACATTCACTGTGTTGGCAGATGGTTGTTTTTGTATAGAGATTTTTACACCGGGGATATCATTGTAACGAACCCGAAGTCGTTCATCTTCGTTTCCATCAATGACCTCTGCAATATCAATTAGCTTGATACTGTTGCCATCTTTTAAAGCAAGCGGTAAGTCGGCAATGTCCTGCACTGTTTTAAAGCGACCAGCGGTACGACTAATAATTTCCTGCTGCTGCATAATCAGGCGACCAGCAGGTGATTCAACATTACCGCGTTGTATCGCGTTAATAACATCATCAATACTGAGACCCAGTCCGGAAAGGCGTTTTTGATCAGGCTGAATGAGAATTTCGCGTACCAGACCACCACCCACTTCAACCGAGGCAACGCCGGGTAGATTGAGGAACCATTTACTATAGGTGTTATCGACCCAGTCGCGAAGCTGTACCGAATTCATTTTGTCAGAACTGATCACATATTCGAGTACCGGAATTTGTGCCGGATCACGTTTATAGATAACCGGTGGGTCGATTGTTGTGGGTAGAAAACGTTTGGCGCGATCAAGCCGGGTACTGGCATCACGTAAAGCAATATCAACATCTTTACCATAGTTAAAAGACAGATCGACCGCGCTACGCCCTTCAGAGGTACGGGATTGAATACTGATCGCATCCTCGGTAATCGCAAGCTGTTCTTCCAGCTGCCGAGTAATGCGATCTTCCATGACGCTGGCGGGCACGCCCGGATCAATAATACGAACGCGTACATCAGGATAAATAATATGTGGCAGTAAATTAATGGATAAACGATCCAGTACAAACCCGCCGAGTACCACCATGGCAAGAGTGATCATCATTACACCAACGGGATGGCGGATAGACCAGCTAGCGAGCCCTCCTGAGCGAAAACGTATTTGTGGTGAGGGTGATGACATTATTTATGATTGCGTTTTAACAGTATTAGCAGTACGAATAGTGTTACCGGCTTTCAGACCTAAAAAACCTTTTGTAACGATTTTTTGTCCTGAACGAAGTCCACTGAGGATTTCAATTCTATCGTTGAAACGTAGTCCTGTTGTAACGGAACGTCGCGCCGCTTTATTGTTGCTATCGACAATATAAACATAGCTACCTTTGCTGTCTTGACGAAGGGCTTTGAAAGGAACTAATAATCGATCGGTTAATTTAGATAGTAAGGTAACACGACAAAATTGGCCGGGTCGGGCGCCAGCCGGTGCCGGATCTAATATTATTTCAACAATACCATTTCGCGTAGAGGGATCGAGTGTTGGGTGAATACGTAAAATGCGACCCACAAAAGTTTGATTGGGTAATGCATCAATACGAACATCAACGTTATCACCAACCTGGAGAGAACTGATGAGCAAGTCGGACACGGCCACTTCGGTAATAAGTGTGCTGGTATCAATGAGTGTGAGCAATTGCGTGTGACGCGGTGCTACATCCCCTATTTCAGCAAGACGCTCGCTTATAATACCGTCAATCGGCGCTTTAACAGTGGTATAGCCAAGTCGTGTTGCCAGTAAGCGCTGTTCTGCTTCAGCAACATTAAGCGCAGTTTTAGCACGATTAACTTCGTCTTCTGCAACAAGACGCTTTTTGCGTAGTTTTTGTAAACGAACCAGATCTTGTTGGGTTTGTTCCAGCGTTGCACGGGCCTTATTAAATTGTACGCGTAGTAACTGGTCATCAATCTTAAGCAGTATGTCACCTTTTTTTACTTGATCGCCTGCATAGAACGGCAGCGAGGTTAATGTACCTTCTTCCTGGTTAAAGATTCGTATTGTTTTACGCGCTTTTAGCGTGCCGGTACGCTGACTTTTATGCTGGATAGGTATCGTTTTTGCCGTGGTTAATTCAACTAATTGAGCCGGTCTTTTCGAATGTTTGCTTTTGTTCGCAGCGGGTTTATCAGAGCAGCCAGATAAAGTCATGGATACGACTAGTATAAGACTAGCAAGTATGAATGTACGGTTATATTGAATCTGCTTAATCATGGTAAATTCCCTGAAACTTGTTATAAATCATATAGTAATTGCCGGGGTTTGTAATGGTTTTTAGATTGAAACAGACGATGAATCTGTTAATAATGATGATCCAGCTCAGGATACTGTGAATTTAGGCTTAAATTTTGAAGTTAAGTCGCTGTTTGTTAGATTGTGGTCTATAAATAGATAATAAGAAAAGATATTGACGATGTGGGAGAGGTAAAGAATGTTGAAAAAACAATGTTTGAAGGTGTTGCGTGCAATTAGCTTGTTAGCTGTGGCGGGAATAATCTGGGGTGGTCAGGCTAATGCAGCAGAGCAAGACGTCATCACCTTCACAACAGCGCCAACTCAGTCATTGGCTCAAACTAAAAAGATTTATGGCCCATTAGTGGATTATTTGGCCAAATCAACGGGTAAAAATATTCAACTTGTTGCGGCAAGAAATTTTCTTGAATACACCAGTAGAATGCGAAAAGGTGAGTACGATATTATTTTTGATGGCCCGCATTTTGTTAACTGGCGTATGACCCATATTGATCATACGCCGATTGCGCGACTACCCGGAAAACTAGTCTTTGCGGCAATTGTGAAAGATGGTGGTGTCATTAATAATATTAAGCAGCTTATTGGTAAGAAGGTTTGTGCGGTTAACTCGCCTAATCTTGCGACATTGATGATTCTCGATTCATTTCCGAATCCAGTTAGACAACCTGTGATTGTATCAGCGAGAAGTTTTAAAGACGCCTTCAAATGTCTTAAAACGGGTAAGGGGCAGGCCGCATTTTTACCGATTGGTTTTTGGAAGAAGTTTAAGAAAAAAGGTAAAACAAAAGGCTTAAGGATTCTTTATACTACCAAGAAAAAACCTTTACCAACACGGACTTTTTCTATATCTAAACGCATTGACGCAGCAACCAGAAGTGCTATTCAACAGGCATTGCTCAATACGGATGGTCAGGAAGGTGCACAACCTTTGTTAAAACGCTTTCGTCGAAAGAACTTTGTTGAAGCACCGAGTGGTGAATTTAAGGGTTTATCTAGATTACTGCTCTCAGTATGGGGTTTTCATCAATAGTTAAAATACACCGTTTTGTGTTTAAAGGCGCTTATTAGCGCCTTTTTTATGCAAAAAAATCAACAATCCTTATAAAACCCATATTTAATAAATGGTAATGCTTTATGTGCTTCTGTCGATATATTGTGAGGTAGGGCTACATCTATTTTTAATTTATGCAGGGTGATATAGCGTGAGTAATTTTTTAAGAAATAAATATTTTAAAGCAACTATCCGTAACAAGATGATTGCAACAAATGCTTTATTAGGCTTTATTATCATTTCCGCTGTTAGCATAATGTTGTTTAGTTCATATTTAGCAGAAACAGCAACAGAAAAAGCACTCAATACTTATCAGCCACGTCATGAGCATTCATTAAAACTGGAAATACATATTAAAGAAGCGCAAGCGGATCTTGGTATTTATGTTATTAGTAAACGCAAGGAACATTTAGATAAATATTATATGCATATGGCAATGGCAAATGAATCTCTGGATAATTTGATTAACAGTATGAAGGATGAAACTGAATATGTAGATCAAATATCACACTTGAAAGAGGATCTGGAAAAGCTTTCTATTTTGACCGAAGATATTATTCGTTTACAGGATGAAATAGTTGAGAACATTCCTGGATTGGTAATAGCAGGAGAAATATTAGAACCGCAGGGCCAGGAAGTGTCAGGGTTGATTCAAGCCGCATTACAGGAAGCCAGTGCTTATGAAGAAATAGGAAGCGAGCAGGTTAAAAAACTGATTGACCTTTCACTAAGTTGGGGGCGTATTCGTTCAGGGATTAGAGCCTTTTTATCGTTTAGAACCGAAAAATCAGTAGAATCAATTAGAGTCGATTTAGAGGTTTTCAAGGAAAATCTAAAAAAAGTTGCATCAATCAGAAATCTCGATATTAGTTTAGAAACAAGTATTGAGGAAATTCAGTCTATCCTTGTAAAGTTTGATAAAGATTTAAATAAATTGATTAGTGTCCACACAAGTCGCGTATGGCGAAAAGATATCATGATTATGGAGAAAGATATTAATCCTATATTGCATGATTTAGATGAAGATTTGAATGAATTAATTGAAAGGTACGGCCAGAAAAGCAGTGATGCGAGTAATAAAGTGTTAGCACTGCTCAGACAGAATTTACAGGATGGTGTGGTTACTATTTTAATCGTTGTTTTAACAGGCATACTCATGCTTCTGTACATGATGCGTTCAGTGTTAGTACCGCTGCAAACAGCACTGGATACCATGCAGGAAATTGCTGATGAGGGAAATCTTGAGAATACGCTTCCCGCTGACGGTGTTGATGAATACAGTGACATGGGTAAGGCCTTTAATCAGTTTATTAAAAAAATCCATGGCGTAGTTGATTTGGTGATTCATGCCTCAAAGAATCTGGTCAGTGAGTCAGATAGATTATCGTTGGTAACCAGTAGCAGTGAACAACGTGCAGTACAGCAGGAAGATGAAATCAAGCAAGTCTCAGATACTTTCCAACAATTAAACGACAGTATGCAGGTCGTACAATCGAATACAGCAGAAGCCGCAGAAGCGGCTAATACTGCAAATCAACATTCTGAAAAAGGTCAACTGGTTGTTGGTGAAACAGTTAAATCAATGGGTGCACTGGCAAATCAGGTTGATACAACCCACAGTAAAATTGAAGAGCTCTATGAAATGAGCAATAAGATTGGTGCAGTAGTAAAAGTTATTCGAGGTATTACCGATCAAACAAATTTATTGGCACTCAATGCAGCAATTGAAGCTGCGAGAGCCGGTGAGCAAGGGCGAGGTTTTGCCGTGGTTGCCGATGAAGTAAGAAACTTGTCTCAGGATGTGCAAAAAGAAACAGACAGTGTTGATGCACAAATAATTGAATTACAAAACGCTGTATCTGAAGCATTAGAAAGCATGGCACAAAGTAAGCAACAGACTGAAGATAATGTTGGTATGGTCGGAAATGTTGGTGAAGCATTACGAGAAATCTATAGCTCCGTCAATACGATTACAAATATGAATGTATCCATTGCAGAAGAAATCAATGGTCAAAGCAATCAATCAAAAGCGGTGTTAGATAAATTAAATTCAATTGCTGCCATTGCAGAAGAATCAGCAAGCTCGGCTCGAGATGTGTCTGCACTGGGTAATGAATTCAAAATTCTTGCGCAACAATTAGAAGATATGGTGCAACAGTTCTTGTTGAGTAAACAAGAGGTTGAAAACACAGAAACAGAAGAAATTTCGGTTGATGATGTTGAATTATTCTAGGCCTAAACTATAACCATCGCCGAGCGATCCAACCGATGAACTCTAATATGCGTCCAGCCCAAAAACGGTTACGCCATTTTTTCCTGTGAATTTCTTCCGCCAGTTCAATATCACGATAAAATTGATTTTGAAGATGGTTACATGTTGTCGCATCATGGGTAAATATATTTAACTCATAATTAAGAAAGAAACTTCTATAGTCCAGATTTGCCGTCCCGAGCGTTGCATAGTCGCCATCAATGATAATTGTTTTGCTATGTAGCATGCGCGGCAAGTATTCGTAGATTTTAACACCAGTAGAAAGCAGTCCATCATAGGCGGCATGTGCGGCCCACCTGGCCAGTTTTACATCACTTTTTCTAGGTACAAGAAGTCGAACATCAACTCCCCGTTGCGCAGCAGATTGAAGTAGACGCTGGGTATGTCGATCGGGAACAAAATAAGGGGTTGTTAAAAAAATAGATTTCTGCGCAGAACCAAACATGGCTTCTAACATGCAGCGTAATTGAAACTGACAATGACGGGTATTATTAGGGATGAGTTGACTATTGGCATCGGTAATGGTGGGTGGCAACCAGCGATGTTCACCTTGCCAGAAATGCTCAAACAATTCAGCTGCATGAGCTGCAAGCTCACCGGATATACGTAAGTGAGTATCTCGCCAGCGCTGCGCACCAAAAATACGTTGAGATGATTCACGGTGAATATTGAAACCACCAACGAAGGCGGTTTTTTCATCAATGACTAATAGTTTACGATGATTACGACGGTTGTATTTAAAAGGTCTTCGCCAGTTCCATCGGTGAAACCAATGAAGTTTTACGGCATTTTTTCTTAGCTGTTGAAAATGGTGTCCGGCTCGAACGAACATCGAACCAGCCGCATCAAGGTTCACGCGGACATCAACCCCCGCCTGTGCTTGTTGAATCAATGCGTCAATAAATCCCCTGCCAATTTCATCGTAGGCAAAGATATAACTTTCTAAGCGTATGCTGTGTTGTGCTGAGCGAATACTGGCGAGCATTGCTTGATAAAGCTCATCGCCTTCAATAAATAACTGTAGTTTATTGCTCATGTTGAGTAAGACTAGCAGAAATAGTTGGGGCCAGAAAAAAATTCCGGCCCCAAGAATTTGGTGGGCCTACTTGGACTCGAACCAAGGACCAAGGGATTATGAGTCCCCTGCTCTAACCAACTGAGCTATAGGCCCTAAAAAGAGTTTATCCTCTTGTTATCGAGCACATTGTATCAATGTTTTGCAATGAGTGGCATAAAAAAAGCCTGTCAGAGACAGGCTTTTTCAGGTGAGGCTTAATCTTCCAGATTACGAACCGGTTTGCTGGTCAAGGAAGCTGCGTAATTGTTCAGAGCGGCTTGGATGACGTAGCTTACGTAATGCTTTGGCTTCAATCTGACGAATACGTTCACGGGTCACATCAAACTGCTTACCCACTTCTTCAAGTGTGTGATCGGTGTTCATATCAATACCGAAGCGCATGCGTAGTACTTTTGCTTCACGTGCAGTTAAGCTACCTAGAATATCTTTCGTGGCTTCCTGTAGTCCAGCAATGGTGGCTGAATCGAGTGGTAGCACAGCCAGTGCATCTTCAATGAAGTCGCCCAGGTGTGAATCTTCATCATCTCCAATCGGTGTTTCCATTGAAATAGGTTCTTTGGCAATTTTCATGACCTTGCGAACTTTATCTTCTGGCATTTCCATGCGTTCAGATAATTCTTCCGGTGTGGGTTCGCGACCCATTTCCTGCACCATCTGACGTGAAATACGTGAGAGTTTGTTAATGGTTTCGATCATATGTACTGGAATACGAATGGTACGGGCCTGATCCGCAATAGAACGCGTAATCGCCTGACGGATCCACCAGGTGGCATAGGTAGAGAATTTGTAACCGCGACGGTATTCAAATTTATCCACGGCTTTCATTAAGCCGATATTGCCTTCCTGAATAAGGTCGAGGAATTGTAAACCACGGTTGGTATATTTTTTCGCAATGGAAATAACCAGACGTAAGTTGGCTTCCACCATTTCTTTTTTAGCTCGGCGAGCTTTGGCATCACCAATCGACATCTTACGATTGATTTCTTTAATCAACCGAATTGTCATGTTGCATTCCTGCTCCATCGCAATCAGTTTGTTTTGAGCGCGAAGAATCTCGTCTTTGTATTGTTCAAGCACCGCAGAATAAGGTTTGCCTGCTTCAATATGTTTTTTTAACCATTCTGGATCAGTTTCATTGTCAGGGAAGCTAACAATAAAATCTTTACGTGGCATGCGTGCTTTGTTGACACAAATATCCATCATGATTTTTTCTTGCTCACGTATACGCTCAACCATGTCACGAATTTGTGCAACCAGACGATCAATTTGTTTTTGTGTCAGTTTGAGCTCCATGAACATATCAGAAAGCTGGCCACGCATTTTTTCACATTTTTCATCTGTGCTGCCGTGCTTGCTCACAGCGTTAAGGTAACGCTTGTAAAGTTTACGCATCGCATCAAAGCGTTCTTTTGCTTCTTCTGGGTCTGGACCTGTATCAACTTCTTCCTCTTCGTCATCGTCTTTTTTATCCTGTGGTTGAACAGGCTTGGGAATGATGTCGGGGGCATTGGGGTCAATAAAGGCAGTCAGTATGTCTGTTAAACGGGCTTCTTCACGTTCAACACGTTCATATTGTTCGATAAGGGTCGCAATGGTTTCACTGTAAGTCGCCATGGCGCTGAGCATGTGATTGGTACCGGCTTCGATACGCTTGGCGATACGAATTTCACCTTCACGTGAGAGCAGGCCAACCGCCCCCATTTCACGCATGTACATGCGGACAGGATCAGTAGTGCGTCCAAATTCAGCTTCAACGGTGGAGGCAAGACGGGCTGCGGCTTCTTCAGTCGCATCTTCATCGGTGGTGCTACCACCTTCAGTGAGGATAACGGTGTCTTGATCAGGGGCAACTTCATGCACTTTAATGCCCATGTCGTTAATCATGGAGACAATGTCTTCAATCTGTTCTGGATCAACAATCTCAGGAGGTAAGCTGTCGTTCACCTCGGCATACGTGAGGTAACCTTGCTCTTTACCCTTAGCAATCAATATCTTGAGTTGGGTTTGTTGTGCTTCCTTATCCATTCAAATGCCTCTAAGTCAAACAAAATCAGGCGTCGCAAAAGGGAGCCTGTGAAAACCATTAATTATAGCGTAGTTTAGTAATAGTTACATACCAAATAAACGCTAACGTGCTTTATTTACCTATACCAGCGACTGATTACGGAAGCTGTTTTTTTCCTCTTCACTCCACTCGGAGTAAGGCTTGTTGCTTAGCGCTGCGTGCATAGCCTCTAATTTTCGGCGTTGCCCCTGTTTTCTGAGACTTTCCATCATGGCCTCAAATTCATGCATCAGGGCGGCTTCATCGTCTAAAAGCGGCGATTGACCTGCCAACTCCGCCATTCTTGCGCCGGCAGGCTTGTCACGCCAGTGCTCAATAATGGCGGCGGTATTCAGCTCAGGCTGTGCCTGAAGTAAGCCTAATAATTCGACCAGTATTTCAACGCCGGGTTCACCCGAGCTAAGTAAATTTGCGGGTTCACCTGCCAGTGCCGCCAAATTTGGCTTATGCAACAAGCACTGAATAATACGGCCTAAAATCTTGTTGTCTGCACGGGTTCTCGCGGCAACGTGGCTCGGTTTACGTTGCGGCGTTGCTGTTTCTGCTGTGCTGGCAGCTTGTTCTGATTTGTATAAATGTCCGGCAAGGCGATCAGGATCCATTTCGGCCAGTTTGGCGAGTTGGTCGGTGATCAAATCACGGTAAATACCGGGACTGAATTTGCTAAACAAAGGACGCGCCAGTTCCAACAACCGTGCACGACCATCAACGCTTTGTATATCGGCCTGATCAGTGAGATTTTCAAGGAGAAATTGCGATAAAGGCATGGCTTTTTTGACGCGCGTCTCAAAATTGGCCTGACCTTCACGGCGGATCAGGCTATCCGGGTCTTCACCATCCGGTAAAAACAGGAATTTGGCTTCACGACCTTCACGAATCACGGGTAGGGCATTTTTAAGTGCTCGCTCCGCTGCGGCACGACCAGCCCGATCACCATCAAAGCAAAAAACCACTTCATCGGTGGCTCGAAACAGTTGTTCAAGGTGCTCACTGGTGGTTGCCGTGCCGAGGGTTGCGACAGCGTAGCGGACACCAAATTGCGCCAGAGCAATCACATCCATATAACCTTCAACCACCAATAAACGAGGAATATCACGGAGTGCTTTGCGTGCCTGATAAAGCCCGTAGAGTTCACGACCTTTATGGAAAATAGGTGTTTCAGGTGAGTTAAGGTATTTAGCGCCCTGACTATCGCCATCAAGAACGCGCCCACCAAAGGCAATGACACGGCCGCGTTTATCAAGAATAGGAATCATGATGCGATCACGAAAACGGTCATAGCGTTTGCCATCGTCTTTTTCGATAACCATGCCGGTGGTGGTGAGTGCTTGTTGTTTAGCGGGATCATCCCCCACATGCTTAATGAGGTTGTCCCAACCGGCAGGCGCAAAGCCGATACCAAAGGCGGTGGTAATTTCACCGGAAAGCCCCCGATCTTTTAAGTAGTCGATGGCGCGTTGTGCTTGTGGGTGATGGCGGAGTTGCTCACGAAAGAAGAGCGAGCTGGCCTCGAGCTGTGCATAGAGTGGTTCGTAATTAACGCGTGGGCGGTTATCTTCCCCTTCTTCTCGCGGTACTTCCATTCCCGCCTGCGAGGCGAGCATTTCAATGGCTTCGACAAAACCAAGGTGCTCGTAATCCATGAGAAAACTCAGCGCGCTACCGGAAGCGCCACAGCCAAAGCAGTAGTAAAATTGTTTTTCACGGCTCACACTGAATGATGGGGTTTTTTCACCATGAAACGGGCAGCATGCCATGTAGTCTTTACCCTTCTTTTTAAGGGTAACGCGGCTATCAATGACATCGACCACATCGGTGCGTGCGAGTAAGTCGTCAATGAAAGATTGTGGGATTTTGCCAGCCATGTTTGTAGTGTAAGCCTAGATGGGTTTTAGATCAGCTTGTAAATTTGGTTTTTTTTGAATCAGGTTTAGGCTCGCTATCCGTCTTGTCTTGCCCAAAGAATCTCTTCGAGCTTCATTATGAATACCCTAACCTCTTCCAGAGGTTCAGGGCACCTCCTTAGGGTTACGCTGTGTTGCGCAATGTGAATGGGGCTTGGGCTCGTTAGCCTCCTTCCCTTCCCTCCTTAGGGTTACGCTGTGTTGCGCAATGTGAATGGGGCTTGGGCTCGTTAGCCTCCTTCCCTTCCCTCCTTAGGGTTCCGCTGCGCTGCACAATGCGTCGGGAAGGGAAGGAGGCTAACGAGCGTGATGAAGTTGGGTTTTATTTTATCTGTTGGGTTAACTAAACCCACAGTTTTGTATATGAATCTAAGCCAGATCTCTTTTTCTGCGCATTGGTGCAGCGCAGCGAACCCCTAAGCAGAAAAAGAGATCTGGCTTAGATTCATCATCCCCAAAAAGAACACCATACCAAGATTTTTACACAACAAAAGAAGCTGGAGACACTTAAGAAGCGATTACCAAAAAGATAAGATTAAGAGAGCTTAGCCTTAATTTTCCCACTAACAGCACCCATGTCGGCACGTCCAGCGAGTTTGGGTTTGATGATACCCATGACCTTACCCATGTCTTTCATGCTGCTGGCACCGGTGGCGGCAACCGCTTCGTCGATGATGGCGCTAATTTCGTCATCCGTCAGTTGTGAAGGCATGAATTCTTGAATAATGGTGATTTCGAAGGCTTCCTGATCCGCCAGTTCCTGACGTTCAGCGGCTTCGTATTGTTTGATGCTCTCACGGCGTTGTTTGAGCATTTTATCAAGAATGGTGAGGATGCGTGCATCATCAAGTTCGATGCGTTCATCGACTTCGATTTGCTTCATCGCCGATGTCATTAAACGAATAACACCCAAACGCGCTTTGTCTTTCTCGCGCATGGCCGTTTTCATGGCATCGGTGATCTGTGCTTTTAGATCGCTCACAATCAACTTCCTGATAGCTGAGCCGAATACTCGGTTCAGACGTTTAAGAAATTCTTAGTAAAGGCGAACGCGGTGCTGGATTTGACGAGAAACCTTTTTCGCGTGACGCTTAACAGCAGCAGCGGCTTTGCGCTTACGTACTGACGTAGGCTTTTCGTAGAATTCACGACGGCGAATTTCTGAAAGTACACCTGCTTTTTCGCAAGAACGCTTGAAACGGCGTAATGCAACGTCAAATGGTTCGTTGTCTCTAACTTTTACTGATGGCATTTAAAATAACCTGTTTAAATTTAAATTAACTATAGTTTTAGGGTCTTCACCCCAAAGCCTTGCAAGGGGGCGCAATATTAATGAGTTATTGGCTAAAATGCAAAGGATCTGGGCAACTATCTGCCTGTTTTTAGCGATCTTTCTGCTAGAATGCCGCGCAAACCATTATTTAGATGAAAATCAGGCGAAATGATGCGAATTATCGGGATTGAAACCTCATGTGACGAGACTGGCGTGGCTGTTTATGACAGCAAGCAAGGTCTGCTGGCGCACGCGCTTTACAGCCAGGTTGAGTTACATGCCGAGTATGGTGGCGTGGTGCCGGAATTGGCGTCTCGTGACCATGTGCGGAAGATTTTGCCTCTATTGGAGGAAGTGTTGACGCAGGCTAAGACCTCCCGAGATGAGATTGATGGCATTGCCTATACCGAAGGTCCCGGTCTGGTTGGCGCACTGCTTGTGGGCGCGGCAGTTGGGCGAAGTTTAGCGTGGGCGTTAGGTGTGCCGCATGTCGGTGTGCATCATATGGAAGGGCATTTGCTCGCGCCGATGTTGGAAGACAATCCGCCAGAGTTCCCTTTTATTGCCTTGCTGGTGTCGGGTGGTCATACGATGTTGGTGAAGGTGTCCGGTGTGGGTCAATACGAGATTTTGGGTGATACGCTGGATGATGCCGTGGGCGAGGCGTTTGATAAAACCGCCAAGTTGCTGGATTTGGGTTATCCCGGTGGACCGGCAATTGAGAAATTAGCAGAGCAGGGCGATCCAGATCGCCTGACCTTTCCGCGGCCGATGGTAAATCGCCCAGGGCTTGAGTTTAGTTTTAGTGGCTTGAAAACGTTTGCATTGAATACATGGCAGGAGTTGGGTGATTCACCGCAAAACAAAGCTGATATTTCGCGTGCGTTTCAGGACGCGGTGTTAGAGACGCTGGCAATTAAATGTAAGCGGGCGATTCAGCAAACAGGTGTAAATACCTTGGTACTTGCGGGCGGAGTGAGTGCTAACAAAGCCTTGCGAGCTCGGATGCAAAAGATGGTTGAGAAAGAAAAGGCTGAGGTATTTTATCCGCGCATGGAGTTTTGTACGGATAATGGCGCGATGATTGCCTTTGCCGGGCATTTGCGATTGTTGGCGGGTGAGAGAGGTGGCGAAGGGTTTAAGGCGCAGCCTCGGTGGTCATTAGAAGAATTGGTGGCGCCCATTTAATACACATCACTTCGATGCCCAACTTTTATTACGAGTATGATCAGTTCTTCATCCTTAATCTCGTACACTACTCGATAGTTTCCTTGCCTTATTCGATACCATTCCTGACCAGAAAGTTTAATGCAGCCTTCTGCCCTTGGGTTATCCTGAAGTGACTCGATACATTTGAGTATTCGCCTAACATCCTTGTTTGGAATACTGCGTAGGTCTTTCGCAACGGACTTTTTAAAGACAAGGCTATAATTTGCCATGGGTTTTTAAATCTTCAAGCAATGCCTCATAGCTTACTGTTTCCTCACCTACGCGTTGTGCGATGGTATTCAGATCCGCCTGATCTTCACGCAAAGCCATGCGTACAGCCTCATTTACCACCTCAGAGACGGATTGGTGCGTTGTTGCAGCCTTGACTCTCAGCGCCTGATGAATATCAGCCTCAAAGTAAACAGTTGATCTTTTTGATAATTCGCTCATATCTCTAATACCTCATATATCTGTAAAGAATAGCGTTACAACGTTATAGCGTCAAGACGCTGTAGTAATAAGGATATTTAGTAGATTCCAGAGACGTAATAATCTGTTCGTATGCAAACAATGGTGGCATCATAAGGGCTCGCACTCAGTATCATATTTCCTCCTCAGAGATTCGCTACGCTGCATCAATTCGTCGGAAATATGATACTGAGCGCGAGCGTGGAGTAATAGGAGTAATAGGTTCCAGAGACGTAATAAAGTAATAGGTTCCAGAGACGTAATAATATAATTTCAAAAGTAATAGGTTCCAGAGACATATTTAGCTGAATATTAGAACGGTGCCGCCACGTCAGGGTGACGGTAATAATCACGCAATCCATATTTTCCGTCAGAGCGCACTTTTCGTTTTTGAAACCAATTTTCCGGCACCCTCATTTTAATAACGCTTGCCCCTTGGCTTTTCTAAGAAAATTTTCACGAAGTTGCTTAAGATCCTGGGAACGACATCCAGTTGCTTTAATGAAACGCGCAAACTGGTTTGTTGGATGGTTATACAAGAAATTGCGAGTAACATTCCTTAAACCACCTAAACGCCCTAAGCCACCTTGCAAAATACCATTAAGATTTGCCATTGTGTTTTTTTGTACACGATTTGAAAAACGGGCGTGTGCTGATGCATATTCATCATATTTTTTTAAAAATCGGGGATCAACGAGTAAAGAGTTATTTTCTTCGCGACCGTTTTCATATCGGCGAAGAAAACCTCTTTTCACTGCATTTTTTGGAAGCTGTTTTCGACACGCGCCATCATAAGCAACTTGTAATGTTCTAAAATAAGTTTTAAACCGATCGTCTATTTTTACTGATTCATTGCCATAATAAATAGCATACATAATTTCAGGTAAGTCATTACTTGTCCAAAAGTTTTTAATTTTCCATTCGCTTATTCGGGTAGGTTTTTTATACGCCTGTAAGCAGGCGCTGCCTTGTTTAACCGCTGCGCGCAACACCTTATTAAAATTAATTTTAGGTTGTTTTGCAGGTTTTTTTTGGTCTTCAATGTATTTGGCAAGCCAACGTTGTCGGGAACAATAACCCGCATAGCCATCGACATCAAAATTTCGTTGTGTTACTTCATTTGAACCAAATTGCTCATGAAGTTGCTCGTTTTTAGGTATATATTTTTCCTTTATTTTTTGAATAGCATCTTGATGTTCTATGGTAAGTAAACGTAATTCTTCTGCATCATATTCAGAGAGTGGTTTCCTGGCGACTTTTTTATAATATTCAGTGGCTTCTTTATGATAAGTAGCGCTAAGTTCACATAAGGTATCGAATTGTTCAACACTTAAAGTAGGATCTGATTTTTGAGCATAGCTTAAGTAAGTAGCGATGGATTCTTTACTAGATTTAATTACTTTTTCAGCCGGAGTAATACGTTCTATTGAACCATTATATTGCCCATGATCAAGCGCACATTGGCAAAAGGCAGTGGGCTGATTGCGTTGGCAATCAGTCATAAATTCACTTTTATTACCGGTTTTGTCTTTAGCTGAAATGGCGGGTGAAATCAGTATTGATATAATCAATAAAAAAAATAAACGCATAAATAATCTCTTATTAAAGTTGAAACTTTTCCTTTGACACGTCCTTAATGTATAAAGAATAGCGACACAACGTTATAGCGTCAAGACGCTGTGGTGATAAGGTTATGCAGGCGGAGTAAGTCGGAACACCGACGAACCCTAACTATCTTTATCCGACCCAATCCCATCTTCAGTTCCCTGAATCAAATTCTGAATATTAGAACGATGCCGCCACGTCAGCATGACGGTAATAATGGAGGTGATGATCACCCAATCCATGTTTTTCGTCATGATCCAGATAATCGCCGGTGCAAACGCGGAAGCAATGAGGGCAGCGAGGGAGGATATTTTGAATACCTTGGCGACGATGAGCCAAACGGCGATCACCGCCAGCCCCATTTGCCAGTAGAGCGCGAGGTAAACGCCAAATGCCGTTGCAACGCCTTTACCGCCTTTGAAGCCGAAGAAGAGGGGGTAGAGGTGCCCGATGAAGGCAGCAAAGCCGACCAGCCCGAGAGTCAGGTCGTCTGCGCCCAGTAATTGTGCGGCGATGACGGGAATCACCCCTTTTATCATGTCACCAAGCAGGGCGATGGCGGCGGCTTTTTTGCCACCGAAGCGCAGTACGTTAGTCGCACCGGGGTTGTTGGAGCCAAGCGTGCGGGGATCAGGGAGCCCCATTAACTTACAAACGATAATGGCGCTGGAAAGTGAGCCAAGCAGGTAAGCGGCGATGATGAGGCTGATGTCGAGTATTTGCATGGGGCTATTGGAAACGTTGTTCGCGTGAAAGGCAAGCCCGTTAGCGGACAAATATGCTAGAGTGCGGCTTAATTTATTGAAGCAGAAATGATTTGAAATGAGCATGGATATAATTTTTCTTAAAAGATTAGAGATCGAAACCGTTATTGGTATTTACGACTGGGAACGTGAGATCAAACAGGTGGTGGTGCTTGATATTGAGATGGCATCGGATATTCGTAAAGCGGCGGCAACGGATCATATTGATGATACGCTGGATTATAAGTCGGTCGCGAAACGCCTGATTCAGTTTGTGAGTGAGTCAGAATTTGGTCTGGTTGAAACACTGGCTGAAAGAATTACCGAAATTATATTGACTGAATTTAAGGTGCCGTGGGTCAAGCTGGTGTTGAATAAACGTGGTGCCATTAGTGGCGCAGAGGGTGTCGGTATCATTATCGAACGCGGTAAAAAGGACTGATATGGCACAGGTTTATTTAAGTCTGGGCAGTAATATTGAAGCAGAAAAGTATATTCGCTCTGCGATTACTGTTCTGAAAGAAATTTATCCTGACATGAAGGTTTCTTGTGTGTATGAAAGTGAGGCGGTGGGCTTTCAGGGGGATAATTTTTTAAATCTTGTCGTAGGTTTTGAAACAGATTTAAGCGTGCAAGGTATCCACGAGCAGATGAGCGAGATTGAAGAAATGCACGGTCGTTTGCGTGGCTCCGAAAGTTTTATGGCGCGAACATTGGATATTGATTTACTGCTTTATGATGATTTAATTCTCGAAGAAGACGGTTTGCATATTCCTCGCCGTGAGATTGAAGAATATGCTTTTGTGCTTTTACCGCTAACAGAGTTAGCTCCCGATCTTACCTATCCTTTAACGGGTGAAACCTATAGCGAAATGTGGGAGAGGTTTGATAAGGGTGATCAGAATTTGTGGGCGGTTGATTTAGACTATTAGGTTTATTTTTGAGTTCGCTATCATGACTGCCTTTTCGACTTAGGGGTTTACTGCGTTGCACCAATGCGTCGAAAAGGCAGTCATGATAGCTCTAGTGATGAATTTAAGTAGTGATTGCTGTTAGATATTATGTTGCATTAGAAAGCGCAAAACTAAAATTCATAAAAGGGTGTTCAGCTGATGTTCGAGCCGCATTCTGAACGAGCGTAGCGAGATCTGCGAGGCTCGAACATCAGCTGAACACCCTTAACCATATTTAAACGAGGTGTCCCAACTTACAACAACTTATCAATTACTTAATGTTCGACCACCATCAACCGCCAGAATCTGCCCCGTAATATAATTCGCTTCATTAATTAAAAACCGCACCGTCGTCGCAATATCATCTGCCGATCCCTGACGTTTTAATACCGTATTAGAAAGAATCCGTTTCTTGGTGACATCATCAATATCATTCTCAGGCCAGAGAATCGCACCCGGAGCAATGGCGTTTACGCGAACTTCAGGGGCGAGTTCGCGCGCAAGCGATTTGGTCAGCATAGCCAACCCGGCTTTAGCAACACAGTAAACAGTATGATTTTTCAGCGGTCGGTCGGCATGAATATCAACAATATTAACAATACAGCCTTGTTGTTGTTTTAAATAAGGTGCCGCCGCTTGAGACAAAAACAGTGGCGCTTTCAGGTTACTGTTAATTAAATCATCCCAGGCTTTTTCATCAATATCACCAATCGGGGTTGGGTAGAAACTCGAGGCATTGTTAACAATGGCATCAATACGCCCCCAGCCTTTTACGGCTTCACGGATCATTTCTGATATTTTATTGGTTTCAGACAGATCCGCCTGGATTAAAATAACGGAGTCTTCACGCTCGGCATTGAGTTCCTGCTGGATTTTTTGTGCATCACTGCGTGAATGACGGTAGTGCAGGATGATGTTCATGCCTTCGGCGTGCATTAAACGCACAATGGATTCGCCAATGCGTTGTGATGCGCCAGTCACTAAAAGCACTTTGCCCGCGATAGAGGTTTGTTCCACGTTATTTCCCGTTCATGTCTGGTATTATGGCGTTTACTGTAACCCAAAGCCGCTACTTTATATATAAATACAATATTATGTCATTACCGCAGCCGAGCCAATTAGCACAACAGCACAGCGAAACATTGCTGAAACAAATCCAGACGGTTATCGCCGAGTCCGGTGGCGAGATCAGTTTTGCAGAATTTATGCAGCTGGCATTGTATGCACCGGCAGCCGGTTACTATAGCGGTGGGCTCGAAAAGTTTGGTGTTGGTGGTGATTTCACCACCGCACCGGAAATATCGCCGTTGTTTTCCCAGTGTGTGGCGGAGCAATGTGCGCAGGTATTAGCAGAATTAGGGCACGCAGATATTCTGGAAGTTGGTGCAGGTTCCGGAATAATGGCGGCGAATATTTTATTGACGCTGGATAGCCGCCAGCAATTGCCTGATCGGTATTATATTCTCGAACTCAGTGCAGAATTACGCCAGCGGCAGGCAGAAACAATTAAGTTGCACTGCCCTCAATGTTTTGAGCGTGTGCAATGGTTAGATGCCTTGCCGCTATCGGGTTTTCGAGGTGTTGTCCTGGGTAATGAATTGATTGATGCCATGCCAGTGCAGCGTTTTATTATTGAAGCGGGGCAGGTACGCGAACAAACGGTAATAAGCCATGACGGAGAATTACGTTTGGCAAGCAGAGAAGCAGACTCGAGCCTAGTTGCGGCGGTAAGAAAAATTGAAGCGGAACTTGGTGAAGATTTTACTGATGGTTATGAATCTGAAATAAATGCGGCGGCAGAGGCTTGGCTGCAAAGTGTCTCTGAATTGTTAGAGTCGGGATTAGTTTTGTTGATTGATTATGGTTACACACGCCGTGAGTTTTATCATCAACAGCGTAATACCGGTACCCTGATGTGTCATTATCAGCATCGTGCCCACCCTGATGCGATGATATTAATTGGTTTGCAAGATATCACCGCGCATGTTGATTTCACCGCGCTTGCAGAAGTGGCTGCCAACAATGATTTATCCGTTGCCGGTTACACAACGCAGGCGCATTTTTTGTTGTCGATGGGCATCGAGCAACGTGTTGCGAAAATTACCGATAGCAATCAACAAATAAAAATGACACAACAAATAAAACAATTAGTGTTGCCTTCTGAAATGGGTGAATTATTTAAGGTTATCGCCTTGACGCGTAATCTGGCGTTACCGTTGCAAGGGTTTACATTTCAGGATCAACGTAGTCGATTATAATAATACGAATTGTATTAAAGGGATATTTGAATGCCGATTGAACAAACATTCTTTTTAGCTTTGTTGCAGGGCTTAACAGAATTTTTACCTATTTCGAGTTCGGCACATTTGATTTTATTGCCGTTACTGAATGGTTGGAAAGATCAGGGCTTGGCGTTTGATATTGCCGTTCACCTTGGTAGCTTAACCGCGGTGGTTTGGTATTTTCGTCATGAACTGATCACGATGAGTAAGGATTGGACAAGTTCGGTTGTGCAACGACAATCAGTCGGTGAAAGTCGTTTAGCGTGGGCGGTATTACTTGGTACGATTCCCGTTGGTTTAGTCGGTTTAATTTTTCATGATTTTATTTCCACTGAATTACGTTCACCGTTGGTGATTGCGGCAACCACCATTGGTTTTGGTCTTTTACTGGGTTGGGCCGATTGGAAAGCAAAGCAAGTACGCAATGAACACTCGCTAACCTGGGGTGATGTTGCTTTTGTTGGTATTGCACAAGCTATTGCGCTGATACCAGGGACATCACGTTCAGGTATTACCATGACAGCCGGTTTAATATTGGGGCTGGAGCGTGCGGCAGCGGCGAGATTTTCATTCTTGCTTTCAATACCGGTGATTGTTTTATCAGGCGGTTTGGAAACTGTTAAGTTAATCAAAGCAGAGACAGCCGTTGACTGGATGACATTGCTATTGGCAACGGGTTTATCTGCCGTAGCGGCTTACTTATGTATTTATTTATTCTTGAAACTCATTAGTCGTATGGGTATGTGGCCGTTCGTTGCTTACCGGCTTGTACTCGGTGCTGTGCTGCTCTATTTATTTCTATAGTCATGATGATCTCTCAAACAGAATTACACTGGACAAGCTTATGGCACTGGCTAGGTGCGCTGATGGTCTTATTTATTGTTTATACGGCATTAGCAACGCACCCTGTCTTAACCATGTCGGGCAAGTGGTCGGACAAGATCTATCACTTTAGTGGTTATTTTGGTGTGATGGCGTGGTACGCACAATTTATAAGGCAGCGTTTATTAACCGTGGTTTTGTTAGTACTGCTTGGTATCACGCTTGAGTTTGCGCAGATGTTAGTGAACACACGAAGCTTTGAATGGGCAGATATGTTAGCGAATGTATCAGGGGTGGTTATTGCGGCGATAATGATTCGTGGTGTGTTGGCGAAATTACTTTGCTTTGTTGAGGGATGGTTTAGAAAGTAATTATTGTGAAATAGTTCGAGGCAATAAAAAAGCCCCTTCATTCATGAAGGGGCTTTTTAGTCACTATATCTAACTAAATATTAGAAGATGTACGTTAACTGTAGCCCAACACGGTCACCGATGGAATCAGTAACGATGTTAGCATTGCTCGTAAATCTTGGTGCAGCTGCTGCACCGATACCTGTTGCTGTATCGTAGTCAGTTGGTGCTTCAACATCACGGAATGCATAGTTAAATGTCAGACGTGATTTTTTAGTGAAGTGATAAGTAACACCGAGTGTTGTTTCATCAATTTCACGTTCTGCGCCTTTGTTGATATTTGCAGATGTTTCGTAGAGACGTTGTTCACGCGCCCAACGAATATCGAACTGCCAATTTTTGTTCAGGTAGAATGCGTATTCAATTTGGAAAGCTCGTGATTTATTACTTTCATCTGTCGCAAATGAAACACTACCTGGACCAGCGGTTGCGCTACCACGTGCAACACCTGCGGCAGGACCCATGAAGATCATACCTTTTGCATACTCAAGTTCAGCACCGAAACGATGTTTGTATTTAGAACCAAAGAATTTGCCAAGTGCTTTTACACCGATACCGTAACGTGTACGGTCAAAGCTTTCATTAGTAGCATCAGTATAGAATTGACGTTTACCACTTTGATGCCAAGCATAGTATTTAACACCGTTCTTACGTGGACCGCGACCACCTTTAAGGTTCTTTTCGGCTGAAGCATAAAGGTAAAGCTCGTTGTCACCATTAGTATCATTACCACGACTAATCGCTTCACCACGACCTACTTTAATCGCGTAGCTTAAGTCCCATGATTTGTTAGCGACTTTAAAGCTATCAAATACCTGGATACCCCAGTCACGTACCGCACTGAAACCATAGGCACTGTACTGGGCTGTACCTGACCCGCTTGTTGTTGAACCAGGAGCGTTTGCATTACCTGAATAGAAGTTTTCTAAAACTTGTGTTGCATTGAAGCTAGTGAATTGAATGAATTCGATTGATGCAACGCCCTGAAACACTTCATCTGATACCGGGTTTTTGAATAAACCAACACGAATGCGTGCGCCTGGTATATGGTTGAAAGTTAAACTTGCATGATCCAATGTCAGAGGACGACGATCTGTGCTGAATTGATTTTGGTTAAATAAACCATCATCAAGTGCAACCATGGCGAAGTAGTTAATCTTTGATGTGAAGCTGTTTTTCCATGGACCGGAGAAACGACCACGCATACCAACACGAGCACGACGCATGTAGATTTCACTGGTTTCGTTAAACTCTGGTGTAATTGTGTTAGGAACAGCATATTGACCGTTAGCAACACCATCAGGGAAAAGTGCGCCAGAGCTAGGATTTACAAGTCCTTGTAACTTATCACCATTCACCGATGCATCATATGCAGGTTGAATAAATGAGAATAAACGATGGTTAGGTGCTTTCTTCCCTTCCACACCTTGTAGCATGAGCCAGTTGACGGCACTGGCAGAGCCAGAGAGCAACAGCCCTGTTGTGCACGCAGCGGCGATGAGGCTGCGCTTAATAGTTGTTGATTTAAACATTAGTTTCTCCAAATCGGATGGTATTTTATATATAATTTTTTATAATTATCAGCTATTAATAACTTATATAACAGCCTATTACAAGAACTTTATTATAATTTAGTTTAATCTTTTCCCTTTTTTAACAAGGGTTTTAAAGACTTTAATCACTTATGTAGACGAGAAGGTACCACTGTTTATTCCATTTTCATTATTTATATATTTTATGGCTGTAATAAGTAGAAAAAACAGAGATGAAATGGAATAATTCCCCAGCTTTGTCGTCTATTAATGAGTAGATTGGATAAGAATAATTATGAACCCGTTTGAAGTGCTATGTAAAAATCGCGAATTTGAACAAGCGTTGACGAAAAGTCGTGAGCGTTTGTACCGAATTGCTTTTGCATGGAGCCATAGCCCGGACATAGCCGATGATCTGGTTCAAGAGACTTGTTCCAAGGCACTGCGGCAGCGTAAACAGCTTAGAGATCCCGAATCAATCGGACCGTGGTTGTTCAGAATTATGAAGAACAGTTGGCATGACCACTTGCGCGGTAAGAAAGAAACGCTTGAATTTGATGAGACGCTGCACATTGATGAGCAAACACCTGAAACGGTCAATTCTCGTTATGAAACGGTGCAGCGAGTGAGACAGGCAATGCAGGCTTTGCCGATTGGACAGCGTGAAGTGCTGGCGTTGGTTGATTTAGAGCGCTGCAGTTATGCAGAAGTGGCAGAAATATTAGAGATTCCAGCGGGTACGGTAATGAGTCGTTTATGCCGAGCCCGGCGACAATTGAAAGAATTATTGCTTGACCAGGCACCATCGCAAAACAAGGGTGCTGAAGTAGTATCATTACGGAGAAAGAAGCAGTGAATAAGGCTAACTATTTAATATCAGATGAAGAGTTGAATGCTTTTCTTGATGAACAACTTGATTCACATGAACGGGATCGCGTATTGGAAGCAATTAATGCTGATACCCGTGTTAATCAACGTATCAATGAACTGCGTTTATTACGCGATATGGTTCAACACGCGTATGAGGAACCGCCTCAGCGAGATCGTTTAATCCGTCATGCCTCGAGAACATCTAACTCACGTTGGGCGATTGCCGCTTCTTTTGTGTTATCACTCGGTGTTGTGCTGGGCTGGTTTGGTCATCAGGGTGTGGTGGCAGAAAATCAGCTAGCCAATAGCAGTGTGAATGTGCCAGCGAAATTGAGCAATGTCATTTTACATTTGTCATCCTCAAACCCTGAAAGAATCAGTGCTGCGTTAGATAAAGCAGAAGAAATGCTGTTAGCGTATAAAGCACAAAATAAGGATTTACGCCTGGAAGTCATTGCTAATGATGGTGGACTCAACTTAATGAGAAATGATATTTCGTCATTTCAACCACGTATTCAGCAATTGAAAAATAAATATGGCAATGTTGAATTTCTTGCCTGTGCAAAGGCGATTAAACGACTTCAGGAAAAGGGTGTCGATGTTGAGTTATTGCCTGAGGTAAAAGTGGCACCGTCTGCCTTAAAACAAATAATTCAACGTATGCAGGAAGATTGGCGCTATATTAAAGCTTAGTTTTGTCGCATATTCTGGTAGTCTATCAGTATGTGCCAACACGAAATCAAACAATGCCCTCGTTGCAAAACTGATTTTGAATGCAAGACAAATAATGTTTTGCAATGCCAGTGTGTTGGAATCCCCTTATCGGAAAAGCAGCGTGCAATGATCGCGGATGATTACGGTGATTGCCTTTGTGCCAATTGCCTGCATTATTTTTCACGCGGTCAGGACCGGCTCGAACAGCTGATTGCCGAGCGTTCATAATTCTACTCAAGATTGTTTGTTTAATGCGTTCTTAATGGCGGTAATACGTTGTTTTTGCAATGCATCACGTATTGCTGCTCCCTGATGTCCTGCCGTAATAATTTCCTGAGTATCAACTGCTTTGGCTGCAGTGTAAGCACGATGAAATAAGTCAGCCTGCGGATAATCATCTTTTTCATGATCTTTTCTGCCTCGAGCGTCTGCCGTACAAGCTAACAGGAAGCCGTTAAATTGCGCCGGTTTGCGAAATGCATCACAAGCCTCAATGACTTTAAGCATCGTGGCTGGTTTTAACTCAGCGGCACGGTGGCAGTGGGTGTGATATTGCGCTGTGATTTTAGCCAGCGAACGATAATCATTAGGAATTTTAAGTCTATCGCAGAGTTGTTCGACGAGTTTGACACTCCGTTGTTCATGACCCACATGCCTGGGCCATTCAGATTCAGGTGTGGTTGCTTTGCCAAGATCATGCGTGAGGGCGGCAAATCGAACCTTGGGATCGTCACTTAACTGAGATGCTTGTTGTAGCACCATCATGACATGAACACCGGTATCGATTTCACCGTGGTGATGCTCTGGTTGTGGCACACCATAGAGAGTATCAATTTCAGGGAATAATTTGGCTAGTGCCCCACAACCACGTAACACCTTAAAAAAAGCCTCGGGGTTAGATTCGGCAAGCGCAGAGGCGAGTTCTTTCCAGACACGTTCAGCAACCAGGGCATCGACCTCACCATTATCGACCATATTACGCATTAATTTGTTTGTGCCATGGGCGACTTTAAAGCCAAATTTGGTAAAGCGGGCAGCAAACCGTGCAATTCTTAATATACGCACAGGATCTTCAGAAAAGGCAGCCGATACGTGTTTGAGTAACCCTGCCTCTAAATCATCTTGCCCATTAAAAGGATCGATCAGTGAGCCGTCATCATCCATCGCAATTGCATTGATAGTGAGATCGCGGCGCAATAAATCTTCTTCGAGCGTCACATCGGGAGCGGCATGGAAGCTGAAACCGGTATAGCCTGGGGCGGTTTTACGCTCAGTACGCGCCAGGGCGTACTCTTCTTTGGTTTCAGGGTGTAGAAACACAGGGAAGTCTTTACCCACGGGTTTATAGCCCAATTTGAGCATTTCGTCCGGACTGGAGCCGACCACGACCCAATCGCGTTCTTTGGGCTCAAGCCCCAGTAATTTGTCGCGGACCGCGCCGCCCACTAAATAGGTTTTCATGCGCAGATCATAGCATGAGCCTGTAGTTTCAGGGGGATAGCCGGCTTATAAGCCCCGTCATGGTATCTATTAATGTAATTTTGTTTGAAACGAGAGCCGATCTTGATGTAAAACGGCATCCCTATGTAAGAATTTAAATAGTTAGATACGGAGAATACCCATGATTAAACCAATTGGTGCTGACGAACTGAAGCCATTGTTCGTTTACGATACAGATGAACATGCTGCACTCACCAAAGAAGCAGAAGGCTTGCCTTCAGTAGTAATTAGTTCGGCGGCTGCAGGTAATGCAGTAATGATGGGGGGTGGTTACTTCACACCTTTAACCGGTTACATGAACGTGGCAGATGCCATGGGTTGTGCCGAAAACATGAAGACAACCGATGGCAAATTCTTCCCGGTACCGGTATTGAACCTGGTTGAAGATGCGTCTGAAGTACAAGGTGCGGCACGTATTGCCTTACGTGACCCGAATGTTGATGGCAATCCAGTGATTGCAATCCAAACAGTTGAAGCCATCGAAGAAGTCTCTGATGCGCAAATGGCAACCATGACCGACAAGGTTTACCGTACCGATGACATGGAACACCCGGGTGTTGCAGCATTTAACTCAGTCGGTCGTTTTGCTATTTCAGGTCCTATTCAGGTATTAAACTTCAGTTACTTTATAACTGACTTCCCGGATACATTCCGTACAGCGGTAGAAATTCGTAATGAAATTTCCGAGCATGGCTGGAATAAAGTGGTGGCTTTCCAAACACGTAACCCAATGCATTTGGCACATGAAGAATTGTGTCACATGGCAATGGAACGTTTAGGTTGTGATGGTCTGGTTATTCACATGCTATTAGGTAAGTTGAAGCCAGGTGATATTCCTGCTGACGTACGTGATGCGGCGATTCGTAAAATGGTTGAAGTGTACTTCCCGCCAAACAGTGCAATGGTGACTGGTTACGGTTTCGATATGCTTTATGCCGGTCCTCGTGAAGCGGTACTGCATGCTTACTTCCGCCAGAACATGGGTGCAACACACTTTATTATTGGTCGTGACCATGCCGGTGTGGGTGACTACTACGGTGCCTTTGATGCGCAGACTATTTTTGATGACGAAGTACCAGCCGGTGCAATGGAAATCGAAATGTTCATGGCAGATCACACAGCATGGTCCAAGAAGCTAAACAAAGTCGTTATGATGCGTGAAGTTGATGATCATGAAAAGGATGACTTTGTCTTACTGTCAGGTACCAAGGTGCGTGAAATGTTAGGTAATGGTGAAGCGCCACCGAAAGAATTCTCGCGCCCTGAAGTTGCGAAGATTCTGATTGATTACTACTCAAACCTGTAACGTAAGTTTCAGGTTTATGAAGAAGGCTGCCTAAGGGCAGCCTTTTTTTATGGTATAAATGCGTATGCGATTTATATCACTATTATTCGTTCTGTTTTTAAGCGGTTGCGCTGAGCTGCAATACTATGGTCATGCTGTTTCAGGGCAGTTAGATGTCTTGTCTAAGCGCCGCCCCATTCCTGAGGTAATTAACGATCCAACGACTAAAACCGAAGTTGTTCAGAAGCTAAAAGACGTTGAGCGAATGCATGATTTTGCTATCAGCGATTTGTCGTTACCGGATTCAGACAGCTTCCGCAGTTACAGTGATGTTGGTCGTCCTTATGTCTTATGGAATGTATTCGCAACACCTGAATTATCCTTACAAACCAAACAATGGTGTTACCCTTTTCTGGGATGTTTAGGATATCGTTCCTATTTTGAAAAAGCCTACGCAGAATCAGTTGCGAATGAGTTAGCACAACAGGGGTGGGATGTGCATGTAGCACCGTCACCTGCATATTCAACGCGTGGTTTTTTTGCTGATCCGATTTATAGCCCAATGTTACGTTATGATGATTTGGTGTTGGCAGGGATTCTTTTTCATGAATTGGCACACGAGAAAATTTATTTTAAAAATGATAGTGAGTTAAATGAGTCTTTTGCGGTGGCAGTACAGGATGAAGGTGTTAAACGCTGGTTAGTACATGAAAATAAGCCGCAGTATTACTCTGAGTATGTCATTGAACAGCAACGCGACAAGCAGTTTGTTGATTTGCTGTTAAAATACAGAAAACAATTAGAAATATTATATGAATCTACGCAAAGTAATAATCAAAAACGGATTAAAAAATTACGTATATTGAATTCACTACGTCGAGCCTATTATAAGCAACGAGCAGAGTGGGGTGGTTATGCCGCTTATGATCATTGGTTTGAGAAACCACTTAATAATGCTCGTTTGGCACCGGTAGGGACATATCAAGGTTATTCATCAGCCTTTGCTGCTTTAATTAAAAAAAATAACAACGACCTGCTATTATTTTACAGGCAGGTAGAAAAAATATCAGCGTTACCGAATAAAGAGCGTCGTACAATATTACAAAAAAACCTGAATAGTGATTAAGATTTAGGCTTGATATCATCCAGTCTTTTTAATAACGGTGTTACCGGTTGTTCAAGATGCTTCTCAAACACCGCCATAGTGGACATGACACGTTTTACATATTTTCGTGTTTCTCTAAAAGGGATTGTTTCAATCCAGATATCTGCCGGGACAACATCTGATTTTGGTAACCAGCTTTTAACGCGTTGATAACCAGCATTGTAAGAGGCTGTTGCCAGAACATGGCGACCTTCATTAATATCCAAAACACGTTTCAGGTGCGCAGTACCAAGACGAATATTTTTATCAACATTTAAAATTTCATGACGGTTACGAAGACGAATGCGCAACTTACGTGCTTCGCTGCGTGCTGTTCTTGGCATGAGTTGCATAAGGCCTAATGCGCCCGCATGAGAACGTGCATCTGTCATGTAAGCACTTTCCTGTCGCAATACACCGTATACCCAGGCGGCAGAGATTTTATTATGCAATGCATAACGAAGCACTTTTTTCTTAAAGACGATGGGGTAACGTAGTTTTAAGTCATCAAGTGTGTTTGTTTTACCTATTGTTAGCACAGCACGATCATGCCAGCCCAGTTTACTCGCAACCACTGCCGCAACCTGTAATTTTCGCGGAGACATATTTTTAATTGCAAACTGCCATTCACGGCGAGCATCAATCGTCATGCCAAGTTTATATAATTCAATGGCACGCTCGATACCCGGAATTTTTTTCAGGGCTTTTATTTCCTGTTTAGTGGACACGAGACGTGTGCCATCAAGGGCATATTTTGCACCTATTTTATCAGCCGCCAATAAACCCGGGTAACTAAATGATCTGGAAAGTTGTTGATAGATCGCAATGGATTTTTCTTTAAAGCCCAGCTTTTGCAAGGCGCGCGCTCGCCAATATTGCCAATTATCTTTTTGCTGTTGTTCAACAGGCAGTGAATCAACGGACTGGAGTACTGAATCCCAATCTTTAAGCTGTAATGCACTGCGTACCCGCCATGTTTGAATGGGCTCATCCATCCATTTTGGGTCAACTTGTTTAATCAGTGTTAATGCTTCAGGTATTCCCTGTGTGGCGGCAGACAGACCGATGCGGCGTTGAATTTTTCCAATATCCTCATCAGTGAATTGATAACGAGGTTTGATTGTTTGCCAACGTTTGGCGGCTTCATTGGCATCAATACGTGCAAGCCGTTCAACGCCGTGGAGAACAATTTCTCTCACCAGTGGCGTGTCAGAGCGGAAGTATTTATGGTCCAACATTTTTGCAGGTCGGCGATACATTTGTCGCCAGCGTTTAACCCACTTGCGCTCAGAAGGTCCTAAAAATTTCGCGAGGTATTTTGCGAGATTGGGTTTACGTTTATGCATGGCAAGGCGAATACGTTGCCATATAAGTTCCGGTGTTGCTTCACCTCGTGCCCGCCAGTTTTTAAAAACTGCATCACAACTACGTGGTTGTGACTTGCCGGTAAGCCATAATTCTTCAGCAGCCAGTTTTGCTTGTTTTGTATCACCAACATTTTGTAATGCCAGTGCTTGAGAACAAGCAAGGCGAGTGCTGTTCAAATCTTTATAATATTCCAGAAATAATTTCCAGCGACCTTGTTTGGCGAGTACGGTCAGCCATTTAGCACGCAGCCTATTTGAGATAGGTGAGTCCTGATACTGGTTAAAGAATTGTTGATAGTCTTTAACGCGTGGTTTGTATAATTGCCGTTTCAGATAGGCATAATCAAGATAACCGCGAAGTGGGTAATCATTGAGTTGACTGCGTAATTTACGGTAGCGGGTAATAGTGCCGTTACGAATAGCTTTACGTGCTTGCTTGAATAAATCTCGTTGCGTTTCAAGTTTGCTACTTGCCTGAGAGTAGGTCGGCGCAAGCCCTGCCATGCTTGTTAGTATGGCGGTTACAATAATAATACGTAATTTATTTCTCACAAGGTTATTATAAACCGAATAGTAAGCAGGGGCAGTAATACTTTTGTGTATTATGCATTTTGAACAAATGACGACGGAATAATAAGTGGAACCAATTGTACTGGAATGGTTTAGTTACCTTCTGTTAGGTGTCTTCGCTGGGACTATAGCGGGCTTGCTCGGTGTAGGCGGCGGTCTGATTATTGTTCCCATGTTGGTGTTTATTTTTACCGGTTCACAGTTTCCACCTGAATTGGTTGTACATATGGCAGTAGGGACATCCTTGGCATCCATAATAATGACTTCCATTTCATCAACTTGGGCGCATCATCAGCATGGAGCCGTAATCTGGGTGCTTTTCTGGCGCTTAGTACCGGGTATTATTGTGGGGACATTTATGGGTGCCATCCTTGCGGATTTAATGAAAGCAAACGCACTAAGAATATTTTTTGGTGTTTTTGAATTGCTTGTTGCGATGCAAATGGCACTGGATATTAAGCCATCCCCTTATCGACAATTTCCGCATCAGTTAGGCACAGGTATTGCGGCAACAGGGATCGGAGTTGTTTCTGCCATTGTTGGTATTGGTGGCGGCACGCTGACAGTGCCATTTTTAGTTTGGTGTAATACTTCAATGCACAAGGCAGTTGCAACATCAGCAGCATGCGGTTTACCGATTGCTGTGGCAGGAACCTTGGCTTACAGCATCACGGGGTTGAATGAACTGAACTTACCAGATGGGGCGGTTGGGTATATCTATTGGCCCGCATTTATTGGTATTGTCATTACCAGTATGTTGTTTGCGCCATTGGGCGCAAGGTTAGCGCATCGTTTACCTGTTGGCATACTGAAAAAGGTGTTTGCAGTTTTGCTTGTCGTTTTAGGTGTTCGAATGTTATGGAACTGAAATAATTGTTAATGAGAATATGTTATGGGTCGCTATCGTCCACCGGCAGCAAAAAAATCACCTTATATCACGGTTGAAGGTCATCAACGCTTAAGTGATGAGCTTGAAAACCTGTGGCCAAAGCGTCGTGAAGTCGTCGCGGCATTATCTGCGGCGGCAGCGGAGGGCGATCGTTCTGAGAATGCTGAATATATTTATCGAAAAAAACAATTGGGTGGTATCGATCGCCGGGTTCGCTATTTACAAAAACGCCTGGATGAGTTGAAGGTGGTCGATAATAAACCGTCCGATCAGAATAAAGTATTTTTTGGTGCCTGGGTTGAGCTGGAAGATGAGCAAGGTGAAGTTGTTAAATACAGAATAGTCGGCCCGGATGAATTTGATGAGCATGATGATTACATTAGTATGGATTCACCCGTAGCGAAAGCATTGCTCGGTAAAAGCATAGATGATGATGTTATGGTTGAAACACCAAAAGGAAAACTGAATTACTTAATTATCAGTGTTGAGTACATGGATTAATGCGAATTTAATCGGTGATTCAACAGAAGCGACAGACTAAAGAGTATTAATGCCCCTGCCTGATGCATCGCGCCAAGCGTCACAGGTACAACATGCAATAGTGTTGCGATCCCTAAGCCAATTTGTATCAATAACATTAAGAATAATAAGGTGAAGGTAAAGCAGGTTGTGTCATTAATCGCTTTGTTGCGCCAGCCGCGTAAGGCGTAAGTAAAAACAGTGAGTGCAACCACAATGGCTAATACGCGATGATTAAATTGTACGGTCGCTAGGTTATCAAAGAAATTTCTCCACCAGGGTTCCAGTGCCATGCCGCCAGGGGGGAGCCACTGACCGTCCATCATTGGGAAGGTATTAAACACGTAACCAGCTTTGGTTCCCGCAACAAAACCACCGGAAATAATCATCAGTGAAATAATGCCTGTAGTAAAACGACCGTGTTTTCGTAAGCTGTTAATGGAAGGGTGAGATTCGACTAAGTGATCACCTCTTAACAGCGTCATCGCATTCCAAAGAATGAATGCATATAAAGTGATAGCGGCAACAAGGTGAGCTGTAAGCCGGTACTGACTGACCTGTGGTATATCAACGAGGCCACTCTTTACCATGTACCACCCGAGAACACCTTGTAAGCCACCAAGTATGAAGAGGATGATAAAACGTGGTATCAGGGTACGGCGTATTTTTCCTTGCCACCAAAAAATCAGGAATGGAATAAGAAAGGCCAGACCAATGGTTCGACCCAGCAACCGGTGTCCATATTCAAACCAGAAGATAGATTTGAATCCTTCGAGATCCATGTGAAGGTTTTCTTTCAGGTATTCCGGGGTTGCCTTGTATAAATCAAAAACCCGGTGCCATTCCACTTCATTCAGTGGCGGGATAGCACCCATAAGCGGTTTCCAATGAACAATCGACAGGCCAGAGTTAGTAAGGCGAGTAACACCACCCAGAATGACCATGGCAAAAATAAGTGCAGCAACGGCAAATAACCACATTGCTAGTTGACGATCATTGTGTCGAGTATTGGAAAGGCTATTGTTCATGGCGTATACGTCCCGTTTATCTGGCGCGCATTGTACAATAATTGGCGAAAAAACCACAGATAAAAAATGTATTCATGAGCCTTAGGTTTCCTTTGGGGGAGCCGATATATAGGGAACAATATTTTAGGAGAAGTAATATGAGTTCACTATTTGAAAAGATTGGCGGAGAAGCTGCAGTGGATGCGGCGGTAGATATTTTTTACCGCAAGGTGCTATCTGACGACAGTATTAGCCATTTTTTTGAAACAACCGATATGGAAGCGCAACATGCCAAACAGAAATCGTTCTTGACGATGGCATTTGGTGGTCCGAATAATTATAGCGGTACTGATATGCGTACAGCCCATGCGCCACTGGTGGCAAAAGGCTTGAATGAAGACCATTTCAATGCGGTTGCAGGTCATCTACAATCAACACTGGAAGAATTGAATGTACCTGCTGATTTAATTGCTGAAGTAATGGCGATTGCAGGTAGCACCAAGGATGATGTACTCGGACTTTAAATATTAGGAAAACTTGTGCCCAAAATTACCTACCAGGGTAAGGCGTACTCAACGGAACCCGATGAAACGGTACTAAACACCTTGTTACGCAATGGTGTTTTAGTGCCGTATTCATGTGGGGCGGGCTCATGCCATACCTGTATGTTGCATTGTCAAAAAGGCGATGTAACAGAACGTTCACAGAAAGATCTTAAACCGGCGCTAAAAAGTTTAAATTATTTTCTTGCCTGTCAGTGTACACCTGAATCTGATATTGAGGTGGCATTGCCGGATGATGAAGATGTTTATATCTCGGCACGTTGTATTGAAAAACAACAATTATCCCCTACTGTTTGGCGGTTTCGTTTAGAAACGGCGGTACCCGTTTATTACCATGCTGGTCAATTTGTCAATTTAAAAAATGATAAAGAATGGGTACGGAGTTATTCGCTTGCCAGTTTACCTGTTGAAGATGACCTGATAGAAATACAGGTAAGACGCAGGCCAGACGGTGTAATGAGTCATTGGATGGCGGATGAATTTGATGTCGATATGCACATTGATTTAGAAGGTCCCAATGGTCATTGTATTTATACGGATGGTAAACCGGAAATGCCGATATTGATGTTAGGGACGGGAACCGGCCTGGCACCATTAATAGGTATTTTGCGTGATGCATTACATCAAAAGCATTCGGGGCCTGTTTATCTCTATCACGGTGCACGAACGAGTGATGAAATTTATTTACACGAAGAAATTAAAGCGATTGCCGCACAGCACAACAATGTTCATTACTACGGTTGTGTTAGTGGTGATGAGGTTGCAGCCGATATGCAAGCAGGACGTGCCGCCGATATTGCGATGCAACAACATCCTGATTTGAAAGGCTACCGTTTATTCTTGTGCGGTGCGCCAGAGATGGTGCGCGAAATGCGTAAGAATGCATTTCTTGCCGGCGCATCAATGGCAGATATTTCAGCCGATGCGTTTACCGCACCGGAACACGAAAAACCCTAGAAGGCGGGTTTTTCTGGTGCGTTATTAAACCGTTCAATGGACTCAAGAATTTCTTGGTAGGCATCTTGTGTATCACCCCAGCCATCGATTTTCACCCATTTGTTTTCTTCCAGATCTTTGTAGTGTTCAAAGAAGTGAGAAATTTGTGCTAACAACATGGGTTGCACATCATCAATGGTTTTTACTTTACGGAAAGAAGTACAAAGTTTATCAACAGGCACAGCAAGTACTTTAGCATCAGGGCCGGCTTCATCCGTCATTTTTAAAACCCCGACAGGGCGGCAGCGAATCACAGAACCACTGATTAATGGCACCGGTGTAATGACGAGTACATCAACGGGGTCACCATCTTCAGAAAGGGTGTGTGGAACGTAGCCGTAGTTACATGGGTAATGCATGGCGGTATTCATGAAGCGATCCACAAACATCGCACCGGTCTTCTTATCCACTTCGTATTTAACAGGATCACTGTGTGACGGGATTTCGATAATGACGTTAATATCTTCAGGGACGTTGATACCTGAATCGACGCGGTCGAGGATCATAGCTTAGCTCCAAACTTTAGAATCTAGGGTGCTCAATATAGAACAGGACGGTTATTATAGCTTCTATATTAGAATTGTCTAATATGTTATTTTTATCCGCCTGTCATCGACATAAAGCGAACAATCTGGCTCGGTTTGTCATTAAATTCATGACGTTCGGGTTTACGCGCAATAGCATCAAGAATCGCCGTTTGTAAGTCTTCATCACTGATACCATGTCGTAATAGAGGGCGTAATTCGAGTTTGTCATTTTGGCCGAGGCACATATAAAGCGTCCCTTCGGCGGAAAGTCGGACACGGTTACAGGTTTCGCAAAAATGCTGTGAAATGGGGGTAATAAAGCCAATGCGAACTTCCGTTCCTGACACTTGCACGTAACGGGCAGGACCACCACCGGGCATGACGCCGGGGATTAGATCAAAACGTTGTTCAAGTCGTTGGCGCACATCCTGTAGGTTTACGTAGCGGTCACTGGCTTCAAGTCCTGTGTCACCCATTGGCATGGTTTCAATAAAGCGCAGTGTAAAGTCGTGTTCTATGCAGAAATCGACCATATCTTCGACTTCATCGTCATTGATACCCTTCATTACGACCATGTTAATTTTGATGGGGCTTAATCCCGCTGCTTTAGCGGCCATTAGGCCAGCGATAACCTTTTCAAGTTTACCCTTGGTGATAGCCCTAAAACGATCGGCTCTAAGAGAGTCGAGGCTAACATTAATGCGAGAAACCCCCGCATTATGAAGTGCATCTGCATGTTTGTTTAGTTGAACGGCATTGGTAGAAAGCGATAAATCGTCAATACCGTCTAATTTGGCAATACGAGAGGCTAATTCAGGAACGCCTTTTCGAACAAGCGGCTCGCCACCTGTCAGGCGAATGCGACTGACGCCGAGTTGACCAAAAACAGCAATAACACGTTCAATTTCATCAAAGCTGAGCCAGTGATCGGGTGTTTCATAATCATTGAAGCCCTCAGGCATGCAATAGACACAACGCAAGTCACAGCGATCCGTGACCGAAAGACGGACGTAATCAATATGGCGACCAAATGTGTCAATGAGCTGGGTCATACTTAAGTACCGATAGTTGAGCTGCGCATTATAACTGAGTTCAAATATAAGCTGAATTGATGCAGATCAGGAATAATAAATTTAATTAAACTGAAATCAGTTTATACTAAGTATAAAATTAATGTAGTTAATGTGTAATTACCTTACGAACAGTAAATGAATAACCCTAAACAAGAAACCAAGTTAAAAGTACGTCCCGCCTGTGAATCTTGCGGTGTGAGGGCGCTATGTCTGCCAGTTTCACTTGATGGTGAGGCACTGTCTTTAATGGATGATTTGGTTAAACGCCGTGCACCTTTAAAGAAGGGTGATTATCTGTTCCGCACGGGTGACAAATTCAAATCGCTGTTTGCTATTCAGTATGGTTCGATGAAAAGTTATGGCTTAACGATTGATGGCAAAGAACAAGTAACCGGTTTTCATTTAACGGGTGAAGTGCTGGGTATGGATGCCATTGATGAAGATGTTCACCATTGTAATGCAGTTGCATTAGAGAAAACTGAAATCTGCGAATTGCCTTTTTCTGCTTTAGAACACTTACAAAATGAAGTACCAAGTTTGCAGCACGATTTAAATTGCATCATGTCTAGAGAGATACGCCGTGACCATCATATGTTACTCATGTTGGGTTCAACAACAGTAGAACAGCGCATGGCGCGTTTCCTGCTTAATCTCTATGAGCGCTTACAAAAACGTGGCGCTGAAAATAATATTCTCAATCTTTCCATGACACGTCAGGATATCGGTAATTATTTGGGCGTGGCATTCGAGACAGTCAGTCGTCAGCTTGCGCATATGCAAGATGAAGGTATTTTAGAAATTAAAAACCGTAATATTCATTTGCTGGATGTCGATAGACTGGAAGCAATTGCCGGTTAATCATTGCCCTGTTTGCACAGCCCCATATCCTAAAGATTTTCTTTTTCGTTTTTACATGTATTGTGTTTTCCTTGATCTCGATCAATGAGACAAAGGTGCTAGTGGTTTAGTTTATTAGCACAAAGTAATATTCATGATAAAAAACGAGGGAATAGAAATGGCTAAGACGCTTAGTATCTTGGTGTTAGTGTTGTTTGTTCTGACAGGCTGTGACCAACCGACAGAATCTTCAGCAAAGAACAATAAAACATCAGCAGTCCCTGCACCGGCTAAGGTGGCAGATAAACCGATAGAAATTGATCCAGCGTTAGCTTCTTTAGGTAAAGTGCTTTACAAGCAAAACTGTATTTTCTGTCATCAGGCAGATGCGATTGGTAAGGCCGGGTTTGCACCGTCATTAACAAACCATGAGTTTCTGAGTGTTGCATCGAATAAATTTATTTTAAGCACTATTCGTGATGGTCGTCCTGGAACGGGTATGCCTCCTTTTTCACACCTTGGTAAGAAAGATATTGAATCAATTGTCGCTTATTTGCGCAGTTACGAAACATTACCTCCTCGCGCAGCAGAGGTTGATGCTCAACCCGCTGCGAAGGGTGATATTGCACGCGGGCAAGCCAGCTTTAATTTAATTTGTTTGAGCTGTCATGGACCGAATGGTGATGGTTATGCAGCAGGTGGTACAGGCACCGCTATTGGTAAAGCCGGCTTCCTGGATAAAGTTTCAGATGGGTTTATTCGTACAACTATAAAAGAAGGTCGTACTAATACACGTATGCTTGGATTTGGTAAAGAAGGCCCACGCATTATGGCGGCATTATCAGATCAAGAAATTGATGACATCATCGTTTACTTGCGCACCGTACCAAGTAAATAAAGGAGACAATAGAATGAAACGTATTAAAATGAATCGTCGTGACTTCCTCAAGGGGAGTGCCTTTATTACGAGTGCAGCAGCAGGCACAAGTTTGATGGTTGGTAATAATCCAGAACTTGAAGCGGCGACAGCGACAGCAGAAAAAGCAGCAACAACGCGTAAAACAGCAGTAGCACAATGTCCTTATTGTGGCGTGGGTTGCGGTACAATTATTCAGGCAGAGAATGGCAAGATTGTTTCAATGCGCCCTGATAAAGATCACCCTACCAACTATGGTTTGCAATGTATTAAAGGTTTAACCGCGGCAGAACCTATTTATGTTGACCGCATGGAAGGCGACCCTTATGTGCGCAAAGACGTATGGGAAGAATGGAATAAACCTGACCATGGTGATATGGAATATATCAGTAAGACCAAAGGTTCATTTGATGAGGAGCATTTTGTTCGAGTTCCCTATCATGATGCATCTGAAATGACCGCAAAAAAGATCGCACACTTTGCTAAAAAGTATTCAGGAAATTCAATTGCATTGTATGGTTCAGGTCAATTAACCGTAGAAGGTCAGTACCTCGAAAACCTGTTTATGAAAGGTGTTTTGGGTTCAAACACGATTGAAGCGAATGCACGTATGTGTATGACTTCTGCCGTAACGGGATATTTCGCGACACTGGGTTCGGATACACCCCCTTTAGCATACGAAGATATTGAACTAGCCGATATGGTTATGCACTTTGGTCATAATGCACGCGAGTCACATCCAATTATTTACTGGCGTATTGCTGATCATAAATTAAAAACAGATATCCCAACGGTCGTGGTTGATCCACGTTATACCGGCACAGTGAAAGGCTACGAAGATATTAATAAAAAGAACTCGGTGCATGTACCGATTCTTAACGGTGATATCAGTTTTCTTAATGCCATTGCACATGTGTTATTAAAAGATCATCCTGATGTGATTGATTGGGATTTCCTGAAAGCACATACCACCGGTTGGAAGGAATATGTTGATGGTGTCACGAATGATTACAGTCCTGAGCAAGTCCAGGATCGTATGGGTGGACCAAACCATGAAGTGCCCCCTGAATTAATTCGCAGTATTGCCGCAACATTTGCTGATGCAACGCGTAAGCGTCTTGCGCGAAGTAAGGGTAAGCACGAAGGTGACGGTTATGGTGGTGTCATTATTATGTGGGGTATTGGTTATAACCAACACATACATGGACAGCACAATGTTATTTCCATCATTAACTTATTAACGTTAACCGGCAACCTTGCAAAACCAGGTTGTGGGCCGTTTTCTATGACGGGTCAGCCTAATGCGATGGGTGAACGTTTCACAGGTGGTTTAACAGGCCGTTTACCGTTCAACCAGCCATTGAAGAATACCGCACATCGTAAACACATGGCGCGCCACTGGAATGTACCAGAAGCAAACCTGATTAAGGCAATGAAAGCGAAAAATCCGGGTTATGCCATCGGTATGATGGAACGTGCGTTAAGAGATGATGTGAAGGCAATGTTCTTTGTTTATGCCACGCATATTGATTTACCCGATCAAGATAATCTTATACGACCTGCAATGATGAAGACCTTTAACGTCGTGCAGGAAATTTATCGTCATGCACCGAATAATTTGTATGCAGATGTTATTTTCCCTGCAGCAACATGGGGTGAGGTAGACGGTGTATATATTAGTTCAGAACGTCGTATTAACCGTGTTGAAAAAGCGGCTGAGCCACCTGCCGGTTGTCGACCTGATATGGATATGGTGATTGATAAAGGTAAAGAAATTGCTCACTTGCTAGGAATGGATGCAGATAAGATTTTCCCCTGGAAGAGAAAGGAAGATGGTTTCTATGATGCACAGGAAATTTTCCGTGCTATGTGTGCTGCATCAGAAGGAACGGACACAGACTTGACCGGTATTCTGGAAGTTGAAAAGGTTGACGGTAAAACACCTTATGATCAATTACGAGACTTACGCGGTATTCAATGGCCTGCTCCAAGTTATGAATCTGCAAAAGCCGGTGGTACGAAACGCCGCTTCATGTTGCAAGAAGGTAAGTGGAAAAATAAACCTTATGGTTACTTCCGTACCAAAGATGGCAAGGTGCATATGAAACTTTGCCAGCAAGACTACTCACAACGTGAAGAAATCACCAGTCAGTTGATGGAGTTCGGACATAAAAAAGATGTTTATACCATTGATAATATTTCATTGCTGAAACAGGCGCGTGATATGGCATTAACGCCAGACCTGCCTGATGAAGCAGAACGAGGTAAGGCATGGGATAAAGTGGCTAAGGATAAATATCCTTTCTGGTTAGGATTGGGTGTGGTGTATGAGCATTTTCATACTGCGAAATCCAATCGTAGCCCGACAACCCGTCGTTTAGTACCTGAAATGTATGTTGAAATGCATGCAGAAGATGCCAAAGACCTGGGTGTTAAAGATGGTGATCAGGTAAGACTGGTGACACGTCGAGGTTCATTTCAGGCAAAAGCGCAAGTGGGTTCTAATAGTTTAGTAAGACCTGCACGTAATAGTGTGCCTCGTGGCTATATGTTTAGCCCCTGGAATTTATCGGTAGCAGATAGTGCCGATCCGAAAAAGAACAAGTGGCTGGTAAACAGTACGTCAAGTCGTGTTTGGGATCTTGTTTCGGGTCAGGTCGATTTCAAGAAGCTTGCCTGCCGTATTGAGAAGGTATAGGTCATTTGTAATGAGTAAAGAGTGAGAAATACCTTACGGCTCACTCTTTACTCTGACCTTTTTCGCGGGATGAATAAATGAAACGTAGAGAATTTCTTCAATCATTAACCGCTGCTGCTGCATTGCTTGCAGTGTCACCGCATCTTGTTGCAAAGAATCAATCTTCATTTCGTTTTTTGCGCCCTCCAGGGGCATTGGATGAAGATGAGTTTTTACGAAACTGTATTCGTTGTGGAAAATGTGGCGAAATTTGTCCTAATCGTACTATTAAGTTTTTTTCGACTGAAAATGGCACAGACTCTGTTGATACACCTTATATTGTACCAAGAGAACAAGCCTGTATTTTATGTATGAAATGTGGAGATGTTTGCCCAACAGGTGCGATTAAATCTATACCACGTGAAATGAATGCCATTCTTGAGAATGTTGAAATGGGCACGGCACGAGTTGATCGCAGCTTGTGTCTTTCATGGCAAGGAAAAACATGTGGTGTCTGTTATCGTGCTTGCCCACTTCAGGACGTGGCTATACGGATTGGACGTCTGGAACAACCGCATGTATTGAAAGATTGTGTTGGTTGTGGCTTGTGCGAACGTTCGTGTATTCAAATACCTCAAGCGATCAGAATAATTCCAAACAGAAGTTTATCCAAGAGCGCTTAACGCGTTATTCATTTTTTATTTTTAAACAAAGCAAGGCTGGAAATAATAGATAATGCAAAAGACAATTGCCAAGCCATCTTCTTTAAGACATTTGAATAAGCTACGTTGGCTTATATTAACACTGGTCTTTTCAATATTGGTGTTATTGCCCTTTATTCATCTCTATCAAACCTACGTTGCTGCACATGCCTATGATTTATTATTGCCAAATGAAAAAATAATTTACGATGCAATGGAGTGGTTGACAGAACCCTTTGTTAGTAATCCGGAACGTGATCTTGATCTGGTAAAAGGTACAACATGGTCAGGAACGCTGTTTGGTTTAAGATTGAGCGATCCCCTGGCGGTATTAAGCCAAATAGCAACGTCATTATCTTTGTATTGGCCATTTATTCTGACCGCACTCATTCCTGTTGTAGCAACGATTATATTAGGGCGGTTCTTTTGTGGTTGGATATGCCCCGCAACATTTATTTATGAACTCAATGACACATTGGCAGCATGGATGCGTCGAGCCGGTGTGCCTCTCGGTGATAAAGTTTACGACAAGCGAATTAAGTACATAATTCTGGCTGGCGGTCTGGTTTTGTCAATGTTACTGGGTAGCATTATGACAGCCGCTATTTATCCACCAGCAATTATCGGGCGAGAATTATATTACGTCATAGCACAAGGTGCGTTTGGTAGTGGTGCGGTCTTTTTTATTCTGACCATATTATTTGATCTGCTTGTTGCACGAAGAGGATTTTGCCGTTATTTATGCCCAGGTGGCGCTTTATACTCACTGTTGGGTCGGTATCGTTTATTGCGTATTCAACGAGTTGTGGAGCAGTGTAATGATTGTAAAAAATGTAATGTGGTATGTGAATTTGGTTTGGATCCACTAGAAGATGGTTTTGGTCAAGAGTGTAATAATTGCACCGCTTGTATTGCGGTATGTCCAACCGATGCATTGAAATTTAAAATTCAAACTTACGATCAGACATTTCAGGGGCCTGGTCATTTAGGGCACGCATATCGTAACCAACAATCAGGAACCAGCAAGTGAAATGTCGCTAGTTTATACAAACAGTTGGTGCTTATATGACATTTTTGCAAATATTTATAAGTAGGCGTTCATATTAAATTGGGAGTGATGAACAGTGAGATTGTCTCAGGTCATATTAATAATGACTTTATCTTTTTTGAGTGTATCGGCATTACAGGCCCATCATGTATTGGGGCGTCCATCCTATAGC
>JALTKS010000025.1:69661-71973 GCA_027006175.1 Gammaproteobacteria bacterium
GGCGTTCATATTAAATTGGGAGTGATGAACAGTGAGATTGTCTCAGGTCATATTAATAATGACTTTATCTTTTTTGAGTGTATCGGCATTACAGGCCCATCATGTATTGGGGCGTCCATCCTATAGCCTTGGCGAAGATTCCAATACGCCACCCAGTATGCAGGTGGAAACACAGATAGGTAATTACTATGTTACCTACATGGCCTTTCCCGCTTTCCCTAAAGCCAATGAGCAAGGACGAGTCAATATTTATGCATCACGTATAGATAATGGTGTCCCTTTTGATGGAGAGGTAACGTTTAAGGTTCGGAATGACAGTTGGTTTGCAAGCAAAGAAGAAGTGCTTGGCGTGCAAAAAATTGATGATAATGTTTATCGACAAGGTTTTGTCTTTAAGAATGACGGTAACTTCATTATTACGGCAGAGTTTGAATCTGATGGTGAACCATATCAAATTGATTTCCCATTGCGAATTGGTGAGCCATCTTCTATGGGACCGATAGGCATAACCGTTGGTGTTTTAATACTCGTACTTATTTCGGTCAATGTGTTACAACGTAAGCGCCGCTTTCAACTTAAAGCACGAAGAGAACATCGAGCCTGATGACACACCCCGGGTTACCCGAAACATGGTTGTGGATAGTGCTGCTAGCAATGCTTATTGCTGTGTTGCAGGTATACATTCGTCAGCCTGGTACAAGCCATCTGGGTGGGTTTATTCCGGTAGAAAAAATACCTGTTGTTGGGCGAATTGCGGTGCTTTTTTCAAGAAGTCCCTGGCCACTGATTATTTTTAAATTTATTTCGGTAAGTTTGTTTTTAATGGTGATCGCAGCCGGGTTATTCGGAACGCCTATTGCTGAACGAAATTTGGCAACAACGTTAACCTGGACCATTTGGTGGTCAGGCTTGATTGTTACTGTGTTTTTTCTAGGTTCAGCATGGTGTGCCGTTTGCCCCTGGGACACGATTGCGAGTTGGTTGGTGAAGCATCGTTTATGGAAACGTGCTGATGCAAGTAGCAGTCTGGGTTTACGTATGCCAAAAATGTGGCGCAATATCTGGCCTGCATTGATTATGTTTGTTGGATTAACCTGGCTTGAACTGGGTGTGGGTGTGACGACCAGCCCTTATGCAACAGCCATTCTTGCGTTAGTGATGGTCGTTCTAGCCACATCGTATATGGCTGTGTTTGAAGGTAAGCCATTTTGTAAACATGTTTGCCCTGTTGGTCGTACTGTTGGTTTTTATTCACAGTTATCAATGGTGGAGTTACGCCCTCGTCAATCAGAAATTTGTGCAGACTGTAAAACACTGGCGTGTTATCACGGCACGAAAGAGATTGAGCCATGCCCAACCCATTTAGTTATGGGAACGTTAATTCAAAGCACTTATTGTACTTCGTGTTCGGCGTGCACCATGAGTTGTCCTGATCAGAATATTGGTTGGCGAGTACGCAGTCCTGCGAGTGAAGCGATTCAACATGCGCGTCCGCATTGGGATGAGGCGTGGTTTATGCTGGGGCTATTAGGGTTAACGACATTTCACGGTATTACAATGATGGAATTCTGGGAAAAAGGGTTATCTTCTTTCGCACAAATAATAGGTGATTCGGGGCAACTTATCTGGAGTTTTAGTTTGGGTATGGCGATAGTATTTATATTACCTGTTTTGCTTTATGCGGTACTTATTAAGTTGACACAATCTTTAATACTGGAATCTATTTCATTTAAAAAGTTATTTTCGACCTTGGCATTTATTTCATTACCTCTGGCGTTTGTTTATCACATTGCTCATAACTTAAATCATTTAATTAGAGAAAGTCGTGGTTTTACCGGTGTCTTATTAAATCCTTTAGGTCGAGATGCGTTGCCCTACAGTAGTAGTGAACTACATATGCGACATATGAACCCGCTTATTTCAGAACAGCTGCTGTACGCATTGCAGGCAGGGTTGATGATTTTTGGTTTTTGGTTGGCATTACAAATTTTACAAAGGCGGACTCTGGATGTATTGACGCATCAAACATCTTTGCGTCGTCATTTTATGCTTCCAGGTATGGTTTTTATTATTAGTATCACATTGTTTAATTTATGGTTGCTGGCGCAGCCGATGACAATGAGAATGTAACAGGAGTCAATGATGTCCAATACAAGCAAGCAACCCTGTGAAACAAAAAAACAATGTTTACGTGATTTGTTGTGTAAGTGGGTTGATCGTGCTCCTGTTCTTTTCATGTTTTTGATGTTTGCACTAGGCATCATTTTTTGGGGTGGATTCAATACCAGCATGGAAATGACCAATAACGAAGA
>JALTKS010000026.1 GCA_027006175.1 Gammaproteobacteria bacterium
CGACGTACAGAATAATTAATTAACTCAGGGTGCATTTCAACAAAGCTGGTATCAAATTTTGCATTACGAAATGCATTTGATTTTAGAATTTCCAAATAATACGGGATCGTTGTTTTAACACCGAAGACACCCATGTCTTTTAAGGCTCTGGAACCACGATTTAAACATTGTTCCCAATCCAGTGCCCACACCGTTAACTTCGCACACATGGAATCATAGTAGGGCGGGATTTCATAACCGGTGTAAATCGCTGCATCGGTTCGCACACCGGGACCACCCGGGGCAAAGTAACGAGTAATGCGTCCAAATGAGGGTAGAAAATCATTTTTTGGATCTTCAGCATTAATGCGCATTTGCATCGCAAAGCCGCGCATTTGTATTTCTTCCTGTTCATAGGAGAGCTCTTTGCCTGCGGCAATACGAATTTGCTCGCGGACAATATCAATACCGGTAATTTGTTCACTGACGGTGTGCTCAACCTGTAAACGTGTGTTCATTTCCATGAAGTAGCATTTGTCATCTACCGGATCGAGGAGGAATTCAACTGTACCGGCATTAACATAACCGACCGCCTTTGCCGCGGTAACCGCTAGCTGGCACATTTCCTGACGTTTTTCGTCCGTCAATTGCGGCGAAGGAGCTAATTCAATTAATTTCTGGTGGCGACGTTGAATGGAGCAATCGCGTTCGAAAAGATGCACAACATTGCCGTGGCTATCGCCAAGAATTTGCACCTCGATATGGCGAGGATTAACCATACATTTTTCAAGGAATACCTCGGCGGAACCGAAGAATTTGGTGACTTCAGAAATAACCCGGTCATATTGGCGGCTTAGATCATCGGCAGATTCACAGCGGCGGATTCCTCGCCCACCGCCCCCCGCGCTGGCTTTTAGCATCACTGGGTAGCCAATTTTTTCGGCTAATTCCAGTGCTTCATCTAGCCCTGAGAGGCTGCCTTCGCTGCCCGGGCTGACGGGCACACCGGCTTCAATCATCAGGCGGCGGGCTTCGGTTTTAACGCCCATCTTGTGAATAACCTCGGCAGAAGGGCCGATAAAACGTATTCCTCTACGTGAACATATCTCTGCAAGTTCCGGATTTTCCGAGAGAAAACCATAACCAGGATGGAGTGCATCACAACCGGTTGCTACCGCCAGGTTGACAATGCGGTGGGCGTTCAAATACCCAGAAATACTATCCGGACCAATATTGTAGGCTTCATCGGCTTTTTTAACGTGCAGACCGTGGCGGTCGGGATCGGCGTAAATAGCCACTGATTTAATGCCCATCTCGGCACAGGCACGTACAATACGCACCGCAATTTCACCACGATTGGCAATAAGGACTTTTCTTATCAAGCTTTATCTCCCTACAGCTGTCAGATAGAGGCGCTTTTATGCCAGCCAACCCATTGAAAGGGAATCGGCTTATTAAAGCAAGCGGATTAGATGAAGAAATGCGCTAACAGGCTGCATTTTGAGGATTTTTCCTTTGACAGCCAGCA
>JALTKS010000027.1 GCA_027006175.1 Gammaproteobacteria bacterium
GCTTCTTTGCCGGGTTTGTAAATAATGATTTTGTGTCACTGAATTCAATCATCTTACCCATATACATAAACGCGGTGTAATCTGATACACGTGCTGCTTGTTGCATATTGTGCGTCACAATCACAATAGTGTAGCGATCTTTAAGCTCATTAATCAGTTCTTCAATTTTTAAGGTAGAAATCGGATCCAATGCTGACGCTGGCTCATCTAATAATAGTACTTCTGGCTCAATCGCAATAGCACGTGCAATCACCAAACGTTGTTGCTGACCACCGGACATGCCTAGGGCATTTTCATTTAAACGGTCTTTCACTTCATCCCAAAGTGCTGCGCCTTTTAATGCTGTTTCGACTGCTTCATCCAGAATACGTCGGCTCTTCACACCTTGCAAACGTAAACCATACGCAACATTTTCATAAATTGATTTAGGGAAAGGGTTCGGTTTTTGAAAAACCATACCAACACGCTGACGAAGATGTGCGATATTCACGGACTTATCGTAAATATTTTCACCTTCGAGCAATACGTCACCTTCAATACGTACGCCATCGACCAAATCATTCATACGATTAAAGCAACGCAATAAGGTTGATTTACCACAACCACTCGGTCCAATGAATGCGGATACGCGATTCTGAGGAATCACCAGACTAATATCATCCAGCGCCTGTTTTTCACCATAATATAAATTAAGGTTCCTGGTTTCGATGCGAATATTTTCATCAGCAAGTTGTACTGCTGCATCGCTGCGACCAATCGCATCCATATTAATAGCATGTGTTAATGTTGTTTCAGTCATCACATTATTCCAATGATTTGTACTTTTCACGAAGATGATTTCGAACCCAAATAGCCGCAAGGTTAAGTGCCACAATCACCGCCACCAGTAATAACGCCGTTGCATATACCAGTGGTCGTGCTGCTTCGACATTGGGACTTTGAAAACCAACATCGTAAATATGAAAACCCAAGTGCATAAATTTACGATCTAAATGAATAAACGGCGAATTTAAATCTAGCGGTAAAGAAGGCGCCAGTTTCACCACACCGACTAACATCAACGGTGCAACCTCACCTGCGGCACGTGCCACAGCAAGGATCATCCCCGTCATCAAGGCAGGGCTCGCCATAGGTAAAACAATACGCCATAAGGTTTCTGCTTTAGTGGCGCCCAACGCCATACTACCTTCTCGAATTGAACGTGGAATGCGCGCCAGGCCTTCTTCAGTTGCCACAATCACAACTGGCAGGGTTAATAATGCCAGGGTCAGTGCCGACCATAAAATACCCGGTGTACCGAATGTCGGGGATGGTAGTGCTTCCGGATAAAAAAGTTGATCGATATTGCCACCAAGAAAATAAACAAAGAAACCCAAACCAAACACACCGTAAACAATCGATGGCACACCTGCCAGATTATTGACAGCGATACGTATTAAGCGAGTGGTGGGACCTTGTTTGGCATATTCACGTAAATACACTGCTGCGATCACACCTAATGGCGTCACAAGAATAGACATGATAATCACTAACATGACCGTACCGAAGATAGCAGGGAAAATCCCTCCCTCCGTATTCGCTTCACGTGGTTCGTCACTGACAAACTCCCAAAGCTTTTCAAAATAATGAAGTACCTTAGTAGGAGTACTCATCGCATTAGGTTTAAACCCACGGACAACTTTCGACAAAGGTAACTCAATCTTGCGACCGTCAACGGTTCTTAATACTGCACTGTCTTGTTCAATATCACGATAGAGCACTTCGAGATCTTTTTGCAGTAATTGGTATTGCTTATTTAACGCTTCACGCTGTTGTTTAATTTCTTCAAAAGCAGATGCTTTTGTGATGCCATCTAATTCTAAACGTCGTTTTGCTAACCGTAGTTCTTCAATTTCATAGTTAATAGAACCAATTGCCCCCACCTGAATGCTTTTGATTCGATCATAAATATCAATTGTCTTTTCCAGGCGCTCAAGAAAAACAGGCCAGGCCTCAGTGCCATCTGCAAAAAGCTTTCCTTTAACTTTTATTGCATCAAGGTAACCGTAGAAATTACCCCACTCACGTCGCTCCAACACAATCATGTTTTCAGGACGAGATTTTTTAACAACATCATGTTGGTTTATCCAACGAAAATCCAGGCCATTAATATCCCGGTTACCGACTTTCAACAACATTCGTGTAACCGTTTCATCGCCCTCAGGGACATGTCCACCCGCATCTCGAATGCGTGAGGCATTCACCGTTTCAACTGTTTGCACTTCACCAACCAATGTCACCACTTCCGTCGGTGATTGTTGGTATTGCACTTCCAGTACATCTGCCGGCCAGAAGTAACCTAAACCACGTAAGCCAATAAGCAGCAATAACCCGAATACCATGATCAAACTGATACTCACGGCTGATGCACTTAGCCATATCCAGGGGCTGCCGCCTTTAACCCATTGTAGTATTGTTGGTTTAGCCACCATCAACCCCTATAAGCTACTGTACTTACGTCGCAGACGTTGACGAACCAGCTCTGCAATCGTATTAAAGAAAAAGGTAAAACTGAATAACACCAATGCGGCAAGGAATAACACACGATAATGCGTACTACCCACTTCTGACTCGGGTACTTCGACTGCAATATTGGCAGACAAGGTACGCATGCCTTCAAAAATATTAAAGTCCATAATCGGTGTGTTACCGGTTGCCATTAAGACAATCATGGTTTCGCCCACTGCACGGCCAAAACCAATCATAATGGCCGAGAAAATACCGGGACTTGCTGTTAGTAACACAACACGCCACATGGTTTGCCACGGTGTCGCACCCAAGGCTAATGAACTATGTGTGAGACTTTTAGGGACGCTGTAAATGGCATCTTCTGCAATTGAAAAAATAGTGGGTATCACCGCAAAGCCCATTGCCAAACCAACCACAATTGAGTTTCGTTGATCAAAACTTACGCCCATTTCGTTAGTCAACCAACCACGCATATCGCCCCCAAAGAACTGGTGTTCAAGGAAGGGACTTAACTCCAGTGATGTGTAAAGAACGATAATCACTAATGGCAATAACAAAAAGGCTTCCCAGCCATCAGGGATTTTGTGTCGAATATTGCTTGGTAAGCGTGTCCAGCTCCATGCCGCAATCAATACGGCAATCGGCATAACAAATAGTAAGCTAAAAATACCGGGTAAGTTTGTTTCTATTAATGGTGCTAGCCAAAGTCCTGCCAGAAAACCCAATATCACGGTTGGCAAGGCTTCCATGGTTTCAATGCTTGGCTTAACAATGCGGCGCATACGGGGTGCCATAAAATACGCCGTGAACATCGCGCCGAGTACCGCTAAAGGCACCGCGATCATCATGGCGTAAAAAGCCGCTTTAATGGTGCCGAATGAAATCGGCACTAAGCTCATTTTAGGTTCAAAGTCATTGGATGAGGATGATGACTGCCAAATATATTCAGGCTTCTGATAGCTCTCATACCACACCTTACCCCACAGCGATGACCATGAAACCTCTGGGTATTCATTCATCACTGTCCAGAAATGCATTTTGCCACTATCAGATTCAAACAGTAGTGCGTTTGAACGCGGCGAAAAAACTAACTGTGTAATATTTTTAGTGCCTGATGATTTATCCAGAACCTGCTGATTCGCTGTTGTGTGAAAAATCTCCACATTGCCTTGTTCTGTTGCTACAGCAAAGCCTTTACGTGAATTTTCTACCGCGATTGCCGTGACCTTATCCTTGCTCTCAAAGTCACGAATAAAGGTAGGTATAGGAAAACTACCTTCATCTCTAACGGGGAACCACTGACTCGTGTCGCCTTCTGAATCAACCACTAACAAAGAGATTGTGCCAGTCAACCAACTCAGTTTCTCTAATTGCCTATCGGCTTTAACAATATGGCTACGTTGTTGTACAACAATATCTTCTTGGTCATTGATATCGTATTGCACCATTTCACCCTTACGACTGGCGAGATACAACACCCGTTGATCTTCATCAATCAACATAAAGTCGACATTAATACCCGGTGAAGGTAATTCAACCGTATTGGCAACTAACTCAGCTTCATCTTCATCCAGCGCCGAGCCTTCCTTACTAAAGCGTGTTAGCAATAAACGGCCATCGACGGTACGAGCAACAAAACTATGCCCTTCTTCACCGAGCTGAAATACAAACTGCACAATCGCCTGTTTCTCAGGATCAATCTGTAACGCTTGCTCGCCTAAGGGGTATTCGATAACAGGGGTAATTAAACGCTTATCATTTGGATAGCTAATACGGTATTGATGACTCGCCAACAATACCTGACCTTTATCTGTTGCGTACGCGGCAGTCGAAGAGTTGCTGCCCGCCATATAGAAACTGGTAATACTTGAATCAGCAGGCAATGCCAAAGCAAAACGATTAATGATGTCACCGCTATCGGCTTTAAAAAATATTGCTTCTGCCGCATCGGTAAAACGCATCGCTACTTCATTTTGTTCTTCCATCGCCAAAGACAAGGTCTTGCCTGAGCCCGGCAGAGCGTAAGTAGCCACTGATTCAGCTTCTGCCGATTCAAACATCGGCGCGACCACATACATTAAATATATAAATATCAGTAAGATAGCCACAATCACGAAATTCCCCCCCATTGTTACAATGGCGCGAAATGACTGATCCTTAAATACCCGAAATGACTGTGATGTAAGCATTTTGAGAGAGTACGCCCATAATATGACAGGAATATGACAAAGGCCGCTTTAAAAGCGGCCTTTGTCATATTTATTATTACAGTAAAAAAATAGCCTTCCCTGGCCACTTTACATCCATTTTGTTAGAAATCGATTTGAGCTCTAACTGCAAACATATTTGGGTTATCACTGACGCCCGCTTTATCAACATCGACATCAATGTAGTTCGCCATGATACGTACTTGAGGATTCACGTACCAGTTAAGACCCAAAGTCCAGTTGTCTTCTTCACCGCCATTAACCGTGCCATCATTTAGATCGATGTTGCTATAACGTGCCGCCACTTCCCATGCGCCTGATTTAGATTTTGGCTTAACGCGACCAAAGGTTCCTTTCTTGGCTTTGTAAGGACGAGATTCACCGGTGATGAAATAGCTTGCCGTAATATATGAACCATCAAAATCAACATCATCAGAACCATTAGAACGATTCACACTGGCTTGTAAATATTCACCCTGTAATGAAAAAGGCCCCATGACAGCAGCGGCTTCAACACCATAACGCTGAATATTATCGACGTTTGTTAACGTACCGGTATCAACAAGGCGCGTGCTGGCGGCATGAAACTCAGGACGTTGACGGAAACGGATGCTATTAGCATCATCTAATGGCTCTTCACGAGAAACGGCTGCGCCTAAATGTAAAACACGCGTCTTTTCAGCAATTGGGGCAAAACTGGCACGTCCTGCAAAACCATACCCTTCCTGACCTGATTCCGCATCGGCTGCCGTACCACCATAAACACTTCCGGCCAAACTCCAGTTATCACCACCACGTTTAATGCCCACACCCATACGTCGGCTAATAGCAAAAACAGTCGGTAATGAACGTTCCATAAAAGTCGTGTACTTGGAACTGGTTAACTCTTCCAGGCTCATTGGCTGTTTAAAGTTACCCATTGTCAGATTCAACGGAATGTATTTAATATAGCCATCTTTAATTGATACTTTATTATCAGAAAAATCGAGTTGAACTTTGTAACCCCAGTCTTCATGTAGTTTACCCTTCGCAAATAAACGCAGTCGACGGAACTCTGTCCCTGACTCAAGGCTTGTTACATCTTCATTTGAGTAACCAGCATCAACCATGACACGACCACCAAACTGAAACTTGTATTTGCCATCTACACTTTTAGCTTTAATACCGCCTTTGGTGCTCACATGCGTGTTATTACCTTTCGCATATTTCTTTTCCAGTGCTTTGTACTGGCCCTTACTAATAACGCCATTTTCAAGCAATACATTCAGTAATTCTTTTTCACTCGCTTGTGCTTGCATAGTCATGGTTGTTAACAATCCTGCTGTAACCAGTGTTGTTAACGTGCGGCTTATATTTGCCATGGTGTTTTTTCTCCAAAAGATGTTTTAAATTTGAAGGCACATTATGAGAAACAAAAATGACAAAACCATGATGAAAAAATGAAGCTTTCATGTAACAACCATGACAGAAATATGACGAGTGACATAAAACAAAAAAAACCCCGCAATTGCGGGGCTTCTTTATCCATCCCTGGGTTTTATACTAATCTAATTTAGCGAGTTCTTTTTTCACTAATTTAGATGACAGTGGTACATAGCCATCTTTCACAACAACTTGCTGACCCACCTTGGAAAGAATCATTTTTACAAATTCACGTTCTAGTGGTGCAAGTGGTTTATTAGGATGTTTGTTAACATAAACGTACAAGTAACGTGCTAAAGGGTAAGTACCATTTGCTGCATTTTCTTTTGTTGCGGCAATAAATGGCTTACCTGGTTTCTTGGTTAAGGCAACGGCTTTAACGCCTGATGTTTTATAACCAATACCCGAGTAACCGATACCATTAATTGATGCGGTAACTGATTGAACAACTGACGCAGAACCGGGTTGCTCATTTACATTGGCTTTGAAGTCACCTTTACAGAGTGCTTTCTTCTTAAAGTAACCATACGTACCTGATACCGAGTTACGACCAAAGATCTGGATATCACGGCTTGTCCATGCGCCACGTAAACCTAGCTTACCCCAGCGTTTAATATCTTCATCACCACCACATTTACGGTTACGTGAGAAAATCGCATCAACTTGTGGGATAGTCATGCCTTTAATCGGGTTGTCTTTATGCACATAAACCGCTAATGCATCAATCGCAACCTTAATAGGTGTCGGTTTGTAACCAAAGCGTTTTTCAAATGCAGTTAGTTCTTTGCTTTTCATCTTACGGCTCATTGGACCGAAGTTAGACGTGCCTTCAGTCAAGGCAGGTGGAGCAGTCGATGAACCCGCTGCTTGAATCTGGATATTCACATTGGGGTAAAGACGTTTGTATTCTTCTGCCCAAAGTGTCATCAGGTTTGCTAATGTATCTGAACCAACACTTGAGATATTACCGGAAACACCACTCGCACGCTGGTAAACAGGAAGATGTGAGTCAACACCAGAATCAGCCTGAACTGTTCCTGACATAAACGGGATGCTGCAAAGTGACAGCAATGCAATGACAGATTTTTTCATTTCAATACGCTCCTTCATAAAAGCGATAATTAACAATTTTAGTTTGTGTATCCAGGAACGTATTCTGCAAGATAGATATGACAGCAACATGAACCCTTCATGACGTTTTTGTGACACGAGAAAGTGGGAAATGACAAGAAAACAGACTTCCTACCCCTGCGGTACTTGTTATTTCAAGCTCACCGTCATGACGTTGTAAAACGTGCTTAACAATCGCCAGCCCAAGCCCGGTGCCCCCCGTATGTCGCGAGCGTGCTACATCAACACGATAAAAACGTTCGGTTAAACGAGCAAGATGTTGTGCAGGGATACCTATACCCGTATCACGGACTGTGAAATGAACGCCCTCGTTATTCTTATACCATGTCACCATAATCTGACCTTTGTCCGGTGTATAACGCACCGCATTAAATATCAGGTTTGAAAAAGCACTGCGAATTTCTATTTCATTTCCGAGAATATTTAAATCACGATCGATATCTGCTGAAATCTCATGCTGCTGTTCGCCTGATAATTCTTTTGCATCACTAATAACATTATCGAGTAATTCTGCCACATTGACGCTGCGAACTTTTGTTTCTGAACTCGATGACTCTAATCGCGATAACTGTAATAAATCATCTACGATAGATTGAAGCCGTGTTGACTGCTCATCAATACGCATCAACATATCCTGACTTTCCTGTTTTGATAGCGAATGATCGTCTCGCATCATTTCCACATAACCATTAATAACAGTTAAAGGGGTACGCATTTCATGAGATACGTTAGCCACAAAATCACGGCGCATCTGTTTCAAATGTTGTAAGCGCGTAATATCTCGGCCAACCAATAATGTTTGGTCGTCACCATAGGCGACTAAACGTACTGAAAGTGTCCGTTCCTTGTTTACCGGCGAAGGCATCACCAAAGGATCTTCAAAATCAGCCTTTAAAAGATAACTAACCAGTTGAGGATGACGAACCAAATTCAATAACCGCTGACCTAAATCATGTGAGGTATGGATACCCAACATTTTTGTTGCCGCGCTATTACACCATTCAATGTTATTATCATGACTTAATACAACAATCGCATTCGGCATGGCTTGCGCCGCTTCCTGAAAGCGTGAAATACGTTTTACCAGTCGTTTGTGGCGACGTTTGTTGCGCAAACGGAAACGGTAAAGACGCATAAAAACATCTTCCCAGATCCCGCTACTTTCAGGTGCTTCACCGGTCAGTCGCCGTTCCAGCCATTCAAGTAAACGGTCAAGCTGGCGAAGATGCCAAACCAGATATATGCCAATGGCAATGGAGAACCATACAAAAAAATAGCCAAACAAGGTATAAGAAAGCAAAACCGCTACCAATAATAATAGCAACCGCCAGAACTCTTCATTAACAATACGATTCAAAATCTATGACCGCGTAGAGAATCGATAGCCCGCGCCTCGTACTGTTTGTACAAGTCCGTTATAAGCCGGTGTTAGGGCTTTACGAAGACGGCGAATATGCACATCGACCGTACGCTCTTCAATATAGACATTACTGCCCCAAACATAATCGAGGATCTGTCCGCGGCTATAAACTCGCTCAGGATGTGTGACGAAAAAATGTAAAATACGAAACTCAGTGGGACCAAGCTCTAATGATTTATCATTCGCAAAGACACGGTGACTATCTGGTTCAAGGCGTAAACCATTTACCTCAATAGGTGCATCAGTAAGCTGCGGATTAGTTCGGCGTAAAATAGCTTTAATTCGGGCGGCTAATTCCTTGGGAGAAAACGGCTTACACATATAATCATCGGCACCCACTTCCAATCCCCTCACACGATCATCTTCTTCTGCACGTGCAGTGACCATAATGACCGGTATTTGTTTTGTCAGTGATTCTGATTTAACTGATCTCACAAACTCAATACCACTCTCACCCGGCATCATCCAGTCAACCACCATAATATCGGGCAGATCATCCAACATCCGCTTGCGCGCAGAGGCAGCATCTTCCGCTTCAATGATGGTGTAGCCGACTTTACTCAGCGCCAAACTCATCATTTCCCGGATGGGTGCTTCATCTTCTACCAGTAAAACCTTAGGTGTCATCATTGACTTGCCTTATGTATGGGGCATCTTTGCCATTTCATAAACAGGATTCTATGACGCCGATATGACAATATTGTGACAAAAAACAAATGACTGTCATATTTCATCATTCAAACCATGAAACTGACGTAGTAAGGATGAGCTTGCATGCCACATAATGGCACTAAACAAAAAGGATTTACAAACTAAAATGGTGGGTCGTGTCGCCCTGATTCGTTCAAAATGAACCAATCAGAACAAACACCAAATACTGACGAGCTTAGATAGACTGCTCAGATTCCAGTACAACTTGACCTTGATTGTAACGTGGTACAACCAAATCCAGGCAATTCCAGTCATCCATGCTAATCGTTAACGTAGAGCCTTCTACATACTGAATTAAAACGGCTTCTGTACCGGCTTCCCCAAGCATAACCATTTTAACTTTCATTAATTTCCCAGTGCGATTGATATACCAATAACCTGGTTTAGGCTCTCTTAAATCAAGACTACTCACGTTGCTCTCCCTATCATTCTTTATGATCTTTAGGTTTTATTTATTGTTATTTTGAATTGTTAACAATTGTAACGTTTCTAAGACACTGAAACAAATACATTTTTCAACATAACTTAGGAAAAACCCTTGAGGTTAAACCTCACCAAGCGCATGCAGGTCATTAGTGTTAAACAGATTATTCAGATTTTAGCCCTCAACTTTCAACGCCAAACTGATCATTTTTTAATCATTTGCATGCCCCAAAATCATCCGTACAATGCCCTGCTCATAATCATTTCAGGAATTTCTTAATGGGAATTACGCAAGAAAATATTTTTGATGTTGATGAAGCCGGTTTTGATCAAGGTGTTATCCATGCCTCTTCAGACACGGCTATCGTGGTCGATTTTTGGGCGGAGTGGTGTCCACCTTGCCGTGCTTTAACCCCGGTCCTCGAAAAAATTGCACAACAACAAACCGACCAGATCAAACTGGCAAAAGTAGAAGTAGACGACAACATGCACCTTGCTGGCCGCTATGGCTTACGCGGATTTCCAACCGTGATTGTATTTATTGATGGTGAAGAACGTGGCCGCTTCAGTGGCTTTAAGCCCGAAGCGGAAGTAAAAGATTTTCTGGCTGACCTGGGTGCGATTAACTAAGGCAGTAAAGCACCTGCCCAAACAACCGCAACAATCACCAGGGCAATAAAGACTGCCGCAGAACCAATATCTTTGGCACGACCCGATAACTCATGCTGTTCACCGCCAAAACGGTCAACCACTGCTTCAATCGCGGAATTAATCAATTCAATGGTCATTACCAGTAACCAGCTTCCAATCATTAATGCTCGTTCCAGATTAGAATCGGTTAAATAAAATACCGCTGGCACAATAAGTATTAATAAATAAAGTTCTAAACGAAATGCCTGTTCATGGCGAAATGCCGCAACAAAGCCCTGCCAGGAATAAATGCTCGCCTTGTATAAACGAACAAAGCCATTAGACGATGATGGTTTCATATTATTTTACTTACACCTTTCATTTAATGAGCATTTAACAGCATTTTCTTTTTCACCCATCCGCGCGTCACTTTACCGGTTTCAGTGTGTCGGTACTCAGCATACACCCAATCATGCTTTCTCTTAAGTACCCTGATAACATCTCTGGCTATTACATAAGCACGCGTTTTTGACTTATCTGATGGCGAGCGATAAAAATAAGCTTTTTTTGCCGTGACAATTTCAATAGACAACCAATCGGTCGGCTCCATTAACTCGAATAACACTTTTTCTCTGGCAAAGGGTTGCACGTTCCAGCACCCCCCATGTTCTGTCGGGAGCTTGATAAAAACTGACGATGGATCGTCTGACCACGTCAGCTCGCCCTCAATCACCGTGTCATCACCCGGATACCAGGTCTTAATCTTTACCGGCGAATCAGAAACCTGCCGAGCTTCAAGATAAAAAATACATGAAAAACGCGGTGCCTTAAAGCTCTCATCCCAGCCAGTATAACTTTCAAAATAACCCGTCAAACGCTGATGCTCTTTATCAAATGCCAACAATAGTCCATCATATTTCCCTGAAACCGGGTGAGCATGAAGTAAGACCGATGGCAACATCAGCAATAATATTAAAAAACCATTACGCATATACCGAACAAAAAACATAACATCATTCCTGGCTTATATTTTTCTTAACTGACTATACCATTCAATTAAATCATCGAGCGAATAAGCTGCATTGGCAGGACTTGGATTAGGTGTCACAAATACACGCGAATTTCCTATTTTCAATACCTGCAAACCCCAGTCAATGTCATTCTTATCCGCCAGGGTATATTTTAAAAAGTGCTTATACGCCACCTTGCCATGAAACCAGCAAATACCTGGCTGATATTTTAATAACTTTTTTAACAATAATGGCGCATCTTGTCGATAATCAGCTGCTTTTAAATCGGAAACACCGGGCGTACAGCGCTTCACAACATCCGTAAAACCTATTCGGTATTGATTGAGTAAAATCTGCATCGATATTACATCAGGAGCAAGTTCTTCCTTTATCAATCCAGAGCCATTCAGTGCTTTCCAAAAACGATTGCGAGGATTCGCAAAATAACATTGGTGTTTAATCGATAACGGCGACGGATTACAACCGATAGATATCATCTGTAGGTCATGATCCAGATAATCAGGCAATGTATCCATTCTGTTATTCAGCACTCTCATTAAAATTCATGCCATACTTACTTTTATGCCACAACAAAGCAAACCCTTTTGGGAAACAAAAACACTTTCTGAAATGAATCCCGAAGAATGGGAATCACTCTGTGATGGCTGTGGTCGCTGCTGCCTGAATAAACTCGAAGATATTGATACAGGTGAATTACACTTTACGAATGTTGCCTGTCAGCTGCTGGATAATGAAAGCTGTCGTTGCAAAGACTACCCCATGCGGAAGAAATTAGTGCCTGAATGTCTGGTTTTAGATGCTGAGTCAGTACGTTCATCAACCGCTCTCCCCACCAGTTGTGCATATCGCCGCCTTGCAGAGGGTAAGCCGCTACTTGCCTGGCACCCACTTATTAGCGGAAACCCTGACACCATTCATAGCGAAGGTATTTCAGTGAAAGGGAAAACCATTTCTGAAGAATTCATTCATATAGAACAACTTGGAGAACATATTGTTGATTGGTTCAATTAATCGCACTATGTAAGAATTCACCTACAATAGACTCAGATTCTACTGACTGTAAAACTCAAACTTTAATCCTAAACTAAAATGCACTGCACAAAGGGAGGGGAGCCTGATGCGCAGAGTAACCAATAGGTAGGTAAACACTTGAGTATTATGGTCAATAAACAGGTATGGATGAACTGCTTCGGTGCTGAGGTACCGACAGAGGAAGTATTGTCTCACGACATACGTCTGCTGCGTGATCGCATCAAAATTCTACGCAATAAACTGGGTTCCTCTAAACACCAATATCAATCTTATTCTCGGCTCTGCAATACCTTACAACGCCAACAAAAAATGTTGGCTGCTGTAAAAGATGGTCAACCCTGGGCGTGGATGCTTTACCCAAATGATGACATCGATATCTGTCATTAATTTAAGATTGTTGCGCTTGTACAAATGAAATTTGTGTTCGTAGCACTCCCTCAAAATGAGCTTTTACGTTTACTTTCTGTTTCGTATCAATAAATTCCAGCCCTGGCTGTGGCGCAGGTAAAATAGCAACCGGCACCAGATCTGATTGACTGTAATCCACTTCTAAAGTCAACTTCATGGGATAATATCCATCAAGAAAACGTCGTTGATATGGGCCGTTTGTTAACACGTATTGACCTTGCTGGTTTTTCATCAATGCTTTGATTTGCATCACAACACATAACTCTGCACCGCGTGAAACATCTGCCATTTGAACGCTTTTAGCTTCAACCACCACTTCAGCAATACCCTTCTGTTTAGTAATGCGCAAATTTCGTAGTGTGTACTCAGGGAAAACCAATTGTACTAAAGGCATTGCATCCAGACCACGATGACATTGAGCCATTTCTACCCATCCGTCTTTCATACTTGTTGGTAGTATTTTAATTTTGTTCTTTGACTGTGCTTTATGTGTGTTTTCGTTTTTAAGATTCGGCAAAAAAGCTAATTCACCCTCGTTCACTTCTGCAATTCGAAATTCTGCATCATCATTAAACCATGCATCCATTTCAGCCTGTGTCGGTGTTGACTCTGATGCATAAAGACTCGACTGAAAAATAATGACTGCGAACAATGCTATTAAACTATTCTTCTTTTTCATGATCATTTCCCTTTCATGGTTTTAATTACTGAGTGTAATTAAAACATTGCAAAGCCAATGCCAAACAATAAAACAGGGGAATAATGATAATTAACCATTCATCCTGGTTAATTAGATTGCGTCTTGCACCCTTCAGGATTGCAATATGACTTAAATTTCTTCTCTTCTCGCATAAGGCTCAGTGCCATAAACATAACTTGGCTATCGTACTTCGTCATCAAAAGTCCCTACAATAATAGTTAGAGAAATTGCCTGATTACATGTTTTTCTGGATAAAACGACTGGTAAAAGACACATACTATAAAATGGACTAAAATTTTTTAACATTGCTCCCAGGGCAAATCGTCATAACGCCAACCTGCTTGAGCGCTGCGATGATGTTGCTCATCTAACTCACCCTCGAAGCCATCAGTTATATTGAAGACACTCGTAAATCCATTTTCAATAAGCAATGCGCCAGCTTCAAGAGAGCGCTTACCACTTCGGCAAATCAGAATAATCGGGGCGCACCCCACATCGGCACTACAACTGACACCACCTAACAATACTTTGCGTACATCGGTAACAAAGTGAGGGTTCACCACCCAATCAGGTTCATCTATCCAGGGGATACTAATGGCACCTTTGGGATGACCAACAAACAGAAATTCCATATTAGAACGCACATCAATAAGAATCGAGCGCGCATCGGCCTCCAGCATTTCATGTGCTTGAACCGGGCTTAATGCGATGACTTTATCCTTACTCACGATCGACTATCCCTTAATATCTTCGTGTGACAGAAACAAATACGGGGTCATAATGACCCCGTATACGTCAAACATAGCAGTAAATTAACTATTCGCCACCCGCTACCTTCGTCAAAATAGCTTCAATTGCATCAGGTGCATCACTAATCTTGAAGAATGTACTCATATCCAGGTCAGGAAATGCATTCGCGATACTGAATTTAGCGTGTAATGCGTAAACGTTACCGTCTGAAACAAGGACACTGTATGGAAGATGCGCTGTTTGCTTTTTATCGGTCAAATCGATCTTTGTCATGATGTCTTCATCACCCGCGATGCCGGCATCCTTCAACAAAGCAACACCAAATAGTGTTTGTTTCTTACCCGGAATATCAACGCGGAATACTTTCGCAGTACCACCTTTACCAGCAGCAAGACCTGCTTCAACGGCTTTTACTGCCGCGTCATATGAATCATGTTCTGCTAATTCATAAGGATCATCGAAGTAAGGCATAAACACAGTGAAATGGAACTCATCAAGTTGATCCGCTTTCCAGCCTGGGTCTTCCGCACCGTATGGCGCTGAACCACCTAATGCCGCAGCTAACTGCTTATCAATGGCTGTCAAATCAGAATCCATTTTAAAGGATGCCGCCATCCACGCGGGATTCACGTAGCTCACTTGAACTTTGTCGCCCACTTGCGTTACCGCAACACGAATGACTGCACCGTAACCACCAAATTCTGTTTTCGCTGCGGCTTTCTTTAATGCATCATTAGTTACACCAATCACTGTTGCTGTTGCATATGGTTGGTATGAACCAACAACGTCAAAACCACCCGACTTAAGTGCTGCCGTTGTTGCTTTAGCAACTTCAGCCATCGAACCTGAATTTTGACTTGCCATATTATAAGGCTTGAGCCAAGGTTGTTCTGCTGAAGCAATTGAACTTACCAGTAACAATACTGGCAATAATAAACTTGTTAATAAACGTTGTAACGGTGCCATAGGGGTTTTACCTCGTTGAGTTTTTGTTAATGTAGACACTGCAAAATGCAACTAATTTTTATTATGCGCATTGTAAAATGCAACCGCATCATGGCATGGATTGAACCAATAAACTCATTAAAATTTTTAATCAATACGCATATTTTTACTAATAACTTAGCATAAAGCAGGCGCTTAGAAAATTTACAGCTCAAAACTAACTATTATAAATCATCGCCATCTAGATTTTATTGCAAAATGCACCATTTGACGATTTCTGCTTGCAGCGTAAAGTATCTTCATCTTTTTAAGCAGCCATACCTATTTAACTTGGAGAAAACTATGACACGTAACAAGCTTGTTTTAACCACTTTGTTCAGTGGCATCCTCTTTAGTGGTACCGCCCTCGCATCAGGTGGTAAAGCTCATTGGGGTTACGAAGGTCATGAAGGCCCCGAAAACTGGGGCGATCTTTCTCACGACTTTAGCACCTGTAAGAGTGGTAAAAGCCAGTCACCTATCGATATCAGCAGCACCAAAACAGCCAAACTTGCTAACATTAAATTTAGCTACAAACCTACCCCCATTGATGTCATCAATAACGGTCACACTATTCAAGTGAACTACGCAAAAGGCAGCAGCATTAATGTTGGAGGTAAACCTTACAACCTTCTCCAATTCCATTTTCATAGTCCGAGCGAACACAAAGTAAATGGCAAACCCTACGACATGGTTGCTCACCTGGTTCATCAAGCCGCTGATGGTCAACTGGGTGTTATTGGTGTGATGATGAAAATCGGTAAGGCAAACCCCATCATCGGTTCTATTTGGAGCAACATGCCAAAAGCCGCCGGTGAACAAAATACGGTAAAAGATACCGTCAACGTTGCCGATCTATTACCCGCTAATCACAGTTACTTTAACTACAGCGGCTCACTAACAACCCCACCGTGCAGTGAAGGCGTGAACTGGATGGTTATGCAAACACCCATTGACGTGTCTGCCGAACAGGTTGCTGGATTCACAAGCATCTTTGCCAAGAGTGTTCGTCCGGTGCAACCCGTTAATGGTCGAATAATTCACGTGACAAAGTAAACCATCAAACTACCTCGGAGTAGCCTGATGACTGATAGTAGGCTACGGTGCCAAGTTCGCGCTATCAGGTGAATGATTCCTCCTTAGGGTTCCACTACGTTGCACAATGCGTCGGAATAATTCACCTGATAGCGCTGCCAAAATAATACTCCAGAGTAGCCTGATGCCAGGCATCAGATGATGGCGAATCGAATCGGACCGCAGGGAGATTCCCTGAGCCAGCAGCTGATGACTGGCAGCAGGCTACGGTGCCAAACAAAATTCACGATCAATACATATAAAAAAAGCCGACACAAAAAAGTATCGGCTTCTTTATTACCCAATAATAAAATCAGGCAGAACGCTTATCACGCTTACGTTCATGTTCTTTCAACAAACGCTTACGAATACGAATAAAGTTAGGCGTCACTTCCACCAACTCATCATCATCAATAAACTCTAAGGCCTGCTCCAGTGTCATGCGAATAGGTGGCGTCAATACTTGCGCTTCATCCGTACCCGATGCACGCACGTTGGTGAGCTGTTTACCTTTTAACGGGTTAACCACCAAATCATTACCACGCGAATGAATACCGATAATCATTCCCTCATAAACCTCATCACCATGTGAACTGAACAGGCGACCACGTTCTTGCAGGTTAAACAAACCAAAGGTTAAACACTTGCCCTGACCATTGGAAATCAATACGCCATTAACACGTTGGCCGTATTCACCTGATTTTATAGGTCCATAATGATCAAACACGCTGTAGATAAGTCCGGTACCTTGAGTAGCCGTTAAAAATTCAGTACGGAAACCAATCAAGCCTCGAGCAGGAATAACAAAATCAAGACGCACACGCCCTTTACCATCCGGCATCATGTTCTTTAATTCTGCACCACGTTGTCCGAGTGATTCCATTACACTACCCTGATGTTGATCTTCAACATCGGCGGTGACTTGTTCAAACGGTTCACAACGTTCACCATCGATTTCTTTAATAATCACTTCCGGACGTGATACACCCATTTCGAAACCTTCACGGCGCATGGTTTCAATCAAAATAGAAAGGTGCAATTCACCACGACCTGATACTTTAAATTTATCCGGGTCTCCACCGTCTTCAACACGCAAGGCAACATTATGTTTCAGTTCGCGATCAAGACGTTCACGGATCTGGCGAGAAGTAACAAACTTACCATCCTGTCCGGCAAACGGTGAGTTATTAACCTGGAAGGTCATTGTTACGGTGGGTTCATCAACGCTTAATGCAGGCAATGCTTCAACATTATTAGGATCACAAACTGTATCCGAAATATTCAGTTCTTCAATACCGGTAAAAGCAATAATGTCACCGGCAATCGCTTCATCAACTTCAACACGATCAAGACCCAGAAAACCTAATACCTGTAAAATACGTCCGTTACGTTTTTTACCTTCATCATCGATTAACGTCACCGCTGTATTAGTTTTAACACGACCACGTTCAATACGACCAATACCAATCATGCCCACATAACTATTGTAATCAAGCTGGGTAATTTGCATCTGGAATGGACCATCAACATCGACCTTACGTGGTTCCACGTGATCAACAATCGCTTGTAGCAATGGTTCCATATCACCATCACTCACATCAGACTCCAGCCCTGCATAACCATTAATGGCTGAACAATAGGCGACTTCGAAATCCAGCTGTTCATCTGTTGCGCCCAGGCGATCAAACAAATCAAAAGTTTGATCCAGTACCCAATCAGGACGCGCGCCTTCACGGTCAATTTTGTTAATAACGACAATAGGCTTTAGACCTAATGCCAACGCCTTCGATGTCACAAAACGAGTTTGTGGCATGGGACCTTCAACCGCATCCACAATCAGTAATACACTATCAACCATCGACAGTACGCGTTCTACCTCACCACCAAAATCAGCATGGCCTGGCGTATCCACGATATTAATTCGTTCGCCTTTCCAGCGGATCGCTGTCGGTTTAGAAAGAATGGTGATGCCACGTTCTTTTTCAAGATCGTTAGAATCCATGACACGTTCTTCAAAATCACCTCGTGTTTCCAGTGTGCCTGACTGCTGCAACAATTTATCGACGAGGGTGGTCTTACCATGATCGACGTGGGCGATGATGGCGATGTTTCGGAATTGTTCACTCACTGTGATGATGTCCCGACCGAGAACGGTCTATATGGTTAAAAGCCGCGCATTATACCTTAAGTTAGCCAATCTCCTAGCTTTCACTCAGGTTTTATTCCATTTTGCCGATAACGCGGTTGTACACAGCATAAATACACAAAGATCATCGCTGAATATGGAGAAATTACATGCCTGAAAGTATGGAAAATAGTCAAGAAAATCAGCCAGATGAGATTCAGCACTGTAAAGATGATGTCTGCCAAATCAGACGTACCGTGCGCATGCTCGATTTAGCGGCGGCGAGGGTCTCTTATGCCTTGCAGGATGGCAATGACTCCGTTGAAACCTTAATCAACTCTTTTACCCACATGACCGAACACGTGATGGCCATACAAAAAGGGATTGAAGAACTACCGAATACCCCTGAAAAAGACCAATTACTTACTAATTGTCAGCAAGCAATGAATACCGTGCAAGAAACAACCATGGCATTTCAATTTTATGACCGGTTAAACCAGCGTATGCAGCACATTTCTATTAGCCTTGATGAACTATCATCACTCATTGATGAACCTGAGCGCATGAGTAAACCGGAATCATGGAAGGAATTAGAAGTAAAAATTCGTTCTCACTATACGCTCGATAATGATCTGGAAATGTTTGATGCGGTGCTGGCAGGCGGCAACATTGAAGACATTTTATCAAAAGCCACGGAGGCTAAAGAAGAAGTAGCAGTTGAATTGTTCTAGGATTCTTATACCAAGTAAATTAGTAAAAACTTATATAGCCAAATTACCATTAACAAATCACGTTTATCTCTGTATGCTACATGCAAGTAAATAATAAAATTGCGTGATAAATCTTATGGATGCAACAGAACAACCACAGAATGGGACTGAACGCCGTAATCGTAGCGACAGCATTGAGCAACATCTCACTGATGAGCGAGCGGATATGTTGGTGCAATTCTGTCAAATTGCTGGTGTAGAGCCCTGGGAAGATCCTCATAGCACCGAGGAGCTCAGAATCATGCTGCAACACTTTTGTGAAATTCTGGTTGATTATCTTGCCGCTGGTCACTTTGGTCTTTATCAACGTTTTGTTGATGGCGAAGAACGTCGCGAAGAAATTCGTAATTTAGCTGAAAAACTCTACCCACAAATTTCAGAAACAACTCAAATGGCACTCGACTTCAATGATAAATATGAAGACGAATCAATAAAAAAATTCGATAAATCTTTCTCCGATGACCTTTCAAAATTAGGTCAGGCGCTTGCTGTACGCATTGAATTAGAAGACCAGTTATTGAATGTGATGCATTAATTTATCCCCTTTACTACAACTACTCCCCACAATACCCTATAAAAAACAATGTAATAGATTATTTTTTACATTTTATGCTAAAAAAACCTCAACCTTTTTGGCTTACTGTCGATGATCCTACTAGTCACCAACAGAACAAGCACGAGTTGAGGTAATCCATGAGTAACCTGATGCAATCTATCGACGAACGTACCCGTTTAGCGGGCGCTAATCGTCTTGAAATACTCCTTTTCAGTCTTGGCAAAGATCGAGAAACCGGGCGTGAAGAAGTCTTTGGTATTAATGTATTCAAAATTCGTGAAGTGATGCATGTGCCGGAAGTCACGCAAGCGCCTGACATGCCAAATGGTGTCAAAGGCATGGTCTGTTTACGCGGCGACATGATTCCGATTATTGATCTTGTGCATTTTTGTAATTTAGATATGTCTGAAGAGCCTAAAGTTCTGGTTGTCACAGAATTTAATGGTCACACACAGGGCTTTTTGGTGAGCAGTGTTGAGCAAATCTTACGTATGGAGTGGAACGAAATCAAAGTGCCCCCCCCTATGTTAACTAATCGTTTAGGTGGTTTGGTCACCGCAGTAACAGAACTGGGTGATGGACGTATTGTAATGGTACTTGATGTTGAAAAAGTACTTTCTGAAACCTCTGACGATCTAAGCGATCCAACCATGTTTGAAGGGGTTGAAAGCCTTAATACAAAAGCCACTATTATGTTTGCTGATGACTCATCCGTTGCGCGTAAACAAATTACTAAAACACTGGACACACTGGGTGTCGATTATATCAGCGCTAAAAATGGTGAAGAAGCCTGGGAACGAATTTCTGAACAAGCCGCCCTCGCTGAAGAAATGGGTGTACCAACCAGACAACTGATTCGAATGATTTTAACCGATATTGAAATGCCAGGCATGGATGGCTATGTACTAACGAAAAAAATCAAAGATGATCCTCGCATGAAGGATATTCCTGTCGTGATGCATTCATCTTTATCCGCAGAAGCTAACGTTAGTATTGGCAAGTCAGTTGGTGTTGATGCCTATGTCGCAAAATTTGATCCACGTGAATTAGCTAAAGCGATTGAACCGTATGTCAAAGCTGACGCTTAATAATGTGGCGGTGGCGGTTCATCAATTTGGTTAGCTGAAGGTGCTGACGAAGCCGATTCCAACGCCTTGTTTAAACGTTTAATTTCACGCGTTAATAATTCAAGCTGCTGTTGCTGCTTCGCCATTTCGTCACTCATGGTTTGCATCGCATTCTCCTGAAAAGATAAACGCATTTCCAGCTCTTCAACTCTTGCATCACTCATCGCTCACCTCCTTTATTAATCTTCGAGCTCTTCCCAGCGCGCATAGGCTTTCGCCAGCTCCGCTTCCAAATCGGCTAACTGCTTCTGCGTTTTGGTAATAACGGCATTGTCTTGCTGATAAAAATCACTGCTCGCCATTTGTGCGTGAAGTGATTCTTGCTCCGTTTCCCACTTTTCTATTTTTGCAGGCAGTTTTTCCAATTCACTTTGTTCTTTATAACTAAGCTTACGTGTTTTTTTCGGCTCATTTGTTACCGCTGCCGATTGGGTTTCAACCGCTCTGGTTTTGTTCTTTTCTACTTTATTATTACCTGAGATTCTGCGTTGACGTAGCCAATCATCATAACCGCCCACGTACTCATTCACTTGCTCGCCGCTTTCAAATACGAGTGTGCTGGTCACTACTTCATTGATGAAGGCACGATCATGGCTAACCAGAATAACGGTACCGTCGTATTCAACCAGAATAGATTCAAGCAGTTCGAGGGTTTCAACATCGAGATCATTGGTTGGCTCATCCATCACCAACATATTAGCCGGCTTGGTGAATAACTTGGCTAACAACAAACGATTTCGTTCACCACCGGATAAGGCTTTAACCGGTGTTCGCGCACGTTGAGGACTAAACAAAAAATCCCCTAAATAACTGATGACATGACGTGGCGTACCATTAATAGTGACATGGTCATTGCCATCAGCCACGTTGTCTTGCACATTCTTTTCTGGATCAAGCTGACCGCGTAGTTGATCAAAATACGCAATTTCAAGCTTGGTACCTTGTTTAATTGTTCCTTGTTCTGGTGACAAATCGCCGAGTAACAAACGAATTAACGTTGTTTTACCACAGCCATTCGGTCCAATAATACCAATCTTATCGCCACGCATAATCGTCGTTGAAAAATGCGTCAACAAGGTTTTCTGTTCGCCTTGTTCATTGGTCCATGACCATGTGACATCGTCTGCTTCCACCACAATCTTGCCGGAAGATGAAGAGTCCTGCATTTGCAATTTGGCTTTACCGGTTACTTCCCTGCGTTGCGCACGTTCACGGCGCATTTTTTCCAATGCGCGTACACGCCCTTCGTTACGGGTGCGGCGTGCTTTAATGCCCTGTCGAATCCATTTTTCTTCTTCGGCTAATTTCTTATCAAACAAGGCTGACTCACTGGCTTCGGCATCCAATGCTGCCTGCTTGTGCTCAAGATACTTTTCATAGTTTCCCGGCCAGCTCGTGAGTTTGCCGCGATCCAATTCAATAATGCGTGTCGCTAAACGGCGCAGGAACATCCGATCATGGGTAATGAAAACCAGTGTGCCTTTATAACTCAGTAAGAACTCTTCTAGCCAGGCAATCATTTCTATATCAAGATGGTTTGTTGGTTCATCGAGCAGCAACACATCCGGTTCAGCCACTAAGGTTTGTGCTAACAACACGCGTCTTTTCCAACCACCGGATAATGATGAAAATTCAGTATCGGCATCCAGATCTAAACGAGACAACACCTGATCAATACGCTGACCCATTTGCCAACCATTCAAAGCTTCAAGTTCATGTTGCACTTTTTCAAACTCAGGCATCAAACTCATGTCATCCGCCAATTGATGGCTGAGATCATGAAAACGCGTCAATAATTGCCCTGCTTTATCTAAACCTTGTGCAACAACACTGTAAATAGTCCCTTGAGTATCTTCCGGTACTTCCTGTGCGAGCCGACTCACTCGAATACCCTGGCCTATTTGAATCACGCCATCATCAGCTTGTAAATCACCCATGAGAATTTTAAACAAGGTTGATTTACCGGTACCATTACGACCCACCAGACAAATTCGTTCTGCTTTTTCTATTTCAAGATTAACGCCATCCAGTAATGTCGGACCACCAAAGCCCAAAGCAATATTACGCAGTGATACTAAACTCATGATTGTTTGCCTTGTAATGCTAACTCTAGCGCTGCCTCATCAATGGGAAAGGGCATTGCAATTAAATCGGGGTAAGTGGCATGTAAGCGTTCAAATTGTGTGGTGTATTCCTTTTCAAAAAAAACCACCACACGACTTGTTAACTTCAAGAATTGTATGGTTGCCAACATTGATTCAAGACTACTGGTGCGATCTCGAAAATCAGACTGAAAATTAAACTCGGCAACCACCACATCAGGGCGAATCTTCTTCAGCTGCGACATAGCCTTTCGCATTTGGTGTACCTTCTCAACCTGGTAACCCAAACGTTGATACAAGCCCGTAAAATCGGGGTATCCACCCAGTTCAATGATTGAAAGCAAATGTTTTGCTGCGTCTGCCACGTATGCCCCTGCAAAATATATGTTTATAACGGTTTTAAAACCAAGGCGCGCATCATACCTGATTCGGTGGCGACTCACCGCATTTGCTCGTATCACGGTGATATGAGAAGGTTAATCCAGCCTATTTGGTTGATATCAGGGTGATCATAATACCTGCTACCAACCCGATTAATAAAACAAATAAAAATCAAGGAGTAGTAGGTAATGAAAGCATCCGATCTATTTGTAAAATGTCTTGAAACCGAAGGAATCGAATACATCTTTGGCGTTCCCGGCGAAGAAAACGCCGATTTCATGATGTCACTGGAAAAATCCAGGCAAATTAAGTTCATTCTGACACGCCACGAACAAGGCGCTGCTTTCATGGCTGAGATCTATGGCCGACTGACTGGTAACCCTGCTGGCTGTCTCGGCACACTTGGCCCCGGTGCCACTAACCTGATAACCGGTGTTGCCGATTCAAATATGGATCGTGCCCCCATGCTGGTTCTCACCGGGCAAGGTGCATCAACCCGCCTACATAAAGAATCACATCAGGTCATGGATGTGGTCGCCATGTTCAAACCCGTGACGAAATGGGCACAAACTATTTTTCATGCCGACAATATTCCTGAAATTGTACGCAAGGCGGTACGTTTAGCGCGTACTGAAAAACCCGGCGCCTGTCACATTGAGCTCCCCGAAGATATTGCAGAACACGATACCGATGCCGTCCCCATGACGGTGCAACGCTTCCGCCGCTCAGTCGCAGACGACAAGATCGTTGACGAAGCCTTTAACAAAATCATGGCTGCTAAAAATCCAATTATTGTTGCTGGTAATGGCTGTATTCGTAAACGCGCCAGCACCCAATTACGCGCCCTGTGTGATCAAACCGGTATTGGTGTCATTAGTACCTTCATGGCAAAAGGCTGTGTCGATATGGATGCGGACTACTGCCTTTATACTGTCGGTCTGCAAGCAAAAGACGTGGTCGCCTGCGCGATTGATGCCGCCGATCTGGTGATTACTATTGGTTACGACATGGTCGAGTATCACCCGCATCTGTGGAATAAAGACTCAGACAAAGAAATCGTCCATATTGATTTTCTACCGGCTGAAATTGATTCGCACTATCATCCACAAACAGAGGTAGTCGGCGATTTGGCGCATACTCTCTGGATGCTTAACCAACGTTTCGAAGCTGATGGCAGTTTCTCTTTTGATAACACCCAACAAGCAGCAACCCGTCGTGAAATGGGCGCTGATTTGGCGATGGAAAAAGACGATAATTCCACTGACAAACTCAAGCCACAAAAAGTACTCTGGGATGTACGCCAGGTGATGGGGGCTAGCGATATTCTGCTCTCCGATGTGGGCGCCCACAAAATGTGGATTGCACGTCATTACCAATGCCACGAACCCAACACGTGCTTGATTCCAAATGGTTTCTGCTCCATGGGCTTTGCGCTGCCGGGGGCGATTGCTGCCAGTATTGTTTATCCTGAACGCCGTGTTCTCGCCATTTGTGGTGATGCCGGCTTCATGATGAACGTACAGGAAATGGAAACCGCCAAACGCTACAACTGCAACATGGTTGTCATGGTCTGGGAAGACAAGCAATACGGTTTAATCGCCTGGAAACAGGAAGCCCATTTCGGTAGCCACACCAAACTCGATTTTGGTAACCCGGACTGGATGCAACTCGCCGAAGCCTTTGGTTGGGGTGGTCACCATGTTCAAAAAACCAGTGATCTCATTCCGCAACTCGAAGCGGCCTTTAACGAAGAAGGTCCTAGTCTAGTAGTTCTGCCTATCGACTATGCAGAAAATATGAAACTCACCAAACGCCTTGGCAACATCAGTTGCCCAATTTAAGGAGGTAAATAATGACAACACATTTCCCCTTAATGGTTCCCGGTGCAAGCGCCGATGGCAGCCACGATGTAACTGCCCCTTATGATGGCAGCTTAATCGCCAGCGTGGATGTTGCCGGTGCTTCTGCTGTAGAAACAGCACTGAGTACCGCCCACGCACTCTATCGCGATCGCGATAAATGGCTCACCGCACCACAGCGCATCGAAATACTCAAACGTGCTGCCGACATTATGCAAGAACGTGCCGAAGAGCTTGCCATTGAAGCCGCACGCGAAGGGGGTAAGCCACTGATTGATTCACAAGTTGAAGTCGCCCGCGCCATTGATGGCGTTCATAACTGCATCGACTGTATTAAAGAAAATCATGGCACTGAAATACCAATGGGAATTAATCCTGCCTCCATGGGACGCATGGCAATGACCCATCGCGAACCTATTGGTGTTGTGGTTGCCGTCAGTGCTTTTAACCACCCTTTAAATTTAATTATTCATCAGGTGGGCCCTGCTATCGCATCAGGTTGCCCGGTTATTATCAAACCAGCCGGTGACACCCCACTTTCGTGCATGCGTTTTATTAGCATATTACGTGAAGCCGGCTTACCGGATGAATGGTGTATGCCGATGGTGGTAACCGATCGTAATGTCTCAACCAGTTTGGTCGCCGATAAACGTGTTGCCTTCTTTAGCTTCATTGGCAGCGGCAAGGTCGGTTGGTCACTGCGTTCACAACTTGCCCCTGGCGCACGCTGCGCGCTTGAACATGGTGGCGCGGCACCCGTGATAGTAGAAGCCGATGCCGATCTTGACGATGCCCTGCCATTACTAGCCAAAGGTGGCTTTTATCATGCCGGTCAAGTCTGTGTGTCTGTGCAGCGAGTTTATGCTCATAGCTCTATCGCCAAACAACTCGCAGAAAGAATTGCAGACATGGGCAATAACATGGTGGTGGGTGACCCAACACTTGCCGAAACCGAAGTCGGCCCACTGATTCGCCCACGCGAAGTTGACCGCGTTCATGAATGGGTAGAAGAAGCCATTGCCAAAGGTGCTGAAAAACTCAGCGGTGGTAATAAAATCAGCGACACCTGTTACGCCCCCACTGTTTTATACAACCCCTCTGACGATGCGATTGTGTCAAAAAACGAAATATTCGGCCCCGTAATTCTTGTTTACAGCTACGATGACATGGATGACGCCATCACCAAAGCTAACTCACTACCAGTTTCATTCCAGGCCGCCGTCTTTACCAAAAATATTGATAAAGCCTTGCGCGCCTACAAACGCTTCGATGCATCTGCCGTGATGGTCAATGATCACACTGCCTTCCGTGTTGACTGGATGCCGTTTGCAGGCTTAAAAGAATCGGGTCACGGTGTGGGAGGAATTCCACATACTTTCCATGACATGCAGATTGAAAAGATGATCGTGTTGCGTAGTCCGGAGTTGTAATTAATTTAATAAGGGCTGTTAGTTAGCTTATGTAGCCGTAAACCCGGTAAATACATTAGTTAGACTGAGTTCAGCCAAATGCAGATATCTAGGGTTGTTCAGTTCTCAATCCTTCCGTTACATTTTTCGATTTTTCATTCTCGAAATAAAACTTCCAGCCTAGAGTAAAAAGAATGGAAGTAAGAATAGAGTGTAATCCCCCCATTAATAACCGAAGTTAAAAGTAGGGGCTAAGCCACATTCAGTAATTGTCTCGGTGGTATTCCACCAATCGATGAATGCGGACGTTCATTACAGGACAAGTAAAAATAACTTTACATTGTCAAAAAAAGCAGCTTGTCTTTTAACGCCCTTCTTGAACCAATAAACAATTATATTTCATGCACTTAAATGATTCTGTTGCGTGATTGTCGTAGACATGTCAACACAATAGGTGTCTATATTATGTTGACTCTGGCAGCAGCAAGCATTATATTAGCAATGTAAGGCGTTACGCGACAAATTGTCGCATTTTGAGTTAAAAGAGGTTACTATGGCTACTAGCATTCGTTGTGACGACGACTTTATCGAGCAGGCAAAGGTTTACGCGGACGCTAATAAGCGCTCCGTGCCTAAACAAATTGAGCACTGGGCTGAAATTGGCCGTGTAGCCGAAGATAATCCAGATCTACCTTATGGATTCATTCGTGATGCACTTATGGCAATGATTGAAATCAAAGCAGGAAAGGCGACCGAATATGTCAGGAGAAAAAAATAAGATTAAGGTTTACGAGTCGCCCGTATTTAAGAAAGCGTTCAAAAAACTCACCGAAAACGAAAAAGATGCGGTCGATAATGAAATAGACATCATTATCGAAAACCCAGACATCGGCACCCAAAAGAAAGGCGATCTGTCATATCTATGGGTTCATAAATTTGAATTAAAAAACCAACACGTTTTACTTGGCTACTCTTGGAAAGATACTGAGCTAGAATTGTATTTGCTGAATTTTGGTTCGCACGAAAATTTTTACCAAGAAGCAAAAAATCGTCGTAAGGCAGACTTAAATATCATTAGGTAACAAACCTCATTTTTTTGTTATAAAAGAGTCAGTGTTACATCGACCAGGTGAAGCCGCAGTATGGAACAGACTGCGAACCATAAGCAATCACTCAGTTCTTCTGCTTCAACTTCTGCGCCTCAGCGGATGCAGATTCTCAGTTAATTCTGACGTGTACCGGAAAACGGCTAGAAACGATCATTAAAACGTGGTCTGTCTCTCTTTACCGAAATTACCCCAAAACGTCTAATGAAATTAGTGTTGTTTATGTGGATTGCTTTTGATTTGCCGAAGGCAAAAAATATAATTTAAAAACAAATGGTTCAGATTTTTTTGTCCAACCAACCAAACGTAGTTTAAACACTTTTATGGGGTTAATAATTTAAGTAAAGCCGTTATTTGCCGCTATCTAATTGTAGAGCGCGTACGCTTTGTCGCGAGACGAAGCTGTATCTATATGGATAAACGGGACGGTGATAGTAATGCAAAAGATAAATCTCACAATTAAGCAAAAATTCGTGTTTGCTGGTGTTTTAGCATTTACATCGATGATGGCTATTTTAGGTTTGGGTTTATATACCTCGAATAATTTGAAGGCATTTGGAGATGTCAGTCTATCAATTAGTGAGGTTGAAGCGGGTATGTTGATGTTACGCCGTAATGAGAAAGACTTTCTTGCTCGTAAGGACATAAAGTACAAAGGTAAATTTAAGACGAACTATGACACCCTACAGAGTAGAGTTAATAAGTTATCTTCGGCATTAGATATTGCAGGTTTAGAATCACAACCGGCCAAAGAAATTACCACTACTTTGAATAATTACAATAGCAGCTTCAATAATGTTATTCGCTTGCAGCAAAAAATTGGCTTGAATTCAAAGGATGGTTTGTACGGTAGTTTGCGTGAAGCGGTCCATGATGCTGAAACTAAAATTAAAGAGCTGGATGATCAACAGTTACGTGCAGATATGTTACAGCTGCGTCGCAATGAAAAAGATTTTATGTTGCGGCATAAAACCAAATACCTTGATAAATTTAATAAGAACTTTGATGTTTTCATCGCTAATTTAGATGCGAGTGAACATTCAGGTGATGAGAAAGAAGCGATTCAGGATTTAATGAAACAATATAAAGATCGGTTTTCTATCCTAGTTAAAACTAATCAGGAAAAAGGTTTAACAAGCAAGGAAGGGTTGCTAGGTAAAATGCGTGCAACTGTACATGAAACTGAAGCGTTACTAAAAAAATTAAGTAAGGAACTGGCAACGACCGTTGAGTTGGAAGTGGGTAGCTTGGATGGACTTATGGTAACGACGAGTCTTATCGCATTAGTTTTAGCTATTTTAGTAATAGCTATTATTGCTTGGATTTCAATGGGAATTCTTCGACCTATGCAAACGCTTGCTACAACGATGACATGCGCGGCGAATGATCATGATTTAAGTCTGCGTATGAAGGTTAGTTCAAAAGATGAGATTGGTGAAACTGGAACGGCGTTTAATACTATGCTGGGTGACTTTCAGGGTATTGTTGGGCAAGTTAGTGGTTCAGCGACACAAATGAGTTCAGCAGCGGAGGAACTGTCGGCTATTACACAAGCCGCTGCATATGAAATTCAGGAACAAACTTCTCAGACAGATCAAGTGGCCACTGCAATTACTGAAATGTCTGCAACGGTGCAAGAAGTTGCTCGCAATGCGAGTGAAGCAGCCGTTGCTGCTAATGAAACAACAGATGAAGCTAATAATGGTCGGCAGGTTGTTGTTGAAGCCATTGATTCTATGAATCAACTCGCAAGTGAAATTGAACAGGCGGGTAATGTTATCAACAAGCTTGAAGAAGATGGCGTAAAGATTGGTGCGGTACTGGATGTTATTCGAGGTATTGCCGAACAAACTAATTTATTAGCACTTAATGCGGCTATTGAGGCCGCACGTGCGGGTGAACAGGGCCGAGGTTTTGCAGTGGTTGCAGATGAAGTGCGTACCCTTGCTTCACGTACTCAGGAATCCACTCAGGAAATTCAACAAATGATCGAGAGATTACAGTCAGGAACAAAGGCGGCTGTTGATGCAATGGACTCTAGTCGTAGCCAAGCGCAGTCTGGCGTAGAAAAAATATCTACGGCAGGTGAAGCCTTGAGTACTATTGTCAGTGGTATTACTCGAATTAATGATATGAACACACAAATTGCTAGCGCTTCCGAAGAACAAAGTGTGGTGGCCGAAGAAATTAATCAGAATGTAGTGAAGATTAGTGAAATTGCTGCAAACTCATCGGCTAATGCAGGACAAACACAACATTCGAGTGACGAGTTATCTCGTTTGTCGGTAGAACTGCAAGGCTTGGTTTCTCAGTTTAAATCTTAACCGATTAACAACGCTGCTGTTACAGCCCGATCTTGTTCGAGTAAAATGTTATAAGTTCGGCATGCAGCAGGTGTATTCATGACCTCTCTACACAGATGCTCACGGCCATTTAGCAGACATTCAAAATATGAACGTGCGTGTCTCTGAATCAGCAGAAGCAGAAGTTGGGTTTCTGCTAGTTAACTTCTAGGATCGGCCAAGAAATGAAAAAAACGTCTCTGGAACTGAGGCATCCCCACAAAATCATGATCAAAAACAATCACTTAATAAAACAGCCATTAATGCCCAAGTAAAACCCTGTCATTGTGAGGAACGATAGTGACGTGGCAATCTTATAATGCCGCGGCATACGTGGTGAGATTGCCGCGTCAACACTTAAAAACGACTGTTTTTAAGTGTTTCCTCGCAATGACGGGATGCGTTAAATTTCGTGGGGATCTCTCAGTCTCTGGAACCTATTGTTTCGATCCTGAAATATTTTTACTGAATGAATCAAAAAGGAAATTACTCGGATAATGCGGTTGCTGAAAGTTTTTTTGGCACACTAAAAACGGAACACACGAACCATAAGCGGTATAAGAACATGAAGGAAGCGAGAATAAGTTTGTTTCAATACATTGAAGTTTTTCATAATCGACAACGCAGATATTCAACGCGGGGAAATATATCACCTTCGCAGTTTGAAGCACTGGCTGCATAATCCGTGTCAGTTATGCGGGGTACAGGTCATTCGAGGTGTTTTTTTATTAGTTCCTGATAACGACCATCTTCTTTCATCGATGATAGAGATTTGTTTAGTTTGGGTACTAACTTAATATGTTTTTTGTGAAGGAAAGTATATACGCCTTTTGAAAAAAGTGGCTTGCTCAATTGAACATTGTTCATAGAGTATTTTTTTAATAGACTGATTCCCGCCCAACGCTCAAAAATTATATAATCTGTACGTTTGCGTCGTAACATATTAAACAGGCTTTCAGCATTGGTGACTTTTGTTACTTCAGCATCTGCGGGTATATTTTTATCCAGTATTTTCCATCCATTGATGTAAGAGACGGACTTTTGGGAAAGCGCAGCCCATCCTAATTCTGTATTAATGGGTTTATAGGAGAAGACTATAATATCCCAGTCGATGATTTTTTCAGGTACCTGAATCAGGTTTTTATAATATTTCCCAACAAGAGGAAACCGAACTAACTCACCATCAATGATTCCTTTGTTTGAGTATTTCAAAGCCCGTTCGGCTGGTAATTTAACAATATTTAATTGATAACCAATACGTTTCAGTGCTTCTGATACCAGCTCATCCATAAACCCATTTTGTTCAATTGTGCTTAATGGTGGTTGACCGGTAGAGTTTAGCTCCAATATAGGTGATGCTGCATAGCTTTTAAAAGAAAGACTTATTAAAAGTAGAATATAACAATATATATTTTTCATTTTACCTCACCTTTAATACTGTAGTGGTCAAGTTTTTTTGGCCACAGTTTTATATTCAATCCAATATTTTTCTTCCGCCACATTCGGGGCTAAACCATCATTGTGTTGATGCGGTCTAACCTGACTGTAGTAACCAATAATATAATCAATAATCTCGTGCTTAGCCTGTGCAAAAAAATGATAACCTGTTTGGGATCGCAATGTGTTCTTGTTTTGCTTTCCTATACGCATGCTTAGGCTGCTGACAGCTTTTAAGATCACACGCGGCCATTTTAAGTTACCAGCACGATAACGGCTCAGTGCGAACCCTCTGTTCGTTGCAATATCAGCAATAGTGCGTGCACCGGCTGAACCTTTGCTCTCATGAAAAATAGTCTTCACAACTGTCATTTCATTTTGCTTCTTAGGGCTAATCGTTTTTGAGCGTTTAACCCAATATTTATAACTACTGCGATGAACATTAAAGGCTTAGCATAACATCGTCGCGGGATAGCGCTCTTTGAGCTGCTCGATCATCGTAAATTGTTCATCGCACCCCAGGGCATACTCTCATGCTCCGCATTCACCTGAAGTCGGACATCAAGAGCGCTGTAACCTTTTTTAAAATCTCTTTCTCCATCTCAATGCGTTTTATTCGCTTTTCAATATCTCGAATCTTACGTTGGTCGGGTGTTAACGGACTCGCCGTGCTCACAATCCCTTTGTGTTCATTTTTGAGTTGCCGTACCCATTTATCCATCGTGGACTTACCCACATTCATGGCTTCAGCCGCCTGGCGCATTGAATAACCCTGTTCAACTACCAACTTTGCCGCGTCTAATTTGAAATCTTGGGTAAAAGTACGTCTCGTTCTATTGCTCATTTGCTCACCTATCTGCCTTTGTGGTGTATACTATCACCTCTAGTTAGGTGGCCAAATTAACTATGCCACTACAGTCTGTACATTATAACAAACAGCGCCACTGTTCCTGCGTGTGGAGGTCGTTGAACGTGCATCTGGATCTGTCAGTGAGATTTGTTTATCCGGATGATTCATCATGTCGTGTTCCAGGATTTTCAAACGTTGCATCTCACGCTGCATCTTGCTGAGTTTTTTCTTTAATCCTTCTGTATCGCCTTTGCTCTGCGACGACGTTGTTTGATCAGCCTCTTCAAGTTCAGCAAGGTAACAGGTAATGTGTTTCTCGACACGTTCCACGCGCCGTTTCATTCTTGTCGGTGTAAAGTTTTTGTCCCCACTGTTCACCGCTTTAAATTTACTGCCATCGATGGCGACAACGGCTTCCGCAAATAAATTGAGTTGTCGACAGATACCCACAAACTCACGACACATATTGATGATGCCTTTGCTGTTGTCTTTACGAAAATCAGCTATCGTTTTAAAACTCGGCGTTAAACGTTCCGTCATTCACATCATTTCCACATTGCGCTGCGCTTCGCGTTCTAAGCGTCGACTTGATTGAATGCGATTCAGATAACCATAGATATAAATCTTGAGTAACACAGCTGGATGATAGGCGGGTGCCCCCGTCACGCTGGACTCGATACGTTTAAAACCTAACGCTTTAAAGTCCAGCGCACTGACGAATGCGTCAACGACTCTGACTGGGTTATCTTCACTAATGTAATCGTCTAAGGCTTCGGGGAATAATGTGCTTTGGGAACGGTTTTCACCTTCGATAAAACGTTTCATAACCACTCCCTGTTGATTGTGTTACGTTATTATATCAAGGTCTACGTTTTCACACAGCCTCAGTATCCAGCAGCCGTCCGCTGAGATTCAGAAAACGTCCGCTTTGGATGACAGCAGCCATTTATTACCCTATAGATCTTATCCCAATACTCACCAACAAAAATAACGTTATTCACTTCAGCAACCACCCCACAGATTCAGTATAATACCGGCCTCAAGAGACATAACCACCTGAACGAGAGCGTATTATGGGCAGTGCCAATGATGAAAATCTGGAAAAACTCCATCAATTAAAGCTGGAACACAGCGATTTGGATCACATCATCAAGCTGTTAGAAGAACAAACCGTTGTCGATCAACTGCAATTACGCCGCTTAAAGAAACGTAAATTACTGATCAAAGATATTATTACCCGACTCGAGAGCCAGTTAATCCCTGATCTGGATGCGTAAATTCAGACTTCTTTTAATTCCTGCATGGAAATAAACTCGGTTGCATCCGGGGTGTAGCCCATTACGTCACCCAGTTCTGTAAATTTATTAACACCCGTGCTTAGCTCAACATCTTCGGGTCTGAATTGTGCGGGGTGCTCATAGCCTGCTGTATGAGCAAGCGATAAAAGTTCTTTACGAAAACCCTGCACGAAACGGGCAAGTCGTTGGGCTTTCGTATCAATGTGTAAACCGCCTTGTCGCCATTTACTCATGGTGGCGATTCCGGTTGGGCAATGCCCTGTATGACAAGCCTGCGATTGAATACAACCAATTGCCAGCATTGCTTCCCGGGCAATAGAGATCATGTCGCACCCCATGGCATAGGCAACAATAGCTCGATCAGGGAAACCTAACTTACCACTCCCAATCCAGACAATACCGCGCGATAAACCTTCGTGTTGAAAAATTTGGTAAACACGCATGAAGCCAATTTTAAAAGGTAGTGATACATGATCAGCGTAAGTTAAGGGTGCTGCGCCAGTGCCACCTTCACTGCCATCGACTGTAATAAAATCGACACCTTGACGGCGCGACTTCATTTTTTCTGCTAACTCTTCCCAGAAACCTGTTTCACCGATGGCGGCTTTAATACCAACCGGTAGGCCGGTTTTATCTGCAATCAGTTCAACAAAATCAATCAGCTCATCAACATTTGAAAACTGTGAATGACAATTTGGTGAAATACAATCGGTACCTTCTGCTACGCCGCGGGTTTCTGCAATTTCACCCACAACTTTTGTTCCGGGGAGGACACCACCCTTACCGGGTTTTGCACCCTGCGATAATTTAATTTCTATCGCTCGAATTTGCGGGTTTTTAGCAACCTTGTCGGCAACAACATCAATTGAAAACTTACCGTCTTTATCACAGGCACCAAAATAGCCCGTGCCTATTTGCCAAACAACTGTGCCACCGAGTAAATGATATTTACTCACCCCACCTTCGCCAGAGTTATGGTAACAACCAGCCATATTGGCACCCAGATTCAGTGCCGAAATGGCATTTTTACCCAAGGCACCAAAGGACATGGCTGACACATTCACGATAGAGTTAGGTCGCCATGTGCGGCGGCGATTATGCATTTCACCCATGATCTTTACGCAAGGGATCGCGCTTGGATCATCACCTGGATAGACGGCATCTTTTTCTGGAAACGGGAACGCGGCATTCTTGATAATAGGGTAGCCAATGCCGTACTGCATTTCAGTGGTACCGAACGCAGCATAGTTATTAACGCCCTTGGCTGTTGTATAAATCCAGGCACGTTCGGTACGATCAAACGGCATTTCTTCCTTGTCGTGTGCTACCCAGTATTGGCGAAGTTCTGGACCAATCATTTCCAGAAAATATCGCATGTGCCCAAGAACCGGGTAGTTATGCAATATCGCATGTTTTTTCTGGGTCACGTCATAAAGAAAAACCAGCCCCAGTAAAATAACAACTCCCGCTATAATCCCCAATACCAGCTCTATTGCCATGATAGTTCCCTTATTATTATTGTTTCAGGGTTGATTAATCCTCATCAACGTCACCAATCCACTCTTCTAGTGCAGCAATAATGCTGCGAGCTTGATCGGCACTTGAGATATTAAATTTTGATTTTTGAAAATACTCACCGTTGCGTTTCTGGTAACGGCGGATGGTGTATTTGTCTTTGCCGTATTCTTCTTTGGCTTTATTCCAGTCCTGGAAACGGTACATGATGGTTGACCATGCGCCTTTGGTTAATACTTTTTTGTCGAGTTGTTTGACCAGGATTTGGCCATCTTCTGAATACTCAATCGAAAGATCGTCTACTGTTTCAGCCATGATATTCTGTTATTCCTACGTTATTTAAGTCTGTAGCAAGATTAACAGAAACAGGCTGAAAGTTAAGCCCTGATGCGGTGTCATCTACCAACTGGCCATGATTAACCTGAGTTTCAACCCCCAGTACGAGCTATAGCCCACCTCCACATCAAATATATTTCCCTGCGCATCAATGATAAATGTGGTTGGAAAACCGGTAATGCCATAGTGTCTTGCCCAGTCGCCCTCTTCATCCAGAATCACGGGGAAATCAATATTCTGCGCCTTAATGTGTGCAAGCACCTCCTCCTGATCGCCTGACTGGGTCGCAAAACTGAGAACGGCATATTCTTTGGCTAAGGAGGAAATTGTTGATTCTTCAAATCGACAAATGGGACACCAGCTTGCCCAGAAATGAACCAATACAGGTTTCCCCACATAATCACTAAGTGATACTTGTTTGCCGTTAAGTGAAACCGCATTAATCGCCGGAGCAGATCCTGTGATTGCGTTTCGTGATTGCCAAAACTGAAAGCCAATATAAACAACCGCTAACAAAATGAATTGAAGGAGGATATTGCGCCAGAAGCGGGGACGCTTAAAAAAAACCACTGAAGAATTATCAACCATACCTGATATTAATATGGTTGGCTCGCTTGTGACTACTTTAAATTACTGTTGCTTCTGACGTTGCTCAAGAAAAGGGGCAGGAAAATCGGCAGCATATTTTTCAATCCACTCTTCTGCTGCTTGCTGACACGTAAGCTCTCGTCCCTGCTTTTCTAGCTCTTCACCTTTGTAATGCTCGATATGACAGACCTGTTCGACCATGCGCACCGTATAAAAATCACCGGCATCCATAAACTCAATACCCACCTCATAGCCATTTTCTGCTTGATGACACCATGCAACACGGCCTCGGCTTTCAACTTCACCGTGCGTGATTGGCACCGAAAGTGAAACCATCACACCCGGATCTAAAGGCGTCTTGCTGGTAAAACTTAAACCACCGTAACCAATATTGTTCAGGTTTTCCGGGTTATGATTACCCGCTTCATCCAAACGAACATTAATAGGCATACCAGATGGATGTCGAATATACGAACGCATAGCAACACACTCCATGTTGTCTTACTCTAAGACTAGGCTTCAAGGTCTTGTTTTGCTACATTTTAGTGCGTTAAGAAACAATCGTTTACATTTCACAATCATATAGTGCTATACGTAAGTAATTTCTAACTGACAAAAAAATACCCCATAAAATGGGGCATTTCTGAAGTAATTGTATTTGTTGTTTTAATTATCAGGCTGGCACCACATTGGCTGCCTGTAAGCCTTTTGGCCCGGTTTCAACATCAAAAGTAACACTCTGCCCTTCGGCTAAACTTTTAAATCCATCTGCTGTAATTGCTGAGAAATGTACAAAGACATCATCACCACCTTCACTTGGTTCAATGAATCCGAAACCCTTTGAGTCGTTAAACCATTTCACTTTTCCAGTTGCCATAAAAAACCTCTCCCAATACTCTGTCATCAATGCTCTTTAACAATCATGAGAATATCACCCAAATTGTAAAGGTCAACCAAAAAACGCTATGAAATCATAATATTAGAATCAACTAATGTTTGTGACAGCCGCTTTTACAGGTCTGGGTAACCTTCACCGGGGGGCATTTGCAAGAAGAAGCCTTGTTCATCCAACAAGCGGCGTACTTCTTCAATATCGGCATAGCCCAGCTTGTTTCTCCCCGCCAGATCCAGGTTCATAATGAACTCAAGTTCACCCAACATACTCAAAAGTGATGCTGGCACTTCAGTAAAGTCGTCTTTTTTCTGCACATAGAGGTAACAATCTGTTTTTCGATTGCCTTTGTAAATAACACAATGCATCAATGCTTCTCCTGATGTATGCCTTTCAGCCATTTTTCTAATAGCGGTTGCGCAACCTCTCTAAGCGCAGCAACGCGACTCTCTAAATTCTCACAAATCGTTTCTGCAGGCTGATTCCATTGCCCGCCTTGTGCTAAATCGTCTGTATATAGGGCAGACCACTCTTTGACCATGGCTGCTGATACTTCAACATGACATTGTAAACCCAAGGTTTTACCCATGACATATGCCTGATTCGGATAAGCCTGACTCGACAGGATAAGTTCGGCTGAATCCGGCAAATGAAACGTCTCACCATGCCAGTGAAACAAATCAACATCCTTATTCAGATCACCAAGCCACTGTTGCGCGGCGGCTCCCTCAACGCGATGCACCGCATGCCAACCAATCTCTTGCCCTGCCTCACCACGAAAGACATTGCCACCCAGCGCTTTACAAATAAGCTGGCTTCCCAAACAAAAACCGAGCATGGGAATATCTGCCGCATGGGCTCGTTGGATTAAATGGAGTTCATCATGAATCCAGGCATCATCATCATTGACACTCATCGGGCCACCTAAAAACACCAGCGCAGTCACACCGGAGATGGATTCCGGCACCGCCTGCCCTTCATCAATAGCAATTATCTCAAAATCCAGCTGCTGTTGTTCCAGCAACTCCGCCAAAAACCCGGGTCCCTCACACGCAATATGTCGAAAAATTCTAATCAAACCGCATCTACTCCTATTCGTTCTCCACTGCGCCCACTATAATACAGCACATGCAAAAAATACTGACCATTCAAACACTGAAAATCTATTTGTTACTCAGCTTTAGTTTATTACTTTCTGCTTGTGTCGTTACGCCACTGGAACAGGATAATATCAATGATCCTGCTCTACAAAAAATACATCACGCCTTTGCTGAAACCATTACGCAAGCCTTCAACGATCCCAATGAAGAATGGACCAGTGGCTGGCTTGGCAACATGTGGGTTAATTTTCACGAAGGCAAACAACGCGGGCTTTGCTATCAATGGAAGTACCGTATTCATGCCGGGGTCAAAGACACGGTGCATGCTCAGGGATGGGAGCTAACGGGCATTGTTATTAACCAGGGTGCTGATGGCGAACATCATGCCGTGATTGTCTATGACCCAACACGCATTAAACCTGAACAATTAGTCAGCGCCAATACGGCTCAACCGGTTTTTGTTCTTGATGCATGGCGGCGAGGTCAGCCGGATATTTACCCTGTCAGTGAATGGTTAAAACTTGCCCGTCATCAATACGTGCCAGCGAAATTGATTGATATCAATTAACTATTCCGAATTAAAATAATTTTCTAAATATTCTGCAAAAGAAATACTGTCTGCGGCTTCAATCTCTTGTTGTTTAAGAATAGATTGCTCGGCTGTTTTTTCCATCAAAGCATCCATTTCTGCAGAAGGCTCAATGCTTGAGAAATATTCACAGTGTTGTACCGACATACGTCTTGCAAAATGGTAGAAACCTTCCTGTTTTTCTCGCATTGCTCTCAACATGGTTGCTGATGGTGTTAATGATGCATCATAAATAGCTGCCTTCTGTTCAGACAGCGCCTCTTGATAGGGTTGCCCATCTACCGCGGCATCAAGCAACTCACAAATTGTCTGCATACCTGCAGTGATATCGAGTGCCCACTCCTTTAAAGAAATGGATTCACCATTTCGCTGTAACATTAATTCAGGATCTCGCCCACGGTGCGCAACATCTAATTCATTTTTATCAATTTCCTGACGTTCTTGATCGCCTATTTTGGGGCTATCTGCAAGCAAACAATAAAGCACAAAGGCTTCAAGAAAATATAACTGTGATTCACTCACTCCCAATGGCTCAAAAGCATTCACATCAAGTGAGCGCAACTCAATATATTCAACGCCACGTTCCCTCAGCGCAGTACTGGGTTTTTCATTTCCCTTCGGCACTTGTTTAGGACGAACCGTACTATAATATTCATTTTCAATTTGTAAAATATTGGCATTTAACTGACGATATTCTCCATCTACTTCTATGCCAATTTTTTCATATTCATGGCACGGTGTTGAAATGGCGGCTCGAAGGCTATCTGTGTATTTTTCCAAGTTATCGTAATTAGCCTTAACACCCGTTTCGTTTTCTTTGTTATTTTGATAACCGATGTCACCCATACGTAATGACGTTGCATATTCTTCGAAATAGGTATTGTCATCAAAGTCATGCAGACTGGTTTCAGCGCCCCCTAAAAAGGATTTACACACGGCGGGGGATGCGCCAAATAAATAAGGAACCAGCCAACCAAAGCGTTGTAAATTACGTAATATAGAGAAGTATTGGTCATCAATAAATGTTTGCAGTGCTGATTCAGCTTGCTCTATTTTTTGATAGGCCTGCCAAAAATCATCTGGTAATGAATAATTAAAGTGCACGCCCGCAATAACCTGCATAACTCGACCAAAACGATATCCCAACCCTTTTCGGTAAACGGTTTTCATCATGCCTGCATTCGAGTGCCCGTATTGCGCAACCGGAATACTGGTTTCACCCGCAACAACACAAGGCATACTGGTTGCCCACAACATTTCATCATCAAGTTTCGTAAAAACAAACTTTTGTGTGTTGGTTAAAAACTGCAAGGCTTCTTTTACAGAATCACAGGGGGGTGTCACTAATTCGAGCAAGGCTTCTGAATAATCAGTCGTGATATAGGGGTTGGTCAATGCTGAGCCAAGTTTTTCTGGATGCGGTGTATGAGAAATACCGCCTTGTGGATTAACCCGCAATGTCTCTTTTTCAAGACCGATGCGACTCCCCCTTAACAGCTTCCCTGCGGAGATTTCTTTTAGTTGCGCTACGCGCTGTGTAAAACGGGAGGTCAAAATACCTTATCCAAAACTAATTTATTAAACGAATAATATACTGCCATTCAGCAATCGTCATCCCTGAATTGTTAATGCCAGTATATTTTTAGCCTATACGAGGGTCGACAACGAACATAACCTCATGCCCATCTGCTTTCTCGTGTTCAACGAGTTTCTTTGCCTGGCGCATGGCGTCATGATTATTTTGGTAGGTAGCAACATAGAGAACTCGCCCATTAAGACGGTGTGCTAGCGTATAGCCATAGCTCTCATCTCGAACTTCGATCACATGGGTATTATTGGGCACAGAGGTCGTTATCGTCATAGTGACTTAGCTATCGACCCATCGAGCAGAAAATTAAGCTAATTTAGTTACTAATATGCCAATCGTAAGCACAATCGAGGTGAACCCGAACGGCTACAATACCGTTAATACCATCTTCTAACATTGCATTAACCGGTGTGCGGTCTTTAAAACGGTTATTCACCCGATTCATCCACATACTGCCTGCTGAAGCATTACAGGGATTCGAGGTTCGCAGGGCATCAGCAATACCGAGCAAATGGTCAATATATTCATTCAAACGCGGGTTATCTTCCGGAAAAACAGATGAGCCCTGACGATAACTTCTTATTTGGCGTAAACGGGTATCATCCGGCAAGCCTAATAAGGCAACCTGATCTGCATCACGTACTTTCCATTCGTCAAGCATCGCAATAATTTCACGTGTAAAACGGATTTTTTGCTCCTCATCCATACCCTGCATTTGAGAAGCAATTGTGTTGTCATTTGCCATTATTCACTACCGAATTTTATTCATTTGGCGTGATTATAGCATATTCCACACCAGTACCACCCAGACCACAATAACCATTTGGATTCTTGGCTAAATATTGTTGATGATAATCTTCCGCATAATAAAATTCGGGCGCTGACAAAATTTCAGTGGTAATCGTATTAAAACCTGCGTTTAGTAAGGCTTCTTGATAATGTCGCTTTGATGCCTCTGCTGCGTCCTGTTGTTCAGCATCATAGGTGTATATTCCGGAACGATACTGTGTGCCGGTATCATTTCCCTGACGCATTCCCTGGGTTGGGTTATGTGCCTGCCAAAATTCCTTTAGCAACGCTTCGTAACTCACCTTCGCGGGATTAAATACAACCCGCACCACTTCATTGTGACCTGTTTGACCACTACAGACTTCCTGATAAGTTGGGTTCCGGGTAGAGCCCGCTGCATAGCCCACTGCCGTTGAATAAACGCCGGACATTTCCCAAAATTTCTTTTCTGCACCCCAAAAACACCCCAGGCCAAACATGGCTAATTTCATTTCAACCGGAAACGGCGCTTTTAGAGGATGTCCATTTACAAAATGTTTATCTGCAACCTGCATGAGTCATTCCTTTTTTAAACTGAATTTATCATATACATTAATCCATTCCATGTTAATGTTATTACCATCAAGCCAATGGAGAATCTTATGCCACATTCATACTTCAAACGTATTCTTGCTGCCTTATTCAGTATTAGTTTCCTTATCAGTTCTACTACATTTGCTGCCTCAAAAACTGAAATTGACATCGAGGTTCAACAGACACTCAAGCGCTTCAAAAAAGAAGTGGGCGCGTCGGAAGAATATATCAAGCTTGCCAAGGGAATGCTGGTATTTCCAAGTGTTTTTAAAGCCGGATTTGGCGTTGGTGGTGAATATGGCGAAGGCGCGATGTTAATTAATGGTAAAACGGCAGAGTATTACAGTACGGCGGCAGCCTCCATTGGCTTTCAATTAGGTGCCCAAACCAAAGCGGTTATTATTATTTTTACCACCACCAAAGCATTAAAAAAATTCCGTAGCAGTGATGGCTGGGAAGCCGGTGTCGATGGTTCCGTTGCGCTAATTGATTTAGGCGCGGCAACCACGATTGATACCAATACGGTTAAAAATCCTATCATCGCCTTTGTCTTTAATAACAAAGGGCTTATGTATAACCTTTCATTAGAAGGTTCAAAATACAGTAAGATCGATCGCTAACGTTAGACTTAGAATGGTTGTTTTTATATTTTAAAATAGTTGTAAATATCTTATGTCCGATTCAGATAGCCAACGCCGATTCATTTTTGAACGCACCAATGTACGAGGCATTATAACTCACCTCGATAATAGCTGGCGCACAATGCTCGAAGGCCGAAATTACCCGCCTGTTATACGTGATTTGCTTGGGCAAGCAGCGACGGCTATTTGCCTGTTAAGTGCAACACTCAAATCCAATAGCTCTCTTACCTTGCAAATTCAGGGTGGGCACCCTGTTAACCTTTTGGTCATGCAGGTCAACGAATCACAACATTTTCGTGGCATGGCTGAGTGGCAAGGTGAACTCAAGCCCGCTGACCTGAATGAACTTTGTGATGGCGGACAACTTGTTATTACCATTGAAAAAGACTCCGGTGAACGTTACCAAAGCATTATCGATATGCATCAGGAATCTCTCGCCAAAGCATTGCATAGCTATTTTCAACAATCAGAACAATTACCCACTGACTTATGGCTTGCGACCAACGACGATCATGCTGTTGGTATGCTGCTGCAAGCACTACCGAAACGAACCGAAGATGATGACCCTGACGCATGGAATCGCACCTGCATGTTAGCGAACACGCTCACCGATGAAGAACTATTGGACGTACCCACTGAGGAATTACTTCATCGACTTTACCATGAAGAAGATGTCCGTCTTTATGAAGCAACACCTGTTGCATTTCGTTGCCATTGTTCACACCAACGTGTCGCCGATAATCTACGCAGTTTAGGTGAAGACGAGATTAATGAAATACTCAAAGAACAGGAAACCATTGTGATTAATTGCGGGTTTTGCCAACAGGAATATCAATTTGACCGTGTTGATGCGGCACAGCTTTTTACCGATACAACTTCACCGGATATCCCACCGACTCAACACTAGCACTTTAATCTAGCCACTGTTCCAAATAATATAAGCGAAAGCCTTCCGATGAGCGTGAAGGACCAACCACTCTAGCAGCATAAGACTTATCACTGAGTGCGGCTTTTTCTCGTGCAGCCTGTTCCGAATCAACAATTTCAACACAATTTTCAGGAAATCGGTCTCGATGTCGGCGCGGAGCATAGATGATAGCGAAGTGTTCTTCCACTACATCACTATCTGGATCAATGGGAATTCGGCTCATTTATTCTACTCTTTTGGTTGAATAACCATTATAAGCTGTAAATAACGCCAAATACCAAGTAATCGTGTATATGACTTGCCACTCTCTACTGGTATGATCAGCGCCATAATTACTGACTTGGGAAATAATCATGCAAATAGCAAACGAAAAGGTTGTCGTCATTAACTACACTTTACGCAACGATGACAAAGAAATTCTGGATAGCGCACAAGAAGGTGATTTCGCCTACCTACATGGTGCCAACAATATTATTGCCGGCCTTGAAAAAGCGCTTGATGGCAAGTCGGTAAACGATGAAGTCTCTGTTAGCATTGAACCTGCGGAAGCCTATGGTGAACGTAACCCTGAGATGACACAGGTTGTGCCAAAAGAAATGTTTGGTGCTGAAGGCGATATTGAAGTCGGTCAACAGTTTCAGGCTGCATCACCAGAAGGTCAGGAAATTGTCGTTACCGTTGTCGCGGTTGATGATGAAAATGTGACTGTTGATGGCAACCACCCACTTGCGGGCGTTACCTTGCACTTTGAAGTACAAGTTGTCGATGTTCGTGATGCCAGTGCCGAAGAACTGGAACACGGTCACGTACACGGACCAGGCGGTCATAACCACTAGTTCTTTTCTATTTAACATCCGTAAAGATGGAATGAATATCGTTATTCCATCTTTCGAGCAACACCCTGGTATCTTTTTGTTGCGTTAAAACAGCAAACTGAGTCATGTTTGAGGCAACCATTAAGGTCTCATTATTCTCAGAGAAGATAACAATTTTGAGCGGCAAGTAAGGAATAAGTTGCGGTTGACTCTGTTTAACCGCTCTTATTTCACTGCTCTTGCCAAAAAACACAATCCGATATTTGTCCGTTTTGTAACCTGATTTGGTTAAACCAATATCAACACGTTGTACTCGACTTACCGTATAACCATGCTCACCTATCGATGTTTGCAGTGCAAGCATAGCCTCAGGAAATGTTTGTGTTGAACGATGGATAATCAATCCTTCACTTTCACTGGCAACACCCGGGTTCGCTACCATCACCAGTAGAATAATTGCGAGTAAATTCTTCACAGTGTTGCCTCCTCAATGATGTTGGTATAAATCGCATACATTTCATCACAAAACTTATCGAGCTCATCATTGTTATACATTGAACTTAAATAACGAGGGTTAATAGACATGACTTGCACTTTTCCTTCACGTTCAACAACGGTAACGCGACAAGGCAAAAATAATCCCACACGCGGATCAACAGCGAGCACATTATTGAGCGTTTCAAAATTACAGAAATACACAATCACCTCACGGTTACTTTCTGTGCCTTTTTTTACTAATCCATTTTCAAAATCCTGTACACGGATAATTCTGAAGTTCTCTGCTTTTGCTGCATTTTTTACATTCTCAACAGTCGTTTTCAGATCACTTTGTGAGTCGTACACCAAAACAGGGGATTCATTGTTTTTAACAATACGATTTGCACTGGGTTTTATTTTCTCGAAACTTCGTACAAAGGTCACAATGTCATCAATATCTTTTTCTTTTAAGCCTGCCTTAAGAAATGATTTCATCGGTGTTCCTTCACGACCATTCATTAATGTTGCTTTTATCATGCTATCCGTTGCGGCTAATAAAAACCCGGGGTTATTAATAGCCGGAGCAATCACAGGCAGATCACGTGGGCGCGAAAAAGTAACACCCGTGCCCTGACCACCCTCGCCATTAGCCCCATGGCAACTACTGCAGTTTTGAGCGTAGAGCTTTTTACCGCGCTTAATATCTCCCTTCACCAGGGCTTCTAATGTGGCGGGCACCTTACCGTTAGAAAAACTCCGAAGATGACTCACGATTGCCTTAATCTGTGCATCACTTAATGTTGGATGCGGAGGCATAACTCGTCCTGGGCGACCATAACGAATCGTCTTTTCTAAATAGGAGTCTGGAACGCTATTAAGAAAACTCGGTAAGGAAAGCGGTACACCAACGCCTCCTTTACCATTAACGCCATGACATGATGAACAGTTATTCTCATAGAGAGCTCGACCATTCGGTGCAGCGTTCGCAGTTAGCGCCGCCATCATCAAAGCAAGCGCTAAACCTGCGATGGATGCCGTTCTAATAAAGACATGAGACATAATATGAAACTCCCTTTGAATCCATATAAGCGTTTACTAATATATAATCATGCTGACACGAGAATGCAAGCTCAGCAACTCATTTCCGTTATAAGCAATTCAGGATATAGTAGGCTGATGAAAACTTTATACGCTAACTCTCTCGTTTTACGGGCTTTATTGCTTGTAACTATCCTATTCTCGAGTGTTCAATCTGTTGCTGCCACAACGAAACACGTTATTGAAAACCCATCAATAAAAATGGTTATTATCCCGCGTAGCGCTGAACAAATGGCGGCGTTTTATGAAGGACGAGAATTTCCGGCAAATGCCATTGCAACGACCCGCGAAGCCTGCTTTTTTACTATTGGGATTCACAATAAGACCAATGACATTCTCTGGCTGGATACACAGCAGTGGTATCTCAACAACAAGAATTCGACCATCTCTTTAATCAGTAAAGAGCAGTGGAAACAGCGCTGGGGTAAAATCAATTTACCTCAACGCTTTCAATCAACTTTTCGTTGGACTTTGCTGCCAGAACAATTAGATTTTCAACCCGGTGAACGTGAAGGCGGTAATATCACCATTGCAAGGCAACACGATCCTTTTAATCTTGTTGCTACCTTTAATACTGCTGCTGATAAAAAAGGCACACCTATTCGCCTCGAATTTAAGAACCTGCGTTGCGCCGAGGATACCGAGCAATGAAGAAAATACTCCCGCTATTATTCATTATTATTTTTTCACCCTCGCTGCTCGCAGAATCCGGGCTGCCTAAAGGCATTATCAAAATCACGCCACGCATAGCACCCGCTTTAAGTCTTGAGAATATGGACGGTGAAAAATTCACCTTAAAAACGAATTCGTCTCACTGGTCATTTGTGCATTTTTGGGCAAGTTGGTGCGGCCCTTGCCGTAAAGAAATGCCCGCTATTCAAAAACTCATTCAGGCAATGTCAAAAGATAAGCTTAAATTCTTTATCGTTAATACCGCTGAGTCAGAAGATACTATTTTTAGTTTCCTCGGCGCGGTCGCACCGGATATAAATACACTACTTGATCGAGATGGCTTAACCACCGAAAAATGGAAACCCAGAGGGCTTCCTTCAACCTACCTTGTTGATCCAGCCGGACAAATACAATATGTAGTTATCGGTGGTCAAGAATGGCAAAAACCGCAATATTCGCAGTTTTTACGCCAATTACCTATTAATAACAAAGTAAATTAAACGCGCTCTGCTTTTTTTAAGGTTTTTTCAATGACCCGAGCTGCCGCAATAAAACCAAACGAAGCGGTCACCATTGTTGATGAACCGTAGGCAAAATTACAATCCATTGAAATGCCATGAATCCCCGGCTTTTCAAAACCAACCACCCCTCCTTCTTTGGGATAACGTGGTTGCTCAAGGGAATAAACACACTCTACCCCAAAGTAACGCTGTGTATTGCGAGTATAACCATATTGTCCTCGTAAAAATGAACGTACTTTTGCCGCCAACGGATCATTATGGGTCTTGTTTAAATCCCGTACGGTAATTTGGCCTGGGTCAATTAAACCACCTGCCCCACCAATCGTTATGACGGGGATTTTATTTCGCTTACAATAATAAATAATACCGGCTTTAAATTTAATACTATCAATGGCATCAATTACGTAGCTATAACCACGGTCAAGATAATCCGCCAGAGTATCCAATGTAATGAAGTCATCAATAATGGTGACCTTGCAATCAGGATTGATTGATGCGATGCGTGCGGCTAACGCCTCGGACTTTTTCTTATCCAAATTATCCTGCGTTGCTGGTAACTGTCGATTAAAATTACTCAATGCAACCGTGTCATAATCGATCAGCGTTATACTACCGACCCCGGTTCTGACGAGGGCTTCAACCGCCCACGATCCCACCCCCCCTAAACCAACAACACAAACATGCATTGCTTTGATACAGTCTTGTTGTTTATCGCCGTAGAGGCGGCGAATACCACCAAAGCGTTGTTCATAATCACTCATATATTACTTCAGTGCCAGTACGTCAATCGCATTCTGGGTCGTTTGTTTGGCAATGTCTTTTTTAGACTCTTCACGTAGCGCTGATAATGCCTCTAATATTTCCAGTAAATATTCAGGGCTGTTACGTTCACCATGATGCGATGAAACCACCATGTCCGGTGCATCGGTTTCCAGAACAATTGCCTCTAGTGGTAAATTAACTGCCAACTTGTGTATGCGTGAAGAATTCTCATAGGTAACGGTACCACCAAAACCGAGCTTAAAACCCATTTCAATATAGCGTTGTGCTTGTTGTTCACTGCCGGAAAAAGCATGCACAATACCACCTTTCACTGGAATACGTTTCAAGGTTTTTAATACCCGATCATGTGCTTTGCGTACATGCAGAATCACCGGCAAATCAAATTCCTGGGCAATACGAAGCTGTGCTTCAAATAGTGTTTGTTGTCGTTTACGATCAAGTTGTTTGTCGTAGTAATCAAGTCCAATCTCACCTACGGCAACAACCTGTTGTCGATGATCACGTATCCATCGCTCCAGTAATTTAATGTCATTATCTTTATGCGAAGCAATAAACATCGGATGCAAACCCAGCGCAGGGTATAAACCTTTTTGCGTTTCACACAACATCAATAACTGTAACCAACCCGATATAACCGTTGCGGGAATAACTATTCTTGTAATACCACCACGATGACAATTATCCAGCACGTCAATACGATCAATACTGAATTGATCATTATCAAGGTGACAATGTGTATCGATCAATCGCATATTTTATCTAACAAATGTACATCCCTCTGTGGGAAAGGAATGGTTATATTATTTTCTTTAAATGCTTTCCATATCGCCAGGTTAATATCAGATTTCACACTGCCAACACCCTGCTCAGGATCATCTAACCACAAGCGAAGTTCAAGGTTGATACCACTCTCGCCAAACGCCAACATACGTGACTGTGGCTCCGGCTTGTTCAATACTCGATTACTCACACTGCATGCATCTACCATCAATTGCATCGCTTGTTCTGGATCATCTGCATAACTAATTTGTACGGGTATTTTAACTCGCACATGCTTATCACTGTAACTCCAGTTAACGACATCGGTGGTAATCAAATTTTCATTTGGAATGAGTGTTTCAACACCATCTCGATCTCGCACCACAATATAACGTGCATGCATGGCGACAACCCAACCAAAGCGCTGACCAATCGTAATTACATCGCCCAGTTTTATTGAACGGTCAAACAACAAGATGAAGCCACTAATGAAATTACTTGCGATGCGCTGTAAACCAAAACCAAGACCAACACCCAATGCGCCACCGAATACCGTCAGGGTAGTTAAATCGATACCAACACTGTTTAATGCGATAAGAATGGCGATGGTATAAAGCAGGACTTTACTAATCTTGCTCAACCCCACTTGCATACTGACACTTAGATACTCAGAGCGTTTTGCACGTTGTTCTATATAGCGGGATATCCAGCTAGCCACCACCATGAAGACAGCAATCGCAAAAGCCAATTGCAGCACTGACAGTAACGATATTCTATTGTCACCAAGTGTTATGCCTAATGAATCAAGTGATGCAAGCACATCTGGCAGCCAACCAAGTAAATGCAGTGCAACCGCACCCCAGATAACTGTACTGATAATTCCTTCCCAGGCACGCAAGGCAGGACTCGGACCAAAGGCACGGCGCAGGGCGTAAACAATAACGCGTATTGCTGCCAGCGATAACAGCAAAGGGACGAGCAAATCCAGCAAAGGCGTAATTAATTTAAATTGCGACAAAACACCTGCCGTAATTTGTAATAAGATGGCAATAACCAGCGGGAATACCACACGGATGGAACCACGCATTGCCATGCGCCGAAAACCGCGTTTTTCATCAAGGCCTATCTGAGCAACAATAAATGCTGTCCAACGACGATGCGCCAACCAGCCCAGCAATACGGCGACCACAATAGCCCCCAGCTGCCAGGCGCCGGTTGGCGTTAGCATCACGGCAAACCAATCGCTCATAAATTGCTTAATATCTGCAAGCCAATCCATTTTCGTTCACTTTTACCCATCGCCTTATTCTTACGCCAAGTATGCATTTTTAGCTAAATGAATGCCATCTACCGTATAATAAATTCATCACAATTAACGGAAAAACTCATGTCTGACGAACGTATTGAATTAAACAGCGATGAATTACGCCAAAAAATTAACCTTGAGACAGGCTCAATTGAATGGAATGAGCTAGTTCGCTACTTCGCCAAAGGCATGGTGGTGGTTATTGGACGGGATCTGGACTTAATTGAGGTTGCTGAACGTTTTGCTGCAGACGACCAGACACAGGTCGCGACATGGATTGAACAGGAAAAAATTGCCCGGGCTCAAGATGATGATGCAAGGCGCTGGCACGAGCAAAATACGACATTCTGGTCGGTAGTGGTTGCACCGTGGGTACTGGTACAAGAAAAAACCAGTCACTAACTCTCCGGTAAAAAATCAAACCGCGTAGTGAGTGCTTCTTTTACCTTACGAATAACTGACATTAATTCCGCCTCAGAATAAGACTTGGCGGGATACGCACCCCATACCGGCCCAGGCCAGGCAATATCATTTTGAAAGCGTGCAATATGATGAATATGTAACTGCGGCACAATATTACCTAATGCGCCTATATTAATTTTATCGGCATTAAACGCATCAGAAAGTAACTGCGCAATACAACTGGATTCACGTTGTAGTTGCTGCTGATCTGCTTCATCCAATTGAAATATTTCTGTCACGCCTTCTCTATCAGGCACTAAAATTAACCACGGATAGTTAGCATCACGCATCAGCAACAATTTACTCAACAGAAACTGCCCGAGTAAGACAGTATCTTTTGCTAACTGTGGATGCAGTTCAATCATTAAGCAAGATTATCATCGGCAACATGGTATTTAGGATCTTCCATGACATTCACTTCAACCAAATCACCCGCTTTTGTCAGGAGTAATCTGCATTCTTCACTCAGGTGACGTAAATGCAGCGACTTACCCAGCTTAATATAACGCTCTGCCAGTGAATCAATCGCCTCAATAGCTGAATGGTCAGCAACACGAGAATTCTGAAATTCAATAATCACATCATCAGGGTCGTTTTCCGGGTCAAACAACTCCATAAAACTTTTAACTGAACCAAAAAATAGCGGCCCATTTAATTCGTACACTCGTGAGCCATTTTCATCATCATAGCCTTTTACATTGATATGACTGGCATGCTCCCAGGCAAAGGCTAAGGCTGAAACAATCACCCCCACCACCACGGCAACTGCAAGATCGGTTGCAACCGTTACCCCTGATACCAACACCAGAACAAAGGCATCTGTACGGGGAATCTTGCGAATAATACGTAAGCTCGTCCATTCAAAAGTACCCAGTACCACCATGAACATCACACCGATTAAAGCCGCCATCGGAATAATTTCAATTAAATCGGAAGCGAACAAGATAAAACTCAATAAGAAGAGTGCCGCAGCAATACCGGATAAACGCTGATGACCACCAGAGTTCACGTTAATCATACTCTGCCCAATCATGGCACAACCACCCATACCGCCAAACATGCCTGTTACCGTATTCGCAATACCTTGTCCCACACACTCACGGTTACCACGACCGCGTGTGTTGGTTACTTCGTCAATTAAACTGAGTGTTAGTAATGATTCAATTAAGCCAATCGCGGCAAGAATAATTGAATACGGCAAAATAATTCGTAAGGTTTCAATCGTAAAAGGTACCTCAGGAATATGGAATGTCGGCAGACCACCTTCAATTGAAGCCAAATCACCAACGGTTGGTGTATCGATATTAAAACCAATTACCAGCAATGAAACGGTAATAATTGCCGCGAGTGCCGCAGGAAACGCCATCGTTAATTTAGGTAGAAACTGCATAATCGCCATCGTCAGAGCAATAAAACCAAGCAAAATCATTAATGGCTGTCCTGTCATCCATTCTGTCACGCCTGATTCGTTGGTTACTTGAAAATGTTGTAACTGCGCAAGGAAAATAACGATGGCAAGACCGTTCACAAAACCCAGCATAACCGGATAAGGTACAATACGAATATACTTACCAAGACGCAGTACACCCGCCAATATTTGAAACAGCCCTGTTAAGACCACTGCAGCAAATAGATATTCAACCCCGTGTTGCGCAACAAGTGCGACCATCACAACAGCCATGGCACCAGTTGCACCTGAAATCATTCCCGGGCGACCACCAAAAATAGAGGCAAGTAGCCCCACCATAAATGCTGCGTATAAGCCTACCAGAGGTTCAACGCCAGCAACGAAGGCAAACGCAACCGCCTCAGGCACCAATGCCAGCGCAACCGTTAAACCAGAAAGAATTTCATTTTGAAAACAAGCGCGATTAGCGCAACCAAGCTGAAACATGCAAAACCTCAGGGTTTTTAGTGTGTAAAATTGCCGCGCATCATATCACAGATGCCTATAGAGAATTTTATCCATTAAAAAAGGGTGCAATAAGCACCCTTTTAAATTCTGCCCTGAACAAAGATATAGACTTAACTACAACCCTTAGGACGTGGCAAACCAGCAACCTTGTTGGCACATTTAATTAAACCCGTTGGGAATAATGAATAAATGTATTTTTGGCTACTACGATCTGCACCAAATTTCTTTTTCATAATTTTCGTGAACAACCGAGGCTCTGCAACAACACCATTTTCAGTGAAGTATTCACGCGCTGTATTAATGACGTCCCAATGTTCATCGGTTAGCTCAGGGATCTGTTCATTCTTAGCAATTTCATGTGCTAATGTTTCGCTCCACTCGTCGAGGTTTAATAACCAACCCGCTTCACTCAACTCAATTACCTTGCCATCTACTTCTGCTTGCATAACACCTTGCTCCTGAACAAATTCATATCATAAACGTTAATCTTGAGTAATTTTATCGGATATAAACCCCCTCTGTCTATATAAGTATTCAATAATATTTGGTGCATTTATGATCAATTTTAAAATTTACTTAATAATCAACGGGATAACAAATATAACAAGCAAGATTTTTTTCGTAAAATCCTCTAATATAGCGTCCCCTAATCACCTATTAACCCTAATAAGAGTAAGTTGACGTGCAAGAATTTCTCCCCGGACAACGTTGGATCAGTGAAGCAGAGCTACAAATGGGATTGGGTACCGTGCTCGAAAGTGACTTTCGCACCGTCACATTACTGTTCCTTGCCACCGGTGAAAGTCGTACTTACGCTCGTCAATCAGCTCCGCTCACCCGAATGGTCTTTAACAGTGGCGACACCATTAATAGTAAGGAAGGTTGGCAACTGGTTGTCAGTCACATCGAAGAAAATGACGGGCTGCTAAGCTATCATGGTAAACGACTCGATACCGGTGAAGATGATGTTCTTAAAGAAATAAATCTCGATAATGCCATTCAGCTTAACCGACCTGCCGAACGCCTGTTCAGTGGTCAAATTGATAAAGAAAAATGGTTCAAGCTACGCTATGCCACCTTGCAACATGTTAACCGACTTGCACATTCCGACCTACGCGGGCTAACCGGTTGTCGCACCAGTTTAATTCCGCATCAAATGTATATTGCCCATGAGGTTGCCAACCGCTTTGCGCCACGTGTTTTACTTGCCGATGAGGTTGGTTTGGGTAAAACCATTGAAGCCGGCCTGATACTCCACCACCAACTACTCACTGAACGTGCCAATCGCGTGCTTATTGTTGTACCTGAAAGTCTGGTTCATCAATGGCTGGTGGAAATGCTGCGCCGATTTAATTTATCCTTCAGCGTGTTTGACGAACAACGCTGTCTGGATATGGAGGAAAATTACACTGACGAGGAAAAACTCAACCCGGATAATAATCCCTTCCAGAGTGAACAACTGATCCTTTGTAGTCTCGATTTTCTCAGCACAAATCCGCAACGGTTTAAACAAGCTTATATGGGTGACTGGGATCTACTCGTGGTGGATGAGGCACACCACCTTGAGTGGAATCAACAACAAGCCAGCCTTGAATATGAATTAATCGAATTACTCGCAACAGAAACACCGGGCGTATTATTACTCACAGCAACGCCGGAACAACTCGGCAAAGCCAGTCACTACGCACGTTTACGTTTACTCGATCCTGAACGTTTCCCCAGTTACGAAAGTTTTATTAAAGAAGAAGATGACTACCAACCCATTGCGGATGCCGTAGAAACATTACTCAACGATAAGAACTTATCGGATGCGCAACAAAAAAATCTCCATGCGCACTTTGATAAACAGGGTCAAATACTCGACCTTGATGAGGCGAACAATCCTGATACAAAACATAACTGGATTGAACGCATGCTAGATCAACACGGCACGGGGCGAGTATTATTCCGCAACACTCGTAACGCTGTAAAAGGTTTCCCCACACGCCATGTTACCGACTACCCACTGGATGCGCCGTTAGATTATGTTCCGCAATCAGCTGACATTCAGTTGCAACTTTGTCCTGAGCTCGCGTACCAGGGCAGCGAAGCATGGACCTCTATTGATCCACGTATTGACTGGCTACGACAACATTTAAAGCAAATTGGCAATGATAAAGTTCTCCTCATCACGGCAAGCGCTGAAACGGCAATGGATATTGCTGAAGTATTACGGGTTAAATCCGGTATTCATGCCGGCGTATTCCACGAACACATGAGCATTATTGAACGTGACCGAGGCGCCGCTTTCTTTGCTGATATGGAATTTGGTTGCCAATTACTTATCTGTTCTGAAATTGGGAGCGAAGGTCGCAACTTCCAATTTGCACATCACCTGATTTTGTTTGATCTGCCACTCAACCCTGATTTACTTGAACAGCGTATTGGTCGTCTTGATCGCATTGGTCAGGCTGAAAATATTCAGATACATACACCTTATATAGAAGGTACAGCACAGGAAACCATGTTCAAATGGTATAACGAAGGTCTAGGCGCTTTTGAACATACCTGCCCTGCTGGTCACAATGTCTTTGTTCAAGTTGAAGAGGAACTTTGCGATGCGCTCGCCGCCAATGATGCCGACATTAATGATTTAATTGCTAAAACAGCACGCCTACACAACGAACTTAATGAAGCACTTCATAACGGACGGGATCGTTTACTTGAATATAATTCCTGTCGCCCTGCTATTGCCAACGATCTCTACCAACGCGCCATCAAACAGGATGATACTGCCGAGCTGCTTGATTACCTTGAAACCGTTTATGACTGCTTTGGCGTAGAAAGTGAAGTCCATGGTGAACAAAGTGTTGTGATCCACCCGGGTGAGCATATTCAAAGTGATGGCCTTCCCGGATTACGAGAAGAAGGCATGACCTATACCTGTGATCGGGATACGGCTTTATCAAATGAAGACATGCAGTTTTTTACCTGGGAGCATCCACTTGTAACCGGTGCTTTAGATCGTGTGCTTGCCAATGAACAAGGTAACACCTCAGTGACATCTTTACGCTACCGTGGCGGTAAAGCGGGTACCTTACTAATGGAATGTTTATACACGCTGGAATCGGCTTCCAGCCAAACACTGCAAGCCAGTCGTTATTTACCCCCCACCACTATCCGCGTGGTGGTTGATCAACAAGGGAAAGCCAGCAACCCGGATATCCCGCATAAATTTATTAATCAATATAGTGAACGAGTAAAAAGTAAAACAGCCAATCAAATTGTGCGTGCTTATAAAGAAGTAATGCGGACGATGCTTGATGCAAGCAAGACCATTGCAGAACAACAAGCGCCCGACATATTAAAAGGCGCGCATGATAAAACACGCCACATGCTTAAAAAGGAAATCGAACGACTACAGGCATTACAGCAAGTCAACCCGAATGTGCGTGATGAAGAAATTCAATTTTTCCAGGACCAGTGGCATGCATTGAATGAGATTCTCGACAATGCCGCACTACGTTTGGATGCCTTAAGAGTGATTGTTGTTACCTGAATTTTGCCTCTTTACGCCTAAATATGTCTTATTCTGTGTTGAGTAACCATTTATAAAACAGGGGCAATAAACCCAACACAGCCATAACTTATTGATAAATAATAAAAATAAATCGATAAACTATTTCTATTGTCTTTATCCAAATAATTATTAGCTTTTTCTAATATTACCTATTGCTAATATTAGAAAAAGCTAATACCATATCCCTACGTTGTTACTACGCCAACGAAAAATTTACTAAATAAAATACATTTTAAGCAATACAACAAATTAAAGAGGGAATGCAAAATGAACATTAAAACTATCTTAGTTGCTGCAACAATCGCTGCTTTACCAATGGCTTCTGCTCAAGCATGGTGGGGACCTTTCAATAACTCTGGTAACGGTTTCGGTAACGGTGCTGGTAACGGCGACATGTCTTTCAGCATGAATGCTAAAGCACGCGGTAACGCACAAGGTCAAAACGCTTACAACAACGGTTATGCTCCTTACGGTTACGCTCCTTACGGTGCTCCAGTTGCTCAAACTGCTCCTGTACAAGCAGCTCCAGCAACAACTAAAACTGAAACAACTGCACCTGCACAAACTGCACCCGTTGCTGTTGCTCCACGTGGTTACGCGCCATACGGCAACCCTTACTACAACAACGGTTACCACAATGGTAACGGTTTCTTCGATGGTTTCGGTGACGGCAACATGTCTTTCAACATGAACACTAGCGTTCGTGGTAATGGCAATGCTCGTGGTTACAATGCTTACAACAACGGTTACGCTCCTTATGGTTATGCTCCATACGGTTACGCTCCTGTTGCTCCAGTAGCTGCTGCACCTGCACAGGCTGCTAAATAATTATTTACTGCCCGCAGTAAATTAAAAGCCCGGTGTTTCGGCACCGGGCTTTTTTATTGGGTATAATTCCATATCCTTTATACAAATTGTTGAGCTTTATGAATCAAAAATGTGACATAACCTGTACTGCAAAAACACTTAAGGCAATTTCACATCCATTGCGCTTAAAGATTTTGTGCTGCCTGTACAAAGATGAATTATCAGTGAAAGATATTCTCGAGAAATCAGGTTCGTCTCAAAGTAATATATCGCAACATTTAGCCTATATGCGCGATAAAAAATTAATCACTTCTCGACGAGACGCTAACCGCGTTTACTACCGCATTGCGAAATTAGAATTGATTGAAATTATTAAAATGATGCAAACACTTTACTGCCAGAACGAAGCCGCTTAATTAGCAATACCCTTACTTTGTAGATATTCTTCGTAAGTACCGTGGAAATCAACCAAGCCTTCATTTTCCATATCAATAACACGTGTTGCCAGTGACGAAACAAATTCACGATCATGGCTCACAAAAATCAATGTTCCCTCATATTTTTCGAGTGCCATATTCAATGACTCAATTGATTCCATATCAAGGTGATTAGTCGGCTCATCCATCAGTAATACATTTTGATGTAACTGCATCAGCTTACCAAACAACATACGACCTTGTTCACCACCGGATATAACCTTCACGGATTTAAGCACTTCATCCTTGGAAAAGAGTAATTTACCCAGGGTGCCACGAATGGTTTGTTCATCTTCACCTTTTTGTTGCCACTGGCTCATCCAGTCGAACAGGCTCATGTCTTTTTCGAAATCGGCCGAATGATCTTGTGCAAAATGCCCAACATCTGCATTTTCTGACCATTTAACATTGCCACTGTCGGGTTCAATTTCACCCGCCAATGTTCTGAGTAAGGTTGTTTTACCAATACCATTTGGGCCAATAATCGCGATACGCTCGCCGGCTTCAACCATCAAATTCAGATCATCAAATAATTTCTTGTCATCGTATGCTTTCGACAAGCCTTGTACTTCTACCGCTAACCGGTGCAGTTTTTTAGCCTGATCAAAATGTATGTAAGGATTGACGCGACTGGATGGTTTCACATCATCCAGCTGAATTTTTTCAATTTGCTTGGCACGCGATGTGGCCTGACGCGCTTTCGATGCATTCGCCGAGAAACGTGCCACAAATTGTTGTAATTCTGCAATTTGCGCTTTCTTCTTGGCATTATTTGCCAACATGCGTTCACGCACCTGCGTTGACGCCAGCATGTATTGATCATAATTACCGGGATAAACACGTAATTCACCGTAATCCAAATCAGCCATGTGGGTACAAACACTGTTCAGGAAGTGACGATCATGGGAAATAATGATCATGGTGCTATTACGTTCGTTAAGCACATTTTCCAGCCAACGAATCGTATTAATATCTAGGTTATTGGTCGGCTCATCGAGCAGCATAATATCCGGGTCTGCAAATAATGCCTGAGCCAATAAAACACGTAGCTTCCAACCCGGTGCAACCTCACTCATTGGTCCTGTGTGTTGTTCTAAGGGGATTTCCAGACCCAGCAACAATTCACCGGCACGTGACTCTGCTGTGTAGCCATCAAGCTCAGCGAAGCTGACTTCAAGCTCGGCGACTTTCATGCCATCTTCTTCGCTCATTTCCGGTAAACCATAGATGCGGTCGCGTTCCTGCTTCACTTCCCACAGTTCTGCGTTACCCATGATAACCGTATCAATCACCGAGTATTCTTCAAAGGCGAATTGATCCTGACCTAACTTACCGAGGCGTTCATCGGGGTCAAGCATGACAGTGCCCGATGTTTGCTCCAAATCACCACCAAGAATTTTCATCAAAGTGGACTTGCCACAACCGTTCGCGCCGATGAGTCCATAACGGTTACCTTCACCGAATTTGACTGAGATATTTTCAAATAAGGGCTTCGACCCAAATTGCATGGTTATGTTGGCTGTTGAGATCAAGGTTCTATTCCAAAGTCTGTAATTAAAGGTATATAACGGCGCGCATTATCACATAAAAAGCCGCCTGTGAGCGAGTCTATCGGCAAGATTAATCAAATCGTCCAACCCGTCCGCGTAGATTTTTCAACTTGCCCCGCTGTTGCTTGCTTTCGAGGCGTTTTTTAACCGAACTACGGCTTGGTTTGGTGGCTTTTCTCGGTTTTTGACGCATCAGTATCTTTTTTAACAGTGATTCAAGCCGTGATGTTGCTTCCTGACGATTTTTCTCCTGGCTTCGATGCGTCTGAGCTTTAATCACAATGACACCCTGCCGACTAATCCGCTGATCCGGATAATTGAGGATGCGTTGCTTACATTCGACAGGTAAGCATGAATGGCGAACATCAAAACGTAATTGTACTGCCGAGGAGGTTTTATTAACATGCTGTCCACCGGCACCCTGAGCACGGATAGCACTAAACGCTATCTCATGTGACGGAATAAATACTGTATTGGATAAGCGGATCATATTCTTCTCTGATTCAATCTATACTCAAAACAATTTGTACTAACAGGATACAGACTTATGCATATCGGCACCCCACTCTCGGCTTCTGCCACAAAAGTGATGCTACTCGGCAGTGGCGAACTCGGTAAAGAAGTTATTATCGCGCTACAACGCCTTGGTGTCGAAGTTATCGCTGTCGATCGCTATGCCAATGCCCCAGGGCATCAAGTTGCCCATCGAAGCCATGTCATTGATATGACGGATGCTGCTGCACTACGTTCACTGGTTGAAACAGAAAAACCAGCTTTGATCATTCCTGAAATCGAAGCGATTGCCACTGATGAACTTGCCCGGATTGAACAAGATGGTTTGGCCGAGGTTATTCCCACTGCGCGCGCCACTCAACTGACCATGAACCGTGAAGGTATCCGCCGCTTGGCAGCAGAAACACTCGGCATTACCACCTCACGCTATGCCTTTGCGGATAGCTTTGATGCATTGCAACAGGCCGTTAGTGAGATAGGCATGCCCTGTATTGTAAAACCAGTAATGTCTTCATCCGGCAAAGGTCAGTCAACCATTCAATGCGATGCCGATATTCAAACCGCCTGGGACGTCGCCATGAGTGGTGGACGGGTAAAACAGGCACGCATTATTATTGAAGAAATGATCGACTTTGATTATGAGATCACCTTACTGACTGTTCGCTCAAAAGAGGCCAATGGCGACATCGTCACTTCCTTTTGCGAACCGATTGGACATATACAACGTAATGGCGATTACGTTGAAAGTTGGCAACCCCAGAGCATGAGCGAAGCTGCTCTGGCGAGTGCACAGGAAATTGCCACCGCTGTTACCAGTAACCTGGGAGGGCGCGGCTTATTCGGTGTTGAATTATTTATTAAAGGCGAACAAGTCTGGTTCAGTGAAGTAAGCCCCCGGCCTCATGATACCGGCATGGTCACCATGATCACCCAAAATCAAAATGAATTTGAACTCCATGCCCGTGCCGTTTTAGGTTTACCCGTTTCAACTGCACTACGCACAGCCGGTGCCAGTGCCGTAATCTATGGCAACATGAATGAGCAAGGGATTGCATTTGAAAATCTGGAACAGGCACTTGCTCTGCCGCAAACAGATTTACGTTTATTTGGTAAGCCAGAAGCTTTTAAGCGCCGCCGCATGGGGGTAGCACTCAGTTATGCCGATGAAACAGACACCGCTCGCACTCAGGCAATAAAATGCGCCAGCCTGGTTACACCGGTTAAAAATTAATTTATCTAAGATAAGAGAGACACTCAATGTTTGAAACTAATGAATATTTTGATGGCAACGTGAAATCAATTGCCTTTAAAACAGAAACACTTCCTGCCACTGTAGGCGTCATGGCTGCCGGTGAGTATGTGTTTAATACGGCTGACAAAGAAACGATGACCGTTGTCAGTGGTGCGTTAACAATTCAATTATCGGATGATGCACCTGAAGTAACATACAATGCTGGTGAGTCGTTTGAAGTCGAAGCGAACAGTTCATTTAATGTGAAGGTAATAGTTGATACGGCTTATTTATGTGTTTATGGCTGAGAGCCATACTAAGCGCTATCAGGTCAAAGATTCCTCCTTAGGGTTTCGCTTCGCTGCACAATGCGTCGGAATCTTTGACCTGATAGCGCGACAACCTTGCACTAGACCACAAGACTAAAACAGATTAATTCACTCTACTAAAATTTATCTGTGGGGCTTTACGTTACTTGCTGTCTACTTGGCTTGTGTGGGTTGGAAGTTCACCACTCATAGAATCCCTGCGGGCTTCATTATGAGTACCTCAACCATCTCCGATGGTTCGAGGCAAAAAAAACCCGCCGAAGCGGGTTTTTCTTTACAACAACTTAAAATAAATTAAGCTACTGTGACGTTCTTAGCTTGTGGGCCTTTTGGACCACTTTCTACTTCGTAGTTCACTGCTTGATCTTCAGCTAGTGTACGAAAGCCTTCAGAGTTAATTGCAGAGAAGTGAACGAATACGTCAGCACTACCGTCAGAAGGGGCGATAAAACCAAAACCCTTAGACTCGTTAAACCATTTTACTGTTCCTGTTGCCATGATATGCACCTTAAAAAATAAAAAAAAACTTATTGCATTTCATAACGGGGCAACTTAGAAATAACCAAAAGTAACGACCGAGTAGTCCTGAATCCATGCAACGCTCTAAAATTTATAACCTAAATGATCATAAATAACCGACTAATTTTGTCGAGTCGAAGCGATTATCACTAATAATCTTGACAATTACAAGCCCTACTGCTCACAAGGTATTTCATTTCACGGAATCTTAATATTTTTTCAGTTAACCCATGCAAGATAATGATTCTTATAGCAGAATTCTGGTTACACTCTCCACCTCATGAGTGACTGATAAACCTCACTATTTCTTATTTCTGATAAATAATGTTAATTATCAATTAAACACGGTTAAAACCGTAGTAATTCTTACAAAATCAATATCTTACTATTTATAATAAATCTCTAATATTCCCTAAAGCAATTCAGGTTTGGTCCGATACACACTCTATAGATAGTTAAATCTATGCAACTGCGAGCAAAAAACCTTGTTAACACAAACTCAACCCGGATTTTTTTCCCTTGGTATCCGCCAAAAAGTTGGGCTCGTGCTTGTTTCAATACTCTTGATTTCTCTAGGGTTAAGCGGCTGGCATAGCTTACGCCAGCAAGAGGCGAGGGTACTCGAAGAGACTAAAATCCGTGGCAATGACCTAAGTCGGTTTACTGCACAATCTGTCGCCTACAGCATTGTTGGCTACGACTATCACTCAATCCAACTGCTACTCGATGAGTTAGTTAAATCCCAGGACATCAACTATGCCAAAGTCACCAACAACAAAGGCAATGTCATGGCAAAAGCCGGACACCTTTCTACCCAGAATGTGACATGGACATACTTTGAACAAGATGTTTTTTTTGATGAAACCGTAATCGGTAAATTAAGCTTACAACTTGATAATAGTAAAATAATCGCCCGCTTTACCGAACAAAGAAATGAGCTAATACAACGTGAGATATTATTAATCTTGCTCATGGCCATTAGTATCTACTTCGCTTTATCATATTTCATCATTAGACCCATTTGTAATACATCCGATAAGTTAACTGAAAGCGCGAGAAATGGAACACTGGAAGATGTAACCCTTGATTACCAAAAAAACGATGAACTCGGTTACCTGTTCTATCACTTCAATGCCATGAAAGAACAACTCAACGAAGCGAGTAATTTATTAAAATCAAAAGTTGAACTGGCAAATAAAGAAGTACAAAGAAAGAACAGAGATTTACAAAAACAATCCAATGAGCTGCAAGCCATGAACGATAAACTAAAGCAGCTAGCTATTACCGACCCACTTACTGAATTATTTAATCGCCGTCACTTTGATATTTTGTTACGAAAAGAAATATCTTATGCGCAACGCCATCAAGAAAAAGTAAGCCTCATTATCTTTGATCTTGATCACTTCAAACAAATAAATGACAAATATGGCCACAGTGTCGGCGATGCAACCCTCTTCTCTGTTGCACAAACTGTCGAATCAAAAACGCGTGACTCTGATATTTGTTGTCGTATTGGTGGGGAAGAATTTGCCATCATTTGTCGTGAAACAGATATGCATGAAATTCGTATTATTGCAGAAAACCTTCGCGTTAAACTTGAAACAACACCCATCACGAGTGGCCAACATGAATTTTCTATTACCGCCAGCTTTGGCATGATGACATTTTCATATTTATCCGTTCAGTCCATTTCATCTGATGACATTTACCATTGTGCAGATATGGCTATGTACCACAGTAAGCAACAAGGCAGAAATAGAGTTTCACATTACGCCGATATTACCGTTGACATTAAACGACCTGCCGCTAGACAACTTTAAAGGCAACACCATGAAAAAAATGACATGTAAATTTATTTTAAGCATCCTGGGCTTGATTGTGCTTTCTGCTACAACAAGCCAGGCATTTTCAAATGAATTAAAATTCGGTTCGGTCGCAATGGATATCCCCGCGATTATGCATCGCAAACTGACACCGCTAACGGCATATCTAAGTCAGGCTATTAATAAACCGGTGTCATTACAGCTATCACCCAATATGGCTTCTGCCATAAATGAAGTGGCTTCAAATAATGTCGACCTCGCTTACCTGACGCCGGTTGCCTATATCAAAGCACACAAAAAAGGAAATGCTGACATCCTGGTTAAGACCGTCACCAATAACAAAGCCTCCTTTCAGCTAATGATTGTTGTGCGAAAAGACAGCCCCATCAAAACGATTGCTGATCTGGAAGGTGCTGAATTTGCTTTTGGTGACAAAGCTGCATTACTGCAACGCGCAGTCGTTGTCGGTGCTGGAATCCCTCTTGATAAACTGGGCGCTTATAAATTCATCGGTCACTACGACAATATTGCTCGTGGGGTACAAGTCGGTGACTTTGATGCGGGCATTCTCAAAGACACTAAAGCGTATAAGTGGGAATCAAAAGGTTTGCGAATTTTATACAGCTCTCCCGCATTACCTCCCTACAACATTACCGTTAGCAGTAAACTGGATAAAGCCACCCGCGTAAAATTAAAAAATGCCTTTCTTGCATTAGATGATAGCAACCCGCGTCACCGTGCCATCATTAAATCCTTGAGTAAAAAATACAATGGTTTCGCACCAGCAAAAAATGCGGACTATGATGTTGTCAGAACCTTAATCAAACCCTTTAATTAAGACTAGGCATTTAAGCCGGCAACATAGCCTGACGACCATGCCCACTGAAAGTTATAACCGCCCAGGTGTCCGGTAACATCAACCACCTCCCCAATAAAGTATAGGTGTGGGCGTGTCTTGCTTTCCATTGTTTGTGATGAAAGATCATTAGTATCAACACCGCCTAACGTAACTTCTGCGGTTCTATAGCCCTCTGTCGCTGATGGCTTAATCGTCCATGCAGATAATTGGCTGGCAACATCCGTTATTTTAGTATCAGGAATTTCTGCTAACGAAGTTTGCTGATATTTCTTCCACCACATGGCTTCACATTCAGTCACCAGTTTCTTAGGTAAGTATTTCGCTAACACTGTACGCAACAAACTTTTTCCATTCATCGATTTTTCTTGTTGTAAAATGTCGGCGATATCTTTACCGGGCAATAAATCAATTGCGATGCTGTCACCCGGATGCCAATAACTGGATATCTGCAATACCGCTGGACCACTTAAGCCACGATGAGTAAATAATAACTCTTCATTAAAACATTGCTGTTGGCAACTTATCTCAACATGCATTGCCAGCCCTGACAACCGGGATGTCATTTCTTTTAATTCACCTGATAAAGTGAAAGGAACCAGTCCTGCACGATGTTGCAAAATATTCATTCCATATTGTCGTGCAAGATCATAGCCGAAACCGGAGCCGCCTAAACTTGGTATTGATAAGCCACCCGAAGCAACCACTAATGACTCACAATGCCATTCACCTAAATTACTGGTAAGGCGAAATCCATTGTCACACTCCACTGATTCAATCTCACAGCGTGTCTTTATCTCAACACCCGCTTGCTCTGATTCAGATAGCAACATAGCAAGGATTTGTTTCGATGACTCATCACAAAACAATTGGCCTTTATGTATTTCTTCACCATCATTATCTCGATGGGTTTTCTCGTGATAACGGATGCCATGTTTATTAACCAGCTCAATAAAATCCCACTGTGTATATCGTGATAAAGCTGACTTACAAAAATGCGGGTTCTGCGATAAATAATTTTCAGCCTCAATATACTGGTTAGTGAAATTACAACGACCACCGCCCGACATAAGTATTTTCTTACCCACCTTATTGGATTTTTCTAGCATTAATACCTTACGACCACGCTGCCCGGCGGTAATGGCGCACATTAAACCCGCCGCACCTGCGCCGATAATAATGACATCGTAATGTTCTGAGTCTGGCATCAACGTGACTACAACTGTTGTAACCAAACAGGCATACTTCGCCACGCCTGTTTTAGTTGTGCCTCAATCGCTTTGTAATTCGGAATAAATGACGCTAACAACGTATAAAAATGTTTAGAGTGATTTAAGTGCACGGTATGAGAAAGTTCATGAACGAACACATAGTGCGCCATCTCCGGCGTTACGAACAATAATTGGAAATTTAAATTTATAGCGCCGGTACTGGAACAACTTCCCCATCGTGTGCGTTGTCCGCGAATTGTTGCTTTACGAAAAGATAAGCCTGTTTCTTTACTCGCCAGATCCAGTAATGGTAGTAACTGCGTGTTCGCATGGCGCATAAGCCAACGCCGTAATGCTTTTTGACATGCGGGTTTATTGTCAATATCACCAATAACACGCAATTGGGCATCCTGCGGTACTGTAACGCGTACTGTTGAAGCATCCGTTTTAATGAGTTCTACCGTCCAGCTTTCACCAAGGGCAGGCAAACATATTTCATCCGGTAAGGTGGCTTCTTTTTCCTGAAAGGAAAAATCTTTATAACGACGTAATGTTTTTTCTATCCATGCTTGTCGACTCGCTACCAAATCATCTAATAAAGATTGATTAAAGCCTTTTGGCACCACCACAACCAGACCATCAGTTGGGGTAACTTTTAAACTGACGTGCTTCGCACGATTGGAAACTTTTACACGGTAATTTGTCATTCAGGCACGTGAAATAAATTTACCCGTGCCGGTATGCACTTTAACGACTTCACCAATCTCAATGTACTCAGGCACCTGAACTTCTAGCCCCGTAGTTAATGTTGCAGGTTTGGTTCTACCGGCTGCGGTTGCACCTTTAATACTTGGTGAGGTATCTGTAACCGTCATTACCACCGTTGCCGGTAATTCAATCCCGATAATCTGACCATCCATTAATAATGCTGTAATACCTTCCAGCCCTTCGGTAATATATTCACGCTGACCTTCTAACTCACTTTCTGACAAGTTGTGCTGACTGTAATCTTCTGTGTCCATGAAGATCATCATATCGCCATCGGTGTAAGAGTATTGCACCTGCGTCCGCACACAGTCCGCATCCTTGAGCATGTCATCGGCTTTATAGGATTCATCCAGCTTCTGGCGTGTCTGTAGATTATTGAAACGGATCTTGTATAACGTCTGCGCACCTCGTGAGGAAGGACTTTTACACTCCACCTGTTTAACCGCATGAGGCATACCGTTAATTTCAACGATCGTACCGCGTTTAAGTTCACTTGCCTTTGGCACCGTTTTCTCCCAGTTCCTGAATGATGATTGCTCTCTAGTATACCTTGAGTGAGCTGTTTTTCGTAAAATTTCCACGATAAACAAGCATTTGCCGTGATAAGGAAAACCTTGCAAAAAAATTATATAATACCGCCCGGTTAAATCATTGAATCAACGGTAAAGACAAATGAAGTGGTTAATTCGTACCTTCTTTAAGACTATACGCGCCATTTTAGGGCCGATTATTCTGTTTGGCGATTGGATCACCACACCACGTGGCATCAAGCGCAGTGAGAATGAACAGCAACAGATTGATGCCATCACCGCGAATATGCGCCTTTACCAGTTCAAAACTTGCCCTTTTTGCATCAAAGTTCGGCGCGCCATCAAACGCCAATCACTCAACATCGAGTTTCTCGACGCGCAACATAACCAAGAGCACCGCGAAGAATTGATGCAAGGTGGCGGTAAAGTCAAAGTACCTTGTCTGAAAATCATTGATGATGAAGGCAACGACAACTGGCTCTACGAATCATCGCAGATTATTGATTATTTACAGGATAACGCTGCTTAAACGTGGAAGCCCTTAACGCGGATCCACAAGTATTACTCAAACTGGCCGCTTACCGCATGCCGTTTGGTAAATATGCCCACCGCCTGCTTATCGATCTCCCTGAACCCTACGTTATCTGGTTTGCCAACAAAGGCTTTCCAGATGGTGAACTGGGCGAAATGCTCAAAATCGTGCATGAAATTAAAGTAAATGGACTGGAATACCTGTTCGAACCACTACGTCAGGCTAAATAAGCATCCCCAAAACCTGCATTTAAAGGCAAAATATCGAGGTTAGTTCCTCTTCCTGATAAGTAAGAGCATCTGAAGAGGTCGCGGATATCCGTTGTTGCACATCGCCGAGACAAACGCCCTGCGGGACGCTTGTAATTCGGCGCTGCACAACAACGGATACCCGCTCCTCAAACAAAGGTGGCTAACCTGGAATCATCAGCAATGATGTCAGCATTTAGCTGATGGCGAATTGAATCGAACAAAGTGAGATTCCCTGAATCAGCAGCTAAATGCTGGCAGCAGTGCGCACCCATCCCATTAATACATTAATAGGTCTCTGGAACCTATTAAAAATTAGCGGCAGTTCGCAGCCATCTTATTTATGAGTTAATTCCTTAAGAGCCCGACGCTGATCAGCGCAAAGTAAAATCTGTCGTTGTTCATCTTCACTGGCACTCCCCCAGCGAACAATCTCATCAACATGACGAAAACACCCCATGCAGACATCGTCGTCATCCAGACAACAATTTCTCACACAGGGTGATTTAACAGAATCGTGATTAATCTTTATAACGACTAAAGATTAACGTGGCATTAGTGCCACCAAAACCAAAGCTATTCGACATAACCGTATCCAGCGTCACATCATCCATGCGTTCACGAACAATCGGTACGCCATCTGCCTCAGGATCTAAATCAGTAATATTAGCCGTTGCACTAATAAAACCTTCCTGCTGCATTAATAAAGTATAAATAGCTTCATTCACACCGGCTGCGCCCAGCGCATGACCCGTCAGTGACTTAGTCGAGCTAATCGCTGGCACCTTATCACCAAACACTTCTTTCACTGCTTCAAGTTCTTTCAGGTCACCCGCTGGCGTACTTGTGCCATGGGCATTAATGTAGTCAACCGGTGCATCTACCGTTGCCATGGCTTGTTGCATACAACGGACTGCGCCTTCGCCAGATGGTGCCACCATGTTGTAGCCATCCGAGGTGGCGCCATAACCGGTGACTTCCGCGTAGATCTTTGCACCACGTGCTTTGGCATGTTCTAACTCTTCAAGCACAACACAGCCACCGCCGGCAGCAATCACAAAACCATCACGACTTGCATCATAAGGACGTGATGCGGTTTCTGGTGCATCATTATATTTTGAAGACAGCGCACCCATCGCATCAAACAAATCAGACATACTCCAGTGAACTTCTTCACCACCGCCGGCAAACATAACATCCTGCTTACCCATCTGAATTTGCTCTAGTGCATTACCAATACAATGTGCACTGGTGGCACAGGCTGAACTAATTGAATAGTTAATACCCTTGATTTTGAATGCGGTTGATAAACAGGCCGAGGTTGTACTGCCCATGGTGCGTGTCACCATGTAAGGACCGATTTTTCTCAAGCCTTTTTCACGAAGTGCATCGGTTGCAACAACAATGTTCTCATTGGAGCCACCACCCGATCCCATAATAAGACCGGTGCGTACGTTAGATACAACTTCTTCAGGCATGGCGGCATCTTCGACAGCCTGTTTCATCGCGATGTAATTAAATGCAGCGGCATCACCCATAAAGCGCATTAATTTACGATCAATGTGTTCTTTCAAATCGATATGAACAGGTGCATGAACATGACTGCGAAAACCCAGGTCAGCATATTCTTGTGAAAACTCGATACCCGAACGCCCTTCTCGTAACGATTCGGTAACTTCTTTGGCGTTATTGCCAATACTGGAAACAATCCCCAGTCCGGTAATGACTACACGTTTCATTTAAATCTCTCTTAGAATTGTTCCGTTGACGTAAACAGGCCAACACGCAAATCCTTAGCGGTATAAATTACTTTGCCATCCACTTCCATACTGGCATCGGCGATCCCCATAACCAATTTTCGCATAATTACACGTTTTAAATCGATACGGTAGGTCACTTTTTTGTTTTTAGGTGTCACCTGACCGGTAAATTTCACTTCACCTGCACCGAGTGCACGACCACGCCCTGGCGCCCCCTTCCAACCAAGGAAAAAACCAACTAACTGCCACATCGAATCAAGCCCCAGACAACCTGGCATCACGGGATCACCCTCAAAATGACACTCAAAGAACCATAAATCAGGGGTAATATCGAGTTCAGCAATAATCTCGCCCTTACCGTTAGCCCCACCTTCATCGCTGATGTGGGTAATACGATCAAACATAAGCATTGGCGGTAGCGGTAATTGCGCATTGCCCTCACCAAATAAGTTACCGTGCCCACATTCAAGTATCTCTTCCTTGCTAAAGGCGTGCTTACTGGTTAAATCTACTGCTGTCTCGCTCACGTTTTAATTCTCCGAGAAACTGTCAAAATAGGGTTTTTCTTGGGGCGTAGGGTATCACATCACGCGGTCGCTTAAACCTCTCAGAAGACAAGAATCACTTATTATTTATGATTTAACCAAGTAAATCAGTCAATTAACGGCTGCGTGTAAATTCACGCAATGTTTTGAGGATGAGTAAAAGCCACGGTGTAACATGTAAAACAAGATCGCCTATGTCTACCGGTCTGCTTAGGCTACCCGTCAGGAGCATACCCAGTTTTTCCAATACGTGTGGTTCTGGCTTATATGGTGCTAAACCCAGAGTAAGAACAGTCACAATGACAATTAACCACGTTATTTTATCCAACCATTTCATTCTTAAATCTCAATCTGTCGCTATCAATTAGCGGTGGATATTAACAGATTATGATTTATTTTTTCAGACACCCATATAACGTTCGATCAATGAAATCAGCCTATCGTCTATCTCAGATTCAAATTCAGCCAGATCGATATCAAATAAACCAAGATATTTTTTGGCCTGTTGGCGGGAAAGTGTCTTGCCAATAATCTTATATTCAACTTCCGGTTTTAATGAATTTTCACGCCGTACAAATTTCCAGTTAATTTTATCGCCATGAAAGTCACGAAATTCAACTTCGGAGAAATAACAAAAGTCATCGACATGACTAGCACCATCCGGACCGAGACAACCACCCTCAACCCGACATTCAACTAATAATTTTTCATCTTTTTTCTGCGGTTGTTTCATTATTTATAATCTATAAGCCAAATATAAAACACATAAAAATAGCCGGCGTTCAAAAAGCGTCGGCTATGTATTTATTCAATTAAATAATTAACTAAAACATCCATCCGGTTGGGTTTGGATGTGGCTGTCTTTGATCCAGTGATTTCATCCCCTTAATACAGCGGACAATTAACCACACAACCCAAAACAGAATAACTAAGTAACCAATCAAAACAATGCTTAATAGACCACCGATAACCAGATATAGAGCACCGATCCAGAAAGTACGAATCTGGAATTGATAATGACTTTTAAGCCAATCTTCTGCATCGCTTCGATTAATATAAGCCATCACCACACCGATAATGCCGGTGATACCAAAAACCACCCCTACTAAATACAAAATATAAACTATCTTCGCCGTGCCATCTGCCTGGGTTGCCGTATCGTTCATCATCCATTCCTCCGTTATTATTATTTTTTCACTTTACGCCTATTTAATTCATATCGTCAAGTAATGACTCTAGCTCATCATTTGACATCAACCACTGCTCTTCGGCGTCTGTTAATGCCTTAACAACGTCTGTTTGTTTATCCAGAATTTTCTTTAGCTTTTGTTTATTCTCATCACTATATAAATCATTATCCGAAAGCTGCTGTTCTAATTGCTGCTTATCCTCCGATAAACTGTCCATCAACTTTTCATACTTCTTGATTTTATTTCGTAATGGCTGAGTCTGTTTACGTAGCTCTGCGGCACTTTGTCTTTGCTGCTTGCGGTTAT
>JALTKS010000028.1:0-28167 GCA_027006175.1 Gammaproteobacteria bacterium
CCTTTAATTGAAGCAAGACCGGTTGAGGTTAGAATGGTTAGATTCGGATCATCATTTAGAATCGCAGTTAAATGTTTCGCAATTTCAGGTTCGACTTCGGCAAGAATACGATCCTGTGCTTCAAACAAGGTGACCTTGGTACCAAAGTCCTGGAAGATTTGTGCCATTTCAACACCAATCGCACCACCACCAACAACCGCGAGTTTCTTCGGTACGCCGTCTAGTCCCCAAACCGTATCGGACGTTAAAACACCACCCGATTCAACCCCTTCAGCCGCACCTGGAATAGGCGGAATAAAAGGCGGTGCACCGGTCGCAATCACGGCACAACCGAAACTGATGTGACGACCATCCGAACCATCACCCAACGGTGTACGCGTATGCGGGTTATCACTGTTATTGCTGGTATCAACAAAGACACGGTGATCACTTTCAAACAAGGCATAACCCTGAATGACATCAACCTTAACGCCTTTGTCTGTCTTCAACGCCATTTCACCGCGTGTTTCTAATACGTGACGACGGGTTTTCTCCAGCGCTTGCCAATCTAGTTTTGATTTAGTTGTTCCCATGACCCCCAGATGTGCATCATGGGCACGATCGCGAATACGATCCGCTGCGGCACGCCATGCTTTAGATGGAATACAACCACGCCATAAACATTCACCACCCGGTAATGGCGCATCGTTAATCATGGCAACTTTAATGCCGTGTCCGGCTAAGTCACGCGCACAATCTTCGCCACCTGGACCACCACCAATGACAAGCACATCGTAATCCCAGTCACCGTCAGGAATAGCCGGACCGGTTGGTCCCATCCATTCTTCCGGTTGTTCGATAGCGGTTTTTAATGTGTTCAAGTACATGCCAACTTCTGCACCGTTGACAACACGGTGATCAGCGGTAATCGTTAATGGCATGCCTTCAGAGCCTGCAGCTGAAATCGCTAGGATTGCTGCAGTACCCGGTGTAGGAATCGCATCAAAATAACTCACCCCCATCATGCCCATGTTGGACACCATGAAGGTGGGGTTGGCGTATTCTTCTGGTGCAAGACGACGCTTACGTGCACGACCGACCAGATCGCCCCAGCTTTCGTTTAATTCTTCAAGACTGCGCGATTCACAGTGGCGTAAAACAGGTACCACCAAACCACCCCCATCCGCCGATACCGCCATACCAATATCGATATTGTCACGTTCAACAATTTTATCGACGGGCTGGTATGCCCAATTCATGCTTGGGTGTTTTGCCATGGCAACCGCACAGGCTTTGGCAATCGCAACAGTGACTGATACACCTTGTGCTTTGGCGGCTTTAATAATCGCACCCGGTCTGGCATTAATTGCCACGCGGAATGTCGGCATGGTTAACGAGGCACTCATCGAGTGACTCACCGCTTTTTCCATTGCCGTCATATCACGACCATGACCCGGTACCTGAATTTCAGGCATAACGTGTGCAGGGACTTGTGCGCCAATTTCAGTTGGACGTTCGATAGGCTGTGCGTGACGCACATCATCGGCGGTGATCACACCATCTGGTCCTGACCCATGCAGGGTATTTAAATTAACGTGCAACGATGCGGCTAACTGACGCGCAAACGGCGTTGCCTGCTTGTTATCAGGACGTGGCGCAGGCGTTACATTGCTGTTAGCTGTGGGCATCGGTGCAGAAACGGGTTTACGTACCGCAGGGGCGGCTGCGCTCGCTTCTGTTGCAACAGCACCACCACCGGAACCACTGTGCTCGGTATCAACGACCTGATTGGCGTTATCAACCAGATATGCCATGGCTTCACCAACGGCGATGGTGCTGTCTTCAGCAACGATTGGTCCGGATAAATAGCCTTCACGGAATACTTCTACATCCATCACCGCTTTATCAGTTTCTACTGTGGCAACAATATCACCACGTTCAATTTTATCACCAAGGGCTTTTTCCCAGCTCACCACCAGACCTTCTGTCATGGTGTCAGATAGCTGAGGCATTTTGATGGTATGTGCAATGCCATCAGGTACATCAATATCGGCAGCGACTTCTACTTCTGGCTTACCCTCACTACCCGCGTTTTGTGCATCATCAGGCGCTGAGGCATCAGCGCCCTGAACATCATTCACATTAGCCACCAGAAAGGCAATCGAGTCACCCACGGCAACCGTACTATCAACAGCCGCTTGTGGGCCTGAAAGATAACCTTCACGGAAAACCTCCACATCCATAATGGCTTTGTCGGTTTCGACCGTTGCAACAATGTCGCCACGCTCTACCTTGTCACCAATATTTTTTTCCCAGCTCACAACAACACCTTCAGTCATGGTGTCCGAAAGCTGTGGCATTTTAATCGTATAGGAATCAGCCATAATATTTTCGTTCATTTGTTATATCTGGCTAGCCATTCTGCTTATGCAGCATGACTAACCAGTTATTAAAAGACAAGTTGCCTGGAATCAGGACAAACCAAATTGTTTTAGTACCGCATCCACAACATCTTGTGTTGTTGGAATCGCCATTTTCTCAAGCGTGTGATTATAAGGGATCGGAACATTCTTCGCCGACACACGCACAGGTGGTGCATCCAGTTCAAAGAAACATTCTTCATTAATAATCGCCATCACTTCTGAGCCTACACCCACGGCTGGCTCTGCTTCCTCAACAATCACAGCACGGTGCGTTTTACTGACAGAGGCTTTAATACCTTCACGATCTAATGGGCTCAATGAATATAGATCGATCACTTCAGCATTAATACCATGCTTACTGGCTAATATTTCTGCCGCCGCTAAACACCAGTGCACCGAAATATTGTAACCAAATAAAGTGACATCTATTCCTTCACGTGCAACTTCGCTGCCTTCAAGCGGCATGAAGTATTCTTCGTCAGGGACATCGCCTTTCATGTTGTACATGAGTTCATGCTCATTAATGAATACAGGATCATTACAACGCACGGCAGACTTCAGTAAGCCATATGCCTGACGTGGATTCGAAGGGGTAACTACACGTAAGCCAGCAACACCCATGAAAACTTTTTCCATACGTGCTGAATGCTGTGCACCTAACTGATGCGCTGTACCACCAGGAGAACGTACCACCACAGGGGCTTCAAGCTGACCACCCGACATGTATCGTACTTTTGCGGCAGTATTAAAAACCTGATCCATCGCAAGCCAGGCAAAGTTAACTGACATAATTTCGATAATTGGACGCACACCTACAAATGAAGCACCAATACCTAAACCCGTGTAACCGCCTTCTGAAATCGGCGTATCAATCACACGTTCAGGACCGTACTTATCAAACAAGCCATTGGTTGCTTTATAAGTACCACCAGCAACACCGATATCTTCACCCATACAGATAACGAGTGGGTCACGTGTCATTTCTTCATCATGGGCACGGCGCAAAGCTTCCCAATACATTATTTCAGCCATTACTTAGCACCTCCACGAACCCAGGGATCGTTTTCAGCGAGCACATATTTATCTAATAGTTCAGCAGAAGGCTCTGGTGACTCTTCTGCAAACTTAATAATGTCATCTTCAATTTCCGCGATAATCTCGGTATCCCATTGCTTGTACTCATCAACCGTTATTTCACCTGCGCCAACAAGACGATCACGTAAAATATTAAGTGGATCACGTTCGTTCCAAAGCTGCTCTTCTTCTTTGGTACGGTATGCATTGGAATCAGACATAGAATGCCCACGGTAACGATACGTCATCAATTCGAGGAAGTATGGACCTTTACCACTACGCACATGATCAATAGCAATTTTTGCTGCATCATAAACCGTCTCGATATCTTGTCCGTCAACTTGTGCTGATGGAATATCGTAGGCACCAACGCGTTTATATTGATCAACCACCGCGGTTGAACGTTCAATGCGTGTACCAATACCATATAAGTTGTTTTCACAAACATAAAGTACCGGCAAATCCCAGACTTTCGCCATGTTCAAACTTTCATGGAACACACCCTGGTTATTAGCGGCATCACCAAGGAAGCAGATACAAATTTCATCGCCCCCTTTTAGCTTGATACCTTTAGCGATACCTGCCGCTAATGGGAAAGGACCACCAACTAAGGCATAACCACCCATAAAGCGTTGCTCGGCACCAAAGATGTGCATAGAACCACCAAGGCCTTTACAACAACCGGTCTCCTTAGCAAATAACTCTGCCATCACCGCTTTGGGTGATACACCAGATTTAATCGCATGGATATGATCACGGTAACTGGTCATTACATAGTCATGACCTGGCTTTGCTGCCTCTAGCACACCATAGGCACAGGCTTCTTCACCTGAGTACAGATGTAGAAAACCACCAATCTTGCGTTCAACATAGGCTTCATAGCAACGTTCTTCAAAACGTCGCGCAAATAGCATTTCTTTTAAAACTCGTTTCTTGTCAGCGGGCTTCATTGGTATCCTTTTACTATCCGTTAACAAATAGGCGCGCTATGATCGGTGTTTTGGCCGTTAAGGTCAAGGCAAAACACCTTCAAATTAGGCGAGTAATTCAATGAAAATTCAAATAAAACAACATCTAAGCACTCCTACAGAGACTGAACTAAATTCTATTAACCAGCTAATTTTGCTGTTTCCAGCCTCAATTAAGGATGGAAAATGGCCAAATATCGCTCACAAAGCTGATTTGAAGGCTCGTTTTAAGCGTGACCCGGAGGCAAATACGCGCTTTGAACTCGATTTACCCAATAAAGCAGCCACCCATACCAGTGTTGCGACCATCGACAAAGCGAGTAACGAATTCGAATTATTGGGACTCGCCCGTAAATTAGTAGCAAATCAGCTTAAAACCAACCCAAGCAGCCTCTCGGTCGCCATGCCAGGACTTAGCCCCAAACAAGCGGCACAGGCAGCTGAGGCCATTCTCTCAGCCGTACTGGCAGCAAATGAGAATATGCCGAGCTTTAAATCCAAACAACCCGCTAAGCGCAGACTTAAAACACTACACATCTTTAATCAGAAGCAAAAATTAGAAACCCGTACTTGTTTGGCAACGGCAAAAGGAAACAATCTTGCCCGTGCTCTGACAACGTTGCCACCCAATGAATTAACACCGGGAAATTATCGTAAACGTGTTGTGAAGCTCGCTCGGCAACATGGCTGGAAAATGCAATTCCACAATATGACGAGCTTACGTAAACAAAAAGCCGGTGCCTTTGTTGCTGTCGCACAAGGTAGTCCCGAAGCGGATGCTGGCATCGTCCATTTACGCTACATACCTAAAAAGAAAACCAGCAAAGCGGCTTGCTCATTAGTCGGCAAAGGAATTTGTTTTGACACCGGTGGTACCAATTTAAAACCAGCTCAATACATGCACGGTATGCACGAAGATATGGAAGGCAGTGCCGTTGCACTAGGTACGCTACTGGCGTTGACTGAACTAAAAGTGGACTTCCCCGTCGATTGCTGGCTCGCGCTGGCACAAAATCATATTGGTCCTAAAGCCTATAAACAAAATGATGTCGTCACGGCTGCTAACGGAACAACCATTGAAGTTATGCATACAGATGCAGAAGGTCGCATGGTACTCGCCGACACACTTTCCTTCGCCGCAAAGAAAAAACCCGCTGTCATTATTGATTACGCCACCTTAACCGGTTCCTGTGTTGCTGCATTAGGCACAACCTATAGCGGCGCATTCACTAACCAGGAACATTTATTTAACGCTATTATTGATGCCGGTAAAAACAGTGGTGAACGTGTTTGGCCTTTCCCTATTGATAAAGATTTTGACTCTGCTCTTGATAGTGAGATTGCTGATATCAAACAATGCACCATCAGTGGTGGCCCCGATCACATTCTCGCCAGTCGATTCCTGAGTCGCTTTGTTGACAAGACACCGTGGCTACATGTTGATTTATCATCAGGAAATAATAAAGGCGGACTCGCGCATATTCCAACCGCCATTACCGGTTTTGGAATTCGCTTCACGGTGAATTTATTACTGAAAGAAAAATTACTGGAAAAAGTTACGCCGATTGATTAAGTAAGCTGTTCACTTTTTGATAATTTACTTCTGCTCCAATGATGTCGAAACTGTCACGCGCCTGCAATAAGTAGTCATGTGCGGTTTCGCCATCCGCGTGACGACCAAGTTCATAACGAAGCAAGGCTTGTTCATAACGCATATCAAAATCGATTGCTTTTTGTAAGCCTTTACGCCAATAGTTCTTTGCTCTTGAACGTTTACCTGACAGCCAGGCTTGCCTGCCCAGATAACGATAATAATGAGGCCGACCAACTGTGTTTGTTTTTGAATAGGTTTTAAGTCCATCAATAAGCACTTGTATCGGTTCTTTCATGACAATCACCCTTGAAGCATCTTCTTCCCACATACTTAACAATACTTCAGCTGCACCTGCCAGACCTTCTAATATGTATTGAGCGACCACATCTGATGACCTAATTATATTAACGGCTTTATCTGCATATGCTCTTGCTGCATCGAGATCACCACGTTGATAGGCTGCATGCGCTAATACGCCATTAACCATCGCCTGATCACCAACATTTAACTTTTCAAAATCCACTGCCTTTAATTTTTCTTCTATTTCCAATGTACCAGTGGATGGTATTGTGCTGTACAAAATCCCCGTCAAACCCCATGCCTGTATTTGCATAATGCCTCGACGATGACCCGACTCGTATAATTCTTCGAATTGCGTTATTGCTTCTTTGTGTTTACCACGGCGGTAGTTACCGGGGGCCAGTGTAAACATCAATTCATCCCAGCGACGATGATCACCAATTCGTTCCGCTATTTTTATCGCTGGTAATATTGAGTCGTTTATTTCCGGCCAGTGCCCGGTGGTTGTTCTATAAATAGAGGTAACCATCATGGTATAAGCCTGGCACTGAAGGTTATTGGTTTGTGTCGCTGTTTCACGTGCCAGACGATAATACATTTCAGCCAATTTATAATTAGGGATCATACTGGAAACGACACAGATATTTGACAAGCAGCGTGCCAGCTCTGGAGATGTACCCGCCTCCTCAGCCAGATTCAATGCACGTAAAGCCCCATACAAAACAACCGGCTTATCATTTCCCATATAGGCGATCTGCGCCAGCCGTTCAAAGCCACGAGAAGCGCCCAATAATTGCTGTGCTCGCAAGTGTTCTTTACCTACATACTTGTTCGGGAAAAGTCGATGTAAAAACTGTAGCCCAACATCTTTTAACAAGCCCTTGATTAATTTTGCCTTACTTAAATCAGCAGGCTGCCCCAACAGGGATAAAGCGATTTGCATATGTTCACGGCTTTGCTGGAAATTTGCCAGGGAATAATATACTTCCCCCATTTGCAAATGCCATTCACCGCGCATCATTTCTGGTGTTGGATAACCTAATTTCCGATCAAGCTCCAGAGCTTGCTCGTAAAACTTTAATGCTTCCAGGTTTGCAAACGTATTAGACGCCTGATATCCGGCTTTAATACAATATTTAAGGGTTCTTTCATCATCACCAACCCGGCTAAAATGATAAACCAGCAAGCTATAAAAGGGTGCCAGATTATCCGGACTGGTTCTTTCGTACCATTCTGCCACTGATGTATGAAGCTGCTCTCTTTGAGAAAACAACAGCATATTATAGGCAACTTCACCTGTTAAATATTGTTTAAAGACATAGGATTCTTCTGCCTGTTGTCTGGTAGGAATCATTAAATCCAGACGCACTAAATCTTCAAGAAAACTTTCTAAATTACCTTGCTCTTCCTCTAACGGAAAGATATCTCGCAATACATTCAACCGAAAAGCATGCCCAATGACACTCGCAACTTTTAATGCCAGTTGCTGTGGTGCGCCCAAGCGATCAATTCTTTCGGTAATAAGCCCTTCCAATGTATCTGGAAGATTGAGTGAATCCAAATCTGTAATCCCCTCGGCCAAGTCGCAAAAATCAGATTGAATAATAATGGCTTCGGTTTCCAATAAACGCTTTGCCAGTTCTTCAATAAAAAAGGGATTGCCCTGCGACTTTTCATTAATAAGTTCTTCGATTTTATTTGCCAGTGTCGTGACACCAAATTGCTGACAAACCAACTCCAGACTTTCGTCTTTACTTAATGGTGTCATTTCAATGCTCACGGTATCAGGCGAAGATATAATGTAGCGATAGACTTTTGGAAGCGGTTCGGCAAGTGGTCGTGTAAGGATCAACGTTAATAATGGATGTACATCACGAATTATTAACCTTAATAAAGACCAGGAAGCAGAATCCACCCACTGTGCATTTTCAATAATAAGCAAGACTGGGGTCTTTTCTGTTGCCAGTTTAATAATATTAACAATTAAATCATTAATATTATCCGCCCTTGCCTCACCGCTTATCTGACTGGTGATCTCATTGTCTTCCATATCAAGCACTAACATATCACTTAATAAAGGCAATAACCTGACCAGATCTTCATCATCTGAAACATAATCCAATGCTGCCACCTGGCGTGCTGCAGGATCGCTTAAATCGGCTAAAGAAAATAACTGACTGAGGATTAAAGACCAGACATAGTAGGGTGTTGTCGATTCAATCGCACTGGCAAAACCACGCAAGCTGACAAATTTTTTATGTTTGGCTTTGTTTCGAATTTCAGATGATAACGCCGTCTTACCGATTCCTGCCTCACCATTAATAACGGCAATACCGGATTTTTTATTTTCCAATGCATCAAAGGCATCCAGTAACTTTTCTCGTTCCGCTTTACGCCCTATTAACGTCACTTTACTGGTGTTGGTGTTAGCTTTGGACTCTGTAATTAATTTTCGTACAGGCTGAAAATTTGCAATACGTTCAGCCTTGCCTTTTAACTGTAAAGCAGGATGCGATACAAATTCTATTTCACTGCTTGCGGCCAGATAAGTTGGTTCATCACAAAGAATTCCTTTTCCTTTTGATGCCTGCATCAGGCGCGCAGCCAAATTTACATTATCACCCATTAATGTATATTCACGCCGATTTTCATCACCAATTGTGCCACAAAAAACACGACCGGAACTAATCCCTATCGCACATTGCCAATTCAGGTCACTCAATACTTTCTGCATATCCAATGCAGCCAGTGTTGCCCGAACAGGATCATCGTTGTGTGCCAGTGGAGGCAAACCCAGCGCGGCCAATAAGCTGACACCTTTGTCATCAACACTTAACTTGTTAATACTGCCTTCATAACGATACAAACAACGTTGCAGTGCATCCATAACCGTTTGAGCAACTTCAGTAGATGTATCGATTTGCATATCAGGTAAATTGATAAATAAAACACTCACCCTTCTCAGCTCACCCAACCATGCCCCTTGCCCCGTACTAAGACGACTATGCACGGCGCCCGGGATATATGATTTAAGCTCTGCTAAAACATCATTTTCAACAACAGGAAATTCAAGTGGTGCAATTAAGGCTGATGCTCGTGATGCCTTGACCAACATCGAATGTTGACCGATGTCTTCCGCATCAAAATGTTCGGCAACCAATAACCATGCCGATTTATGACAGACCAATTCATCAGGGGGACACTCGCCACCAGCATCACCTGCCAGAGTTAACGCAGGGCCTGTTACGGTAAACTCTCTACGCCCTAACTTGCCACCAATATGATAACTACGTAAAGGGCCTGACGATACGGCAATTTTCAGTGCCAATTTTGTCCCATCTGGTGCCTTAAAGTCCCGTAAAGCGGCATGTGCTGCCAGGCCACATTGCAGGGCAGCACGTTGACATTCAGCAAGGGCAGCACCGTCAACAGCAGGCCACACTGCCAGCATTGCATCACCTGCAAATTTAATGATATCGCCACCATGACTGTTAATCGTGGAAATCAGTCGACCAAAATAAGCATTGAGTATTTGCGTGAGTTGCTCCATGCCGCCGGGACCTTGTTCGGCAAGCCGCTCGGTTAAAGCTGTAAAACCGGAAATATCTGCAAACAATAGCGCCGTATCGAATTGAGATTCAAACTCTAATCCTTGTTTTCGTGCGCATAAATCCTTAAGCACCAATCGAGGCACATAAGCACTGTATTGCTTAAGTACTTCTGTTTGCAACGTTTACTCCTCAATCACTATTTTTTATTTATATTTAGACTAAGAATCTAGCACATACAGCGCAAGCATGCTGTAAATGCCTTCCAAACTATTCCCTTTCATACTGGCTATGATAAGGTAGCACCCCATTATGGCTAAACAATCCAGAAAGCAACGCAAAAAATCCTCTGCTCATCATGTTGAAGGCCCCAGTATGGCTGAATTGGCTGATCGCCATGAGCTTTACGAAAATTCTGTTCAAAATGCTGAAACTGAAGTCGATTTTGTCAGTGAAACCTTCGAATTAATCCGAAAACGCAAACTCAAGTTACTACGCGAAGACTTTTGTGGCACCGCCAGTGTTTGTAGTGAATGGGTTAGCCGGGGTAAAGAGCATCGGGCTATTGGTATTGATCTTGATGAAGATGTCTTGCAGTGGGGCCGAGAACACAATCTTTCCAAACTCACCGATGAAGAAAGAAACCGTGTTAGCTTGTTAAAAGAAGATGTTTTAACCACAACGCCAGAAAAAGCAGATGCTATTCTGGCCATGAATTTTAGCTATTGGTATTTCAAAACACGCGACAAGTTACGGGGTTATTTTGAACATGTACGCGAGGGGCTGACTGACGATGGCGTATTTTTTCTGGACTGTTTCGGTGGCTACGAAGCTTTCCAGCTCATGGAAGAAAGCACTGAGAACGAAGGCTTTACCTATACGTGGGATCAATCAGAATATAATCCCATCACCGGTGATTATGTGTGCCATATTCACTTCGAGTTTCCTGATGGCTCTAAAATGAAAGAAGCCTTTACCTATGAGTGGCGACTTTGGACCATGCCCGAACTACGTGAACTTTTGGTTGAAGCTGGCTTTAAAAACGTCATGACCTACTGGGAAGGATCTGATGAAGATGGTGATGGCGATGGTAACTATGAAGCAACTGAAGAAGGTGAACCTGATGCGGGTTGGGTTTGTTACATTGTCGCAGAAAAATAACGACTAACTAATTACAATTACCAATCGCATCTGCAGCACAAACTGACCCATCAACCCAAATCGCTTTATTCAATATTGCACCTGTTAAATCGGCTAAACGTATATCAGCACCGGTCAGATTCGCAAACGACAGATCAGCATTAATGAGTTTCGCTCCCTGCAAATTGGCATTAACAAGATTTGCACCTTTTAATGAAGCTGCGCTCATGTCTGCGCCGATTAGATTCGATTGGCTCAAGTCAATATACGCCATATTTGCACCACGTAAATTAGCCGACTCTAAGTTGGCAGTGGTTAAACGTGCATTTCGTAGCAACGCATTTTCAAGGTTTGCAAAACGAAGTTCTTTATTCAATAAAACACAGTTAGACCAATTAACTGCAAAATCAGGCACAGCACTGCAATCAACAATCTTTTCTTCCGGCTTGTTTTGATAGGCGTAATATCCCGCCCAAATAATTGAGATAACAATAGCAATTAAAAACAATCCTGCAGAAAAAACACTCCTGGGTTCATTTTTTACTGATCTGACACTTAAAATACTACGATGAGATTTAATATCATCTAACTCATCATCTCGACGATCTGAATTACGCCGCTCTTCTCCACGTGCATTTGCAGCGTTATGTCGACGATCTGAGGCCAGGCGCTCATCTGCCCAACGTCGCGCCGCCATAAGACGCTCTTGCTGTAATGGGTCGCTCAGATCAGATTGCAAAATATCAGGTATCAAACTTGGAACATCTTTCACTAACTGCCAGTTCTGACCGTCTTCACTCACCATATGGTTCATTTCAAGGCGACCAAGCAGAATATGACGACTAATCAAACCCGCAGTAAATGGTCCTTCGACCTTATCGCCGCGTTGCATATACCACTTACCACCTTTCAAATCTGACATACAAAATCCGGTATATTGAGCCCAGTCGGGCAGAAAGCTATTCTTTATATATACTATATACTAATGCAAATAAACTTTCCCTATCAGGTGATATAACCTCATTTATTATGGAAATTCCATCTTCAACTGAACAGCTCTCAAAAGCCAAAACCAGTAGCAATGCTGTTACTGGCAACAATACAGTCCGCCCTGCCGAATTATTATCCCAGCTTCAGGCAGGCCAAACTATATTAGCGAAAGTTGAAAAAGTGCTTGCCAATAATCAGGTTGAGTTACGTATTGCCAACCAAATAGTCAAAGCAGACAGCCCAATACAACTTGCCGCAGGTCAATCAATTAAGCTTATTGTCGAAAATTCCAGTAATGGCGTTATCCTTCGTATCACTCAACAAGCAAGTCAGGTCGAAACACTGTCACGGGCGTGGCGAGAAGCCTTACCCAAACAACAACCGATTGTCGATGTGGTTAAACAACTGGTTACAACCCTTGCGAATAACAAAGTGGAAACGGCCAATAATGCTATTGCGACTCAGTTACGTACGGCTATCCAAACTTTAGTGAACAGCCTTCCTTCTATCAAAAATATCACTCAGGCAGATGGCTTGCGACAAGCCATTCAGGACAGTGGCGTAACACTTGAAGCACAATTAAGACAAGCCATTGCCTCCGGGATAACACCGCGAACTGACAATAATATCAAAGCTAATTTTTTAAGGCTTGCTCAAGCTGCCTTGCAAATACAAACCAACACAACGTCAAACACAGCCCCTATTGCAACCAATACAGCGCTGGGCAACACCAGCTTGAACAAATCTACCCCCATCGATGCCTATACTTCTTTACTGAATGCGGCGAATAAATCATCTCAAGAAGGTGATAAAGCCCTTAATGCACTGCGCCCACTATTACCGGCTTTGCCTGTTACACCTGAAACGGCCAACCGCTCCCAAGCACCAAACCGCTTAATGGCATCGCTACCTGCAGTACTACAGCGTTTATTTTCATTACCCGCATTAAACACCAGTCAATCACCCGCTAATGCTGCCGCTATCGCAGCACAACAAGCGCCGGTCTCTCAACAAGTGTTCTCAACCATGCTGGTGGAACTTATTAACCAAATGGAATCAGGCCTGGCGCGTATTCAACAGCACCAACTCACCAATGTCAGTAATAACGACGATGCAATGCGATACTTTCTTAACCTGGAGTTACCCGTTTTTAATGGTAAAAGCTTCGATAATATTGGTATTCGTTTTGAACGGGAAAAACACCAAGACGGTGAAGATAATGAAGATAAAAAACATCAATGGCGTGTTGTCCTGAATTTTGATTTTGATGAGCTAGGTAAAACACAGGCGACTATACGTGCAGGACTAAATGAAATTCATACTGATTTTAAAAGCGAGTCTAAACAAGCACAGGAAATATTTGAAAAAAATAAAAATGTACTTCAACAAGGCCTTCAAAAACACGGTTTAACACCGGGTCAATTCACGTTTAGTACCGGCTATATAGAAACAGAAACAAACAGTCATCACGATAAAAACCTGGTGAAAACGAAGGCATAACCATGACGGATAATAAAGAAACAGGAAGAACAATCGATGGCGAGGTGATCTATGATGCCGAGCATATTACCGAAGCCATTGCCTTGCATTATGATGGCAGCCTGGCGCCATCAGTCACCGCAAAAGGTGCGGGGCATGTTGCAAAAGAAATCTATCGAATTGCGAAAGAAAACAATATTCCACTACATGAAGATGCGGAACTTGCGAGCCTTTTATCACGACTTGATATTGGAGATGAAATACCGAGAAATCTTTATATCGCTGTTGCTGAGGTGATTGCCTTTGCCTATATCGTTAGCGGGAAGGCAGAAGAATATAATAGAAATAACCCGCGATAAGGGATTAATGTGTTGATTGAGCCTGCTGCTGAGAATTCAAAAACAAAATCAGCTCTGCTTCACCACGGGATAGTCCACAATGATCAACCAGCTCATCCATATCGGCGCCCTTATTCGCTAGTCGAGCCGCATTACCATAACTTTGTAAGTCGGGGGCTTTATGCTCTAAGCGAAATTGACGCTCAGCTTGTTGTCGCGCTTTCGACTCTAAGCGACTGATCCGTTTTCCAACACCAACTGAACCACTGCAGAGAGCATTAAAATTATTCTGTAATTCATTTACTGTTGATTCCAGAGTCGATATACGTTTCTTGTCATTTCGTATTCTAATTAATTGAGTCAGGCTCAGAACGACACTCATTAATATTATGCCAAGTAGCAATATTGTTGTTAGTTCAATATTCATCATCATTCCTGCCGTATCGCCTTTATCTTTTATGCAAACTCATCGACGTGAGGCTGACCATCATCATCTTCATTATCTTCTGACTTAGGTTGTTCTGATTCGCGCTCTTTCTTGTCACGGTGCTTATCAATATTGTCATTCGGGCGCTTGGGGAAAGTAGGAAGCAAGGGGCGTATGTCTCTTATTCCTGCCATGCGTCAAATAGGCAAATTACAACTCAGCCATGTCCTGCCACTCTTCAGTGCTGAGTAATTTATTAACATCAACCATAATTAATAAACCGCTTTCTCTTGAAACAACACCTTGAATATATTTAGAGCTTTCATCGTTACCAACATCCGGTGCCGACTCAACTTCTGATTCACGCAAATACACCACTTCAGCGACACCATCAACCAATAAACCCACAATTTGTCCCATCACTTCAATAATAACGATACGCGTATTATCATCTATCTCTCTTTCATTGAGCATAAAGCGACGTCGAGTATCAATCACCGTCACCACATTTCCGCGCAAGTTGATAATACCTAGCACATAATCAGGCGCACCGGGCACAGGGGCGATTTCGGTAACACGTAAGACCTCTTGAACCTGTATTACGTTGATACCATATAGCTCACCTTCAAGTTTGAAAGTAACCCACTGCAGTACAGCATCGTCCACGTTCTCTGCTAAATGACTCATGCTAATAACCTCTTACAAAACAATATTATTCAAATAGTTACAAAAATACGCGCCATTGCGCCAAAATTCCGTCAAATTAATCACTTGTACATATAATAAGCATTTATCATGCCAGTTTAAGCTGCTGGGACCAGTTGATCAGAGCCCAGCATCTCGGCAAATTCGTCGGCATCGAGTAATGCACACATATGTTCTATTACCGTTCCGGCAAGCCAGGGGCGCTTGCTCGTCTCACTACGCCAACGCACATCATTTTTACGTAATGTAATAACTTCAGAGACTGCATCACAAGCCAGACCCCAATGCGAATCACCAATCAAAATGATTTTCTGTAAATTACTCGCCATATGATGTTGTCGAAATTTTGAAGGAACCACCAACACTGCAATATCAATTACCTTAATCTGCCGCTCACGTTCTGCCAATATACCCAGAAACCAATCTGAACGATTTGGCATGGGCACGACGTCATCTGACCATTCTAAAATGCCATTTAATTTATCCAGTGGCACCGCAAACTTAACACCGGAAACATCAAACAAGAGAATTTGAAATTCATCTTCATTTAGCGATTCTGCGCCTTCCGTGAATACAGGTACATCGCTCTTTTCAACTATATCTCTTGCTTCACGCAAAGTATCAACAGCCGGTTCTACCCGTGCTTGCTCTGTAACAACCTGTTCTACTTCAGGTTCAATCTCAGATAACAATGCATCGAGATATTCCATCACAACTTGTTGTGGCTCAGTTAAATGTAGATTTTCTCTGGCAGTATGTTTTTTCATATCGACACCTGTGCCTGTTCAGGTATTTCTACTTCGTCTAATAAATAAGCCAGTAGATTTGTATAAGCCTCAACACCGCGCGTATTAGGCGCCAGAAATGACAACGGTATGCCCTGACGACTGGCCTCGCGAAACTGTGTATCAACAGGGATAACACTTGACCACAGATTATCCTGATATTGCTCCTGTAACACCTCTAGTGCACCACGTGATGCCTTAGTGCGCCTGTCATACAGTGTTGGAATGACTGTATAATTCAAAATAGTATTACGAGACTGCATAATCATATGTAAGGTATGCACCATCCTTTCAAGACCCTTCAAGGCCAAAAATTCAGTTTGTACTGGTACTAATAATTGATCGCAGACAGCTAAGGCATTCACCATCAAAATACCTAATTGCGGCGGGCAATCAATTAAAACAAAATCATAGTCGTCACTTAAACATTTAAGTGCTTTACCAAATACTAGTCCCATTCCGGGTTTTGTTCCCATTTGACGATCAAGTGCCGCCATTGATGTCGATGCAGGTAATACATCAATATTATCGAATTCAGTAGACACAATTTGCGCCTTAACAACCTCTTTGCTGTAAATGCCTTCTTGATGAAATAACTGATACAAACCACCTCGCAAGGTATCAGGATCATTACCAAAATAGACGCTCAAAGAACCATGTGGATCAGCATCCACCAGTAAACAGCGTAAACCTTTCTCTGAGAGCAAACCGGCAAGGCTCACTGCTGTCGTTGTTTTACCAACACCGCCCTTCTGATTGGCTATTGACCAGACTTTCATTGTCCTGCTCCAACAATAGGCGCAATAGCTGGTAATTGAATAGGGGTTATTTTTTCTTTCGTAGTAACTACATTACTAGTTGGAACTTTCAAAAGCGGGATATCTTCTGCTTTCGTGCCTAAACGAGAAGGTTGATATGACACTGCTGGCTTAATAACTAACACCACTCTACGATTTTGCGAAACCTCTAACGATGTATCAATCGTTGAATATGGCCGATATTGTGCATAACCAATTGCCCACATTCTTTCAGGATCCATATCATGCTCTGCAAATAAGCTCACCACTGTCGCCGCTCTTGCAGACGAAAGCTCCCAGTTACTCGGATAAAGAGCTGAATTAATAGGTGAGCTATCCGTATGACCCTCAACCTGCATGGAAGTTGGGAAACGAGATAACGTTGATGCAATTCGAATTAATAATTTCTCTGCTGAAATAGATAAACGCGCACTTGCTTTTGGAAAAAGCAATTTAGACTTAAGCTCTACTTCAAGACCATCTTTCCCCTTTCTCAATGTCACTAGATTTTGATCGACTAATGTTGCTAAAGAATTTTTCAACTCATCTTGTATTGCATCAAGCATCTTAGATACCTGACCAATTTCACCAGGGCCAGGATCGTTCTTTTGTCCATCTATCACTTTAACAGGCGTTAAAATTGATTTCTTTTCACTTTCTTTGGAAGCAGGACTTTGTACACCTTCATTAAATGGATTGAGTGTCCGTGATAACTCACCAATTTGAATAGGTTGATCTGACTTTCCTGAACGTTGAAATGCCGATTCCAGCGTATCTGATAAAACACGATACTTACCTTCATTAACAGATGAAATAGAATACATCACGACAAAAAATGCGAACAGAAGCGTAATGAAGTCGGCATAGGAAACCAGCCAACGTTCATGGTTTACATGTTCTTCCTGTTTTTTCTTACGCGCCATATCATGCAACCAATTATTGCAGGTAACCCTGCAATTTAGTTTCAATATTCCGTGGGTTTTCACCTTCTGCTATTGCAATAATCCCTTCGATAATCATTTCTCGATATTGTGTTTGGTGATACACTAATGCTTTTAACTTACTTGCAATCGGCAGGAAGAATAAATTAGCTAAGCCAACACCATAAATGGTTGCAACGAATGCAACAGCAATGCCCGGCCCCAGCTTGCCTGGATCAGCCAGATTATTCATAACATGAATAAGCCCCATCACCGCACCAATAATACCAATCGTCGGTGAGTATCCGCCTAAACCTTCATATACTTTCGCAGCCTCCGTATCATGGTGCTCTTTTACATCCACCTCGACTTCTAAAATATTTCTAATTACTTCTGGCTCACTACCATCAACCAATAAACGCAGCCCTTTACTGGCGAAAGGGTCGCTTGCAGTCTCGGCAATCGCTTCCAAACCCAACAACCCCTCTTTACGAGCGATATTGCTCCACTCAACAATATTCTCAACAGCCGATTCGGAACCTAATTTGGGTGGAAAAATCACCCATAAGAACATCTTTAATGCACGGGCAAAGACAGACAGCTCTGTCTGTAACATGACTGCACCAACGGTACCGCCGCCCACTATCACAAAAGCAGTGATTTGAATTAATGAACTAATATGTCCACCTTCAAGAAAATTACCACCAAGGATAGCCCCTAGTGCAATAATAATCCCGAAGACGCTTAAAAAATCCATGAGAGGATTAGACGCTTCTGGCCAAACTATCACCAATCGATGATAATGGTAGGACATGATCTGATAAGCCTGCATCTGCTACGGCCGCAGGCATCCCGTACACAACACAACTGGCTTCATCTTGTGACCACAGTGATGAACCACCCTGTTTCAATTCTCTGGCACCTTCACGACCATCTGCACCCATTCCTGTTAAAACAATAGCAAGTGCTTTACCAGGAAAAGAACATGCAACAGAACTAAAAGCAATATCAACCGAAGGCTTATAGTTTTGGCCTGGAAGTGGTTCAGATATTTTAATATAGCTATCTGAAGCCCGTTTAATCACCTCCATCTGCTTTCCACCTGGTGCGAGTAAGGCAACGCCTGGCATTAATTTTTCACCATCCACCGCCTCGCGCACTTCAATCTGACACAAACCATTTAAACGTTGTGCAAATGCAGGTGTGAACGATGCTGGCATATGTTGAATTAATATAAGAGGTAATGAAAAGTTTTTAGGCAGCTTGGTTAATACGTCCTGTAATGCAACCGGACCACCTGTTGATGTACCAATTGCAATTAACTGATAATTACCTTTACCAGGCATCGTAACAGGTTTCGTTGAAACCTTGCCTTGCACCGGTTTTGATATGGGTGAAGATTTCGCCAAACCACGTGCGGCAATCAACCTTACTCGTGCACAAAGTAATCGTTTTGCCTCATCACGATCACTTGAAATATCATCAAACTTTTTGGGTAGAAAATCAACTGCCCCCGCATCCAGAGCATCAAGAGTTGCTTGTGCACCATCAGTAGTTAAAGAAGAAAACATCAAGATAGGGATCGGTGATTTCTGCATAATCTTGCGAACAGCAGTAATTCCATCCATGACAGGCATCTCTATATCCATCGTAATGACATCAGGCTTTAATTTTTCTGCCTGTTGAATGGCATCAAGACCATCCTTAGCCATACCGATTACTTCAATATTCTTATCCGCTTCCAGTATTTCATTTACTCGGCGTCGGAAGAAACTGGAATCATCTACGATCAATACTCGCGCGACCATATGATAACTCCTTACATTCGTCGCGCATAGGCTTTAAGCAACCCTGGCACATCAATGATTAATGCTATTTTACCATCGCCGGTTATTGTCGCACCAGACATGCCTGGCGTACCCAATAACATTTCACCTAGTGGTTTAATAACAACTTCCTCCTGGCCTAGTAGTTCATCAACAACGAAGCCAACACGCTGCGTACCAATGGAAACAATAACGACATGACTTGTGTCAGTGTCATTTCTTGGAGGAGGATCTTTTGCCAACCAACCTCGGAGGAAATAAAGAGGAATAGGTTTATCTCGAACGACAACTACTTTTTGACCATCAACAACATTGGTATGACTTAAGTCGAGATCAAAAATTTCACAAACATTAACGAGAGGCAATGCAAATGTCTGGCGCCCCAAGATAACCATTAAAGTCGGCATAATTGCCAGCGTCAATGGTACTTTAATTGTTAAGACGCTACCCTCGCCTAATTGTGAATCAATTTCTACCGAACCATTCAACTGTATAATTCTGGTCTTAACAACATCCATCCCCACACCACGTCCGGAGATATCAGAGATTTCTTCTTTTGTAGAAAAACCGGGAGCAAATATTAAGTTGTAGCAATCATGATCACTCAAGCGTGCTGCAGCATCTTCATCCATTAAACCTTTCTTAACAGCAATACCACGTAAAACATCAGGATCCATACCTTTGCCATCATCAGATATTGATAACTCAATATGATCACCTTCTTGTGACGCCTTAAGAAGCACGGTGCCGGTTCTTGGTTTACCTATTGCCTCACGTTCATCCGGCATTTCAATACCATGATCAACAGCATTTCGAACAAGATGCACTAATGGATCGGCCAAAGCCTCAACAAGATTCTTATCCAGATCGGTATCTTCACCTTCCATTTCAAGCTTAATCTCTTTGCTCAGGCTTCGTGCTAAATCACGAACAACACGAGGGAAGCGACCAAATACCTTTTTGATAGGTTGCATGCGTGTTTTCATTACAGAATTTTGTAAATCTGCTGTGATGACATCCAGATTAGTTACCGCATGCGTAACATCTTCACTTTCAACCGTTGTTTGTAATGTAGTAAGACGGTTTCTTACCAATACAAGCTCACCCACTAAATTCATAATGTCATCTAATCGCTTGGTATCAACACGAACAGACGTTTCTGCTTGTGGTGCTTCACGTGCTGGTTTTTTGGCAACTTTCTTCGCAGGTTTCTCTTCAGTTTTTGGTGCCTCAACTTTAGGCGCTTCTACCGGTGCCTTGGCAACAGGCTCTGGTTTACTTGAACCAGGAACACCTCCTTCACCATGCAATTGATTTAGCAGGTTATCAAACTCTTCATCTGAAATTTCATCACTATCGCCAGTCGCTTCTGGTTCTTCCGCCTTGGCAGTAGCATCAGTTGCAGTGGCATCAGTTTTAGCTACTGCTGATGGAATATTGCCCTTACCATGCATTTGATCCAGCATGGCTTCAAATTCTTCATCGCTAATTTCATCTGAACCAGTATCAATTTTTTCAGATGCCTCTTCCGGCTTACTTGCCGCAGCAGCGGATGCAGCAAGAATGGCTTCAAACTCATCTTCTAATTCATCTGCAGTAGGCTCATCTTTTTCCTCCGCAGGAGGCTCTACAACAGCAACTGCTTCAGCTTCGGCAGCTTCACCATCCTTTCCTAACAATGCATCAAGAGCAGATAACTGCGCAGGATCCGCAGGCGAAATTTCTTCTCCACTTCTTAGTTCATCAAACATATCATTAAGACTATCGAGAACGGGGAGAATCACATCCATTAACTGTGCATCAACTTGTAATGCTCCATTACGTAGTTCGTTGAAAACATCTTCTGCACGGTGACACAGGGCAACCAGTGAATCCAGATTAAGAAAACTGGCGCCACCTTTAATGGTATGAAAACCACGAAAAACAGCATTAAGCAATTCAGGATCATCACTACTATTTTCCAAATCGACAAGTTGATTTCCTAAATCTTCAAGAATTTCTCCTGCTTCCACGAGAAAATCCTGCAAGATTTCATCATCACCATCGAATGCCATGTTTCCATTTCCCATCGTATTAGAATCCTAAACTTGATAATAAGTCATCGACTTCATCCTGACCTGACACTGCACCTGCGCTTTCCAAACCAGGGATTTGTGGTCCATCCAGATCACTTTTATCTTTTTTAGCATTTGAGTCGTGGTTAGCATCATCCATCAACGCACCACTGTCCTTGATCAATTTAACTAAACTAACCTCCAGATCTGATACAAGATTAATAACACGACTAATTATTTGCCCTGTAATGTCCTGATAGTCCTGAGCCATTAATATTTCAGTTAAACCTTTCTTTACTCTGCCTGTACCCTGATGTTGTTCTTCAAGGTACGTCTCAATTTCTTTACATAGTTTTCGAAATTCATCTGGCTCCATATCACGCTTCATAAAACGCTGCCATAAACTATGAATATCTTCACCTTGTGCATCGAGGGTTTCACACAATGGAAGTAAATCTTCCACCACATTCATAGTTTTATGCGCCGCCTTGTCTGTCATTTCAATAACATGCTTCAGGCGCTCTTTTGCATCTGGTATTTCTGTTCCAGTCAACTCAGTTAACTTTGAATCCAGTTTGAAGCTATTGAGTGACTCATGAAACTCACGAGTTAACTTTCCAAGTTCCTGAAATAAACTTTTATCTCGGCTACGTGATAATTCTTCAACTAATTTATCTGCCGCGGCAATATTTCCTGATTCAACCTCATTAATAATATTCCGAGCCTTCTCAAGGTATTCTTGATCTATACCGTTGCTATCGTTCACTATCCTTCCCCTGTTACTTAGGCTGCTCCAACGCGTTCAAAAATTTTGCCTATTTTTTCCTTTAATACTTCAGCGGTAAATGGCTTAACAATATAACCATTCACACCCGCCTGAGCAGCTTCGACAATTTGCTCGCGTTTTTGCTCTGCAGTCACTAATAAAACAGGTAGTGTTGACAGTTTTTCATCAGCACGAACGGCCTTAAGAAGATCGATCCCCGTCATTCCCGGCATGTTCCAGTCTGTTACCAGAAAATCAAAATTCCCGGATTGCAACATCGGTAAAGCAGTCTGACCATCATCTGCCTCTTGCGTGTTACTAAAGCCAAGATCTCGTAGTAAGTTTTTGATTATTCGACGCATTGTCGAAAAATCGTCCACAATCAGGATTTTCATATCTTTATTCAAAACTAACTCCTAAATCTGATTTTTCCTCGTACAACTAAGCTTTCGGCAGAAGATAAAAATAGTTTAGTTTTCTGTGATCCAATCTGACATCCGGGCACGTAAACGGATAATTGCCTGGCTGTGAATTTGACTAACACGTGATTCAGTCACGCCTAAAACCTCACCAATTTCACGTAAATTAAGCTCTTCATCATAATAAAGTGCCATCACAAGCCGTTCACGCTCGGGTAAATCGGAAATACACTCTGCAAGTGTTTTTCTGAAACTATCATGTTGAACACCATCAAAAGGCGTATCCTGACTCCCCGCAAGGGTATCAATAATGGCTTCATCCTGGCTGCTTACTTCGTTAAAACTGGTGACACGATAACCACTAGCATCCTGTAATAAACGATGGTATTCATCGATACTAATATCCAGTTCGTTAGCAATTTCATAATCACGTGCATCACGACCTTTATTGTTTTCAATCTTACGAACCGCTTCTGAAATTGTGCGTGATTTTTTATAGACTGAACGTGGTGCCCAGTCATTTTTACGTATTTCATCAACAATCGCGCCACGTATTCTGATACCTGCATAGGTATCAAAACTTGCCCCCTGACTGGGATCATAATTACGTGCTGCTTCAATTAACCCGATCATGCCCGCTTGAATGAGATCATCAACCGGCACACTCGGTGGCAATCTTGTCATCATGTGATAAACAATCCGCTTAACCAGTGGTGCATGCTCAATAATAATTTCATCATGCGAAACACCTTGATTTTCTACATACATGGCCAATCCATTCATGACACATTCTCCGCTAACCATTGTTCAGGTTCGTTATAAACTAATCTTTCAATAAAAAATTCTAAATGACCGCTTGCCTGTGAAACAGTTGGCCATTTATCTACTGCTTGTGCTAATTTCTTAAATGCCAGTGATGAGCGGCTACGAGGATACACATCGCATACAGCTCTTTGTCTTTGTACTGCTTTTCGTAAATAATCATCAAAGGGAACGGTTCCAACAAAATCGAGTGTGACATCAAGAAATTTATCCGTTACTTTTAATAATTTTCCGAATAACTCTCTTCCCTGCTGAACACTGTGCACCATATTCACCAGAATTCTGAAACGCTGTATGCCGTGCTCTTTATTAAGTACTTTCATCAGTGCATACGCATCAGTAATCGATGCCGGTTCATCACACACCACTATTAACATCTCTTGCGCCGCACGACTAAACGTAATGACGCTATCAGAAATACCTGCCGCTGTATCAATCAGTAAAACATCCAGGTCATTACCTATTTCACTAAAAGCTCGTACCAAACCAACATGCTCTTCTGGTGTTAATTCAGCCATATTTTTAATACCTGAGGATGCAGGAATGATATTGATACCCGCCGGACCTTCGACAATCACTTCTTCCAGTGTTCTTTCACCATTAATAACATGTGAAAGGTTATAGACAGGATGAACGCCTAACATAACATCCACATTACCCAAACCAAGATCGGCATCCATTAAAAGAACTTTTTTACCCATATTGGTAAGTGACATAGCCAGATTGGCAGAGACATTGGTTTTACCAACCCCACCTTTACCACTTGCTACAGTAATAACGCGTACTGGCTTAGGATCGCTCATGCGTCGCATTCCCTCTGCCTGATCAAGCCTCGCCTCAGCCATGTACATTTGTTTCGTATCCTTGACTATCATGCAAGAAACTTTCAGTTGCCATCATTTCTTCATCCTGAGAGCGTTTGAGTTGTTCTGCCTGTTTAACTAAATTACCTTTTCTTGCTAAACGAATATCTTCCGGAACACGTTGCCCATCAGTGACATAAGCCATCGGTAATTGGTATTTGTTAATAACGGAAAGTACGGGGCCCAAACTTGTTGCTTCATCTGTTTTAGTAATGATGCATGCTTCGGGTTCTGCAGCACTGAAAACCTTGACGGTTTCATCAAGTGCTGTCATTTGTGTGGTTGCGGAGAGAACAAGGAAACTTCGAATCAATGGTGAACCATGAGCGATAACGGAAAACTGCTCTGATAAACGTATATCACGTTGACTCATACCTGCGGTATCAATTAAAACCAGGCGTTTATCCTGTAGGCTATTTAATACACTATTTAGTTCTTTACTATCATTAGCAATAAAAACAGGGACATCAAGAATGCGACCATAAATGCGTAATTGCTCATGTGCGCCAATACGGTAACTGTCTGTTGTAACAAGAGCAACATTTTGTTTGCCATGACGTAGTGCAAAACGAGCCGCCAGTTTTGCAATTGTGGTTGTTTTACCCACACCGGTAGGCCCCAGTAAGGCAATCATACCGCCTTCATCAAGAAAATCTGTTTCATTAACAGGAAGTTTATGTGCGAGACGACCCATTGTTGCACGCCACATCATTGAGAATTCTTTTTGCTCAGGTTGCTCATTGGCAAGCTGCTGACACAAACTATTTGATAAACCTAACGATTGTAATTCACGTGTCAGCTGAGTACGTGCTGGATGACGGCGAGCTTGTTCACCCCATGCTAATCCTGTTAAACGATCTTCCATCATGCCGCGCAAGCTTTCTAACTCACGGCGCATTTCAACCAGGGTTGGCTCTTGTGACCATTCAACCTTATTTGTTGCCATATTCTGACTGATGGATTCTTGTGGGGGCGTGGCTTTTGCAGTCGTTGTGTTGTTTTTATCTAATAAGGCTTCGTCGTAGTCAATAGCAGCGACCAGTTCAATACCGCCACTGACTTCTTTATTTGAAAGAATGACCGCATCAGGACCTAATTCTTCACGAACACTGCGAATTGCCTCACTAATATTTTTGGCAAAAAAACGTGTAATTTTCATATTTCACTCTTCGTTCTATTGCCAGGTTATTATTTTCTACACTGGCTGTTCGTTCCCAACATTTGCGACGATGCGTATTTGCTTAGAATCCGGTATCTCACTAAACGCTAAAACATGAAGCTCCGGAACGGCATGACGTACAAATCGCGCCATTAACAATCGTAATTGTGGTGACACCACCAGGATCGGTGTTTTACCTGCACTTTCCTGTTCTGATGCCGCCTTCTGCAACGATTGCAGTAGTCGTTCAGCGAGTCCGGGTTCTAAACCTGCTCCAGCCCCATCAACCGACAACAATGACTCTTGCAATATCTGTTCCAGAGATGGATCAAGTGTGATAACGGGCATTTCTGGCTCCATCCCATTGATATATTGGACAATTGACCGACCAAGCGCGACTCTCACCTGTGCCGTTAATGTGGCGGCATCTTGACTCATTGGCGCATTCGCTGCCAATGTCTCGACGATCGTCCGAATATCGCGAATCGGAATCCGTTCTTCGAGCAAGTTTTGCAAGACTTTCTGAATAGTACCCAGCGTTAAGGTTTCTGATATCAGTCCTTCAACCAGTTTGGGAGCGGTTTTACCTAAATTATCAATGAGTTGCTGCACATCTTCGCGTCCCAGTAACTCATTAGCATGACTATGCAGTAATTGACTTAAATGCGTGGCAATAACAGTGCTTGCATCAACAACCGTATACCCCATTGTTTGCGCTTCATCGCGCTGAGAAGGATCAATCCATAGCGCATCGAGCCCAAAAGCGGGGTCTTTGGTCGGCATACCATCAATCACGCCAAAAACCTGACCAGGGTTAATTGCCATTTCACGATCCGGGAAAATTTCAGCTTCACCTAATGGCACGCCCATCAGTGAAATCGAATAACCATTGGGCGACAAATCGAGTTTATCTTTAATATGAACGGATGGAATTAAAAATCCTAATTCCTGAGTAAGCTTCTTACGCACACCCTTAATACGAGACAGCAATTGACCGCCCTGTTTCCGATCAACCAATGGAATCAATTTATAACCCACATCAAGACCAACAATATCGACAGGAACAACATCTTCCCAACTTAATTCTTTGTTTTCTTCCACCGGTGCAGGTTCTGCTTCTGCGGCTGCCTCCACAACTAATTGTTGCTTATCTTCTTCATTACGCTTAACAATCATAAACCCTGCGCCCATACTCAAACCCGCCAAGGTTAGGAATGCCAGGTTTGGCATACCCGGGATCAGACCAATGATACCAATGATTGCTCCTGTCACCATTAGGGCACGTGGGTTATTAAACAACTCACCAATGATTTGTTTACCCATGTCATTCTCACCCGAACTACGTGTCACCATAATCGCCGCAGCCGTTGAGAGTACTAAAGAAGGTATTTGCGCAACTAAACCATCACCAATAGTCAGCAGGGTGTAATATTCGATTGCGGTTGAAAAATTCAGGCCATGTTGAGCCATACCAATAGCAAGCCCACCAACAATATTAATAATTAAAATTAGAATACCCGCAATAGCATCACCACGAACAAATTTACTCGCACCATCCATAGAGCCATAAAAATCAGCCTCCCTGGAAATCTCTGCACGGCGGGTACGGGCTTCTTCCTGATCAATTAAACCTGAATTCAAGTCGGCATCGATTGCCATTTGTTTACCTGGCATCGCATCAAGTGTAAAACGCGCACTCACTTCTGAAATACGACCTGCACCTTTGGTTACAACAACGAAATTAATAATCACCAGAATAATAAAAACGATCAGACCAACCGTGTAGTTACCACCCACAACAAAATCACCAAAGGCATAAATAACCTCACCCGCAGCATTCGACCCGGTATGACCTTCTAGCAATACAACACGTGTAGATGCAACATTAAGACCCAGGCGCAATAAGGTTGCGATTAAAAGAACCGAAGGAAATGCTGTAAAATCAAGAGGACGAGTACTATAAATACCCGATAGTAAGACAATCATTGCCAGTGCAATATTAAATGTAAACAACACATCAAGTAATAATGGTGGAATAGGTATCACCATCATAGCCAACATGATGAGGAGCAAAATCATTGCACCCATACCGTTTTTATTGATGACTTTCAAGCTATCTAATGCTGTCGCACTCGCTGTCGCCATGGTTATATCACTCACAAATCAGTTAATTAAAAAACTCATATAATTAGTCATGCTGTAAATCATCTGGAATATCAACATCTGGTAGTTTTATTTCATCATTACTTGCACGTTTGGTTTTATCCAGTTGGTAAACATAAGCCAATATTTGCGCTACGGCTAAATATAAACCAGCTGGTATTTCATCGTTCAACTCTGTATTAAAATATAAAGCACGTGTTAAAGGGGGGGCTGCAGCAATAGGCACATCATTTTCTTCAGCAACTCTACGAATTTCAGCCGCGATGAGATCAGCACCTTTAGCAATAACCCGTGGCGCCCCCATGCTGGTTTGATCATATTTCAATGCAACTGCGTAATGGGTTGGGTTAGTAATAACAACATCCGCATTGGGTACTTCTTGCATCATGCGACGTTCAGCCATTTCCATTTGCAGCTTACGGATATGTTGTTTTACTTCAGGGTGACCGTCTGTTTCTTTAAATTCATCTTTGATTTCCTGCAAGGTCATCATTAATTGTTTCTTGTGATCCCATAGTTGAAATGGGACATCTACCATCGTTACCACAATCAATGCAGAACTAATAAAAAGGAATCCCCAAAATATCAGATAACCGGTTTCCGCCAGTGCCACATCAATTTCCAAATC
>JALTKS010000028.1:28267-70481 GCA_027006175.1 Gammaproteobacteria bacterium
GCACGTGTCATCACACCAAAACCGATATTAACAACCAATAATGATGCAATAACCGGTAATGCCATCAAAACAGCACCTGAAAATATATATTTAGACCAGGATAATAATTTCCAAATAGCATCAACACTTAAACCTGCTTCAGCTATAGGTAAATCAATGAAACTATTAGCCAATACTTCAATCATAATAAGATGCCCATTCATTGCTAAAAACAACAATGTAATAAATATCGTATAAAACTGACTCACTGAAGGGACAACGACACCTGTAACAGGATCATTTAATGATGCGAATCCCAAGCCCATGGTTAAGGCAATAACCTGCCCTCCTAAAACAAATATCCCAAAGACTAACTGTAAAGCAAAGCCCATTGCCAAACCGATTAAGACTTGCTGCATCGCTACAATGCCACCGTTGACGCTAAATATTTCAACCTGTTCAATGGGCGGAATATGCGGTGCTATTGCCAAGGTCAAAACAAGTGAAAATATAACTTTTAGTCTGATCGGTAATAATCTTGAACCAAAAACAGGAACTGCGCTTACCATCGCTGATATTCTAAACAATGGCCAAATCATTACCCCAAGTTGTGACATTAATTCAGAACCGGAAAAAATCATTGTTAATTACACTCAGCCAATCGCATAGGGGATATTCTGATATAGCTGTGTCGTATAATTTACCAACATATCCAGCAACCAGGAACCGGCAAAAGCAAGCACCATTAACGTAATGAGTAATTTTGGAATAAAACTTAATGTTTGTTCATTAATTTGTGTCGCTGCTTGAAACATACTCACTAACAAACCCACGCCTAATGCAGGCAACAACACAACTGAAACCATTAAAATGATTACATGAAGCGCACTTTGCATAATTTGAAGTACGTCTTGTGGAGCCATGATCCTTCCTATATATAGAAGCTGGTCGCTAAAGTGCCTAACACCAGCGTCCAACCATCTGCTAATACAAACAACATTATTTTAAATGGCAATGAAATAATTAACGGTGACAACATCAACATCCCCATCGACATCAAGACACTTGCCACGACAAGATCGATGATCAAAAATGGTACGAATAATAAGAACCCAATCTGGAATGCTGTTTTTAATTCACTCGTAACAAAAGCAGGAATTAAAATCGTAAATGGAATATCATCAGGAGATTCTATATTTTCAATTCCCGCAATACGTGCAAATAAATCTATGTCTGATTCACGTGTCTGTCTCATCATGAATTCACTAATTGGCGCCTGAGCCATTTCAAGTGCTTTACCAGACGTAATCGTTTCATTCAGATAAGGCTGTAGTGCATCATTATTTATTGTGTTCAACACTGGCGACATAACAAATATTGTCATAAACAAACTAAGACCAATGATAATTTGATTAGTTGGTGTTTGAGCTGTACCAATAGCTGTTCTGAGTATCGCCAGAACAATTACTATTCGTGTAAAAGCAGTCATCATCATTAGTGCCGCAGGCAACATCGTCATGATGGTCATAATAATGAGTACTTGAATACTCAACGTGTAGGTTTGACCACCATTAGAATCAGTCACTACTGACATCGCAGGAATACCCACTTCTGCGAAACTGTTTACAGGAATTAGAAGCCCGGCTAAAACGAGGATAAAAGGTGATACGTATTTCACTTCGATTTACCTCGTAATACTTCTGATAATTTATTTGCGAAATTATTATCGACTATTTTCTTTGGCTGTATATCAATTGGATTCTTTAGTACATGTAATTTCTGAATGCGTCCTGGTGAAAGACCAATTAGAAGCTGTTCTTCACCAACCTGTAATAAAACCACGCGTTCACGAGCACCCATCGACATTCCGCCAATAATGCTCATCACGCCGCCACCCACCATGGTTACACCACCTACACGACGAACCAACCACGCCACTAAAATGACAATAAAAAGAACCAGTAATAAACCACCTACCATTTGGAAAATATTTGTTCCTGAAAGTGGATCGATAACGGGTTTCATTTTTGGTAGCTCAGTGCTATCGACTAAGGCAATCAGTGGCATTGAGTACAATAATGATGCGGTAAAAAAGGTAAATGCTTTGAGCTTCATTATAACAACCTGACTTAACGTAACTTCTTAAGACGTTCTGAAGCACTAATAACATCTGTCAAACGAATACCAAACTTATCATTAACCACGACGACTTCGCCGTGCGCAACAAGGGTTCCATTTACCAATACATCCATTGGCTCACCCGCCAAACGATCTAATTCCACCACAGAACCCTGGTTCAACTGCAACAGGTTTCTAATGCTGATGGTGGTACGACCAATTTCCATTGCGATCGTGACAGGAATATCAAGAATGACATCTAGATTAACGTCTTCTCCAACCGGAGCGCTATCATCCTTCAATGGATCAAGTGGTGCTGTTTGCACATCTGCTTGTGGTGCTGTCTCTTGTGCACCTGCCAATATTTCATCGGCATCTACGCCGCCTGCTGCGGCAGCACCTTCTACTTCTGCCTGTTCTTCAAGCGCTGCTGCCCAGGGATCTTCCGCTTCACCCTCATCGGCTGCTGCCTCATTCTCATTGACTTCAGTTTCATCATTCATTGCTTATCTCCTTCTGGATTCACTATCTCCAAAGACTGTTTTGTTTCAGGACGAGAAATCGAACTTATTATTTTCACCGCTTTATTCCCATGTGCTTCACCAAACGTACCGCGTAATACGGGAATATCGCCTGAGCGCAATAACACTGTTTCAGGTATCTCTATAGGGATAATGTCACCTTCTTTCATATTCAAAATTTCGTTTAAACTGATTTCTGTTTCTGTTAATAAACAACTTAAATCAACTTCAGCACTTTTTACTTCATCTCTTAATGCCGTTATCCAGCGCTGATCTATTTCAGAACGATCACTTTGAACTCCTGCATCCAGTAACTCTCGAATAGGTTCGAGCATTGAATAAGGCATGGTGATGTGTAAATCACCGCCACCACCATCAAGTTCAATAGTGAATTTAGTAACGACAACGACTTCTGTAGGGCTAACAATATTTGCAAACTGAGGATTTACTTCTGAATTTATATATTCAAATTCTACATCAATAACAGGTTGCCATGCTTCATGCAGGTTTTTAAATATATCGGCTAACACTATCTGAACAATTCGCAGTTCTGTTGGTGTAAATTCACGCCCTTCAATTTTTGCATGGAAACGACCATCTCCACCAAAGAAGTTATCGACTAAAATAAAAACCAACTTAGGATCAAGTACAAATAACCCAGTTCCACGCAACGGATGTATCTTGACTAAATTTAAGCTCGTAGGCACAAATAATTGATGCATATACTCAGAAAACTTAAGCATCTGTACACTACCAACGGATATTTCTGCCGTACGTCTTAATAAATTAAATAGGCTTATCCGAAAATGACGTGCAAAACGCTCATTAATCATTTCCAGTGTTGGGAGACGACCTCGAACAATACGGTCTTCTACGGCAAAATCATAATTTCTTGTTTCACCATCATCGAGCCCCTCATCACTTTCCGTTTCAACCTCACCACCTGATACACCGTGTAACAAGGCATCGATTTCTTCTTGTGATAATAAATCGTTGACTGACATAATTATTGAACCACAAAGCCAGTAAAGAAAACTTCATCGATACCTACCTTACCGATATTTTCTTTTAGAATTGTTTGAATTTCTTCTCTTGTTTGTTGACGCAGCGTCTCTTTTCCTTCTTGACTATTTAATTCAGCTGCTGTCTTACTGCTGTATAAGAGAACCAGGTTATTTCGAATAACCGGCTCATGCTTTGTCAGTTCTTCAATTATTGATGGATTCCTGGTGGATACACTTAAGTCTATTTGCAAGAAACGCAATTTTCCCTTGTCTTCAAAATTAACAACAAATGCTGGTTTGAATTTATGGTAGATAGTTTCTGTTGCGAGCTCTTCTTCGCTTGACTCCTCTTTTGCCACTTCATCAGCAACACCATCTTCACTCGCCTCCGAAGATGAAGATCCACCACCAATAATCCCGGTAAAATAAAGACCCGCACCCACAGAAATAGCGAGCACAACAACACCCGCTATTATAAATATCATTTTTTTAGATTTAGCCGGCTTTCCGTCTTTTTCAGACTTATCATCTAACTCTAAATCATCATCACTGATCGCCATAAATGTGACTCCTGTTAATTACCTAATACACATAGCAAAAGCCATGCCACTGGATTCTATTCAGGAATAACACCGCAAATCATGTGAACTTAAAAGAGGAAAATTAAGTTAATTCAATTAATACAGTAACTTAGGAGGAGGTAAATCAATAAGCTTTTAAATATAATCAATCTCGATCGTATCGGAATAACGACATTTTTCCGACACATCTGTTATTTTGACTGCTATCTCATTGATTTTGACACTTGCTTAGACGTAATAATCAACTACATCCTCATTAAATGTTACTTGGCTTACGAAGACATCGTTATCAACTTGCTCTTGCTCCTGTGAACCTGACCAAAATGAATTCTCTGATTCTTGTTGAGAAGAACTGTTTTCATTCCCCGCTTGTTGTTGATTAAAACTATCGTGGAATATGTCCACATTCTCTAAATCGACACCTTGTTCAGCAAGCATGTCTCGTAATCGTGGCAAGGCTTGTTCAATGACGTCTTTAACACTGCCCTGCTGTGTTGTAAAAACCACATTTGCTTTATCGTTATCTACATTTAATTGTATGTCGATTCTTCCTAGCTCAGCAGGATTAAGGCGTAATTGTGCTGATTGAACGTTCCCTACCGACCATACAACCCTCTGAGAAAAGGCTTTTTGCCAACGCGGATCCTGTACTGGAACATCAATGCTCAATTGTGCTGTTGCCGCTGTTCCCGTTGCACTGAGTGGTGTCGAATTAACTGTTGATGGGACTGACGCTGCAGGAGCAACAAGCTGCTTTTGATTAAGCTCTGTGAACTTTTCCAATACCCGACCAAGTTGCCCTGCCTCAATGCCTGCTTCCGCTTGGCGGGTTAAGGGTGAGAATATTTTTTGTAATTGCAGTGTCTCTTTAAATTGCGTGACTGCCTGTGTTTCAGCATCGATACCTGCTTCACTAAAGGGCAACAATGAAATAGTCTGGTTCACCGTTTCTGCTTTTACTGGTTGCAACGACGTACTATTAATAATCCTTATTGTCTCTGTTGAGGTTGGTACGGAAAGACGCGTGGAAAGAACCGGATCTTTTTCTACCGATGCTGAAACAGATGCTTTAATTTGTGATTCAATCACAGGAATATTTATCCCTAAAACATCAACCGACTCCTCAGTTAATGAGAGCTCCTGGCTAATATCATCAGAAATCTCTGCAATATCAGCCTGAAGTTGTGTATTAATCGCGAGAGGCAGACTATTGCCGTCTAACGGCAAACTAACGTTAGTCTTTTCTTCAACCGCCACAGCCTCCGTATTGGCCTCAGTCGCGTTTATCTCAGTACTAACATCCGTTAAAACACCGCCAAAACCCCCTTTAGAATCAGTGTCAGATGATTCTGCTTGCGCTGAAGTGTTAGTCGCGCCCGTTTTTGAAGGTGAACTGACTTGGATCGGAAAAGGCTGTGATGTCGACATAGTTTTGCTCCTAATTAGACTTACTTAGGTAAGGAGCAAGGACTGTGCCAATAATTATATATCCAAATACATCGGGCGCACACGTTGCGCGCGCTCATCATTTTCATTTTGTTCCCGCTTATCCTGCGCGCGTATTTCCGCCGTACGATAACGATCTACCACTTTGTTCAATGCCTCACTACGCGTATGCATTGCCTGCCATTCACGCTGTTTCACCTCAAGCTGACGTACTGCTAATTCTATTTGGCTTCGTTGAAATACAATCGCCTCATCAAGTCGACGAATAAAGCGCGTGTAATCCTGCATCTGTCCTGCGCCTATTCCTGCACTACCCGCCGAAACCATCTTTTCCACATATTCAGAGCGGTATTGAATTAATTCATCTAATTTATTTTTATGTTCTTGTAAAACATTTTGCTGTTGCCCCATATGCCGCGCGGCATCACGCTCATGTGCATGAGCAATTTCAGAGACAGGCTTTAAGCGTTGTGATTTATTCATCATTAATTAACCGGTTGCGAAGTAACAGACATTTGTTGCGGCGCAACTTGCTCTTGCGTTGGAATAACAATTTGTTCAGATAACATTGCATCAAGTGTGGCACAACTGGTCTGGATGTCCACCGCACTATTCATATCCTGCTGCAAAAACTCTACTAATTGTGGTTGAATTGCAACTGCCTCATCAAGGTGTGGATCATGTCCTGGTGAATAAGCCCCAACCGAAATAAGATCTTTGCTCTTCTCATAAGTAGAATATAATTTTTTAAACCGTTGTGCTGACTGTTGCTGCTGCTGATCTGTGATTTCTGTCATGGCACGACTAATGGATGCTTCAATATCGATTGCTGGATAATGCCCGGCATCGGCAAGTTCGCGAGAAAGCACAATATGCCCATCTAAAATCGCTCTTGATGCATCTGCAACGGGATCATTTTGGTCATCGCCTTCTGCCAGTACCGTATAAAAAGCAGTAATAGAACCGCCACCCTTTTCACTATTACCTGCACGCTCAACCAATTTCGGTAACAGTGCAAAAACCGAAGGCGGATAACCTTTGGTTGCAGGAGGCTCACCTATCGCCAGCGCTATCTCACGTTGCGCCTGTGCAAAACGCGTTAATGAATCCATTAACAACAACACATTTTTACCTTTGTCACGAAAATGTTCAGCAATGCTGGTTGCTAACATCGCGCCATGAATGCGCATTAACGGTGGATGATCAGCCGGTGTTGCAACAACAACTGCTCGCTGCATACCTTCTTCTCCCAGGGTATTATCAATAAATTCTTTTACTTCCCGACCACGTTCACCAATCATTCCAACAACAATAATATCCGCCGTTGTATAACGGGTCATCATACCGAGCAAAACACTCTTACCCACACCACTACCCGCAAACAGTCCCATGCGTTGTCCACGACCGACCGTTAGTAATGCATTAATAGCGCGTACACCCACATCCAATGGTTCCTGTATGGGGTGGCGTTTCATGGGGTTAATCGTTTTACCTTCCAGCGACACCCTACTGTCACCACTCAGTGGTCCCTTACCATCCAGGGGATGTCCTGCACCATCAATGATACGACCTAGAATAGAATCATTAACAGGCACACCATGAACAGCAGTAGAAGGTATTACGCGTGCGCCGGGAACCAGACCTCGAATATCTTCAGTCGGCATAAGAAAAAGTTTATCGCCAGAAAAACCGACAACCTCGGCTTCAACCTCTGAACCATTCGGGGCGATAATATTACAAATGGCACCAACCGGTGCCTGACAACCCACGGCTTCAAGTGTCATACCTACCATACGCGTTAACTTGCCTTCCACAACAATAGGGATTGGCTTCTCAACTTCATCACTTATCTCCGACAACGCTGAGACCCAGGACTGTTGAAATTTACTCCTCTGCGCCGCGGTCACTTTGACGTTCTCCACCTAGCATACGCGCAATAATGCCACTTAATCTTGCCTCAACACTGGCATCAATTTCTGAATAATCAGTTAAGACCTTACACCCCCCCTTACTTAGTAATGGCTCCTCAACAATCGTCCAGGATTTATCGCCATCCGCAATATTCATACTTTCTCTTAGTACTGCCGCATCGTCTGGATTCATAAAGACACGAATATTTTGTATGCCAGCCGGTAGTGCTGAAACCGTCTCTCTCACCACAGCAACAATTTGACCCGGATCGGTTTTTATTTCACGACGAATTAACTTTCTGGCAATACTTATTGCAAGTTGACTTAATTGCTCTATAACAGCCTCATCAACTTCTTGTAGTGGTTTTTGTAAAAATTGAGCAATGCTATCAATATTTCTCAGGCGTTCCTGTATTGCGCTCTCCGCATCTTGTATACCTTTCTGAAAGCCTTGAGAATAGCCTTCTTCAAATGCCTGTTTTTGTAGTACCTCAATTGATTCGGCGGTAATTAACCGCTGCCTTTCTTGCTCGGCAATATCTTTAGCCGTTGGTTTCTGTATTGAGGGAGGCTGCCATGATGCATACTCAGCATGATCGCCATCAATAATAGTTGGCTTAGGAGACGAACTCATCAGCGCCTCCACCTAAGGAAATTTCACCCGACTCTGTCAACCTTCTGGCAACGGCAATAATTTCTTTCTGTGCTTCTTCTACTTCACTTAGTCTAACAGGACCTTTTGATTCAAGATCGTCACGTAACATTTCACTGGCACGTTTTGACATGTTTTTAAATATTTTCTCTTTTAATGCAGCATCCGCACCTTTTAATGCCAGCACCAGTATATCTGTTGATATTTCACGTAATAATAATTGAATTCCACGATCATCAATTTCGCTAATATTGGCAAACACAAACATGTTATCCATAATTTGCTGGCTAATTTCTTCGTTCACTTCTTTCATCTTGTCCATGATTTCATTCTCAATAGACGTATCCATCAAATTAAGAATATTGGCCGCCGTTTTAATGCCTCCAACACTGGAAGATTTAATACTACTCGTCCCATCACCTGTAAATTGCTGTTCCAGAATATCGTTTAATTCGGCGATGGCATTAGGTTGTATTCCATCCAGTGCAGCAATGCGCATCACTATATCCATACGCACATTTTCTGCCATTTCAGCTAATACACCTGCGGATTGATCGCTATCTAAATAAGATAAAATAATGGCAATAATTTGAGGATGCTCAAGACGAATTAGCTCAGCAACTTGTCGTGAGTCCATCCATTTTAATTGTTCCAGACCTTTACTGTTTTTACCTAATAAAATTCTATCAATAACACCGGTTGCTTTATCTGAACCCAAAGCATTGACCAACACATTGCGGATATAATCATCATTACCAACACCTAGTGCTGTTTGGTCTTCGGCTATTTCTACAAATTCAGTCAGAACACTATTAACTTGCTGTTTCGATACTGAGCTCAATTCCGACATCGCGGTACCGACTTTCTGAACTTCTTTCGGCCCCATATGCTTAAGCACTTCTGAAGCACGGTCTTCACCTAGCGACATTAATAATATCGCTGCACGCTGAATCCCGCTTAAATCTGATTCTGCTGCCATAAGCCCATTATCCGCCATCAGTTGCCACCCATGTTTTTAATACTTGTGCAACAGTTCGAGGATCTTGATCGACCATTGCAATTGCTGAATTAATATTTGAATCGTGTGCTTGCTGCTGTACTTGTTGACCCGCTGCCTGCCCCGACAAGGTAACCTGAGCGCCATCTTCATCAACTATTTGAGTGCCTTGTGCTAATAATTGCTGCTGTGACTGCTCTTTAAACTCAATACCCTTAGCGGCTAACTCTTTCATCACTGGACGTAAAACACCAAACACCAATACTAATACGGCTAGCCCACCGAGTGATTTTTTCGCGATATCCCACACCCATGCTTGCTCCCAAATAGGTGGCTCTGGTAATACTTCTGGTTCAGGAATAGGACTAAATGCAGCATTAATAACATTAACGCTATCTCCCCTGCGTGCATTAAAACCAACGGCATCACGAACTAATTGATTGAAAAGATTAATTTCCTGTTCACTGTACGGCGTTGATTCGCCATTACCATCGGCTGAAGCTTTATTGTCAATAAGAACTGCAACAGAAAGTCGGTGTATATTTCCTGTTGCAAGCTTGGTATGGCTGATCGTTCTATCCAGCTCATAATTACGCGTCGATTGTAGCATTTTGTCTACCACCGCCCCGGCAACCGATGCAGTCGAATCGGCTTCTCCCGTTAATGTTCCTGCTGCAGGTGGTTGATTCGTTAATGCACCTGGCACACCAACAGGACCAGAACCTGCACCACGTGACTCTTCGCTGGTCTTTTCACTTCTAATCGCTGCCTGATCAGGATTAAATGATTCCTGTGTTTTTTCTGTTACGGTAAAATTAATTTCTGCATTAACCTGTGCTCGTACTCGGCCATCACCAACAATAGGCCCAAGTATTTCTTCAATGCGTTTCACATAAGATCGTTCGATTTTATTTTTATAATCCAGTTGTTTACCACTAAATGCGATTGCTTCATCATTTTCATCTGTCAACATTTTTCCTACCTGATCCACAACCGTGATCATACCCGCTTCAAGATCGGGGACACTCGAACTGATTAAACCAACGATAGCTTGCACTTGCGCCTTTTCAAGATAACGGCCGGGATATAAACCAACTGTCACTGATGCGCTGGGTTTCTTTCTGTTCCTGACAAATACAGATTGCTTGGGTATCGCAAGATGCACACGTGCCGATTTGATTGATTTCAATGTTGATATTGTTCTTGATAATTCGCCTTCTAAAGCACGTTGATAACGAATTGATTCAATAAATTGACTGCTACCAAAGGTATCCGTTTTATCCATTAGCTCAAAACCAATATTGCCACCTTCAGGTAGACCTTGTGAGGCAAGCAACATTCTTGCCTTTTGCGTAGAATCACCCCCGACCCATACTTGGCCAGACGCTTCATCAACCTTATATTCAATCCCCCCTGCCTGTAATGCAGAGGCAATCTGTGCAGCATCTTGATTAGAAATATCACTGTACAACAACCGATAACCCGGTGTTTGTGCCCACATAACAATTGCCACACCGATCGCGACACTGGCAGCCAGACCGATCATAAGACCCAACTGCCTAAAAACAGGTAGACCACTCATACCGTTAAATTGATTTTCTACATTTTCTGTTTTTACTAATGCCATTTTCTTTATTCCAAATTAAAAATTAAATGGGCATATTCATAATATCTTGATATGCATTAACCAATTTGTTTCGCACCTGAACCATTGCCTGAAATGAAATACTGGCTTTTTGTGCGGCAACCATGACTTCCGCAAGATCAGTACCCGGATCACCACGCTGAAAAGCATTCGTCAGCGCGCCTGATGCCTTTTGTGTTTCATTTACTTTGTCAATGGAGCTTTTTAACATCGATGAAAAATCAGCTATCCCATTCTCATTCGCCTGAGTTGGTGGCGTTCCCTGCGCTGCCTGCGTTAAGCCTCTCATCTGTGCTAATAGCTGGTTTACATTCATATCATTCATGTTTAATACCTCTCAACCTGTACTGCTTATTTACCCGGGAAAGACAACGCCATCGTCACGCATGCGTGCCAGCTTATAGCGTAGTGTCCGTGGGCTTATGCCCAGTGTTTCTGCCGCCACTTTTCTATTACCCATGCAGTTTTTCAATACATTAATAATTCTATTGTGTTCTGTTTTTTTCAAATCACTATCAAGTGTTTCATTTTCTGATTCGCTATTTTCTATTACTGCCTGTTGCTGTTTAGCAACACCATCAACCGGCTCGTTATGTGCTTGCTCATACATAATATCTCGAGCATCAATCACATTATCTTTATGCAAAATAAGCGCACGCTGTAAAACATTATCTAATTCCCGAACATTACCTGGCCAGCTATGTTGCTCTAAACATTTTCCTGCTGATGAATTTATCTTAGGTATCTTTTTTCCTGATTTAATCGCATGTCTTGTTAGTAGTTGTTCCGCAATAGGAACAATATCTTCACGGCGAGCCTGTAATGGTGGTAACTCTAATGGGAAAACATTTAGGCGATAATAAAGATCTTCTCTAAAATTTCCTGCGGCTACTTCTTTACGCATATTACGGTTTGAGGTTGCCAGTACCCTGACATCCAATGCTATCATCTCACTTCCCCCCAAACGCTCAACCTCTCTTTCCTGTAATACACGTAATAGTTTGGCTTGAAGCCCAGTATCCATTTCTGAAATTTCATCTAGCAACAAGGTGCCACCCTGCGCTTGTTCGAATTTTCCTGCTGAAGCTTTATAAGCACCTGTAAAAGCACCTTTTTCATAACCAAACAATGTCGCTTCAAGCATATTTTCAGGAATAGCGGCACAATTAATCGCAACAAATGGTTTTTCTGAACGAGGAGAATGTTTATGAATATAACGTGCTAATACCTCTTTGCCTGTACCGCTTTCTCCGGTAATCATGACTGTCGCTTCACTATCTGCTACTCTTTCTGCAATTCGAAGTACGTTGATTGTTTTTTCAGATATCGCAACAAAATCACTACCCGCCATGTCAACACCGACATACTGCTCTACGGTGTTAACCAACACCTCGGCATCAAATGGTTTAACCAGATAATCAACCGCACCCAAGCGAATGGCTTCAATAGCCTTTTGTACATTGCCATGTGCTGTCATTAACAATACGGGTAGATTCATATATTGTTCTTTAATTACTTTTAATAACGCATGACCATCCATACGCTGCATCTGTACGTCACTCACGACCATATCTACTTTTTCACGGCTCAACATATCAATTGCTAGCCTGCCATCATTCGCGGCCAAGGTGCTTATTCCTGCCAGAGACAATGTCTCGCAAAGCGCATCTTGTAAATCCTGATCATCTTCAACTACGAGTACCGTTGCGTGATTCATACTATTACCTCAAATTGCTGCACGACTGTTCGTGCATCCTAATGCCGTTTGTTTAAACTCTTCTATTGCGACCGCGTGTTGCGGTAATATGATGCTGAATGTACTTCCAACACCTTGTTCTGATTTAAGCTCGACAATGCCGTTATGTGCACTGGCGACGGCCTTAACAACGGCCAGTCCCAAGCCCGTGCCTCGTGAACCGGTTGTAAAAAAAGGCTCAAATATTTTGTTTTTATTTACATCGGGTATGCCCGGACCATTATCCTCCAGCGAAATACTCACCATCGGTAATCCATTTAATTGCAGTGGTTTTGCAATCAAGCGAAGTTTTGGTGATGATTCACATGCATTCAGCGCATTGCTTACTAAATTCTGAAATGCACCAAGTAGTGATTCATGTGTACCAAGAATAGACATATTCCTGTTCTCACAAACTACCTCCATCACCGCATTATTCTGTTGCAACTGAATTTCCATTGATTGATAGATATCACGAACAAATTGGTCAACAGAAATATTTTCACCGCCAGCGCTGCCGCCTTTTGCAAACATCAACATATCATTCACCTGATTTTCCAGTTGCTGCATGCTGGAGCGAATTCGTTGTGTAAATTTAATTCGTTTATCCGTGTCTATTTCTTTTTGTAATAAGTGCGAGCTATAAAGTAAGGCGGATGACAATGGGGTACGAATCTGGTGAGCAAGACTAGCCGCCATTTCACCCATATCAGAAAGGCGTTTGCTACGATTTAAACTATCCTGAAGGGCTCTTGTTTCAGTCACATCCTGTAATAGCAGTATCTGACCGGGTTCACCGCCTAAAGCTTGCGTTGACAGACTGACTTTCCGCCCATCACACAAAGAAATATCATGTCCGTCATCACTTTGGGGAGAAAAAGCACGATGAATAATATCGATCCATGCAAGACCGACTAATGGTGTTCCTAATAGATCAACGGCAGCGGGATTACACTCAATCACTATGCCATCATTATCAAGAACAATAACGCCCGCAGGTAGAGCCTTCAGTAAGCTTTCCAGACGATTGGCAACACGTTCTTTTTCCGTTAGCTCACGAAGTCGATCATTATGCGCACTTGCTAATTCCTGATCGAGATGGACCACCTTATCTTCCAATACACGATAAGAATCGGCTAATTGCTGCGACATCTCATTAAACGCCTCAAAGGCATTTTTAAGATCGGCTTGTTGTGAAGATAGTGCTTGTTGTGACATTTAATCTTGCGCCTGTTCTATGACGATTAATTCGTTACAGAAACAAAGAGCAAGAAGCGTGCCTGAAAAGGCGAATCGTTTTAATTCAATGACTTAGAAGTATAAAGCAAAAACAGCGACAATAATACGTCAGAAATTCGACGCCTCATCGTTACGTTGCAAGCCGTGCTTACGTAATTTCTCGACTAACGTTGTTCTACGCATGTTGAGGCGTTTTGCTGCGTGAGCAACAACGCCATTAGCCTCATCAAGCGCTTGTTTAATTAAACCGTATTCCAGTTTGAGTAAATGTTCTTTTAAATCAAAATTATCTTTCGGTAACTGCTGACTAGGATCACGATAACTGTCAACAGGAAATTCATTCAATTCCGCTTCAGGCGTAGATTCTGCAATTGCAATACCCTGAATACGAAATTTCTCAGGTAGATCAGGTAAATCAACCACACCATAAGGGTGCAAAATAACCAGACGTTCAACCAAATTAGCTAATTCACGTACATTACCCGGCCAGTGATATTGGCAAAGCGAGATAATAGCAGCGGGTGTTAAACGAACTGAACCACGTTTCTCATTTTCAAAACGACTGATTAATTCATTGGTTAATAATGGGATATCACTGTTTCGCTCACGCAATGGTGGCATTTCAATCGGGAAAACATTCAAACGATAAAACAGATCTTCTCGAAACTCACCGTCTTTAATCTTGTCTTCAAGATTTCTGTGCGTTGCGGCAATAATCCTGACATCTGCCTTAATACTCTTGTTACTGCCCACACGCTCAAAGGTTCTTTCCTGTAAAACACGCAGTAATTTAACCTGCATTGTCAGGCTCATATCGCCAATTTCATCCAGAAAGAGGGTGCCACCTTCCGCCATTTCAAAACGCCCCTGACGGGCAGTAATGGCACCCGTGAAGGCTCCTTTTTCATGTCCAAACAATTCACTTTCAAGTAAATCAGCGGGGATAGCGCCACAATTAATAGGCACAAAGGGTTTGTCACGACGTGGTGAGTTGTAGTGCAGATTACGTGCAACGACTTCCTTACCTGTACCTGATTCACCCAGAATAAGTACATTCGCTGTTGAGCTTGCCACTTGTTCAACCAACTTGCGTACGTGACGAATTGCACGGCTATTACCAACTAAGCTACGAAATAATGTTGATGTGCGCCCTACATCACTGGCGCGCCGACTTTCGCGATAAATCCGTGCTTTCTGTAACATACTACTGAGTTGCGTATTGGATGCCGGCATGACAATACCGCCTAAAATACCTTCAGTTGAGTCTATGCTCCCGATTTCCTGCATAACTTCGCTATCACTCAACAACAAGACCGGTACATCTTCTTCAAGCTCTCTAATGGCGGTGAGTATTTCATTTCTATTCTCATCGCCCTGACAATCACCGACCAAAATGACTTGCACCGTTTCAACTGCTTTTAACTCGGTTTGCCAGGCATCACAGCCGACACTCACCACGTCATTTTGCTCAAGAAAAGTAAAAATGACTTTCAGATCACTGACACGCTGAACATTGTCATCAATAATCAAGATTCTACTGGTTATCATGCTGCTTTAAATCCCTAGGGTGTTTTAAACTTATTTTTGTTGTTTTTTTAACGCCTAACGTTAGAATCTAAAGTAAAGCAGCTGGCCAGCAATATGTCAAAATATTGTCGTGTGTTATTGGTAAACAATTGTAACTTGCGTCATTTATTGGTCATAAAATCAAATACCACTCTATAATAATAGTTATATTGAAAAATAATGACCTTGTCATAATCATGACACTCAGGTGTGCTTAAGCGCTGAAACCTGCTTAAAAAGTAAGCATTGAAATGGAAATAAGCCTTAGGCTTGTTTGGATTGAGCGATTGCTCGTCGATGATGCAGGAAAATAAATTTTTCCAGTAATTGCTGTACGTCTGGTGATTGTGCGTCTAAATCAACAAAACATTCCTGCCCAACCAGTGATGTGACCACCCCTGTTAACCTCAATGGTTTTGGGTACAAGTCGTGTAGATAAATAATGATAACTAACTGAGTACCTATTTCAGGCAATACAGACGCATGCTGCCAACTGATTTCATGAGCGCCCAATTGAAAGGGCTTGGTAGCAGGCATATCAATCGAATTGCGTAGCAACATCGCCACCATTTCAAGCGTAATATCAACTTTGCGCTCAATCGCCGCGATTTCTTCTGCGACATCAACACTATGACGCTCACTCAAGCTCAAGATGGTACGGAGACACTGTTCATTCTCCTCATCAACTTCTGTGGTGTTATCTATATGAGCCCACTCCAGCGGAGCGGTGGCAGAATAGGTCAGTGCTTTGCCAAAATCACTTTCTTCTTTAGGGTGTTCAATCATGGTTTAACTATAGCAGAATGTTTCTAGCCTGATAGAAACAGCTTAAGCGGCAGCATGCTCTGAATAGGCTTGCTCAACTTGTTTACCTCGGTGAAGACCTTTTAACTTATTTACAACATCATCTCGCATTGATTGGCTATGTTGCAGAATTTGCTGTTCCATCGCTTGTAATACATGAATCCTGTCTCTGAGTAATTCCGTATCAAGCGTAGGTGCTATGTTAGTAAAATAGTTTTCTAAAACAGGTTGACGTGATTCATTTAATTCAATCAATTTTTCCCAATCAGACTCTTTTGCTGCATCGAGCATATTTCCAACCATATCCTGCAGGCGAACCCACTCAATATCGCTGTTTGGCGTTTGATTAAACACCGCCAGCAGCCTTTTTTTGTTGAGCTTCTTCAATTTCAGCGGCTTCTTTTGCGATACCATCCCAACCTGCTTTGATTTCACGCATCAAACTGGCAACTTCATCAAGCATTTCCGGATCGTTCTTAATATTAGCCATCAATAAACGTCGCCCCATGTATTCATAAAGTGCATCCAGGTTTTCAACTAACTCGCCACCAACACTTTTATCCAGACTGACCCGCAAGCCATCAATAATACTAATTGCCCACCCGATATATTGGCTTTTTTGACCTTTATCACCACGCTGTAAAAAGCCCTTTGCTGAAGCAATTTTTTCTAGCGCACCTGCCATCAACAATTGAATCAAGCGATGTGGACTCGCATTTTCGATGCCACTTTGTACACCAACCTTCTTGTATTGATCTAATGCATTTTGCATTGTTGACATATTCATATTCATATAACCTCAAATGCCTAGTTAGCCCAGCACTATTTCCCAGGCTCTATAATTATTATCGACTCAGCCTCATATAACTTAATAGACGAAACCACTGTTTTTATCTCAAATTAACGATTAATTACCCGATCGCCGTGCTCCAATAGGAGGAAGTGATGCCAACTGTGATGTTAAAAAACTACTCGTTGACTGTGACTGACTCACAAAAAGATCAAGTGCAATAAATTGATCTCGCAGACGTTGTTCCATTGATGCCAAGCGGCGACTAAGCACTTCCCTATCATCGCCAATACCATCAATTCTAGACTCAATGCTATCAATTGTTGACGAGAAAATACCTTCATCATCGAGTAAGCTGCTAACAAAACTATCAAAACGTTCAGCAAAACCACGGGCAAAAGAAATACTGCCCCTGTCGCCCAAGGCTCCACCATTAATTAATATTTTTAAACCTGATGCAGCACCGGTACCTGTTAGAAATTGGCCTGAGCCTGTTGCAGTAACTCCGCCAATAGTGCCAACAACATCTTTTCCAATGGTGTTTGTTGGACTCGTGCCCAACAAATCGGCACTGCCATTTCCGCCAACAATCACGACATCTGATGCTGAACCAAACCGCTCTGAGGTAATAGATAAAACCCCACTTGTTTCTGTTACTACAACTGAAGAATTGGCCGTAGATAAAGCAGTCGAAGAATTAATTTGTGATTGAACTTCAGCAATCAATGATGAAGCAGTGTAAGTGCCTGCTGTCAACGTGATATCAGCCGTAATACCATCGACTTTGATACTAATCGCATCATTAATACCAGTGGAAATAGTTAAATTTGCTGCTGCTGATCCGGTCAAACTACCTTTTGTGGCAAGACTTGTAATAGAGATATTATAATTTCCTTCTAACGTTGCATCGGTCGCACTATCAAAACTCACCAACGTATCCGTTGGACGGCCAAATGCAGCAAAAAGACCAATAACATCATCAACATTACCATTAATGGCATCAGCTAATTTATCGTTATCAATATCAAGTAATCCTGTTGTTGCATTTGTTGTAATACCAATATCAGAAAGAATACTAAATGCACCATTACCAGCATCGACGGGGTTACCTAATAAGCGCTTAACTTGACTCGCTAATCCACGCACAATGCCATCACCATTTAACTGTCCTGCCTGACCTGTATCAGGATCGTATGATGTTAAATCATTAATATTTGAAATCAATCCATTATAACTCTCAACAAAACTATTAATTGCAGATGTCGCCGCCTCACTATCAACTGTAATATCTATCGTCGATGTTCCAGTGGTCTTTAAATTAAGGGTAATACCATCAATAACATTTTTTACCGATTTACTTTCGCTTGAAATAGAAATGCCATTAACGGTAAATAAAGAATCCTGAGCGGCCGTATTTTGTGCCAGGTTTGTTGTCCCACCCACACCACCTGCATCATTAAATGCTAACAATGACAAACCACTTGCATCAGTATCATTGCCATCAGCATCATCAGTAACAACCTGAATACTGTTTGCCGCACCATCCTTTCCAGAGGAAAAAGTTAATCGTTGATACGTACCATCAAAAATGATTGCCGCTGTCACGCCAATATCTGCTTCATTCACCGCATCACGTATGCCTTGCAAGCTACCATCTGTAATCTTAATTGTCTTCGATGCTGTATCCGGGTTTTGTGTAAATGAATTATAGGTATCCGTTCCTGATGTATAATCTGTTGTGCCAAACTTAAAAGTCAACGTCCCTGTACCGATAACATCGGTTACATCGGTAAACCGTGCATTAACATTCGTCACAGGATCAGTTGATAGGCGTTGCTTCTCTGCTAATTGTGTCACATTAAGATCATAACTCGCAGCTTGAGCTGAACTGGATGCTGTTGCCGTTAACACTGCTGAATCACTTGATGTTATTGATTTTGCTTGATAACCAGAAATATTTTGCAAACTAACTAACGACGTCTGAAATTGAGAAACAGCACCCTTCAAAGAGCCATAGGCAGACAAGCGCACCTGAAGATCAGTTTCACGTCTATCTAGCCGAGCCGTTGGCGCTTGCGCCTCTGCTGCGACCAGTTGCGAAACTAATCCGTTGATGTCTAGCCCTGAACCTAGACCTGGTGAAGAAATTGAACCCATCGTATCCTCGACTATATCGTGATACAAGTTACCTATGCATGATTAATGCCATACATTAAGCACGTGCAGAGATTATCAAACCTTCAATCTGTTGCTGATCGACTGAACCTATCTGTTCTTTCAACGAACGAGCCAAAGACAGTGCTTGTTCTGATGGAAACTCTCGTATAACTTCCTGTGTATCAGAATCAACCACCGTAACAACAGAACGTCCTAACGGTAGTGCTTCATCAACGCGAAATTGTAGCTCACGATTAACGGTTTGCACATAATCATTAATATCACTCACAGCCTTTTCAAGTTGTGATTTCTGTCCCAGATCACTCTGACCTACGGGTATAGAAGAAGTCTGACTGCCGGCAACTTCTTGCCGGTTAGTGACATTCTCTGAATCAACTTGTTCTGTATTTGCATTACTCACCACATTAAATGATGGCTTTGCAGCCTGCTCAATGGCCCTGGTCTGATTTAATGTTGTTGTGATTTGACTGCTAATTGGATTAGCCATAACCACTCACCTCATAATTCAAGTTAAGAAATGCACCCGGACTTGCATCCGGGTGCGGTCCCATTAACTGCCTATTACTGCAGTAGGCTCAATGCCAACTGAGGCAATGAATTCGCCTGCGACAGAATAGAAATACCAGCCTGTTGCAAGATCTGAGCACGTGTCAGGTTCGCTGTTTCAGCAGCAAAGTCTGCATCTAAAATACGTGAACGCGCAGCGCTCAAGTTTTCAGAGGTTGTACTTAGGTTGGAAATAGTTGATTCAAAACGGTTCTGAACCGCACCTAAATCAGCTCGAATAGTTGAAATCTGACCTAGTGCACCATCTAAAACCGCAATCGCAGAGTTAGCACCAGCAACCGTTGAAATATCAACCGCACTTAATTGTGATAATGCCGCAGAAGCATTTGATAAGCCTACATAGGCTAAATCTGCACCGCCGAGGGTAAAGTTCTGATCAGAACTCAATGTCAAAGTACCACGTGTAGTAACACCGTTACCATCAGCTGCATCGGTACCCGTTGATTCTGTTCCTTCTACAATAACCGATGCTGAAGCCAGATTTGTTTCAACATAGCCAACTGTTTCATTACCTAGCTTGGTCTGTGTTAATGTGACCGTACTCGTACCAGTTGCGGTCACAGTGGTATTACCCGCAGTATTTTGTGCATTAATTGCATCACGTAGTGCTGCACCTGCAACTGATTCATCATCACCTGAAGTCAATGTTACCGCTACATTTGTTGAACCACCGGCTGTCACTTGAGCTTGTGTTTCAGCTGTAAATTCATAAACAATACTATCAATAGTAATTGTATCTCCTTCTCGTAAATCTTGAGTTGCTGTGCCACCGAGGAAATCCTGATTTGCATCAAAAACAAGATCTCGAGTATTCTGACCTGTTGCATTATTACCAGCAGAAATATCCAGACCAATCGCATTTTGCACATTAGTTGCACTTTGAGCTGTAGTTGTACTCGATGTTAACGCAATATTACGTCCATCTGATGCCGTCAGTGTCAATGCACCCGTTGTGGCACTTGCAACTGCGCTCACGCCTGTTTGGTTAGTGATTGCATTAATAGCAGTCGCAGCATTACGACCTTGGGTCACAGCACTGGCATCTTTTGCAATGGCACCTACAGAAACACCGTTAATTACCAAGTCACCTGTGCTTAATCCAACACCCGCAATTGGAGCAATACCCGTTACGGAGTTTGTTGCCGTTGCAGAAACACCTGTATCAATTGTTTTACCATTAATAGCTGCGGCTTTTGCGGCGGCGCTGTCAGCAGTAAAGCCCGCTGCCGATGTACCAACAGACACACCAATTTCTACATCATTAATAGTGAAACCAGAACCGTCAAGCGCGCTTGAGGTTACCGCCGTACTCGTTGTCTGATATGCACCAAGTAAATTAGTTGTTGCACCCGTTACACCAAATGAAATAGTTTGGTTAGCATTCGCACCGACCTGGAACTGTGCTGATGAGAAGGAACCATCAAGAATATTTTGTCCATTAAACTGCGTTGTTTGACCAATACGTTGTATTTCTGAAAGCAACTGATCAACTTCCGCGTTAAGAGCCGCACGATCAGATGCAGAGTTGGTGGAGTTTGCAGACTGTAATGCCAGCTCACGAATACGTTGCAGTGAGTTACTTGTTTCTCCTAGCGCACCTTCAGCCGTTTGTGCCAGTGAAATACCATCGTTAGCATTTCGAATCGCCTGGTTTAAACCACGAATTTGAGTTGTAAAACGTTCAGAAATCGCAAGTCCCGCAGCATCATCTTTCGCACTGTTAATACGCAAACCGGTTGAAAGACGTTGTAAAGAAACACCCAGATCTGTTTGAGAGCGGTTGAGGTTACGTTGCGCATTGAGAGAGGCAACGTTTGTGTTAATAATTTGACCCATCGTAATTCTCCTATACTCCTCTGTACCATTCCTCGCTATCTGGCGGGTCAGTACTCGCGGAGTTCAAGGTTTATCTATGGCGGATATAGCTTCCCAAACAGGTAGGTATTTACCGCCTCCAACCACTTTATCGGTGCTGGCCAGAAAAACTTTAGGATTAAATGCAAATAAAATGAGGGATTAAGGAAATCAAATAAGAGAAACAAAAACAACAAGATATAACGCAGTTTATTATATTAATGCACAAACATGAACAAATCAGAGTCACATAACTGGTTTATAATGATTTAAATTACTTAAAGAAAATTAAATAAACTCAAACTTTGTATCCTTATAAAAGATTGTTGTGCTGCCTCCAGACTTATTCTTTGCTGTTCTAATTGACTAATCGCTTCAGCAAAATCTAAATCTTGTATATCAGATAACGTCGTACGGACCTGTAACAGTGAAGACTCATTAATACTTGCCTGATCTTCTGTTGAATTTAGGCGAGCACCTACACGAGCACGTATTTCGTTTACATTTGAAAGGTTCCTGTCCAGATTATCCAGTACATTCGCCATCGAGCTATGAAATACCGTTGTATTACTTGGCTCAGCAGGAGAACCATTCGTTGCAGTCCCCTCAAGCCCCGTTAATGCCAACGGTGTTGCTGTTGTGTTTTGTGCAATAGCAATAACCAGATCAGTACCATCATCCTTTTGTAACACTAAATCATTCGTAGCAAAGGAACCACTGGCAATACGATAACCCGAGTTAGCAGCAAGAAATGTACTCAAATCCGCATCAAATTGTGTCGCAGTACGTGTTGCACCACCTGCTAGTGCAACGTTAACAAGGTCAATTCCATCAATAGTGACTTGTAGCGTTTCACCACCGGTGGCTGCTACAGCCGTCGTAAAACCTGTTAATGTTGCCGTTGTAGGCACTGCAGGTATATTCGTTGTAGGCGACTCTAATTGTGTAATAAGTGTTTGTAATGTTGCAAATAGATCTTGTTCTGTATTCGATGTACTAGTAAAACGATCTCCATTGCTTGGTGTTCCTGAAATAGACACGCGTTGGCCATTAAAATCTATGTTACCACCGCTTGTATAAGCACCCGACGACACAACCGCATTAGCACTATCCAATACCACATAACCATTGGCATTATTATAAACAACGTTATTCGTTGGTGCAGCACCCGTTAAATTAGAACCAAAAAAACCTGTCAGTGTATCCGCCGCCCCATCACTTGCACCCGTTAATGTTTCATTAACTGTTATCGCTGTCGAAGTAGGTGACGTATTTGCAAGATAGAGTCTTCCGGCATCAATATACGCCCTAACATTTGTTGTACCAACCTGGCCATTAATATCAGATTGAATTTGCGCTAGTGTTCGAGAATCACCTTCATTTGCCGTATAAACCAATGTGCCATTAATTCTCAATTCATACTGCAATGTATCATTCGTACCAATGTTGTCAGTAAAGGCAACTGTACCGCCAGTTACACTGGTTCGCTCGCCAAGTACAACCGTATAATCACCTGAGACATAAGCATTTTGATTAATAATACTACCTGTATCAATGACACCTGTTCCCGTATTTAATGCGCTTTCAGTTGTTGTAAATCCACCATTACCGCCACCGACAAGCCCAAAAACATCGGCGCCAGAATCACCCGTTGCCACTTGCCTTGATGGTCCAATTTGAAGAAAACGTTGCCCTTCATCACCATTATATTGCACTGTGCCATCAGCATTAACAGTGAAACTTTGTGTCGTTGACTGGAAGCCGGAAAATATATACTCATTATTTTCATCACGCGTATTTGACAATGACAATAATTCATCAAATCGCTGACGTATTTCACTTGCAATGAGTGCTCGTGATGAAGAATCATTCGAGTCATTATTACCTTGCACCGTCAGTTCTCGAACACGCTGAATAAGATTGGTTACGCTTGTTAAGCTCACCTCTTCAAATTGTAATCGAGATTCTGCAATATCAACATTCCTTGTGTACTGTGTTGATGATGATGCAGACTCAAGCAGGTTCAATGCTCTAGCGGCACCTGCCGGGTCATCAGCTGGCGTTAACACTCTACGCCCCGATGCAATTTGTAATTGCACCTTACTCAACTTCGCTTGTTGATCAAGAATAGAATTAATCGCTGATGCTTGTAATTGACTACTGGAAATACGCATAATATTTAGCCTCTAACCGCTGCTAAAATCTCATCAAATAAACTATTTGATACAGTGATAACTCTCGCCGCAGCCTGATATGATTGTTGTAATTGTACTAATCTTGCTGCTTCTTCATCCAGATTAACGCCTGAGATTGATTCACGTTCGGCCTCTGTTTGCTGTAATAATACCCGCTGCGTTTCTTCAGTAATTTGACCCTGTCGAGCTCTAACGCCTACATCTGCAACTAACTCACCAAATGAACTTTGGAACGTGTTATTCCCTAATAAAGTCACATTGTTTTGCAATGCTGCGATTAATAAGCCATTTCGATTATCGCCAATCGCATTTGTATTATTAGCAATCGTAATCGAATCACCTGTGGCGGGGGTACCCGAAACATTAAAATTAATACCAGTAAACGGCGAAGTTAAGGTGAATTTTTTTCCTGCTGACTCTGTTGCTGGATCATAAGCCAACGTGCCACCCGGACCACCAGAAACAATAAAACCAGGTACACCTGTACCACCTGCATTTGGATCAAATACCAGCGTTATATCTGAAGCAAGCGGAAATGTTGTTGCACTCGACACCGCGCCCAGTTCAAGCTCAAGACTACCTGTATTTGTTAACGCACTGGTACTTCTTATTGGTGCTGCATAGGCAAGCAAAACCGGATCAGTCAATGCGACACTAATATTCCTCGCTGAATTCCGCGTTGGTTGAACAAGAAAGCTATCCCCAGCAACAGCACCCGCTGTAACAGTTAATTGAAAACCGTCAATAGCTGTTGCATTTAACGTGGTCAGATTACCTGTAAACACGTTCATATTATCGCTTAATCGATTAACCCTGTAATTAGAACCATCATATATCACCTCATAATCACTATTGGTTAAATTTGCGACGTTAGTCAGTGCAGCAGCAATTGTTCCAGTACCAGTATTATTATTGCTCACCACTGCATCAATAGAATTAACATTAAAAAGCGCCACACCATTATTGCCATTTAAATCAATCCCTAGCTGTTGTTGAGCATTAACCGTAACACCAATACCAGTAGCGACTCTGCCCAATGAATTCAAACTGGGCTCAAGTATGTTTGTTCTAAAATCAACCACAGCGCTGAGTCGCCCACCTGTTAATTGTTGTGTTACATCAACAAATGCTCCACCTTGAGAAATAACAATATCAAAACGCTCTGGATCAAATCTGTTTCTAATCGCTTGTAATTCATTCACTGTACTCCCAACCACTAAACCTTGTCCATTACCTATAAATACATTGACTGAACCATCAGTTTGATCAACTGTTTTCACACTGGTTAATTTTGCAAGTTCGCGTAATAAATTATCCCGTTCATCCAACAAATCGTTTGGCTGACCTGTACTGGATGTGCCACCTAAAGCAATTGATTCATTCACCTTAACCAATGCGCGACCTAAACCGTTTATTTCATTTGTCAGATTAACCAAGTCATTTTCTGCATCCGCTGCCAGTGAACGCAAACGGTTATCGATACTCTTAAATCGTTGTGTTAGAGCTTCCGCATCGCTAAGAAAAACCTGACGTGCTGGTGTTGAACCAGGATCATCAATCGAATTTTGCAATGAGTTAAAGAAGTTCTGTATCGCAGGAGATAACCCAGCGCTTGGATCAGCAAGCAAATTATCCACCTGAGAAATAAGCCCTAAAAAATTCTCAGCCTGACTGTAATTTGAAGTATTGGTCTGCAAGCGATCAACAACAAATTGATCATAGACTCTGGTAACATCTTCAACGCGCACGCCACTGCCAAAATAGCCTATTCCTGTGAACTGTGGTGTCTGTGTTGTAAAATCAACACGCTGTCGGCTATAACCCTCTGTGCTCGCATTAGCAATATTATGACTAACCGCACTCAGCGAACGCTGAAAAGCGAGTAGTGCCGAAGTGCCAATGCCGTTAATATCCGCCATAATTAATTACCTTTTCAACTATCCAGTTTGGATTTTGCTGATAGCAATGTTTCACCCTGCATAATTCCCTGTATCTTATTGGCATAAGCAGGATCAGTAGCATAGCCACCACGCTGTAAATTATTTAAGTATTCGACAGCATTACCACGACTATTTAATGCTTCGCTATAACGTGGGCTTGATTTCAAAAATGCAACATAATCATCAAAACCTTGCTGTAGTGACTCGTATGAACGGAAATTTGCGCGTTCTTTTTGCACAACCCCGTCACGATATTCTGTTGTTTTCACTGAAACAACTTTACCGCCCCAGCGATTATCAGCCTTAATACCAAATAAATTATTACTGGGTTTACCGTCAGTGCTGCTCATCAAGTATTTACCCCAGCCTGTTTCGAGTGCGGCTTGAGATACCAGTGTTTCAGTTGGTATCCCTAATTCTTTCGCCGCCTTTTCAGCATAAGGCCAAATACTGGCAACAAAATCATCAGCTGATTTAAATTCATTTTTCTTTATCTCAGTTGAAATCTTAGCGGAAGGCTGAGAGTCAAGATTTTGTATATTGTTATTAATTTTTGGTGCAACAAAACGAAATGGCTTAAATGGGTTTTCTGTGTCCATTGCACGACTTGAAAGCCCACCACCCAACTGATTCTCAATTAATCTGGCAATACCTAAACTACCGCTTTCAGATAAGTTCAACGCTAATTGCTGATCGAACATGGCACGGTAACTGTCACCCGCATCACTATCAAATAACGGATCACCAAAACTTGATTCACGCATTTGTTTCAACATCATATTTAGAAAAATAGCTTCAAACTGTTTTGCAGTTTCTTTTAATGCCCCGGCTTCATCACCACGATTTGAACGTGCTTTCAGATTGGCTAGCCCGCCAAGATCATTAAAAACAGCTGAAGATGTTGATGTATTCACAGTCATTGTCTCTAAATAATAATTAATTCAGCACTCAATGCGCCGGCTTGTTTTAAGGCTTCAAGAATAGCGACTAAATCACCCGGTGCGGCACCCACCTGATTCACTGCACGCACAATTTCATCCAGTGAAACCCCGGGATCAAACAAGAACATTTTGTTCTCAGGTTGTTCTATAGAAATGTCTGACTGAGGCACAACAACAGTTTGCCCTGCGGTCGCAAGCGGACCCGGCTGGCTAACAACCGGGTTGGCACTTATCGTAACAACAAGTGAGCCATGTGAAATGGCAGCAGGTTTAACACGTACATTTTGACCAATCACCACCGTTCCAGTTCGGGAATTTACAATTACTTTAGCTGGCGCATCACCGGTGCTGACATCCAGATTTTCGAGTAGAGAAACAAACGAAACGCGTTGCGCTCTGTCACGTGGTGCACTTACTCTGATTGATGTGCCATCAATTGCCTGAGCACTTGCCGCACCAATAACACGGTTAATTGCTTTCGCTGTTTGTGTCGCGGTAGTAAAATCTGCAGTGTGCAAATTTAAAATAATATCGTTACCTAGTCCAAACGGTGTGCCGACTACTCGTTCTACCGTTGCCCCATTTGGAATGCGTCCAGCACTGGGGACGTTAACGGTAACACTTGAGCCATCGGCCGCTGCACCAAAGCCACTTACAACCAGGTTACCTTGTGCAACAGCATAAACTTTACCATCAGCACCCTTAAGTGGGCTCATTAACAAGCTACCTCCACGTAAACTTTTAGCGTTACCGATTGAAGACACCGTAATATCAATGGTCTGACCTATTTTTGAGAATGCAGGTAATTCAGCATGAATAGATACGGCGGCAATATTTTTAAGCTGTGGATTGGCACCAGGAGGCAAGGCAATGCCGTTTTGCGCCAACATATTTTTAAGACTCTGAACGGTAAACGGTGTTTGCGTGGTCTGATCACCGGTGCCATTAAGTCCAACGACGATACCATAACCAACTAATTGGTTGGTTCTCACACCTGCAATCGATGCTATGTCTTTGATTCTTTCAGCATTTACATTAGTTACCACCCCGATAAGGGTTAAACCAAGTAAACATAAACTTAATAACTTTTTCATCTTTTTGTGCCCCGTTTAAGGCCGGTAGTCGGCCTTGCATTGTCTTACTAATAGACAATGCAAGGTCAATGCCAACTATTTATGATGTTATTAGAATGGGAATAAAGAACTAATAAAGAAGCGTGCTAACCAACCAATCTTATTTGTATCAGCTGTTGATCCTGAACCTGTATAGGTAATCTGGGCATCTGCAACTTGCGTTGACAGAATGGTATTGTCAGGCCGGATATCGACAGGGCGAATAATGCCCGACAGACGAACGTATTCATGCCCCTGATTTAAACTGGTGACCTTCTCGCCGCGAACAACTAAATAACCATTAGGCAAAACTTCTGCCACCGTAACGGTAATGCTGCCACTAAGGCTATTGCTCTGACTGCTTGAGCTATCACCACTAAATTCATTGTTAGATGAAAGACCGACACCGAGATTATTATTTTGGTTACTCGCCAGTGGTAAAATACCCGGTGTATTAAACTGCGGTGTTGAACCCAGAATAGTCGGGTTGGTTACATTGGTGGTATTGCTTTTATTCAATTCTGTGGCGCTTTGTTTGCTTGCAGTAGTCGTTTCTGTCAGGTTTATGGTCAACAAATCACCAACACGACGTGCCCGGCTATCTTCAAACAGACGAACATCATAGCCTGCTTGGTAAATAGAACCATTACTGGTCTGAGCAGGTGGCAATGCCACTGGCCGAACTGCCGCGTATGCCGGATCGCGCTCCGGTAAACTTTGGCAACCCGCCAGTGACAAGACACTTACACACAACAACACAACTCTTGAAATTAATTTTATTTTTAAATTCATTTTCGTCACCTCATTTATAAGAGCGATAGCACTTACAAATTGTTAGCTACATATTGAAGCATTTGGTCTGCAGTCGAAATACTCCGCGAGTTCATTTCGTAAACGCGCTGCGTCTCAATCATGTTGACGAGTTCTTCAACGACATTGACGTTCGAGCTTTCCAACGATCCCTGCAATAAAGAACCTAAGCCATTGAGACCCGGGTTACCTGTTTGTGCAGCACCACTTGACCCCGTTTCGGAGAATAAATTATCACCCAATGGCTGCAAACCTGCCGGATTAACAAAGCCTGCCAACTGAATCGTTCCGATTTGTGTTGGCGCAGCAGTACCCTGCGTTTGAGCTGATACTGTGCCATCACTGCCAATCGTTATACTGATTGCATCTGTTGGAACTGTAATCGATGGTTGAATATTTTCACCATTAGCTGTGACTAATTGTCCTGTGGCATTTACTTGCATCGCACCGTTACGGGTATAAGCTAATGTGCCATCCGGGCGTAACACCTGCAAAAAACCATCCCCTTGAATAGCAATATCCAATGCATTTTCTGTTTGCTGAATATTACCTTGTACATGCACTTTCTGTGTTGCCACTGTACGAACACCGGTACCTAAATTAAGCCCTGTCGGTAACCGTGTGTTTTGAGTACTTGATGCACCTGTCTGTCTGATATTTTGATAAATCAGGTCTGCAAAAAGGGCGCGATCCTTTTTGAAACCTGTGTTATTCGCATTCGCCAGATTATTTGCAACAACTGAAAGGCGTGTTTGTTGCGCTTCCAATCCTGTCTTGGCTATCCAGAGTGCTGGGTTCATGATTCTATCCTCTGTTGTGTGTGTTTATTGCTAGTTAATCCGCAGTAGCTGCGTTGTCGCAGCGTCATTTTCCTGCGCTGTACTCATTACTTTTATTTGCATTTCAAACTGGCGTGCTAATGCGATCATATTAACCAACGATTCGACTGGATTAACGTTACTGCTTTCCAGCACACCTGTTGCTATCGTTACTTTTGCATCAGGAACAACCTCAACGCCTTCCTCAACACGCATCAGGCCATCTTCACCTTTATACATTGTTGAAGGATCAGGGTTGACTAATAAAATCCGATTAACATTTGCAACCGTTGTTGCACTCTGACCTTTCGCTCGAAGCGAGATTGTTCCATCATCACCGATATCAAGTTTTTCAAATGGCGGTAAGGCAATCGGTCCACCATCACTACCAATAACCGGACTACCTGCCCCTGTTAATAACTGTCCTAACTCATTAATTTGTAAGTTACCTGCACGGGTATATGCCTTATTACCATCTGCTGCCTGTACCGCAATCCACCCTTGCCCCTTTAAGGCAATATCAAGTGGATTGCCGGTAGCATTTAACGTGCCTTGTGTAAAATCAACACCTTTCCCTTCTGCAACAGCATAGATACGACTTGCATGGCCAGGACCATCAAGGGGAAGACTACGAAACGCTTCTAAGTCGGCACGAAAACCGTTCGTGCTCGCATTCGCAAGGTTATTACTATTCACCGCTTGTGCTTTGCTAACCTGACTTGCGCCTGTCATTGCGACGTAAAGTAGTCTGTCCATGATGTGCTCCGATTAAGCCTTCGTATTACCGAATATTAATAATGGTTTGAGTGATGGTGTCCGCAGTACTAATTACCTGTGAATTCGCCTGAAAATTACGCTGCGCCGTTATCATATTCACCAACTGTTCAGTGATGTCGACATTAGAGCCTTCCAACGCACCCGACTGAATCACACCAAGACTACCTGATCCTGGCGCAGCTACTAACGCAGCACCTGATTCAAAACTTTCTGCCCAGGATGAATCACCTAACTGACGTAACCCCTCAGGATTTGAAAAATTTGCCAACGCAACCTGGCCAATAGTCCGTGATTGTCCATTCGTAAATCGTGATGTAATAACACCGGTATCTGCGATATCAATACCACTTAAACGGCCTGTTGAAAAACCGTTCTGTACTAATGAATTAACACTAAAGTTTGAACCATATTGTGTTGTATTTGCATAATTAAGAGTCAAAGACAAATCCGCTGCGCCACCAATAGGGGTAAAAGGTGTTACTGTCAGCTGCGAGGGAGCAGCCGGTGTTGTAATCGTACCCTGCTGTGAGAACCCTAACGTAGAAGGGCCGTCTACTTGTGTGCCATCTACAAAAAGGTATGTTTCCCACACATTTGGCGTAGGCGTCTTACGATAATAAGTTGTAGCAAGGTGCGGAGAACCCAATGAATCAAAAATTGTTAATGATGTTGAGCTGTTATAAGAGTTAGCATCCGCAACATTAAAAGGTCCCTGAGTTTGTGTACTGGATGCAGTTACCGTTGTAGCCGTAGTGCTTCTTGCCACCGTTGATGTATCAATACTGACAGGAACAACGGGTTGAGCACCACTACCATCAGGATCCCATGACACTGACGCATCAGGTGTCGCCCCAACCGTTACACCTGTTTGTGTTGCCGGTGGTACTGCTGGCGAGCCACCTGGACGTAGCTCTACATCCCATACACCAGCAGTTGTTGTACTTGTAAAACGTACAACAGTATTTGGTACAGCGGTACCATTATTATCATATATCGTAAAGGGAGATGAGTTTGCAACCGTACCGGCAGTGGTCGTATCTAATAATGTTGAACCAGTGAACTGAATATTAGTCGTTGTACTGGCTGCAGGGATAGAGGCAGAAGAATCCAGATTAATAGCGTAATTAACCGTAGCAGTTGCTTGTGGCGCGATATCTGCAGTATCTAATCTTAAGCTACCTTGTGCCCCGGTAATATTACCGCTAGTGTCTGCCTGAAAAACGGTTAATTGACTTCCTGATGAATTAACAACAAAACCCTCTCTATCAACACCAAATGATCCAGAACGACTATATGAAGCAATACCATTATCGTTTAAAACAAAAAAACCTTGTCCACTAATTGCCAAATCTAAATTATTATCAGTAAAACCAATATTGCCTTGTGAAAATTGCTGTGTAACTGCACCAACGCGTACGCCACTACCCACTGCATTCGATGAAACACCTAAATTACTTACAGCAAAGATATCTGAAAATTCTGTACGTGATTTTTTAAACCCGGTTGTTGATGAGTTCGCTACGTTATTACCAATGACCCGTAATTCGGCTGATGCCGCGTTGAGTCCACTAAGTGCTGCACGAAATGGCATAATATTCTCCTATTGTGTATTACCGCTAAATTAGCGGATTTCTTCTACTCGATTAAAATCAGTTGGCCCCAGTGAAGATAAATTCAATGTTGTCCCTTCGCCTGGGCGACCTAAAATAACGCTTTCAACGTTATCTTTAACCAATGTTCCTAATGCAACGGTTTCTCCATCAATCGCGGCGTTTGCAACAATTCTGTAAACACCTGCTGGTGCGCGTGTGCCATTACTACCAAAGCCATCCCATGTAAATTGGGCAATGCCCTGACTCTGTGGGCCTAGTGGTAATTGTTTAACCAACTCACCTGCTGCGTTATAAAATTCAACATTTACTTCGCTACTCGAAGTTGGAAGATTGATTGCCCCCTCAACTTTTCCAGCTGGCTGCAAAATGGAGGCGTCACTGTTTACCAACACTGAACGTCCCACTAGTGCTGATGCTTGCAATGCCTGATTTGAACTAATTGAACCCGCAAAGGATGAAAATGAATCTTGTAGATCCTGAATGCCGGTTACCGTACTAAACTGGGCAATCTGTGATAGGAACTCACCATTTTCTAGTGGTTTGAATGGATCCTGATTGCGAATTTGTGCTGTCATTAACTCAAGAAACTGTTCTTGACCTAATTCTTTATTCGCTTCATTGGTCTTATTCACATTATCACGATTAGCCGTTAACCCCAGGCTTTGTAATGCTTCATTGTTAATATTACTCATAAAGACTCTCCTTACTGCCCTAGGCTTAGTGTGCGCATTAACAGTTGTTTAGAAGTATTCATTACTTCGACATTCGACTGGTATGAACGCGATGCTGAAATCATATTTGCCATTTCTTCGATAGAATTAACACTTGGCAGATAGATGTATCCCTTGTCATTCGCCATAGGATGTTCTGGTTGATATTGTTTGAGTGGGGCAGTATTGCTCTCTAAAACATTTCTCACTCTTACACCCACGTTTTCACGGTTTTGCATTGCATCGCTAAAAATTGCTTCAAACTGTGGTTGGCGTGCCCGATAAGTACCTTCAGCGGTACTGCTTACCGTTTCTGCATTTGCCAGATTAGAGGCAACCGTATTAAGTCGAATAGACTGAGCCGTTAATGCTGACCCTGCGATATTAAAATTTCCGAGTAAAGACATAATTATTCACCCTTTAGCGCGGTTAACATGCCCTGCACACGACCTGTAATGAATCGTAGTGTTGCCATGTAACGCATTGAGTTATCTGCAAAAGCAGCCTGTTCTTTTTGAACTTGAACAGTATTACCATCAAGAGAAGGTTGATCAGGTTGGCGGTATAAACGGTCTGCAAAAAATGCTGTGTTCGAGCTAGAACCAAAATGCCCTGTTCGTGTTGCTGTCAACTGTGATGCATCAGACTTTTTATTCTCTGCACGATTCAAAATACTTTTGAAATCAATATCACGTGCTTTGTAGTTAGGTGTATCTGCATTCGCCAGATTTGCCGCGAGTACCGTGCTGCGTTGTGAATAAACTGATAAAGCCTTTGCATGAATGCCGAATACATTATCGAGACTGATGACCATTGTTTTGCTCCGTTCTTACTTGTGTATCTGCCACAAAATGTGACTGTGTATTTGTATAAGAGCAAACAGCGTGCCAGTTATATAAATAACTTTAATAACAATATGTTATGTATGATTTGTGTGATTTTAGACGTGACAGCGGCAAGGCAATGCCTGTAAGTGGCAAACTCAGGAAATGAGTTGGTAGTACACAGCGCCACCACTGCGTACCATTTTAAAGGCATCGGTATAACCCGTAATAGATTCAGATGAGCCGAGCACAAGATAACCATTGGGTTTTAATTGCTTAGCCATACGATTGAGGATATCGCTTTTTAATTCTGCAGAAAAATAGATCAGTACATTACGGCAAAAGATAATGTCAAACTTACCCAGTGTTGCAAAACTCTGCATTAAATTTAATTCCGTAAAACGTACCCGACGTTTGATTTCATCATTAAGCTGCCATACATCGCCTTTCTTCTGGAAATAACGATTACGTCTTTCTGTTGATATACCGCGCACTAATGACATTTCGTCATAACACGCCTCACGCGCCTGCTCTAAAATTGTTTTGGATATATCTGTTGCAACAATTTCAACATCTCTAGTAAGCGAGCCTGGATTTGACTTTATATATTCTTGCGCAACCATGCTCATTGAATAAGGCTCTTGTCCTGACGAACAAGCTGCCGACCAAATCCGCACCGGTCGCATACGTTGTTGTGATGCTTCAGGGAAAAGCTCTTTTTCCAGAATAATATAGGGATGACTATCTCGAAACCAGAGAGTTTCATTGGTTGTCATCGCATCGACTATTTTACCCCGTAATTGCGTATTTCCTCTTTGCAACTGTTGAACCAACTCACCAAGACTTGCAATATTAACGCTATCCATGAGTTTTTGTAATCGACTCGCAATTAAATACTGTTTGTTTTCACCCAAAGTAATGCCACAAGCCTTTTCCAGAAAAAGGCTAAATGATTTATACTCTGTATCACTGATTGCACTACTCAAAAATTACGACCTGTTTATTTGTATTACGTTGTATTTATGCAATATATACGACTCACCAGCCTAAATCACGCCGTCTTTAGCTGTTCCAATACGGTGTTAGCAAGATCATCTGCACTAAATTTTGATATAAATTTATCTGCACCTACATTTTTAATCATTGATTCATTAAAACCACCACTCAATGATGTATGCAAAATAATGTACAAATCTTCTAACCCCGGTGTTTTGCGAATTGTTTTCGCCAGGGTGTATCCATCCATTTCGGGCATTTCAACATCTGAAATAATCATATCAATCTGATCCAAGATAGGCCCCTTCTTCGCAAGCTCACATAAGATTGCATATGCCTCTGCACCGTCATTGGCAGTGATATATTCAATACCCAACTGTTCCAGAGTGCGTACAATTTGTTTTCTGGCAACCCTTGAATCATCGGCAACTAATACCTTAGGTTGACGTTTTTCCAGATCACCGCCAAAACTATGCCCACCAATCACTTCACTCGAAACAAGCACTGTATCACCGACAACTTCTGACAATACTTTCTCAACATCAATGATTTCAATCATTGATCCATCATAGCGAGTTACCGCAGTTAAATAATTATTCTTACCCGCACTAAGGGGAGGTGGATGTATATCTTCCCAATTTAAATTAATAATACGGTCAACGCAGCGCACCAAAAAACCTTGAACCTTACGATTAAATTCACTCACTATAATATAGGTTTCATCCAGGTTTTCTAATGGTCTTCGCCCAATCGCCGCACCAAGATCTAATATAGGTATGGTCATACCACGCATGTTCGCCACTCCCCGAACAACATTATGTGCTTCCGGAAGTTGGGTTAGAGATGGGCACTGGATCACCTCCTTAATTTTAAAGACATTGATCCCAAACTGTTGGCGCCCACGTAAATGGAACAACAACAACTCCAGTCTATTTTCACCAGCTAATCGCGTTCTTTGATCAACCGTATCTAATACACCTGCCATAGGAAACCCCTATTATAAAATGGTAATCCAAATTTCATCGCCTATATCTCATTCTATCGGCACAAAGTGATTTTCCTTAAGCTATGCATAGTCGGCACAGCTATTGCATTATATTTATCCAGAATGTTCGATTTAACTGAATATATTGGAGAATCTGACGTGGTCAGTGTTTTAAACAAAGCAAATAAACTTGGCGATTCCGTATTCCGGCAAATGCTCGCCGTTCTTCTCGGGTTGATGACTGTTTCCGCTCAAGCCGCTGAATATCATGACCTCCAGGACATCCGGCTCAGTAGTGAAAATTTTCTTCGTGCCCAACTCGGTGTTGATGCAAACGATGAAGATATTCAAGTAAAAGCGGACAGCATGGATTATCGATTACGCCTGGCGCAATGTGGCAGCGAACTAAAAACCAACCTACCACAAGGGCGTAAGCTTCAAGGCCGCGTTGCTGTTGGTGTACGTTGTACCGATGAAAAACGTCGCTGGTCAATTTTTGTGCCCGTGACGATCACTCAATTTGCAGATGTTATTGTGACAACTGAAATGGTATCCCAAGGTGAATTTCTCAAAGCGAGTCAAGTTAAACTCGAAAAACGCTCACTGAGTCTTTTACAAAATGGCTATCTAAAGTCATTAGATCAAGCCGTTGGTCAACAGTTAAAAACAACCTTGGCAAAAGGACTCGTTATCAAACCTAACCAGTTAAATCGACCTTATGCAATCAAATTTGGACAAAACGTCAATCTTTTGGCGAAAAGTAAGCTGATTTCCGTCAGAATCAAGGGGAAAGCATTATCAAATGCCCGAATAGGCGATAGAATTAGGGTTAAAAACACCTCAACAAACAAAATAGTAGAAGGAACAGTAACTTACAACGGGTTTGTTGAAATTAAGCTATAAAAGGCATTTTTTTGACTAAAATAACTAAAGTTTTATCAATAGCGGTCGTTACATAAGACATAGAAATGAGAATTGGAGTAAATAGCAATGCCAATTGAAATTACAGGTCAGAATAATAAACCGGTACAAACGGATCGAGGGACTCGCCCTGAGAATAATGTGGGTCGTTCTGAGCCCACTGTTGCTCAACAAAACAGCAGTGGGAGATCATCGACTGCCGATACCGTTAGTTTAACGGAAACATCTGCTCAGTTAAGAAGCATCGAAAGTAGTCTAGCTGCACTGCCCGTTGTAGACACACAACGTGTTGAGTCCATCAAACAAGCTATCGCCGATGGAAGTTATCAGATTGATGCACAAACTGTTGCCGATAAACTCATCGACTTTGAAGCAACACTGGATAGATAAAGATGACAAATACACTCAGTACTGATTATTTAGCGGACTACCTTGAAAAGGGACTTGAGCGAGCACAGCATTTATTATCATTGCTGCAAGATGAACGTAATGTGCTCTCTAAGAATGATAGTTCTGCACTTGAAAATATTACGAACAGCAAGGAAGAGCTTGCTGAAGCAATTCAAATCAGTACTCGACAGTGTAGACAATATTTACAACAAGCTGGCTTCGGTGATAACAGTCAGAGCTTAAGTGAGTATATCAAGATGTGTTCCGAACCCTTTGCAACAAAATTCGAACCAATGTGGCATAACCTGCAATCAATACTAAAACAATGCCAGGAAGAAAACCGTATTAATGGAAAATTAATCAATAGTTCACAGCGTAGAATAAAACAAGCCCTTTCTATTTTACAGGGACAGCCAGTTGACGAAGATCTTTATGGTAGTGGTGGAAAATCGGTTACTAGCTCTTTAGGTAATTCACTTACTCACGCCTGACAACTGCGCGGAAACGATGCGCCTACTATAAACAATGATAAACGAACAGTCCGACGATAACATATCAAAACCTAGCCTTATGGCCGCACATCTGGGGCGACTACAACGCGAACACCTCCTTGTGAGTATTGGTATAAGTGGCACAAAAAACGCTTTTAATAGTATGCTTGTCGATGTTGATGCAAATAATCACACGATGTTACTCGATGTATTACATCCTGAACCAGCGCACCAACAACTCATGAAGAAAAGAAACTTTGTATTTAATGTTATTCATGAAGGTGTGAAAATAAGTTTTAAGGGTGCTGTCAAAAAACTTGTCGAAGATGATGGTAAACCTGCTTATCTTATCGACTTTCCCGATAACCTTGTTTATCAACAGCGACGACAATATTTTCGTGCACCTATATGTAAAGATATGATATTACCCATCACTCTAACTGATACAGAAAATGAAGTTAATTTTGAAGGAATTATAAATAATGTATCGCGAGGTGGGTTATGCTTGCAGTTTGATCATAATGTAAAATTTGACTTTAAAAAATTCGCGCTATTGTCCGGAAAATTTCACACTGATGCAAACATCGAGATTATTTGTGATCTTGAGATACGCAATATAACAAACGATTCTGTTCATCGACATACAATAGTTGGGGTACAGTTCAAAAACCTGAACAAATTACATAAACGTCATATTCAACATTTTGCATTAAACATGGAACGTCGGATGCTAAAACGAAAACGAGCGTGACTTAACTGGATTTATGCTGTCTGTACAAATATGCGTAATATAGAATCGGTATCACTATTAACGTTAACAGCGTTGAAACTAGAATACCAAAAATAAGTGCCACCGCTAATCCACCAAAAATAGGATCATCAATAATAAATAATGCACCCAACATAGCGGCGAGCCCGGTTAAAATAATGGGCTTAGACCGTACCGCACCGGCATTAATAACGGCCTCGTCTAATGACAAACCCTCAGCGATTGTTTCATTTATAAAATCAACTAATAGAATAGAGTTACGCACAATGATCCCGGCAAGCGCAATCATTCCTATCATTGATGTAGCGGTGAACTGAATACCTAATAAGGCATGTCCTGGCATAACACCAATAATCGTCAATGGGATCGGTGCCATAATAATCAATGGCACAACATAAGAACGAAATTGCGCAACAACCAGTAAATAAATTAATATCATTCCAACAGCATAGGCAATACCCATGTCCCTGAAGGTTTCATAAGTGATCTGCCACTCGCCATCCCACTTCATACTGTAATCATGCGGATGCTCAGGTTGTTGCACCAGGTATTGCTTAACACCTTTGTCCTTCAGTGTTTCAAAAATTTCAAACATCCCATATAAAGGGCTATCTAATTCACCAGAAACATCTGCCGTAACATACACAACTGGCAACATATCTTTATGATAAATAGCATTTTCGAGCCTTACTTTTTTAAACGTGACAACTTCAGATAAACTAATCAGCACGCCGTTTGTATTACGAACCTTTATCGCGGCTATTTCTGCAATATCTGATTTGCTTTGTCTGGAAAATTCAACGCGAACAGGAATCGGATATTTAGCGTGATTATCATGTAAATAACTGACGTCCTCACCCTGTAGCGCAGCGCGAATTGCTGTCACTATTTGTTTTTGAGCAAGACCTAATTGTGCCGCTCGCGCTCGATCAATATCGACAGACCAACGTAAAGTATCCGCTTCAATAGAATCATCGATATCCGTAATATTGTTAGTTGCCGAAAAACTCTCTCTAATTTTTTTTGCCATCTTGATTTGACCGGCATAATCAATGCCATACACTTCTGCAACCAGTGGAGAATAAACCGGTGGACCGGGCGGTACTTCAACAACTTTTACATTTGCGTTAAAGCGCCTTGCTATAACATTTAATGGCTCACGTAAATCGGATGCTATATCGTGACTTTTCCTGTCACGCTGTGATTTATCAACCAGGTTAACCTGAATGTCGGCAACATTATCACCACTACGTAAATAATACTGTCTCACCAGGCCATTAAAGTTTATGGGTGAAGCCGTACCAACATAGGCCTGAAAATCACTCACCTCAGGCACTACTCTGATTTCATTACTTAACTCTTTTACGACACGCGCTGTTTGTTCCAGGCTCGTGCCTTCTGGCATATCAATAACAACCTGAAATTCAGATTTATTATCAAATGGTAGCATCTTCAAAATAACGAATTTAAACCCAACCAATGAGATAGAGATACCGATTAAGACAATAATCGTTAACCATAATTTATTTCGATTCTTGCTCCCTGCAGATTTATTCAAGAACGGACCTAAATAACGTTCGAAAAGAAAATATACTTTGTTCTTACTGGTGTCATCTTTAGGCTGATGTATCTTTCCATCTTTTAAAATCAGATGTGTTAGCCAGGGTGTTAAAACAAAGGCAACCACTAAAGAAATTAGCATACCAATACTGGCGTTAATCGGTATTGGGCTCATATAAGGTCCCATCAAACCAGTGACGAACGCCATTGGTAACAGCGCGGCGATCACGGTAAAGGTTGCCAGTATCGTAGGGCCACCGACTTCATCAACAGCGACAGGAATCGAGTCAACCAATGAGCGTTTACCCATAACAATATGTCGATGAATATTTTCTACAACAACAATGGCATCATCAACCAGGATACCAATTGAGAAAATCAACGCAAACAGAGAAACACGGTTAAGCGTAAAGCCCCATGCCCATGATGCAAATAAGGTCATTGCAAGTGTAATAATAACTGCTGTACCGACAATAATGGCTTCACGCCAACCTAGCGTCAAAAGAACCAATAAAACCACAAAGGCGGTTGCAAACATTAACTTACCAATCAGGGTTTGCGCCTTATCATTTGCAGTCGCACCATAATTTCGCGTTAAGGTTCCATGAATACCCTCAGGTACAATGGCTCCTAGCAAACTATCAAAACGCTTAATCACCTGCTCTGAAATATCAACCGCATTTGTGCCTGATTGTTTCGCAATCGCAATCGTAACGGCTGGAAAATCTCCTTGCGCTGTTATTCCTTTACTTGCAGAGGCTGCCGCCGTACCAAACCACACATATTGGTTTGGGTCGTCTGCTCCCAATGAAATATTTGCTATATCTTCAAGATAAACCGGCGAACCATTTCGCATAGAAACAATTAATTTTTTAACTTCTTCTATGTTGGTTAACCACTTTCCAGATCGAACCGGAATGCTAATATTATTGTTGGTAATAGTACCGACATTATCAGCACTGTTCGCTGCTAACAGCGCTTGCCGGAGATCTTGTAAATCAATGTTATAAGCAGCTAACTGTTGTGGTTCTATTTTTATATTAACGACACGGGGAGCACCGCCAATCGTATAAATATCACGCGTACCCGGCACACGTTTTAATTCTGTTTCAACACTGTGTGCGATACGTAACAACTCTTCTGATGTTATATTTTTATCTTCACTCCATAATGTACCTGTCACAATCGGTACATCATCAATTCCCTGTGGTTTAATTAATGGTTGTCCTACCCCGAGGTTCGCAGGTAACCAATCTCGATTTGAATACACCGCGTTATACAAACGAACAATCGCCTGCGTTCTATCCTCCCCAACCTTAAATTGGACTGATAACACAGCCATTCCATCACGAGACACGGAATAGATATGTTCAACGCCTTCTATTTCAGATAGAACCTGCTCTGCCGAGGTTGTGACTAAATGCTCGACTTCTGTGGCAGTGGCACCGGGATAAGGAATAAATACATCAGCAAACGTCACACTTATTTGAGGCTCTTCTTCTCGTGGTGTAATAGAAATAGCAAATATCCCTAATAACAAACCAACCAGGCCAAGTAACGGCGTAATCTCAGACAATAAAAAACTACGCGCAATACGCCCAGAAATACCGAGTTTCTCGCTCATTGTTTGCTACTGCCCTTCAGTAAAATACCTGCGGCAACAGGATCAAGTGCGACCTGTTCTCCTGCTTCAAGTCCAGCATGAATTTCAATATGCCCATCACTGTATTGTCTTCCTGTCTTCACATAGCGAAATGAAATATCGGCTCCCTTAACAACAAAGACACCGGTAACTTCACCCCGATATACCAGTGCACCGGCAGGCAGAATTAATCTTTTTTGTGTGCCAATATCGAGTTCCAGTTTTACAAACATGCCCGGATATAAACCATGTTGCCCTTCGTCTAATTCAACACGAATCTTAAAGCTATGCGCCTGATTATCGGCAATAGGAAAAATCGTCAATTGCTTGCCTGCGACAGGCGGTTGTTCCACATTAGGTAGAATAACCCGCGCCGGACAACAACCATTACGTAGTAATGAAATTAAATTTTGCGGCACCGTTGCAACAACACGTAACTGGTTCAAGGATATCCCTGTCATCAATGCTGCACCGATAGAAGGTGTTTCACCTAATTCCACATAACGTTTCGTCACAATACCACTGTATGGTGCACGAACAATGGTTTGCTCAATTTCCTGTTTTGCCTCAACGACTCGACTTTGGGATTGTTTTTTTCTTTCCAGCGTCCCTTTATAAGCTGCTTTTGCCTTATCCAGGACAGCCTTGGCAACTAGTTTTTTAGCATATATGTCTCGAATACGATTAAATTCAATTTCTGCATCCTTACTCGCCACCACCATTTCACGTAACTGTGCCTGAGCCTGTGCAAGGCGGGCGCGTTGCTTGGTATCTTTAAAGCGAAGTAGCACAACGCCCTGTTCAACATAATCATCTACATCAAAATTAATCTCAATAATTTGCTCAGAAACCTGCGCGGCAATCGTTGACTTGTTAACGGCTTCCACTGTTGCATCAAAACGGCGTTGAAGTGGGATGTTTTTATACTCAACCTCTTCTAGTAATAAGGCTGCTGCATTACCCTGAGCAATACCTACCGATGGAGAGAGCAAGGAACTAAGAAAGACAAACAAGCAATATTTTAATCGCCACATGTTTTTGATTTCCGATGAAATATAAAATAAGCGCTAATTATACGCGGTGAAAATAACCTAACACAATTAATACCTGAAATAGATACCACACATAAAAAAA
>JALTKS010000029.1 GCA_027006175.1 Gammaproteobacteria bacterium
AAAGGGTGCCGATCTCCGTCCTACGTGGGTTAGCTACCAAAGCAGCCAGTGCCATAATATGAAAGTATACCCCTTCATTAACAGACTCGGAGATCGACATGACACAATCTAATATACTTTTTATCGGTATGGACGTCCACAAAGAATCTATCGTTATATCATTAGCCGATGATGATAGAAGCGAGGTGCGTCGCTATGGCAGTATCGGCGGCACATTAACGGATTTTAAAAAAACCTTACGCAAACTCGTATCCACCGGTAAAACATTATTTTTTTGTTATGAAGCCGGTCCAACGGGTTATGAGTTATATCGATTTATTGTTTCACAAGGTCATCAATGTATTGTGGTTGCGCCCTCACTTATCCCAAAGAAGCCAGGCGATAAAATTAAAACCGATAATCGAGATGCTGATAACCTCACGCGATTACTACGCTCTGGTGATTTAACCGCCGTGTATGTTCCCAATGCAGAAGATGAAGCCATCCGAGATTTAAGTCGAGCACGTGAAGATGCTGTATTGGTTTTAAAGTCGGCAAAGCAACGTTTAAAATCATTTTTGTTACGACATAATATTCGTTTTAATGGGTCAGCCAATTGGTCAGAAAAACATTTACGCTGGTTAGCAGAAGATGTGAACATGCCTTTCGCTGCGCAAAAAGTGGTCTTCCAGGAATATGTTGATTCCATTACAGAAGCCAGTGAGCGTGTTAAGCGACTTGATAAAGAAATTTTGTACCATACAAAGCAATGGCGTTTATTTCCCATCGTTGAATCATTAATGTCACTGCGCGGTGTGCGCATGGTGGTTGCGGTTACCATCATTGCAGAGCTAGGTGATTTGACGCGCTTTGAGAATCCCAAACAACTGATGTGTTTTTTAGGGCTAACACCCTCGGAGCATTCAAGCGGCAATAAAAATAAAAAAGGAGCAATAACAAAAACAGGTAATCAACATGCAAGGCGGGTATTAGTTGAAGCAGGTTGGGCGTATCGCTTTCATGCAAAAGTGAGTAAAGAGATGCAGAAGCGCCAGGAAAATATTCCATACAAAGTTCGCAGCATTGCGTGGAAAGCCCAGTTGAGATTAACCAAACGATTTAAAATGATGGCCAATAATGGCAAGCCAAGAAATGTAATTGTTGTCGCAATGGCCAGAGAAATAGCCGCGTTTATGTGGGCAATCGCACAGGAAATACCGATTGAAGCAAAACAATAAAATAACAATAAAATAACAAAAAAATTAAGCTAAAAAAGGAGAGTCAATATAAAAAACCAACATAACTTTTTATGTAATTGAATGTGAGCATGCAGCCACGGTGAGAAGAATCCTCGACGGCGTTAAGAGACAAGTGTAAAAGTTTGATTCTCGTGCCTAGATAGAGGTAGCTTCGCGACGTACAAAAGTAAGGTAGGTAACCAATCCACGCATATCAGCACGAGCAACTGTCGTTTTACTGGCTCCGTGTTC
>JALTKS010000030.1 GCA_027006175.1 Gammaproteobacteria bacterium
GTATTACGTCCGTTACCTTCAAATCCCTATCAATATACCGATATAAAACGTGCACGCGTACATATTGATTACCATATTGAGTATGACAGGCATTATTACTCTGTCCCACATCATCTGGTGAAACAGGAGGTAGAAGTACAGGTCTGTGATAATACCGTAGCCGTTTATCATCATGGTCAACGTATTGCCAGTCACCTGCGCAGTTACAGCAAAGGCACGCATACAACGCTGCGTGAGCATATGCCTGAAGCACACAAGTCTGTGCATGACTGGTCACCAGAACGCTTCCTGAAATGGGCTGATAACATCGGTTCAGAAACACATAAAGTCGTCAGTATCTTGCTCCAGAAAAAACGTCATCCGGAACAAAACTATCGGGCCGTTCTGGCACTGCTGAGTAATGCCAAAAAATACAGTAATGAACGACTCAACAATGCCTGTGGCAGAGCATTGTTAATCAACTCACCGACACGCAGCAGTATCGAATCCATTCTGAAACAGGGGCTGGATAAAGTGGTCATTGAAACTGATGAAATAATGCAGGAAGGACTGGCATTAGATACACATGAGAATGTGCGTGGCGAAGACTATTACCATTAATAAAACACAAACCAAAACAGGAAAATATTATGCAAAACAATCAAGCATTAGAAACCATGCGCCGCTTAAAACTGACAGGTATGGCAGAGGGCTTTGAACAACAGCTTGCACAGCCATCAACACATGAGGAGCTGGGCTTTGATGAACGTCTGAGCTTGTTGGTAGACCGTGAATCAACCCATCGCCATAATAACAAAATCAAACGACTGCTAAAGGCAGCAAAGTTAAAACTGCAAGCTAATCCAGCAGACATTGATTACAGCCATTCACGCGGCCTGATGAAAAGTCAGTTTGCTGATTTACTCAGTACACACTGGATACTGCAACACCATAATGTACTCATTACCGGACCTACCGGCTGCGGTAAAACTTATCTCGGTTGTGCACTGGCAATGCAAGCCTGCTTACAGGGGTTATCGGTTCGTTATTTCCGTATGCCACGACTACTTGAGGCACTGACGATTGCTCATGGTGATGGCCGTTTCGCCAGACTAACCCAGCAATTGGAAAAAACAGATTTACTGGTGCTTGATGACTGGGGGCTGGAAAAAATGAACCTGAGTCAACGAAATGATCTGCTGACAATCATGGATGATCGGCATGGCCTTAAATCCACATTGGTGACCAGTCAGTTGCCAATAACACAATGGCACAAAACCATCGGAGATGCGACGTTGGCTGACGCCATTCTTGACCGATTATTACACAATAGTCACAAACTAAAACTGAAAGGAGAGTCGATGCGAAAGGTGATGAGCGAAATTACTGAATCCGATCACTCAGAATGATACTATGAGGTTCTTCGCGCCGAGGGGGTTAAGTGATCGGATAAAACCAGAATCGGTGATCGGAATGGCCGGAATACTCAG
>JALTKS010000031.1 GCA_027006175.1 Gammaproteobacteria bacterium
CGGACGCGGGTTCGATTCCCGCCGTCTCCACCAATGCAAGCCCTGATCGATTTTCGATCAGGGTTTTTTATTGCTAACGATTCAATATTAAAATAGCCTGCAAGCCACCATCTGGTTTATTTACTAAGCGCAAATCACCGCCATGTGACAAAGCGATATTACGTGCAATACTCAAACCCAAACCTGTTCCACCTGTTTCTCTGTTTCGTGAACCTTCCAAACGATAAAAAGGTTCAAACACTGTTTCAAGATTTTCTTCCGGTATGCCAGGGCCAGAATCAGAAACAGTAATAATTAAACTCTGATTTTTTTCCTCTGTGGATACACGAACATCATTTGCATATTTAAGTGCATTTTCAACTAAGTTTGTTATGCAACGTTTTAGTGCCATAGGTCGTGCTCGACAACTTTTTTCAACACAATCGTCCAGTTCAATCTGTTGACCTAATTCTGCAACATCTTCTTTAATCGCTTCTAATAGCGCACAGACATCAATAGGCTGAAATGATTCACGAGAATCATCCGCGCGTAAAAAATCCAGCGTTTCTGATGCGATTAATTGCATTTCATCCAGGTTTTTTATGAAACTATCACGCTGTTCTTGATCGTCTAACATTTCAGCACGAAGTCGCATACGGGTGATAGGTGTTTTAAGATCATGTGAAATGGCGGTTAACAGGCGCGTTCTATCTTCAATGAAACTTCGTAGTCGACTCTGCATTGAATTAAAGGCTTTTGCGGCTTGCTGCACTTCTGATGCACCTGTTTCAGACAACGGTGGCTGATTGATATCACCACCTAATTTATTCGCGGCTTGCGTCAACATTGTTAATGGCTTTGTCACCCAGCGCACAGCCAGTAATGATACAACCAATACCGTAACAATAAGTGTTGCCAGAATCAGCAGTAGCACAGAAGAATCAGAAAAAACCTCTTCAGAGATTCTGTTTTCAAAAGACACCCATGTGCCATCGCTTAATTTCACTTGCGCATAAAACACTAATGCATCAGGCAGACTCATTCCCGTGCCTTTCATATGCTGCATGTCGTGCCCACCACCATGCATATTGTAATTATCACTGATAGCAGGCTGATCACTCACGGCCACACGCAACGGGAAAGCACTTCCAAGCTGCTCTTGCAGTCGTTGACGAAATACTTCTGCAGGCCAATTTGTTTCGGGGCTATTTTCTGCAGGCCACTCTGATGCAGTAAAAGAAACACGCAAAGGGGCAACATTAAGAATCGATATTAATCGCTGCCTTTCTGATTGACTGGCATCATTTAATATACGAACAATTTCTGCGATGCGCTCTGAACTGGATAAACCGCTAGCCTGAAAAAGTCGCTGACCACGATCGTAAAACTGAATAGCTGTACTGGTTAATTGTACTAAAAAAAGACCTGAGAATAATATCAGCGCTAATCTCCCAAACAATGATCGTGGTAAAAGATGCATTATTTCTCGTCTCGTACTGTTTCAGTAAAAACATAACCCGCACTTCGAACTGTTTTAATTATTTTGGGCTCACGACTATCATCACCAAGGCGCTTGCGGAGTCTGCCTACTTGCACATCAATACTCCGGTCAAAAGGCATGGCTTGTTTGCCACTCACCAGTTCCAACAGTTGGTCACGACTTAAAACGCGATTGGGGTGATCCAGGAAAACCCGTAACAATCGATATTCACCGCCACTTAAAGGTACGACTAAATCATCGTCTGACACTAAATGTCTTGCAACCGTGTCCAGTGTCCAATTTGAGAAATACAGTGCACCTGAATCTGTTGGTTTTTCTGCGCTGTCAGGGAAGCGACGAGAACGGCGTAAAACACTATTAATTCTTGCTAGTAGTTCTCGGGGATTAAATGGTTTTGCAAGATAGTCATCTGCACCCATTTCCAGGCCAATAATACGGTCTGTTTCTTCGCCCAATGCCGTCAACATAATGATGGGGATTTTTTTATCGGCACAGAGCGCCCGGCATAAACTCAAACCACCTTCTCCTGGCAGCATAAGGTCTAAAACAATCAGGTCGATAGATGATGTATTCAATACCTGCCACATCGCCTTGCCATCAATAGCGGTACTGGCTTGCAAGCCATGCTTTTCCAGATAGGATTTAAGCAATTCACGAATCTCATTGTCATCATCAACAACTAAAATATGGTCTTTTTTGGTTTGTTTGCTCATATCTGACACTTTATACCGGTTCTGGCTAACGAACCTTGTTATTTTGTAACGTATTGTAACAAATATTTATCCAGACAGATTTTGTTACAAAATTGCTCTTGTTAGACACACCTCTGTTACAACAGTCTGCTTAAATAATAACCGTGGAATGAAAACATTTATCTTAACAAAAGGAGATTTATTATGAACACTAAAACAGCATTAAAAGCAGTTCTCGGTACCGTAGCAGGATTAGGACTAACCATGGCAGCCGTTGCCTTTGCGCAAGATGGTCATATGGGTACGAATACTCAAGCGGGCGGTATGATGGGTCAAACTACTCAACAAACTACCAATGGTCATGGCAACATGGGTGGTAGCCAGCAAAATACACATGATGGTATGCATGGTAACACTCAACCAACAACAGACCATCATGCAAACAGTAACCAAAAAACCAATGACTACCCTTGTCATGGTAAAACCGATGCTAAAAGCTAATATTCAGTTCTAGTATCAATAACCAAAGAGCCCGGAATGTCCGGGCTCTCTTTTATTATTGGTAGAAGGATAATTCCTTACATTTGTATAACACGCCCTACTTGCTCGACATAAGGTGCAAGCACCTCACTTTGCTCACCGACAATAGCAAGTCAAGAGAGACTTCAAGCAATTCATCAGGATTAACGTCATCAACAACTGTGTCTTCTGCACGTTTGCGTTGGAACCGGCGTGCATTTTCTCTACGAAGAATAGTGATTAACCATGCTTTCGCTGAACGGCTGTCTTTTAACGTAGAGATGGCTTTCCACGCTCGCAGATACGTTTCCTGAACCAGTTCTTCTGCCACATCACTACTATGGGTCAGCCATAGCGCATAACGATACAAATCTGTCGAGTAGGAACTGACAAGCGCTTCAAACTGTAGTTGTTGTGACTGCATAGATAATAAGACCGCTTAATTCCGGATATCTTTCATAAATATTTAATCACTATACAGGCTAACCAATATTCAAGCCCAATACATACTGGTATAATTACCAACCTATTGTTTACAAATCGCTAAATCATGCTTATTGCCATTGGGATTGCCCTCATACTTGCCATTATATTTGGCCCACAATACTGGGTTAAATATGTCTTGAAGAAATACAACACGCATCAGGACCATTTCCCCGGCACGGGGGGTGAACTTGCTCAACACCTGATTGATACACATGAATTACACGGTGTAAAAGTAGAAAAAACCGAGGTCGGTGATCACTATGATCCAACCGATAAATTTGTACGTTTATCACCAGAATATTTTGATGGAAAATCGCTCACTGCCATCGCAGTTGCTGCACATGAAGTAGGACATGCTATTCAACACCGCAATGGCTATCCACCCTTTGCATTAAGACAAAACATCGTTAGCATTGCAATCTATGCTGAAAGATTAGGCGCTATGGCGATGATTGCCCTGCCCTTCATTACTATGATCTCTCGTTCGCCACGCATCGGCATGATCATGTTCTTTATTGCCATTGGCAGTATGCTCATCGGCACGTTGGTTCATTTAGTCACCTTACCTGTCGAGTGGGATGCCAGCTTTAAACGCGCACTGCCTATTCTCAAAAAAGGTGAATATATTTCAGACCGTGAAATAAAGTATGCACATAAAATTTTAACGGCTGCGGCACTCACTTATGTTTCCGGTTCACTAGCAAGCTTGTTAAATTTAGGAAGGTGGATTGCAGTACTAAGGCGTTAGCATTTTTTATCGTTACTGACTGCCATAAGACTTAACGCGTTCGATGAAATCCATTCTAATACTTTCATTTCTTAATCGAACCTCATCTTCAACTGGCAACTCAGGATAAAGTTGCATAATCGTTTTAGCAAACTGCCCCGCTGAAGCATCAATAATTTTTCCTGACTTATTATCAAAGACATCCACATCAGTGACACCACAGCTCGGCGAGCGACTTTTAAAAATATACCCATCAATCAAATCAAGCTGCTCTACAATGCTTTTAGCATAATCAGACAAGGCGTCTGTCACATCTTGCGACGTATCTTTTACTCCACGCACGCGTATTTCATTGTTTTGGGCAACCAGCTGTATCGGTGAACGCGGCACACCTAAACCAATGGCCACCTCCGGACAAAAGGCAACAAACTCAAACAGCCCACTCATTGAGTTGAGAACAGACTCATCACGACTATGTTCGCCATCGTAACGAACCTTGTTCCCTAGCAGGCAGCTGCTAATCCCTATTAACAAACTCGACTTTTCATCACAAGTATTCATTGTTCAATAACACGTTTTTCTGGCTCAATGAATATTCGTTTAATTTGAGGGAATTGTGATTTAATACGGTCGTCAAACTCTGCCACTGCCTGTTCAATATCATCTGCACTTGAGTGATCAACAAAATCAACACTGATATTAACAAGAATAAAATCTGGTCCCATATGCATCGTTAGTACTTCATTCACATGCTCAACGATTGGATTTGCATTTAGCAAAATACGAATGCCTTGTATTGTTGCCTTATTCGCACTTTCACCAATCAACAGTCCCTTTGTTTCCCATGCCAGCCACATAGATGTACCAAGCAAAATAAACCCGATGATCACAGATGCTGCACCGTCAAAATATAGTATGCCTGTATATTGCGTTAGTGCTACGCCTGCCAGCGCCACGACCAACCCCAGCATCGCTGCCGAGTCTTCAAACAACACAACAAAAATCGATGGGTCTTTTGAACGCTGTATCGCTTCTATATATCCCCACTTCCCTTTTGCATTTTTAAATTCTCTTAGCGCAAACAGCCATGCAGCACCTTCAAAGACAATTGCCAAACTTAAGACGATATAATTAATCATCACATTTGAAATAGGCTCAGGATGTTTTAAGTGATGCACACCCTCATAAATCGAGATGCCGCCACCCAATGCAAAAATCAGAATCGCAACAATAAAACTCCAAAAGTAAACTTCTTTTCCATAGCCAAAGGGGAAATCATCATCGGCTGGTTTTGATGCTCTTTTTAAGCCATACAATAAAAGTAATTGATTGCCTGTATCGACAAGCGAATGAATCCCTTCCGATAACATTGCCGAGCTGCCCGTGATAGACGCAGCAACGAACTTTGTTACCGCGATAAGTGCATTTCCAAGCAATGCTGCGAAGATAACTGTTTTAGTCCCTGACGCCATCCAATTTCCTATTATTCATCTGTTTTTGTTAAGATACGCCTTCCTAATTTAGCACAATCGGTCGTCATCATGTTTTTAGACAGTTTTTATAGCGCGCAAGATAGCAATATTAAAATCTCGCGTGAGCAAGCCAGTGACTTTGCAAAATCGATTGCCGGTGACTTCAATCCTATTCATGATATTGAGGCTAAACGATTCTGTGTCCCGGGCGATCTTTTATTTTCGCTTGTCCTCAATAAATACGGCCTGAGCCAACACATGCACTTTACCTTCTCAGGTATGGTGGGCGATGGCGTAGAGCTGGTTTTTCCAGACAAAACTGATGCCGATATTCAGATTAAAGACACCTCAGATAAACCTTACCTGTCGATTGAGCACAGTGGTAAAAACAACGCTAATCCTGAATTAACCAGTCAATTTAGTCGTCGCTATGTCGAATTCTCAGGACAAACCTTTCCCCATATCCTCGTCCCACTGATGGCTAAACACAATGTTATGGTCAATCCAGCCAGACCACTCGTTATATACGAAAGCATGACCATTAATATAGAACAAGTTGATATTAATGAGCCTAAACTAATCTTAACTGACTCATCACTCGCCGTTGACGGTAAACGAGGTAATGTCAGCCTTAAATTTTCTGTTTCAGATAATGAAGAAATCGTTGGCTCAGGTGAAAAAACCATGGTGATGAGTGGCCTGCGTGAGTTTGATCAGACCGCTATTGATGATCTTGTAGAGTGGTACGCGGCTCGAAAAGAGACATATTAACGAACAAAGTGACCATTTAAGGTCTAATTCCCCTCGATATCTACCTTTATTTAAAGTAATTAGCCATAAGAATAGCAATTACTGCCTAAAATGATGATTTTCCGTACCCATTGGCCGCCGTTTTAGCTATAATGCGTCGCCGCCGATTTCTAATGAAGTCGGCGGACTTACATGGTGCCAGCCGCGGCCAACAATCAGTGGCATTCGTTAATTG
>JALTKS010000032.1 GCA_027006175.1 Gammaproteobacteria bacterium
CGTCAATCGACAGATGTGAACCCTGAATCAAATACTGAAACATTCACGGCGGCAAAATTCCAGATAGATAACTGGCGCTGGGAAGGTGTTCCTATTTATCTTCGTTCAGGTAAAGCACTTTGGAAACGTGGCACCGAAATTGTGGTGGAATTTAAAAAGCCACCTAAACAAATGTTTAAAGGAACCACGGTTGAAGAACTTTCTGCTAACCGCCTGGTTTTCCATATACAACCCTATCAGGCGATTGAGTTGTTATTTCAGGCAAAAATCCCGGGACCAACATTACAGCTACAGAATGTTGATATGGCGTTTAACTATGGTGATAACTTTAAAGCTTCACGCTATACAGGCTATGAAGTGATGATTTATTCCTGTACTCATGGTGATGCTACCTTGTTTTCTCGAGGAGATTTGGTTGAAGCGGCATGGCGTATTGCTCAGCCAATTCTGGATTACTGGTCAGAAAATGCCGCAAGCGATTTTCCTAATTACACACGTAATTCATGGGGACCTAAAGCGGCTAATGACTTAATAGAAAAGGATGGTCGGCGTTGGTTTGAGGTTATTACTCCCGATGTACTTGAGCAATCACCTATTTTTGAAGGTGCCGACCCACTCCTGCTTAACTCGGTCATTATGGCATTGCATGCGGATGCCGCTGAAGAAGGCGAAGTTATTATAGAAAAAGGCGATATCGCCAGAGAAATGTATTTACTCTGTCGCGGTGAAGTCGAGGTTGTAGATAATAAAGGCAATGTTCTTAAAACATTAAAAGACGGCGACTTCTTCGGCGAAGTGGGTATTCTTATGTCAACGCCTCGTACTGCAACGATTCGTGCCAAGACACTTTGTGATTTATTTGTATTACAGAAATCTGACTTTGGACGTATTCTTAAAGACCATCCTCAATTTGCAGATAATATTAAGCAAATTGCAAAAGAACGTTATGACCTGGCTGTTTCATCGGATGATTTAATGGCAGAAGATTAACGTTACTTTGTCGATTTTTTAAGAATAACACCCGCAAGAGGTGGCAGATTTATACTGATTGACCAGGGATGGTCGAGCCACGATATTTTTTCTGCAACACAACCAGGCCCATTCCCCAGATTGCTTCCACCGTAATATTCAGAGTCTGTGTTGAGTAGTTCGGTGTAGTGACCGGCTTCGTCAACACCAATTCGATAATTATCTCTTGGTACCGGGGTAAAGTTCATGACAACAATTATTTTTTCATCATCACTCATACGTTGATAACTAAAAACAGAATTTTCAGCGTCATTACAATCGAGCCACTGAAAACCGGCTGGTTCAAAGTCATAATAAAATAGTGCGGGATGCTGTTTATTCAGATGATTTAAATCTTTAACAGCGTTTAATAAGCCCTTGTGCAAAGGATATTCCAATACATGCCAATCCAGCGATTGATCATGATTCCATTCAGGGCCTTGACCAAATTCATTTCCCATAAATAAAAGTTGCTTACCAGGGTAGGTGTACATTAGACAATAGAGAAGTCGCAGGTTAGCGAATTGCTGCCATTCATCACCACTCATTTTGTAAAGCAGTGAAGATTTCTCGTGCACAACCTCATCATGCGAGAAGGGTAAAATAAAATTCTCGTTATAGTTGTACATCATGCCAAAGGTCAGTTTGTTATGTTGGCTTTGGCGATAAATAGGATCCAGAGACATATAATCAAGCACATCATGCATCCAGCCCATATTCCATTTCATGCTAAAGCCCAGACCATCATCATGAACAGGACGGGTAACGTTCGGCCAGTCTGTTGATTCTTCTGCCATCACGATGGTGCCGGGAAATTGTTCATGGGTAACGATATTAAGTTGCTTAATAAATTCAACTGCATCCAGATTTTCACGGCCACCGTATTGATTCGGTAGCCAGTCATCTTTTTCGCGGGCAAAATCGAGATAAAGCATCGAAGCAACGGCATCAACGCGTAAGCCATCAAAATGAAATTCTTCCAGCCAATAAAGCGCATTGGCAATTAAAAAGTTTCTAACTTCGTGACGCCCATAATTAAAAATAAGCGTGTTCCAGTCACGATGTTCGCCACGGCGAGGATCAGCATGTTCATAAAGTGCGGTGCCATCAAAGCGGGCAAGACCATGTGCATCTTTTGGGAAATGAGCCGGTACCCAATCAGCAAACACACCAATATTATTTTGATGACATAAATCGACAAGATAACGTAAATCATCGGCACTGCCATAACGTGCGCAAGGCGCGAAGTAACCAATGGTTTGATAACCCCAGGAACCATAAAAAGGATGTTCTGTAATCGGTAATAATTCAATATGGGTAAACCCCATATATGTAACATGCTCAACTAAACGCGTTGCCAACTCACGGTAAGACATGATGCGTCCATCGGCATCACGTTGCCATGATCCTAGATGAACTTCATAAATAGAAAGGGGAGCATGTAACCAGTCTGATTGTTTGCGTTGTGTGAGCCATTTGTCATCAGCCCATGTGTAGCTGGGTTCTGCAACAATCCGATTTGCAGTGCCCGATGAATATTCAAACTCACGGGCATAGGGATCACTTTTTAAATGTACTTTGCCTTCAGCCGTGCGGATTTCGAATTTATAAAGTTCACCGCTTGACAGTTCAGGGATAAAAATTTCCCATATGCCGCTGTTACCGCGCAAACGCATGGGGTGACGACGACCATCCCACTGATTAAAATCACCGACCACACTGACCCGGCTTGCACTGGGTGCCCATACCGCAAATAAAACACCATCAATACCATCAACTTGATGAATATGTGCGCCTAGCCACCGCCAGCTGCGCCAGTTGCGACCTTCACCATGCAGATAAATATCATAGTCGCTAAGCTGTGGACCGAAGCTGTACGGATCGTAGCTTTGGTGTTGATGACCACGAGAATCTGTCCAGCTGATTTTATAATGTTGAGGTAGCGATGTATCAATATTGTCGACAACAAAAATATCCGTATCAGGCACTTGCTCAAGTACCGTATCTGTTTCGACGATAGCAACATTATGAGCATTAGGCAGATAAACCCGTACAGAATTGTTTTGCTTGCCGAGAAAGCTAAATGGGTCAGAATGGCGAGCGGCGGTGATATCAGCATAGTCTGCAGATAATCGCTTGTTTGGCTTAGATTTCTGGTTCATTTTGTTATGTTTACATCAATGCTCAAAGTGGTATGAATTTGATTACACTAATATTATTGCCTTGTCGCTAAGGATACCATAGCATGATAGGTAGGCATTCCGAACTGTTAAATAGTTGTCATATTGGTGTGTCACAATAGAGGTATAAGATGGAGACAGTAGAGTGAAGCTCGGACAAACACCTCGTTTTGTAAGTCGTTTAACTCGTGATACCTTCGCATTAATACTGGCGGGTGGTCGCGGTTCACGTCTTAAACAAATGACCCTGTGGCGAGCAAAACCAGCGGTGCCCTTTGGCGGTAAGTTTCGAATTATTGATTTCCCACTATCCAATTGTGTTAACTCCGGTATTAGACGTATTGGGGTGGTCACACAATACAAAGCACATTCGCTTATTCGTCATGTGCAACAAGGTTGGAGTTATCTGCGGGGTGAGTTTGGTGAATTTGTAGAACTGCTTCCAGCACAACAACGAATTGAAACCTCGTGGTATGCCGGTACAGCGGATGCTATTTATCAAAACCTGGATATTGTTCGTATCCATGATCCTAAATATATTTTAGTTCTGGCGGGTGATCATATTTATAAAATGGATTATGGTCCTATGCTTGCTTATCATGTAGAGCAAAATGCAGATTTAACGGTGGGCTGTATTGAGGTTCCATTATTGCAAGCCACCCAATATGGTGTGATGACGATTGCAGAAGATCAATCCATTACCGAGTTCTCAGAAAAACCGGAAATCCCGGAACCTATTCCGGGTAGTGATACGCATGCAATGGCATCCATGGGGATTTACATTTTTAATGCCAAGTTTCTTTACGAAGAACTTATTTGTGATGCTGATGAACCTTATTCAACGCATGATTTTGGCCATGATATTTTACCGAAGGTAATTAAACAGAATAGAGTGGTTGCTTACCCGTTTAGAGATCCGATTAAAGGTGAACAGGCCTACTGGCGTGATGTGGGAACGGTGGATGCTTTTTGGGAAGCCAATCTGGAATTAATTGGCGTGACACCCGAATTGAATTTATACGATGACAAGTGGCCTATTTGGACTTATCAATCTCAATTACCCCCCGCAAAATTTGTGCATGACAGTGATGATCGGCGTGGTATGGCAGTAGACTCAATGATTTCCGGTGGTTGTATTATCTCAGGTGCTACGGTAAGACATTCCTGTTTATTTTCAAATGTGACAGTTCATTCATACAGTACGGTCAACGATGCAGTGATTTTGCCGGATGTGGATATTGGTGAAAGCTGTCGCTTAAAACGAGTTGTGATTGATAAGGGCTGCATTATTCCTGATGGCACAGTTATTGGTGAAGATCCCGCTGCAGATGCGGAGAAATTCTATGTCACCCCAAATGGGGTCACCTTAGTGACACCCGAAATGCTAGGACAGGAGTTCCACCATGTCAGATAAACGGCTTAAAGTCGTTTTATGTTGGCATATGCACCAACCACAATACAAAGATTCATCGAGCGGACAGTATTTATTGCCGTGGACTTATTTGCATGCGATGAAAGATTACATCGACATGGCAGATATTCTTGAAAAACAAACCAATGCTAAGGCGGTAGTAAATTTTGCACCTATTTTGCTTGAGCAAATAGATGATTACGCACAACAGTTAAATGGTTTTATTGAACATGGCACCGCTATACATGATCCATTACTTGCCGCTTTGGCATCACTTACGCTGCCGAATAATGAACAACAGAAAATAGACTTAATTCAGCAATGTATTCGGGCTAATGAGAAACACCTGATTTTACCGAATGAAAAATACCGCCAGCTAGTTGCTATTGCCAAACAGATAGAAAAAGAACCTGATATTTTACGTTACCTTTCCGAACAGTACCTGGTCGATATTCTGGTTTGGTACCACCTGGTCTGGATGGCGGAAGCGGCACACCGAAATGAACCCCTGATCGCAGAACTGGTTAAGAAAGGCCAGGACTATACATTGCATGATCGGCAAGCATTAGTGAAAGTCATTGCAAAACTGGTTAACCACGTTATTCCGCGTTATCGAGAATTAGCCGAGGCTGGGCAAGTTGAATTGTCGATGAACCCTTATGCACATCCTATCATTCCTTTGTTGATTGATTTAAGCAGTACATATGATGCGATGCCAGATACTGACATGCCCGGTGCAAGACAGTACCCAAATGGTGAGGAACGTGCACGATGGCATATTCAACACGGTCTGGATGTGTTTGAACATTATTTTGGTTTTAACCCCAACGGTTGTTGGCCATCAGAAGGTGCGGTGAGTACCGATACCCTCCGTTTATTTGCTGACTATGGTTTGCAGTGGGCGGCAACCGGTGAAGCGGTATTGCGTAACAGCATGCACACATTGAATCGCAGTGATGAAATAGAGCATCATAATGGCTTACATAAACCTTACAAGGTAGCGGATAGTTCGGTCGCCTGTTTTTTCCGTGATGATGGCTTGTCAGATTTAATTGGTTTTACCTATTCAGATTGGCACGGCGATGATGCAGTGGCTAATTTAATCGATCATATCGAAAATATTGCACAGTCCTGTGAAGACCCGAGCCAACAGGTTGTTTCAATTATCATGGATGGTGAGAATGCCTGGGAGCATTATCCTAATAACGGTTATTATTTTCTCAATGCCTTATATGAAAAACTCTCAAGTCACGATGGCATTGAATTAACAACGTTTAGTGAGTGTCTTGAGTCTGATTTACAGGTTGCCCATTTAGATTCACTGATGGCGGGGAGCTGGGTATATGGCACCTTCTCTACCTGGATTGGAGACAAAGACAAGAATCGTGGTTGGGATATGTTGATTGATGCCAAGCGTGCTTATGATGTCGTGATGGCATCAAAACACCTTTCAGAACAGGATCGTGAAGCAGCAACCAAACAATTGGCTATATGTGAAGGTTCTGACTGGTTCTGGTGGTTTGGCGATTATAATCCGGCTGAAGCCGTGAGTGATTTTGAGCATTTATTTCGACTTCATCTCGCGCACTTATACGCGATTCTTGGCGTGGAACCACCTGAAGCATTGTCACACGTATTTACTCATGGACAGGGTAATCCTGAAGGTGGCGGTGCGATGCGGCGAGGGCATGAATGATGGCGGTGAAAAAAAAGTTTAAAGCCTTTGCGGA
>JALTKS010000033.1 GCA_027006175.1 Gammaproteobacteria bacterium
CGATGGCGTTATCAGTTTCACTCATGTTTTTTATTTATAAGCCAGGCCCATGACCTGACGAACCTCTTCCAGAGTTAATCGTGCAATATCACGTGCCTTTTCACAGCCTTCGTTAATAATACCGCGAACCACATCAGGATTATTAATAAATTCTTGAGCACGTTCGCGCATAGGTGCCAACTCATCTACTACTGCATCAATAATAAATTTCTTACAATCCAGGCAACCTATCCCTGCTGTTTTACACCCTTCTTCAATTTCAGCCTTAACCACATCATTACTATAAACCTGATGTAATTCCCAAACAGGACACTTGGCAGGATCACCCGGATCAGTACGGCGTACACGAGCAGGATCCGTTGGCATGGTGCGAATTTTTTTATCAACTGATTCCGGATCTTCACGCAAAGAAATCGTATTATCATAAGACTTCGACATCTTCTGCCCATCGAGTCCTGGCATTTTTGATGTTGGCGTTAATAGTGATTCGGGTTCTGGTAAAATTATTTTACCAATACCTTCTAAATAGCCAAACAAACGCTCACGATCACCCAGTGTAATATTCTGTTGTTCTTCTAGTAGTGCTCTTGCTGTTTCGATTGCATCATGATCGCCATCTTCCTGATAACGTCGGCGTAATTCACGGTACAATTTTGCATTCTTCTTACCCATCTTTTTCGCCGCGGCTTCCGCCCTGGATTCAAAATCAACTTCACGACCGTAAAGATGGTTAAAACGTCTTGCTACTTCACGCGTCAATTCCACATGAGCAACCTGATCTTCACCGACAGGTACCTGACCTGCCTTATAAACCAGAATATCAGCACTTTGCAGTAATGGATAACCGAGGAAACCATACGTGGCTAAATCACGCTCTTTCAATTTAAGCTGCTGATCTTTATAACTTGGAACTCGTTCAAGCCAACTGAGTGGCGTCATCATCGATAACAATAAGTGCAACTCGGCATGTTCAGGAACACGCGATTGAATAAACAATGTTGCACTGCCAGGATTAACACCGGCAGCAAGCCAATCGATGACCATGTCCCAGACACTTTCAGCGATCACCGAAGGATCATCATAATGTGTTGTCAATGCATGCCAATCGGCAACAAAAAACAAACACTCATATTCATGCTGTAAGGTAATCCAATTCTTGAGCACACCGTGATAATGACCGAGATGAAGTTGACCTGTGGGCCGCATGCCGGACAGCACGCGGTCTTGGTGACCGAGGATCGAGCTCAAAATACCTCCCATAACACCCGCAATACGAGTAAATAATGATTATTGTTAGCCTGATTTAGTCTTCAGACGCGGTGATTATACCTTGTTTACATCCATATTAGGACATTGGAAACAGATTAGAATAAACTTTAAATATCTAATTAATTAATTTAACTAACAAATAGATACAACACTTTATTAAAGTTAATTATCGAAAAAATGTTGCCCTTTACCCCGTCGTGTCACATTTAGCTCACCCTCTGAAAGATCAACGACCGTTGTTGGCTCAATGCCACAGTTTCCACCATCAATAACCAAATCAACGAAATGCTCTAAACATTGACGTATTTCATAAGCATCGGTCATCGGAAATTCCTGATCGGGCAAAATCAGTGTTGATGTCATCATTGGCTCGTTTAATTCTTCAAGTAAAGCATGGGCAATACGATTTTCTGGTACCCGTAAGCCAATTGTTTTTCTTTTCGGGTTTTGCAGGCGCCGAGGTACTTCACGGTTCGCCCTGAGAATGAAAGTATAAGGCCCCGGCGTTAATGACTTCATCAGTCGATAGGCTTGATTATCAACCATCGAATAGTTCGAAATTTCTGACAAATCACGACACATAAGGGTAAAGTTGTGCCTGTTCGACACATTTCTTATTTTAGCCAACCTTTCCATCGCGTTCTTGTCACCAATATGGCACCCCAGCGCATAACTCGAGTCTGTAGGGTAAATAATCACCCCTCCCTTGCGTACAATCTCGACACTTTGGTGAATTAATCGCTTTTGTGGATTATCAGGATGAATGTCAAAAAACTGGCTCATAGCTTACCTTCAGGCCAAAACTCACTTTCCCAGACGGTTTTACATTCATCCGGCATCGGCCTTAAGCGACCAAGTTCAATCCACTGATTTTCTGGTCCATGATAATCACTGCCTTGTGAGGCCAATAAACCGGCTTTTTTTGCTGTGCGTGCCATAGTCTGCGTTTCATCGGTATTGTGGCTACCGGATACAACTTCCAGACCAATACCACCGGCCTGCTTAAAGTCACCTAATAATTTTCGTAAACGCCCCGCCGTGATCCGATAACGGGCAGGATGCGCAATAATAGGAATCCCCCCAGCACCAAGCACCCAACTTACCGCTTCTTCAAGTTCTGCCCATTTGCCCGGCACATAACCAGGCTTGCCACGTACAAGGTACTTTTTAAAGACTTCTCTAATATCTTTACAGTAACCGGCATCTACCAGAAAACGGGCATAGTGAGTCCGTGCGATTAAACCACCTTTAGCGAAAGACTTAGCACCTTCATAGCCGCCCTCGATACGCTTTTTAGCCAAACGGCGACCAATTTCTTCTGCTCGCCACTCTCGATATTCACAGATTTTCTTTAAGCCATCGGTTAACGGCGGGTGCGTTGGATCAATACCCAAACCCACCATATGAATGGTCTGCCCCATCCAGCTTGTTGAGATTTCAACACCATTAATGAGTCGAATACCCAGCTTATTAGCGGCTTTTCTTGCTTCATCCAGACCATCAATACTGTCGTGATCTGTTAGTGCCAGTACATCGACCTCTTGTTTTGAAGCGTGCGCAAGCAGCTCAGATGGCGTTAATGTGCCATCTGAAACAGTGCTATGTGAGTGAAGATCAATAATCATTGCGAGCACATTGTATAGAGATGAGCATAAAACACGAATATTTCTTTTATGTAAGCCATTTCAGGCAGACACAGGCGGCCTTGCTCGGGCATAATAGGTACAAATTTGACCTTGCTGGAGCATTGGCCTTATGGCCACCGACTAACTCATTATGAAAATGCTGTTTGACTTCTTTCCGATATTACTTTTTTTTATCGCTTTTAAAACTTACGATATCTATGTTGCAACGATTACCGCGATTATCGCCACATTTGTGCAAGTAATATTATTTTGGCTTAAGTATCGCCGCTTCGAGAAAATGCACGTGATTACTTTGGTGCTGATCAGCGTATTTGGCGGTATTTCAATATACTTACAAAACCCGCTTTATATAAAACTGAAAACAACCATTCTTGAATGGGTCTTTGCACTGGTATTTATTGGCAGCCAATATATCGGTGACAGAAACATTGTTGAAAGAATGATGAGTAGTGCCATGGCAGCCCCCGCACATATTTGGAAAAGACTGAATTTTGCCTGGGCAGGCTTTTTTATACTTGTCGGTTTTGTTAATTTATATGTCATATATAATTTCGATACCGAGACCTGGGTCGATTTTAAAACCTTTGGCATGCTCGGCATGACTATTGTATTTGTGATTTTACAAGGCGTGTTTATGGCTAAATACGTTATCCAGGACGATGATGAAGAAACCACTGAAGAAGAGACAAAATAATGCTCTATGCAATCATTAGTGAAGATGTCACTAACAGTTTGGAAAAACGTTTAAGTGTTCGCCCCGCGCATATTGCCCGGTTGAATCAACTACAAGATGAAGGACGTTTGATTTTAGCGGGACCACATCCTGCTATAGATAATAATGAACCCGGCACCGCTGGCTTTACCGGTAGTCTGGTTGTTGCGGAATTTGAATCACTACAAGCAGCACAAACATGGGCCGATGCTGATCCTTATTTAGCCTCTGGCGCCTATGAGCGTGTCACCGTAAAACCATTCAAAAAGGTTTTACCATGATTGATAACAGCGAAAGAATACCTCGCATTAAACAACTATTGACTGACAGTCTCAATGCACAGAGCGTTGAAGTCATTGATGAAAGTCATAAGCATGCCGGTCACGCTGGTGCAAAAACAGGCATGGGGCATTTTGAAGTACATATTGTTGCCGATGCCTTTGCCGGTAAATCCTTAATCCAAAAACACCGCATGGTATATGATGCATTAGGTGATATGATGAAAACAGATATTCATGCCCTAAGCATCAAGGCATCCACCCCATCGTAACAACGTCAGGAATAGATATGAAAACGATAAAAAAAGTTGTTCTCACCTTACTCTTAACAGCATCACTATCAGCTTGTGGTGGTGGCGGCGAGTCCAGCGCACCAGAAAAAAACAATGATGCTCCAGCTGACAAAACAAGCAGTAATGAAATTGAAAGCAGTAAGATCATTGCTGTTGTCAATGGACAGAATATTTTAGAAGAAAATTTCTCCGCCTACGTAAAACAGCGCATTGCAGGCAAGCCGAAAGACCAGAAAATATCCAATGCCCGTATGTTAGATGAATTTATAAATTTTGAACTTGCCTTACAGGATGCAGAAAAAAAGGGGCTTCAGAATAATAAAGACATAAAGAAAGAATTGGAAAACCAGCGCAGAACACTGCTTGTTAATGCCGCCTTTAATGATTTTGTACTAAATAACCCGCTTACCGATGAAGAAATGCGCAAAGACTATGAATCAAGAATGTCTGAATTAACATTAACTGAATATCGTCTTAGACATATTTTGCTAACAAATAGCGATGATGCAACCACTGTAATGAAAGAACTTAATAATGGTGGTGACTTTCTCACATTAGTAAAAAAATATTCTACCGGCCCATCTGCTAGCGAAGAAGGCCTGTTGGGATGGCAGTCTGAATTTGATTTGCTTCCTGCATTCCGTGCTCCGATTAGTAAATTAAAAAAAGGTCAATACGCAAGAACCCCGATAAAAACTCAATTTGGTTGGCATATTCTTTATCTTGATGATGTCCGCGTAACACCACCACCTAAATACGAAGAAGTTAAAGATCGCGTCAAGGTTGTTTTACAACGCCGTCAGGTTGAAGACTACTTTTTAAAATTGCGTACTGCCGCTCAAATCAAAATCATTGATTTTAAAGAAAACAATGCAGACACCCCTCAAAATGATAATGTTAGCATTAAAAGTTATTCCAATAACTAATACAGGCACGGAATAAAAATGGACTTGCACGATGAATAAATACTATTTAACAATCTTTCTATATCTATTCGCATCCCCAACTGCGTTTGCAGACAGTGATCCTTATGCTATCTGTTCAATAGGTGGTTTTTTTCGTGGTGCCAATAACAAGTTTATGTCTGGCATCACGACACACATTATCTCCCGGAAGAAAATTTTTAATAATCCAACCTGTATTAAGTTACATAATAAATCATTTAAATTAGGCCGGAAGTTATTAGCTGGCGACAACATTAATGACAAACAAGAGATAAATATCATTGATAGCGCCAATGATTTTCGCGAACGTGTTTATGAAACTATCAGCACGCACATGGGATATTAATAATCAGAATAAATCGACTGACGCCTCATCAGTATCTATATTTGATACAGTGTTGGTAATAACGCCTAACTGTTGACCTAACCCGCCAAGCTCTGAACTTGATGACTGCATATGCTGGATCTTTTCACTTGTAGACTGACTTATTGACCTGATTTCATCCAGCATCTGAAAAACATTTTCAGATGCATTTTTTTCATGCTTGGTTATATCAGCAAGCTCTTTACCAAGCTTGCTGACTTCTAGCATATAACCAACGATTTCAGAATAAGACACCACAACACTTTCAATCAGTTCATCAGATTCACTCGCCAAATTAACTGAATCTTTCACTTTATTGGTAACATCATTTATTCGTGTCATCAAACTACCAATAATTGTTTCTATCTCACTGGCATACTGTTGTGTTTTGCCGGCTAATGAACGTACTTCATCTGCAACAACCGCAAAACCACGCCCTTGCTCACCTGCACGAGCTGCTTCAATTGCCGCATTTAATGCCAGCAAATTGGTTTGTTCTGCAACACCTTTTATAACATTAATAATACCGCCAATTTCTTCACTTTCAGCAGCCAGATTTTCTATCATTCCTCCCGCATCAACGACCGATTCACTTAAGCCTGTAACACTGCTCATCGCCTGTGTCATCACCAACTTACCACTCTCTCCCTCTGCTTCGGATTTACTTGCGACGTCAACCGTCTGTTCTGCCGTTATAAGTGCGGTACTAAAAACACCGGCTAGTGCTTCAACAGATGTATGTGTCATATCCGTTTTGCTTAACTGCTCATGCATTTGCTCCACAACTGAGGTGCTCTTTTCAGATAACTCATTGGCATGCAGCGCCAGGCTCGCCGACACATTTCCAACCATGCCATTGATTGTATTCAACGATGAAATAACGGCTTCAATATCATCAATTAATATTTTTGTTTCTGGTATCGTTTGTATTGATTCAATGGCATTGTATGCATTCCCCTGAATACCCTGATTGATAGCACTTCGTATTGATCCAATAAAACGCTTTATTTCAACTTTATTTCTTATCTGTATCAGTAAACCCACACCTATTAAAACGATAGCGATCCCAAATAACATATTAGAATTGGGGAATTCAATTAGGGTGGTGCCGAGCATAAGGAGCAGACCGACAAGTAGATAAAATTCAACACACCAAGGTGCATCAAATAACACTCTTAGTTTTGAAGTAATATTAAGGTTAGTTCCTTTATCCATACCCCTACTATCGACCAATATTGTGTCAATAAAACCATATAAAAAGCATGACATTAATCGGGAAAAACAGATAAATTACCTTTTAATAGAAGTTGTAATGATGCTTCATCAAGCACCGGAATGCCTAGCTCATTCGCCTTAACTAATTTTGAGCCAGCATCAGCACCGGCAAACACAAGTGAGGTTTTTTTCGAGACACTGCCACTGACTTTTGCTCCCATTGATTGCAGGGCATCTTTTGCTTCACTGCGTGGCATAGACAGAGCTCCTGTCAATACAATTGTTTTACCCTTTAACGGTTGCTCTTCTGAATGGGTCACATCAATATCATCCCAATGTAACCCTGACGTTATCAGCTGATTGATAACATCACGGTTATGTGGTTGATGATCAAATGTTTCTATATTCGTAGCGACAACCGGACCAACATCGGGTACAGATTCCAATTCATCGCTACTTGCTGACATGATTTTTTCCAGTGTTCCAAAATGATTCGCCAAACTTCGTGCTGTTGCCTCCCCTACCTCACGAATACCCAATGCATAAATAAAACGAGGTAAGGTTGTTGATTTACTTTTATCTAGTGCTTTAATCAGGTTCTCTGCAGATTTTTCCCCCATACGTTCCATGTTGGCTAACTGTTCTTTACTCAACGAATACAGATCGGCTGCATTCTCAATGATATTTTCATCAACAAGCTGCTCAACCAGTTTATCGCCAAGACCTTCTATATCCATCGCGCGACGTGATGCAAAATGTTTAATATTTTCTTTCCGTTGCGCAGGACAAACCAAACCACCTGAGCAACGCGCCTTTGCTTCGCCTTCTATACGAATAACATCAGAGCCACATTCAGGACAATGTGTTGGATATTTAAATTTGCGCGCACCTTTTTTACGTTTTGAAACAACACTACTAACGACTTCCGGGATCACATCACCAGCCCGGCGAACAATCACTGTATCACCAACACGCACATCTTTACGTTCAATCTCATCCTGATTATGTAAGGTTGCATTGGTCACAATAACGCCCCCTACTTCAACTGGCTCAAGACGTGCAACGGGTGTTAATGCACCGGTTCTTCCTACCTGAATATCAATGGCTAATAATGTAGTGGTTTTTTCTTGTGCGGGAAATTTATGTGCTATCGCCCAGCGCGGTGCGCGTGATACAAAACCTAATGTCTGTTGTTGATCGAAACGATTAACCTTGTAAACAATACCATCAATCTCATAAGGCAACTTATCGCGCCGTTGTAATAATTTCTCATAGTAACGGTAACAACCACGCGCGCCCTTAACAACTTTATGCTCGTGCGAAACACGCAAACCCCAGCCGCGTAATTGCTCCAATACTTCACTGTGCGTATCAGCAAGCACGCCATCTGTGCATTTACCGACAGCATAGCAATACATTGTTAATGGCCGCTGGGCAGTAATACTGGAATCAAGTAAACGCAAGGAACCCGCTGCCGCATTGCGTGGGTTAGCAAAGGTCTTTTCGCCCTTCTCCCGTTGTTTCGCATTGAGTGCCTCGAAGCCCTTTCTTGAAATATAGATTTCACCGCGCACTTCAACAACAGCAGGAATAGCCTTGCCACTTAAGCGTAATGGTATTGCACCAATTGTCTTAACATTCGCGGTAACATCTTCACCGGTTGTACCATCACCACGCGTTGCGGCACGAACCAGCAAACCCTCTTTGTACAAAAGACTGATAGCTAAACCATCTAACTTTGGTTCTGCCACATATTCAATAGCATCTATATCCAGCACTTCTCGACAACGGCGATCAAAATCGTCAAGTTCTTGCTCGGAAAACACATTCCCCAATGACAACATAGGGACTTCATGCTTTACTTCGGTAAATTTTGTGAGCGGTGCTGCACCCACACGTTGACTTGGTGAGTCTGGACGACACAGATCAGGATATTCTGCTTCAATATCCTGTAACTCTCTGAGCATCATATCGTAATCAACATCCGGAATTTCCGGATCATCCAGTACATAATAACGATGATTATGATAATTTAACTGCTCATGTAGCTGTTCTACACGTTGGTAAATTTCGTCAGGAATGTTCATTCGTAGTTGTTATTTTGTGACTAACATTTAAGCCATTATACCCTGTCACAACTTGATGTATAATGAATTTCATTATAATAAAAGCCAACAAGGTGTTCTCTCGTGCAATGGGTTCATGGACTGCATTTTAATAATTTACGTGGTGATATCTATGGAGGCTTAACGGCTGCAGTTGTCGCACTGCCACTGGCACTTGCAATGGGTGTTTCTTCCGGCGCAGGACCAATTGCCGGTATCTATGGCGCTATTTTTGTCGGACTGTTTGCAGCCTTGTTTGGGGGTACCCCTTCTCAAGTATCCGGCCCCACTGGCCCAATGACCGTTGTCATGGCGGTTATCTTTACAGAATACACCAGCATGTTCCCGGATGATCCAGCCTATGGAGCCTCGCTTGCTTTCACCATTGTGATCATGGGTGGTTTATTCCAGATACTTTTCGGTATTTTCAAGTTAGGTAAATACATTAACCTCATTCCACACCCCGTCACTTCAGGCTTTATGTCGGGTATTGGTGTGATTATTATTTTATTACAAATTGGGCCACTATTTGGTCATATGTCGTTATCAGGTCCGCTTGATTCACTTAAAGCCGCACCACAGATCCTTGAAAACCCAGTTTATGCAGCAACGATGGTTTCTGTATTGGCATTAATTATTGTCTACCTCTTACCTAAAAAAATTAACGCCTTGATCCCATCGCCCTTATTCGCACTTATTGCAGGAACACTGGCGCTTTACCTCTGGCAAGGTGGAGACATTGTAAGTAGCGTAGAGAATGGTCGCACCATTTATAAACTGGGTGAAGTTTCGGTTTTAGGCAACATTCCTACCGGCTTCCCTTCACCGCAACTACCTGTCTTCGATATCACACTCATTGCAGGGATGATTAAATCAGCACTCATTCTTGCAGCACTTGGTTCCATTGATTCATTACTGACATCATTAGTGGCCGACAGCATGACCCGCACCTATCACGAATCAAACCGTGAGCTTGTTGGTCAAGGTATTGGTAACACCCTTTCTGGTTTCTTTGGTGGCCTTCCTGGTGCAGGGGCAACAATGCGTACCGTTGTTAATATTCGTGCTGGTGGACAAACACCTATATCCGGTGCACTGCATGCGCTCGTACTACTCGCCATTGTACTTGGTGCTGGTGCGGTTGCTCAGTACATACCGCATGCACTATTAGCCGGGATATTAATAAAAGTAGGTACCGACATTATCGATTGGAACTATTTGAAGCGGCTTCGACATGCGCCAAAACCCGGCGTACTGATTATGTTCACCGTGCTATTTAGCACCGTTTTTGTTGATCTTATTTTTGCTGTTGCTCTCGGCATGATTATGGCGTCATTCTTGTTTATGCAACGCATGGCAAGTTTACAAATAGATTCAATGACAGCCGTTACCTCTCCGGAAGATATCAAGCATCTCAGCGATGAAGAATCAGCACTACTTGATAATGCTAATGGTCGTATTCTGTATTTCCACATTTCAGGCCCCATGGGCTTTGCTGCCGCGAAAGGCATGGCTAGACGCCTGGTTGGCTTTGATGGTTATGATGCTCTTATTATCGATCTTTCCGATGTGCCTCAAATAGATTTCACCTCCACCCGTGCCCTTGACGATATTATTCATGATGCGCGTGATAGTGGCCGTGAAGTGTATCTAACAGGTTGCCGCGATCAAATCTGTGACATGCTAGTAAAACAAGATGTTATTGACGCAGGACAATTGAAACAGGCAAAACAAAGCTTACTCGATACGCTTAAACATGCATCGCAGAATATAAAAGATCACTAACAGAAACAATAGATAATAGTGAAACATACACAAACCTTATAACTCATGCTATTGTTGATATATACATAGCTAAATATTGAGGTAGTAACAATGCGGTTTTTGTGGTTTTTCTTACTAGCAACCTTTATAGGTCACATTCATGCTGACAGTAAACCATTAGTACTTGGCGTTATCCCCTATGTAACAACAAGTAAAATTATTACCCACAATAATATCGTTAGGAAACATCTTAATAACACAACTGATTTTGATATTTCACTTGTCTCTGCAAAGAATTTAAAAACCTATATTAAAAATATGAAAGAATACAAGTATGACATCATACTCAGCGCCCCTCACCTGGCACGTTACGCACAAAAAAATTATCATTATCAACCAATCGTGGTATCTGACCATACAATTAGCGGTGTTTATATTACGAAGCGTTCATCGTCTATTTCTTCAATACCGGATTTAAATGGCAAAGTAGTTTCTCTTATTTCACCTAAAAGCATTATTCACCAGATGGTATTAAAACAAGCGCGCGAAAGCGGCCTGGATCCTCACAAGGATATGAAAATAAAAGTTGTTAAAACCTTCAATAATGCCCTATACGATGTAATTAATGGCTACAGCCATGCAACAGTTACAGGTATAAAAATATGGAAAGAGCTCCCTTCCAAGGTTAAAAAAGACCTGAAACAATTTGCCAAGACAGATCCTACAACCGGATTTATCCTTCTGGCAAAACCGGATATAAGCAAAGAAACAATCAGTGCAATACAGACCTCTTTGCTTGCATTTAATCAAAAAAGTTATGCAAAAAAATATTTATTTAATGGTTTCAAATTAATCACTGATAAAGACATGGAGTCACTCGATTTATTTGCGAAGACATTTGAATAAAATATCAAACAATATTAATAATGTTCTTTGACTTCATTAAAAAATCACTCAAGCTTAAAATAATTTTAGTTAGCGTTATTATTCAGTTTATTGTGCTTTTGGTTTTAGTTATCAATAGTTTACGCATTATTGATGATTCAATCGAACACCAGACAGATATTAAAAAAGAATCCATCAACCTTTTGCTTGATTCAGCTCTCAGCATTCCCTTGTTTGAACGCGACTACGCTACCCTGATAGAATTGCTCGATAAGTTAATGGCGTCTAAAAACAGTGAGTTTACTCACATCTCTATTTATGATGACAAAGGTAATCTTTTCTCTGAAAATATTCGTGATTCATCATTAGTCAATTCAACACTGCCTGAGCATGAAATTCTGAATCTTTCTACACCACTTACTATTGCCAGTGATGAAATCGGTATTGTTAAATACGGACTATCGATCAGATCATTATATGCCGCCAAAAAAGACCTGATTGAAGAAAGCTTGCTTATTATCGTATTGGGTATTGTCTTAACCATCACTCTACTCACTATTACCACGCACTATTTAACGCGACATATCACCGAATTATTATATTGCGCCAAAGATGTATCATCTGGGAACTATGATGCAAAAGTTCCCATAAAATCTTCTGATGAAATTGGCATGCTCGCAAAAGAATTTAACACGATGACTTCTGCGGTAAAAGATTCAACGGCTAAAATAATTTCAAAAAATCAGTTTCTTAGCAAGATTTCATCTCGTGTACCAGGAATGATTTATCAATTTGAATTAAGAGAAGATGGCAGTATGCATTTTCCTTATGTCAGTGATGCTATAGAAAACATATACCAAATTTCTGCTCAAGATGTTTATGATAATGTTACAACGATATTTAATAAAACACACCCTGATGACTTAAATATGGTATATGAATCAATTCAGGAATCTGCGCGTAATTTAAAAAAATGGAGCCTTGAATACAGAATTTTAAGAGATGATGGATCTACGCACTGGCTTTCCGGTAATTCTGTTCCCGAGAAAATGCCTGATGGCACTATACTTTGGTATGGCTTTGTCTCTGATGTTACAAAAAATAAAGAAATGAGCGATACCATAAGACGTACTCAAAAAATGGATGCATTAGGGAAATTAACCGGTGGCATTGCTCACGATTACAATAATATGCTTGGTGTTATCCTTGGGTTTTCTGAGTTACTAAAAGAACAAACAGCCGATCTACCCAAGTTGAGAAGTCATGTTGAAGAAATACTAACGGCAGGTGAACGTGGCGCCAAATTAACAAAAAAATTACTCGATTTTTCCAGACAAAAATCATCGGATATTACCTCGTTAAGTATTAATAGCATGTTAATAAATGATCAGGATATGCTACGAAAAACCTTAACGGCAAGAATAGACCTTGAGCTAAATTTAGAAAAGGATCTTTGGTCTGTTTACCTTGATGAAAGTGAATTAGAGGACACCATCCTTAATATATGCATCAATGCCATGCATGCCATAAAAGGTAATGGTCAAATAAAAATAACAACCCATAATATAACGATTACAGAATCGAATATAAAAACGCCAGAACTGGATGTTGGTGAATACGTTAAACTCAGTATTGCAGATACAGGCTGTGGAATTGAAGATCACATCAAAGAAAGAATATTTGACCCCTTTTATACAACAAAAGGTGACAAAGGAACCGGGCTTGGTTTAAGTCAGGTTTATGGATTTGTCAGTCGATGCAACGGCTCCATCGATGTTGATTCTAAAATTGGTCAAGGCACTACTTTTAATCTATATTTCCCAAAACTTCAGTGTGAAAACTCCATAAAAGAGGAGACAAAAACTGAGCAGGAAATTAATACCTATGGTTCTGAAACCATTCTTGTTGTTGATGATGAACCAGCCTTACTTAACCTGACCTACGCCATCTTGAATAAACACGGCTACAAGGTATTGCGTGCTGAATCTGCAAAGCTAGCACTGGAAATACTTGAGTCTGAACATGTCGATTTACTCATTTCAGATATTATTATGCCTGAAATGGATGGCTATGAACTGGCCTCTATCGTGCATGACAATTACCCACATATAAAAATCCAGCTTGTTAGCGGATTTTCTAACCAAGAAAATCTTAACCATAAAAACTGCGCTCTATCAGAAAATATGCTGCCAAAGCCATATAGCATCAAAGCCTTAGTCACTAAAATACAACAATTATTACAATCTGATAGTTAAAACCGACTCATAATAAGTATTTAATCCATATACAAAAAAGTCAATACACGGTATAATTGTGGATTGACTGTATGGCGGCTCAATCGAGCCAGATCATAGTGATTTATCCTCAGTGATATAACCTGTTTTAGAATTTTATATTGAGTACAGCTCTATAGCCGTACATGGACTATTTTATGAAGCTAACCCGCTCTATAAGCCAGAGTTGGTTGATTGTATTATCAACACTATTTTTGATGGTATTTACCAATATCACCTTTTTTAAGGGTGTGCTTGGCGTTTATCCGTTCAATTTCGAGAATAGTGCCTTTTTAATTTCAGTTTTCATCTTATTTAGTGCTATTACCGCTATTGTAATAGCGCTGTTCAGTTACCGTTACACCATTAAGCCATTTTTAATAACTATTTTTCTTGTTTCATCTTTCGCTGCCTATTTTATGGATACATATGCCAGTGTCATTGATGAAACGATGATCGATAATATTCTTCAAACCAATTTAAAAGAATCCATCGATTTATTTAGTATCAAGCAAGTCCTGTATGTTTTATTCATGGGGGTGTTGCCTGCTGTAGTCATTTTTAAAACACCGATTACTGAACCTGGTTTTGCCAAAGCATCAATTTCGAGAATAAAACTACTCGGTATTCTAACCCTGCTGATTGTTAGCATCTTGTGGCTGTTTTCAAATTACTATTTTTCATTCTTTCGTGAACATCGTTCATTACGTTATTACGTTAACCCTGTCTATTACATGCTCTCGATTACAAAATATGCGACAAGATCATATCGTCACCCTGATATGCCTCTGGAAAAAATCGCATTAGATGCAAAAATATCACCCTCCGATTCACATCGAGAATTAATTATCTTTGTTATTGGTGAAACAGCACGCGCTGATCATTTTTCTTTAAATGGCTACAGCAAAAAGACCAACCCATTGCTAGAAAAAGAAGACATCATCAATTTCACTAATGTAACATCATGCGGCACATCCACTGCTCATTCTGTTCCGTGCATGTTTTCCATCTACACACATGATAACTACAACAAAAGCAAGGCAAAGAATACCGAAAATGTACTCGATATTCTAAAAAAAGTAGGTGTCAATGTCCTTTGGCTTGACAACAATTCAAGCTCAAAAGGTGTCGCTGACAGAATTCCACATGTTGATTATCGAACCTCTGACAACAACCCGCTTTGTGATAATGAATGTCGTGATGAAGGCATGTTGGCAAATATACAAAATTATATCGACACACATCCAACCGGTGATATTTTTATTGCGCTGCATCAAATGGGGAATCATGGCCCCGCTTACTACAAGCGCTACCCTAAAGAATTTGAAAAATTCACCCCTGTCTGTGAAACAAATCAATTTGAATCATGCACAAAAGAAGAAATCAGCAACGCTTATGATAATGCGATCTTATACACTGATTATTTCTTATCCAAGGTCATTGCGCTATTAAAGAAAAATAATTCCGGATTTGAAGCGGCCATGTTTTATGCCAGTGATCATGGTGAGTCGCTAGGTGAAAAAGGTCTTTACCTGCATGGCTTACCCTTTGTTATGGCGCCAGACTCTCAGAAACACGTACCATTTATACTGTGGTTTAGTGACAGCTTTCATGCTGATGATATCGACATGTCGTTACTAAAGACAAAAGCCGATAAAAAAATATCGCATGACAATATTTTTCATACTATTTTAGGTTTATTAGAAGTAGAAACAAATGTCTATAATAAAGACCTGGATATAACCAACCGTTTTACTGGCACGGTAGATCCAAAATGATCTTATTTAACCATTACTCATTCACAAGCATTGCAGGCTATTTATGAAATTAGAAACACTCTTCCCTTTTATGGTTTGGTTTAAACTTGTAACCAAAGAAAGCATTAAAGCTGATTTTCTTGCTGGTTTAACCGGTGCTGTGATCGTATTGCCGCAAGGCGTTGCGTTTGCAACGATTGCTGGTTTACCGCCTGAATACGGCTTATACACTGCCATGGTAACACCGATTATTGCTGCCCTATTTGGTTCATCATTCCATCTGGTTTCAGGGCCGACAACAGCCATTTCGATTGTTGTCTTTTCATCTGTCAGTCATCATGCTGTTCCAGGCACGCCGGAATTCTTGTCACTTGCCTTAACACTTACTTTTTTAGCCGGCATATATCAATTGGCTTTTGGTCTTGCAAGAATGGGCGCATTAGTTAATTTCGTTTCACATACCGTGGTTATTGGCTTTACCGCTGGTGCAGCCATTTTAATTGCAACCAGCCAATTAAAACACATTACGGGTATTGCTGTGCCGAAAGGCGAATCATTTCTCCATACATGGGCTGATTTATTTGCCGGCATCGATAGCGTCAATATCTATTTATTAATTATTGCCCTCGTCACATTGTTCACGGCGATTCTTGTTAAAAAATACATGCCTAAATTGCCTAATTTATTATTTGGTATGATTGTCGGCAGTATCATTGCTTACTTATTCAAAGACGTTGCAACAGATATAAAACTAGTTGGTGAGATCCCTGCTCATTTGCCGCCACTATCTACACCCGATTTTTCACTGACAACCATTAAACTGCTTGCACCAGAAGCCTTCGCGGTTGCATTACTCGGTCTTATTGAAGCCGTTTCAATCAGTCGTGCTGTGGCTTCAAAATCAAATCAACGCATTAACCCTAATCAGGAATTTATTGGTCAAGGTATGTCAAATATTTTTGGTAGCTTCTTCTCAAGTTATGCGGGTTCAGGTTCATTCACTCGATCAGGCATCAACTACGAAGCAGGCGCCAAAACACCACTTTCTGCCATCTTCGCAGCCCTGGCACTCATGGCGATTGTCTTGTTAATTGCCCCGCTCACTGCCTACTTGCCTGTCGCATCCATGGGGGGTGTGATTTTGCTGGTTGCTTATAACTTAATCGACATTAAGCATATTACGCAGATAGTTCGTTTTAGTCGGTCGGAAACATCCATATTACTAACGACTTTTTTTGCAACACTGTTCCTGGAATTAGAATTCGCAATTTATCTGGGCGTAATACTGTCACTTATTATGTTTCTCGCTAAAACATCAACACCACGTATTCCTACGCTATCTGTCGATATTGCTCCCGACACAAATAAACGTAAATTAATTAATATCAATAAAAAACCGGTTCAACAGTGTCCACAGTTAAAAATAATTCGTATTGATATGTCTATTTATTTTGGTTCTGTTAACCACATACAAAAACGTATCGCAAAAATTGTGGAATTTGAGAAGATCAACCACATACTCATTGTTGCAAGTGGTATTAACTTCATCGATATTGCTGGTGCTGAAGCATTAGTATCAGAAAATAACCGCTTAAAGAAATCAGGTGGTGGGCTTTATTTCGTTGGACTAAAATCATCTGTCTATGAATTTGCTGCCAAATCCTGCTTCGTTAAGCAAATTGGTAATGATCGTTTCTTTGATTCCAAGTCACAAGCTATTTCGACTATTTACAAACGTCTTGATAACTTAAGATGCGCACGATGTGAGGCAAAAATATTTAAAGAGTGTCAATAGTAGCCTTTTTACTCAGGGCTATTTGTAATTATTTCATTTAATACGGGGTAATTTATATCCCGTGATACGCATAGGCTTGTTTAAATTAAATATTGCACTAAACCTACTTATTATTATCGCCTAGTAAAACACTAACAAATGCCTCTACGGCAGGGTTGTCGATATTTTCGCGATTACGTGCAATCCATAGTGTTCTTTTAATTTCTAAATCCTCTACCTTAATATGATATAAATCGCCTTCATCCAGCGATTCTTGTACTGCAAACCGAGGCAAGAAACTGACGTGATAGCCTCGACTTAATATTTCAACAATTGTTTGCGTTGAGCCAACTTCCATAACGATAGGCAAATCATTAATGCCTAACTTATGCAGTGCCGTATCTAAACCTGTTCGCATTGATGAATTCTTCTCACGAAGTACATAATCTAAACCTTGAAGTGCCGACTTAGACAATACCTCTGTTCCATATAAGGGATGCCCCATACCACAAACCAGCAATAACTCATCATCTAACCATTTTTGCACCAGAATATTAGGGTGTTCTGGTGCCTGCTCAAGTAAGGCCATATCGACCAGGCCAGTTGCTAACCGAGTTCGAATGCGGCGTGTATACCCCATTCGACTCTGAATTCGGTACAAAGGCCATATTTCGGAAAACTCTAGCAACTTTTCGGGCAACATATGCTCGCCAATCGCATAAGTCACCTCTAGTTTTAATTTGGTTCGACCTGCTCGAAGCTGTTCCAGATCATCCATCAAGGATGTTTGGTGTTCGGTGACAAGCCGAGCGTATTGATAGACACGCTCACCCGCGGGGCTAAGTTCGAGCCTTCTCCCTTCCCTCTGCATTAATGCTACCCTGTAGCAATTATCTAATGCGCGTAACCGCTTGGTTACCGCAGGTTGACCTATATTCAGGGCTCTAGCCGCCTCATCGACGCCACCAAGCTCAACAACAGCCTTAAGGGTTGCAAGTACTTTAAGATCAGGGAGATTATTATATTCCATAAAGGAATATTATTATATTTTGATTCATTTGTATATGGGCGCAAATATCTCTAAATTACACGCCAATTCAGAGAGATAACCTTCTCTGGAAATTAAATGATACTCTGCATCTAATTATTATTTTCCTATTGGGAATATTCTAACTGCAGCGTACTAATCTGAACAACTAAGGATATAACTATGATTGCTCTGGCCGATGAAGAACAAACACGCGCCCCTGCTGGTCTTTCCAAAAAACAAATAATAGCCGCCGTGCTATTTACTGCTTTAGCGCTGTACCTTGCGTGGATTGTACCCAGTATTCAAATTGCATGGGTAAGTGCCATATTAGTTCTGACGATCTATTTATTTGCCTTTGAAATTGTTGGTGTCGATGTTGCGGCAGTATCAATCATGGTTATTCTCGGACTAACATCATTATTTGCTCCCATCATGGGACTCGAACAAGGTTTGGTTGATACCAATCATCTTTTTGATGGGTTTGCATCAAATGCTGTTATGTCCATTATTGCAGTCATGATTATTGGCTCAGGTCTGGATAAAACCGGCTTAATGAGCAAAGTAGCCGCTTTCATTCTTAAAGTGGGTGGCACCTCTGAAGGACGTATCATTCCAATTATTTCATCTACGGTTGCCATTATTTCATCCTTTATGCAAAACGTGGGAGCTGCCGCCTTATTCTTACCGGTTGTCTCACGTATTTCAGCACGTTCAGGTTTACCCATGTCGCGCTTACTGATGCCAATGGGCTTTTGTGCGATTTTAGGTGGTACCGTCACGATGGTTGGCTCAAGCCCACTCATTTTGCTGAATGACTTGATTCTAACGTCAAACCAGGCCTTACCCGTTGACCAGCAAATGCAAACATGGGGATTATTTTCTGTCACCCCTATCGGACTTGCTCTTGTTGCCACCGGTATCATTTACTTTGTTGTCGCTGGTCGTTTTGTGTTACCGGTAACAAAAAGTGAGAGTAGCACCAGTGGCTCCGATCCCATGCAATATTTCAGAGACATTTACAAAGTAAATTACTCTATGTCTGAAATTGTTGTACCAGAAGAAAGTAGCCTGGTCGGAAAACTTATCAATGATATTGAGAACAGCAACCGCATACGCGTAATTGCAAGCAAACGTACTGGTGGTGATAGTCGCGTTGGCCCAGGCTCACTTGCACGTGACACAGAAATAGAATCCGGGATGGTGCTTGGTATTATTGCAGACCCAATCATTCTTAAACAATTTGTAGACAAGTTTAATCTGAAGCGTCGTGAATCATTACGTTCATTCTCTGATTCATTAGCACCCAGTAAAGCCGGTATCGCCGAAATTGTTATCCCACCCGGCTCTGCATTAATTGGCAAAAGCGCTTGTGACCTTTGGATGCGTAAAACATATGGCCTCGCCATGATTGGTCTTCACCGTGATGGAGAAACAATGCGTGAAGGCGACAATATTCGAAACATACCGTTTGAGTCGGGTGACACATTAGTTGTTCACACTCATTGGGACATGCTCGAGCGCCTTGAAAATGATCGTAACTTTGTTGTTGTTACAACAGAGTACCCGCGAGCGGAAAAACTTCGCCCTGAAAAATTACGCTGGGCAACGTTCTTCTTTACTATCGCACTAAGTCTGGTTTTATTCACTGACCTTCGTTTATCTGTTGCCTTGTTAACCGGTGCAGTAGGCATGATTATTTCTCAGGTACTGACTATTGAGGAAGCCTATGAAGCAGTGAGTTGGAAAACAGTATTCTTACTTGCATCACTTATTCCATTAGGACTTGCGGTAGAAACATCCGGAACGGCAAAATGGATTGCTGAACAAGTTCTCTTTGTTGTCGGTGACCAACCCGTTTGGGTCATACAAACAGCCGTTGCTGTGCTTGCCACCTTCTTTACGCTGGTAATGTCTAACGTGGGCGCGACCGTATTACTGGTCCCATTAGCCGTTAATATTGCCATTGGTATCGGTGCAAGCCCTGCTATGTTTGCCTTAACTGTTGCAATTGCAACGTCTAACTCTTTCCTGATACCGACACATCAAGTCAATGCATTAATCATGGGGCCTGCCGGTTACCGTGTTCCTGACTTTATGAAAGCGGGTGGCATTATGACGATTCTCTTTATCATTGTTATGATGATTATGATGAACCTAATTTTCTAAGGACAATAATGAATTTTTCAAACTCGATCATAAAATCAGCATTGTTTACTTTATTAGCGATGCTACCGGCACTGAGCTTTGCCAATGCCGGCACCGCCATATCAGCAATGCCGGTTGATCTGACCAACAGCAATGTTGGCTTCTTTGCTATTGCAGTATTTGTTCTTGCCTACATTTTTGTCATGGCAGAGGAATTTACCCACCTACGTAAATCTAAACCGGTGATTTTAGCGGCAGGTATTATTTGGGGTGCAATTGCATGGACATATCAGGCAAATGGTTTTCCACCTGAGCTACCCGAAAGTGCAATACGACACAACTTACTCGAATATGCTGAGTTAATGCTGTTCTTGTTAGTGGCGATGACCTACGTCAACTCCATGGAGGAACGTCAGGTATTTGAAACCTTACGCGCAAAATTAGTTGCTTCAGGTTTTGGCTTTCGTGCTCTATTCTGGATTACAGGCATACTTGCATTCTTTATCTCGCCAGTTGCTGACAACCTGACAACTGCATTACTCATGTGTGCCGTTGTGCTTGCCGTAGGTGGAACGAATACTAAATTTGTTACTCTTGCCTGCATCAATATTGTTGTTGCTGCCAATGCCGGTGGTGCATTCTCACCTTTTGGTGACATCACAACATTAATGGTATGGCAAAAAGGTATTGTCGATTTCTGGGCATTCTTTGCACTCTTCATCCCCTCTGCTGTTAACTTTATTGTACCGGCAGCGATTATGCATTTTGCTGTCCCGAATGAACGCCCAACATCATCAGGTGAAGATGTTCAAATGCATCGGGGTGCATGGATGATTATTGGTTTATTTCTACTTACCATTGTTACGGCAGTATCGTTCCATAACTTCCTTCACTTGCCTCCTGTAATTGGAATGTTAACCGGCCTGGCATACTTGCAATTTTTCGGTTACTACTTAAAGAAAACAACCCATAAAGAAACGCCCAAAGGACACTTAGATGCCAATATCGGCAGCCCTGTTGCCTTTGATATTTTCCAACCTATTGCGCGCGCAGAGTGGGACACGCTGTTGTTCTTTTACGGTGTCGTCGCTTGTGTAGGTGGTCTTGGCTTCCTGGGTTACTTAAGTGTTGTCTCTGAATTAATGTACACACAGTGGGGAGCAACAACTGCCAATATTACTGTCGGCGGGCTTTCTGCCATCGTTGATAATATTCCTGTCATGTTTGCGGTATTAACCATGAACCCGGATATGTCCACAGGACAATGGTTACTGGTTACCCTGACAGCCGGTGTTG
>JALTKS010000034.1 GCA_027006175.1 Gammaproteobacteria bacterium
TCAGGATACGACTGGGTTATTTTTATTAGTCAAAATGCTGTTAGGCATGCCTTGTCACTATTACCGGCAAATAATTGGACTGATAGCACTGCCGTCGCCGCTGTTGGAACCAGCACGGCTAATGCATTACGCCAGGCGGGGTTTCCGGTCGATATACATCCAAATGAAAGCATGAACAGTGAAGGCTTATTGCAGGCATTGAGCAGTGAAGCGCTTAATGCAAAGAAAATACTCATTATTAGAGGCGTGGGTGGCAGAGAAGCACTGGCAGAAGGTTTGCGTGAACGACAGGCACTGGTTGATTACGCAGAAGTCTATGCCAGACATTGCCCGGAAGTCAGTTCGACACAGCTAAGTCAGATATTAGAAGCAGGCCTGGATGCGATTAGCATTGCAAGTGGCGAGACATTACAAAACCTTGCAGCTATTATTAAAGAAGCAGAATTAAACGATAGCCAGAAACAACAGCTAAGATCATGCCCTTTAATTGTGGTAAGTGAACGTATTAAGAACCTGGCAAAGCAATTAGGATTTACAGGGGAAGTGGTTGTTGCCGCTGAGCCTGATAATGCCGGCTTGTTAAAAGCCATCCAGAGATGGCACCTTGGAGACAGTGAATGAGTGAAGAAGAAAAAACTGAAGAGCAACCTGAGATCAAAGAAGAACCGCCGATCGAAGAGGTAGCGAAGACCGGTTTCCCAATCTTGGCCATTGTTGTCATCATAAGTTTGTTGTTAGCCATCGCGGCTGCCGCAGGGGTGGGCGTTAGTTGGTTTAAAAATGAGCAGCAACAATTACAGCAAGCACAGGCAATTAATTCATTAAAGAATAAAATCGCGTCATTACAGCAAGCGCAACAAGTGAATAAAAATGTTTCAGCAACAACTCAGGCGGCACTAAATAAACAACAACAGGAAATATCAAAACAATTAACGCAAATAACCGAAAAATTAGGGCGTAACCGACACGACTGGGCGGTATCAGAAATACGCTACACCTTAAGACAAGCCAATATGCGATTGCAATTGTTTAAAGATAAAGCAACGGCATTAGTCGCACTACAATTGGCGGATAGCCAGTTAGCAAAATTAGCGGATCCTGCGTTGTATAAATTACGCGGGATTGTTAATAAAGAAATAGCCGCCCTGAAAGCAGTAAAGGAAATTGATATAGAAGGCGTGAGCTTGAAATTAACAGCCTTATCTGAACAGGTTAAAAATTTAGAAGTAAGTATCACTGAAAGAAGCACAAAAAGTAGCCCTACAAAATTACCTGCTGTGACAGATGCCGGTGATATTGCGGCTTGGCAAAAACATGCTGATGCCGTTTGGAGTGAACTGAAAACACTGGTTACGATTCGCCGAACAGACAAGAAGATTTTGCCTTTATTGACGGAGCAAGAATCACAACACTTACGTCAGGCATTGGGCTTGAAAATAGAAATAGCGCGTCTGGCGTTGTTGCAACAAAATACAAGCTTGTTTCAGGCGAGTTTACAAGAGGCGATAACCTGGCTTGAAGCATATTTTAATGCCGGACAGCCTGCGGTTGTCGCTATCACTAAGGAATTGTCCTCATTAAAGACATTGCAATTAACCCCCGACTATCCGGATATTAGTCGATCATTAGCAAAGCTGGAGCAGTTACATGCGGACACCAAAACGGTTGTAAAAGAAATACCACCGAAAAAGAAAAACAAAGAAAAAGCAAAAGTTAAAAAGCCGGTTGCCAGTAAAGAGAAACCAGCACCATGAGTTGGTTAGTTAAAGTTCTTTTATTTGTTATCGCCGCCGTAGTGCTGAGCCTGCTTGCCATCGAAGACACCGGCTATGTATTAATATCTCGTAGTCCGTGGGTAATAGAATTAAGTTTAACGTTCTTTGTGGTAATGATTGCCGTTAGCTTTATTGTGTTGTATGCCTTACTGAGGTTTGTTGTGAATACCTGGCATGTGGGTGAGCGTATTCGCGAATGGCAGTCGCAGCGCCGCCAAAAACTTTCTCGTCAAAGTCTTAATCAGGGTTTGTTGGAGCTAGCGCAACGTAACTGGAAGAAATCAGAAAAACTGTTATTAAAGCATGTAAAAGACAGTGATTCGCCGCTACTCAATTATTTAGCCGCAGCAAGTGCCGCACAAGAACTGGGTGAAGATAGTCGCCGTGATGATTATTTAGCCTTGGCGCATGACAGCATGCCCGGTGCCGATATTGCCGTAGGCTTAACACAAGCTGATTTGCAATTACGACATGGGCAGTTAGAGCAAGCCCTGGCAACCTTAATGCATTGCCGCACGATTGCACCGAAACATCCGCATGTATTGAAATTATTATTAAAGTTATACGGTGAGTTGCAAGATTGGGATAAGCTTTATGAACTGCTCCCGGTTGTTCGTAAAAAGAAACTACTCACGGATGAAGAACAAATTAAACTTGAGTCAACGGTTTTTGCTGAACTGATTAAACGCACTACATCCATAGACGATATCAAAAAGTGCTGGTCACAAGCACCGAAGGCAGTGCGAACAAATAGCGTCTTACTTAAACAATATTTAACAAAGTTACTCTCGCATGGTGACGATGATGAAATTGTTGAAATACTGCATAAGCACTTAGGTAAAAGCTGGGATAACGATCTGGTGCAACTTTATGCACAGGCACAGGCAACGGACAAGTCAAAACAATTAGCCTGGGCTGAGCAGTGGCAAGACCAGCACGGTGATGATCATATTTTATTAGATGCGCTTGCCCGGCTTGCGGTGCGTAATGAACTGTGGGGTAAGGCACGCGCCTGGTTTGAAGCGAGTTTAGGTATAAAGCCGACAGCAACGACGTATCGTGCCCTGGGTGAGCTGCTAGAACAACTGGAAGAGTCTGCGCAAGCGGCAGACTGTTATCGCAAAGGATTAATGTTGTTAGAGCGCTAGCGGGTTATTTTTTATCACGAGCGTACTCAAACGAGTCCGAGAAATAATGTTCTGGTGATAAACCACGAGTACGAAAACTATCAAAACCGGCATTCACCATTTGTGGTGGACCACCTGCATAAATATCAAAGAGTGATAAATCATCAAAATCCGCCATGATGGCATCATGGACAAAGCCGGTTCGTCCCTGCCAATCATCATCATCCGCAGGATCAGATAGCACAGGAATAAATGTAATATGTGAGTATTGTTGTGCCCATTGCTGTGCCAGCTCATTATTATAAAGATCGCGTACGGCACGCGCCCCCCAGTACAAATGAATGGGACGTTGTGAACCAATTTGTAAGCTGTGTTCAATTAATCCTTTAACCGGCGCAAACCCGGTACCACCCGCCATAAAAATAATCGGACGATCCGTGTCTTCGCGTAAATAAAAAGTCCCTAATGGTCCTTCGATCCGCAGCATGGCTTTGTCGGGCATAGTGCCAAAGGCATATTCGGCAAATTCACCCCCTTCGACATAGCGAACATGCAATTCAATATGTTCACCATCATGCGGAGCATTGGCGATGGAATAACTGCGGCGATGCCCGTCTTTCAAAATAAAATCAATGTACTGTCCGGCAAGAAAATTAAATTTAATTTTACCCGGTAGCGTAAGAATAATGCGCATAACATCATGGCTGAGCTGCTCACTGGATGACACTCGGCAGGGCATTTTTCGGATTGGAATACCCGCAATGGCATCAGCGATATTCGCTTCCAGTCGTAAATCACTGCTGGGTCGCGCCTGACAAAGTAATGCCAGACCTTCCTGAACATCCGCCTCAGAAAGGGCTTCCGGGCGATCATCAGGGTAAGTAACGGAGCCGTCTAGCAGTCGTGCTTTGCAAGCGCCACACAGACCATCCCGGCAGCTATAGGCGAGGGGAATATCCTGGCGCATGGCGGCATCAAGCACCGACTCATCATCGTTAACATCAAAAGATGTACCCTCGGGTTCGACAATCACTGTAAATTTCATAACAATGTTTACTTAGGTTCCGAAAAAGCCTGACTGAAAGGCTCGGGATTATCCCTGATTTTTAAAGCGAAGTGAAACAAATGCGTGCAATAACGATTATTGGTTGTGGTGAAATTGGCAAACGCGTCGCAAAACGTTGTCAGCAGCAAGGGCTAACTGTGCGAGGCATGGTATTGAGTGCCAAATCCATTAAAACGCTCCAAACACACCATATTGAGCCAATTCAGGCCAATTTAGAGGATCTTAATAGCTTAAAAGATATCTCCTATACCGAAAATACCGTGTTTTACTTCGCCGCGCCTCCCAGACAAGGAACACAGGACACACGTATGGCAAATTGGCTGGCAAGTATTGACGATGCGGGAATGCCAGATAAAGTCGTGTTAATCAGTACTACGGCTGTTTATGGTGATACAGGTGGTGACTGGATAACCGAACAGTCAGCCACCTGCCCAAGTACTGATCGTGGCCAACGGCGATTAGATGCCGAACAACGACTTATTGTTTGGGCGCAAGAAAATAATGTGGATATCGTTATCTTGCGAGTACCGGGTATTTACGGGCCGGGTCGATTACCACGCGAGCGACTAGAGAAAGGTTTGCCGGTGTTAAATGAATCAGAGTGTGGTTACACCAATCGAATTCATTCTGACGATCTGGCAATGATTTGTATGACGGCGGCTGAAAAAGCCAACAGCCCCGCGGTGTTTAATGTTTCTGATGGACACCCTGGCACGATGACAGACTGGTTTAATCAAGTTGCAGATTATTTAGAGCTACCCAGACCCCCACAAATATCAATGCAACAAGCCGAACAAGAAATGTCGACAGGTATGTTGTCTTATTTAAAAGAATCACGCCGGATAGACAGCTCAAAAATAATTCAACAATTAGGGATTACCTTGCAATATCCAACCATTCAGCAAGGCATCCCTCATTGTTGATGCTTAAATCCAGCGTAGATTGCATCCACAGCTCTATATTAAGCAGCAGTTGATCATAAATATTATGAAAAGAAATACCGCTTGAGAAGCGCTATAGAGCCTCGCCTTCTTTTGCCTCATGTTCTTCTTTACATTGGACCTTGTTGGAAAAGGTGTATTGAATTGAGATAGCCCCAAGATTATTGCCTAGACCGTGAGCAGCCAGGGTAATTTCAATTATATCGGAAGAGAGAGTTGGTTTTTCAATATCATCTGAAGAAGTATAATCATTTTCATAATCGGATGAAGATTCGTCATACGAAGATGAGTTTGTTGCTGTTTGTTGTCCCAAAAAGCCATTAAGTAACGCTCTTTTCTTGTGAGCGCATCCATAAATTCTTGTGCCTACTTGCAGAACATAGTAATCAAAATGGCTATGAGGCTTAGGGACTTCAGTGGTTTTATATTAATCCTGTTTTATATGAACAAGTCCTTTAAGATCACTTTTTTGTATGAATTATCTATAAATTGATATTTATCTCAATATGAATAACGTAGCTTTGGGGTCGGACTTAAACGTATTGTTAGGATTTTATTTTTAAAACTCAAGGTATACCATTGCTATTAAAGTAATATTCAACAAATTTACTTATATTTCCGTTAGTAATCGCATTTTGATACTCAAGTGTTTTAAATCTACCATGATAGTCTTTTCTTAATTTTTTAAGATGTTTTTCTCGCCAAATATTTTGAAAGAAAACAGCTCTTTTTTCACGAATAGAATAATCTTTATTATAATTTCCCTTTGCCAAGTCTACTGCATGAACAATTTCATGTATGAAGGTTCCGCTTTTATATGATTTATGGCCTGGGTTTATTCTATTTACATTGATATAAATAATTGAATCTGTTGATCGATTTCTTTGTGAACCTCTTGATAGCCTGTCTTTCGCCTTTGTATGTGATCTGGATTTTTTACCACTTTTGTGCCACGTAGATTTATCATTTGTAATTGGTCTTACGGTTATTAAAGAACTTTCATGCCTGGCATTATTTATCAATTGTTGCAAATAAATTGAACTGTTTTCGGCATCATCTAAGTAATTATTTATTTTATTCTTAAAATCACTAGAGCCAACTACTAAAATCTGTGCGGTTACAATATTGCTA
>JALTKS010000035.1 GCA_027006175.1 Gammaproteobacteria bacterium
TGTTCTGCATTTGCTTTAATTGTTCACGAAAGTCGGCTAAATCAAAGCCTTTACCCTTTTTGAGCTTTTTCGCCAGCTTTTCAGCCTTTTTGTGGTCAACCTTGTGCTGCACTTCCTCAATGAGGCTGAGCATGTCGCCCATGCCGAGAATCCGTGAGGCAACGCGATCCGGGTGAAAGGCTTCCAGTGCGGTGGTTTTTTCGCCGACACCGAGGAATTTAATCGGTTTACCGGTAATTTGGCGTACCGATAACGCTGCACCGCCACGGGCATCACCGTCTGTTTTGGTGAGGATAACACCGGTTAGAGGTAAGGCTTCATCAAAGGCTTTGGCGGTGTTGGCGGCATCCTGTCCGGTCATACTATCGACCACAAACAGGGTTTCAGCGGGATGAATGGCACTGTGTAGCGCCTTAATCTCGTCCATCATTTCGCCATCGATATGCAGGCGACCGGCGGTATCGATAATCACCACGTCAATAAATTGCTTACGTGCCTGCTCTATCGCGCCATTGGCAATCGCGACAGGCTTTTGTTCAGTGCTACTGGGGAAAAAGCTGACACCGACCTCTCCTGCCAGTGTTTCCAGCTGCTTGATTGCCGCAGGGCGATAAACATCGGCACTGGCAACCATGACTTTCTTTTTGTGCTTTTCAGTCAGAAAACGCGCTAATTTGGCGACACTGGTGGTTTTACCCGCACCTTGCAGACCCGCCATCATAATCACCGCTGGTGGCGTGGTTTGCAGGTTTAAGCCTTCATTCTGCTCACCCATGACCTTAACGAGTTCATCGTTAACGATTTTGATGAATGCCTGCCCCGGGGTGAGGCTTTGCATGACTTCCTGACCCACCGCGCGCTCGCGTACCTGATCAATAAAGCCTTTTACAACCGGGAGCGCCACATCGGCTTCGAGTAACGCCATACGTACATCACGCAAGGCATCTTTAATATTGGTTTCGTCTAAACGCCCCTGTCCACGCAGGTTTTTAATCGTTTTCGACAGGCGTTCACTTAATGAATCAAACATACTGGGGATTCCAAATTCTTTTTAAATAATGCCCACAAGGGGCGAATTCGGACATTATAGCGTAAAAGTCTCTCCGCCCTCGAGTCCTGTGATATCCAGATCAGGCATGAGTTCAAGGCATTCGTTAAGAATGGTTTCTTCTTCACCCGGTTTACGGTGAGTAATGTAGATTTTTGTGTCGAGTTTGAGCTTTTTTATGTCATCCGCCAGCAATTCCGGGCAGTAATGCTTGGCTAATTTACTGAGCACAAGATTACGGTTTGAGAATGCCGACTCCACAATCAGCATATCCAGCTTGTCGTGGGCATTGAGTGCATTCCATAGCGAGTCATTGGTGCTGGTGTCGGCACTGAAAGCAAATGAACCACCCTTTTCATCTTCTACACGGTAACCCACCGTTGGCACAATGTGCTCAACCGGAATCATTTCTATCTTGCGTCCATTATTGGTCCAGGTTGAACCCGGTTCGATAGACGAGTAACTCAACACGGGGGTTTCAGGGCGTGGTAACTCTGCAAAGTCTGGCCATACTACCCAGTTAAAGATATATGCCTGTAATGCTTGCAAGGTTTTTTCCTGGCCATGAATCAAAACAGGTTCTTTTACACGATCAAAAATCGTATCAATCAGAAGAGGCAAGCAGGTCACATGATCAAGGTGAGAGTGAGTAATAAAGATATGCTTGATTTTACTCATTTCTTCGAGCGTTAGTGTGCTTACCCCTGTTCCTGCATCGATAAGTATATCGTCATCAATCAGCAAGGAGGTACTCTGCATACCTGCACTAATACCGCCACTACAGCCCAAAATACGTAGCTTCATACTCTTCCGGAAACCTTTAAGAATTCTTGTTGTTATACAGCTTAGACTTTCTACCTAAAACAGCCAACATTATTAGACATAAATGTTAAAAAAACACGATTTTTCCTACATTAGATGTCAATCCTTGTTTATATCTCGATATTCACCCCTATTTTGCGGCTAAATCTCGCTTGTACTTCAATAGCGACGCCGAATATGAGATTATTCCTGACATTCAGCCTAACAGAGAAAAACCAACGAGGCTACGCTCTCAATAGGATTTTTTCCTAGAAGATCAAGATTCTAACTATGAATATAATGACTATTAGCACCCTTTCCATCGCACTGTATTTAGTGACGACGATTTTACTTGGCAGACGTTTATTCCAGTCTGTTGATGTGGTTCAACAGACCCGTTTTGCAATCATCTCTTTAGGCATCGGCGCAGCCATCCTTCATGTTAGTGTGGTTTATAATAGTGTGTTTACCGCTGCTGGTATTAATTTAGGTATTTACAGTGCCGCATCGCTGATTATGGCGATGGTCGCAAGTCTTATGTTGCTTGCTTCACTTAAACAACCCATTGAGAATCTCGGCATTATCATTTTGCCTATTGCTGCGATCACCCTGCTACTGGATCAACAATTCAGCGCGCAACATATTTTGAGTAACCAATACTCCAGTCAAATTGAGTTACATATTATTCTTTCCTTACTGGCTTACAGCTTATTAACCATTGCAGCATTACAATCTGTGTTGCTTGCCATTCAAGACCGGCAATTACGCAACAAGCACCCCGGTGGATTTATGCGTGCACTGCCGCCAATGCAAGTAATGGAGTCGTTACTCTTCCAACTCATTGGGCTTGGTTTTATTTTACTAAGCCTTGCATTACTAACCGGCTTTATTTTCCTTGAAGATATTTTTGCCCAACACCTCGTGCATAAGTCGGTATTGTCTATTGTGGCCTGGTTTGTGTTTGCTATTTTATTATTTGGACGTTGGCAAGCAGGCTGGCGTGGGCGCACCGCCATTCGCTGGACACTCACCGGATTTGTTACTTTATTACTCGCTTACTTTGGTAGTAAGTTAGTGCTAGAAATCATTCTGACCTAAGGTCGCCCACTTTGCTAAATGAACTTTCGCTAGGCGCGTTATTAATTATCTTTGTTGTGCTGATTCTGATTTCAGGATTCTTTTCCGGTTCAGAAACCAGCTTGATGTCGCTTAACCGCTACCGGCTTCGCCACCTTGCAAAAGACAAACATCGCGGGGCCATGCGCGCACAGAAATTACTCGACACACCGGATCGATTAATCGGACTGATATTGATTGGCAATAATGCGGTTAATATTATGATTACACTGCTGGCAGCAGTGATCATGATTCGGCTATTTGGTGAGCTCAGCGTTTTAACATCAACCGCTATTCTTACTGTCATCATGGTATTGTTTGCCGAGGTTACACCAAAAACGTTAGCTGCTTTACGGCCAGAGCGTTTTGCTTTTCCATCAACACTCATCCTTGTGCCGTTGATGAAAATTTCCTTTCCACTTGTTTGGTTGGTCAACCAATTCACCACGGTACTTTTTAAAGTACTCAAAATTGATGCCAAGCAATCCGACTCACTGCACCTTACGCAAGATGAGCTTCGTACCGTGGTGCTGGAATCGGGCAGTTTAATTCCAAGCACTCACCAGGACATGCTGCTCGGTATTCTTAACCTTGAACAAGTCACTGTTGATGACATCATGGTGCCACGTGGTGAACTAACTGGCATTGATATTGACGATGACTGGGAAGAAGTTGTCGATATATTACAAAACTCTCAGCACACCAGGCTCCCGGTGTTTAAGGGGGATATTGATAATATTATTGGTATCGTACACCTGCGTAGAATTTTGAAATTACAAACCCAATCTACCTTTGATAAAGAAAGTTTATTAAAAACAGTGCGTGAGCCTTATTTTGTGCCGGAAGGAACCAGCCTTAATACACAGTTACTCAACTTTCAACATGCTAAACGGCGTATCGCCTTAGTCGTCAATGAATACGGTGAATTACAGGGCTTGGTCACGCTTGAAGATATTCTTGAAGAAATCGTCGGTGAATTTACCTCCGATCCTGCCAACAATTATCAAGATGTTCATCCACAAGAGGATGGCACCTGGCTCGTTGATGGTTCTGCCAATATTCGTGAACTGAACAAGTCACTAAACTGGAAGCTACCGACTAACGGACCCAAAACGCTAAATGGATTACTTCTGGAACAGCTCGAGTCTATCCCTGAACCCGGCACCAGTTTGAAGATAGCCGGACACCCTATCGACATATTACAAAGCCATGGTAATGTCGTTAAAACCGCTCGAATATACCCTTCGCTGGATAAGGAAAATAACGATAAAGAACCAGAAATAAGTGATTCCTAAGCAAAATATTCACTAAATTCGACCAATGGTTTATAGAATGTGACCAATGACACGATTCTTTGCCTTAAACCTCGACTATACTGGTACTGAAGAAATATAAATGGTGCGCAGACTTGTCAACACTGGCCTTAACATTTAAAGGTAAAACGCTTCATGTATTTCCATTACAGGATGGAGTACTTACTATTGGGCGTGACCCCGGCTGTGATATTCATATTGATAGCCTTGCTGTTGAACCACAACACGCTCGTTTAATGGTTCAAGATAATATCCACACCCTAACTCAAAGTAACCATGACAATACAACCTACCTGAATCACAAACCCATTCAAGAAGCCAATTTACAAAACAACGACGTTATTCGAATTGGTAAACATGTTTTAATCTTTCATGAAGAAGATAACCTCGTTGAAAAGAAGCAAACGCCAATAACACCGCCAGTGTCTTTTTCACAGGAACCGACTGTTGTTGCGAAACAGATTTCATCCAGACAGCCGAAAAATGGCTGGTTGCAAGTTATAAGCGGAAAAATGTTAGGTAAAACATTTAAGTTACGCTCCGGATTAACCGATTTAGGAAAGCTCGGTATGCTACCGGCATTAATTGCTTTACGCAGTGGTGGTTACTTTATTTCGAATCTTGCTGACAATGAAAGTTTATCTGTCGCAGATAAAGAAATTGGCAATGAAAGTCATCCCTTACGCGATGGGGATGTAATTAAATTAGGTAAGGTAACACTACAATTTCATTTACAGGCATAGATATTTACGGGGGTAAATATGAATCAAGCAACAACAGAACAGGACCAAAGAACACACCATCGAGTTTTATTTGACACGACTGCCAGTATTCATATTAATGCCAATAATATGAATACACAACTAATTGATATTTCCTTAAAAGGTGCCTTAATAAAAAAACCGGGGTCATGGACAGCGGATGTAGGTGATACAGGTCAATTACGAATTGTATTAAGTGATAATCTTAGTTCTATCAATATGGATATTAAGGTTGCTCACATTGAAGAAGATCATGTCGGGTTTCACTGTGAACACATTGATATAGACAGCATCACTCACCTACGCCGATTAGTTGAACTCAATCTTGGTGATCCTGAACTGTTGGAGCGCGAATTTTCCGCACTCCGTGCTTAATGCAATTCACTCGCACCTGAAATCGTAAATGCAGCATAAACTGCGGCACTGTAGCCTTTCGCTTTAACTCCATCACGTGCTGTTAACCAGGCGTTACCAATGTCGCCATCGCTTCTTAATTGCTGGTGAAAGATTTCCATAAACAGCTTTGTGCCTTTATCCTGAACAGGCCAGAGACTCGCCAGCACGGAACGTGTGCCACCCAAATACAGGCTTCGTGATAAACCCAGCAAATCATCGCCATCAGCCACTTCACCCAGCCCTGTCTCACAGGCTGATAAAACAACCATTTGTGTTGCTAATGGATGCTCAAGAATGCTTGCGGCCGTTAAACGCCCCTTGCTTAAAATAATCGCTGAATCCAGTGGGTCGTCCGCATCAAATACACCGTGTGTTGCCAGATGTAATATTCCCTTGCCCCTGCCAATATTCTTACGCAAGTTTTGTTCTGTTGCCTGCTTACCGGATAACAGCTTTGTTCCATACAGACTGGCAACAACCTTGGCTTCAGCCAGTGCCCCTTTTAATTGCGGAAGTTCACCGGCATAGTCAGGGTCGCCAACAACAGTCGCTTGTAAGCTTTC